>CAKTVG010000004.1 GCA_934622035.1 uncultured Oscillospiraceae bacterium
CTTGTGCAGTCTGCGGATGCAGGCAAAGCAAAGATCGTCGGACTTGCCGACAGATGGGCTACTTGGATCGTGGTGATCGCGCTTTCTGCCGCTGGGATTAGTTGGCTCATTACGGGACAGATCATCCGTGCGGTCACGATTCTCGTTGTGTTCTGCCCGTGTGCGCTGGTGCTTGCTACACCGACGGCTATCATGGCAGCCATCGGCAACGCTACAAAGCACGGTTTTCTTGTCCGTGAGGGCGATGCATTTGCACAAGCGGCACATCGACCGCGCGGAACAGGTCGGCGTGCTGCAAAACATGTACCGTGGGAGATAAAGAGCGTCCTTGAATGCTCTTGAAGAGTATTCAAAAAACGCTTTTGGCGTTTTTTTAAGGTGCAACAGAGGGTGCAACCGGACGCGATTTTCCAAAACTCAGCACAATTTTTCAAAATAATTTTAGCAAGCTTTCAGAAAAGAAAAGTTCTGAAGAACTCATAAAATAGCGTGAAAATGTGCTGAAAAGTAAGAAAAAACGGTTAAAATCTGAATGACTTTAACCGTTTTCACTCTCAACGCATTTGGTGGAGATAAGCGGGATCGAACCGCTGACCTCTTGAATGCCATTCAAGCGCTCTCCCAGCTGAGCTATACCCCCATGTTCTTGCGCACTCTCTCAAGTGCACAGATATTCTATCAGATCTGGATGAGAATTGCAACTCTTTTTTTGCAAAAAAAGAAATTTTTTTCTTTCCGGAGGAGAGACACTGGCTGCCTGTCCTGCTACAGCGTGAAAAAAATAGAAAAAATAGTGAGGAAACACTTGAAAATGAAAGAATCTTGTGCTAATATGTGGGCACACTGAGAGAAATCTTAACTTATACTAACTTTTACAGAATTCAGGAGGTTTTGACGATGAAATTCGGAAAAATTGGTTTGTTTGCCGCCGGCGTTTTGTTCGGAACCGCCGGTATTAAGATTCTGAGCAGCAAGGATGCCAAAAAGGTTTACACCCACACGACGGCTGCCGCGCTCCGTGCAAAGGACAGCGTAATGACGACGGTTACGACGATCCGCGAAAACGCGGGCGACATCCTTGCAGACGCGAAGGAAATCAACGAGCGCCGCGCTGCGCAGGAAGCGGTCATCGAGGACGCCGAGGAAAAGGCATAATTTATTCGGGAAGCCGCTGCAAAGAGCCGGCTTCCCGTTTTCTTTTGGAGGATTTGGTATGAAATGCAAAATTCTGCATGCTTCGCCGCGCCGCCTGCGTGTTCATCTGGAATGTGGGCGCATGACGCTGCGTGATGCAGATGTTCTGGAATACTATCTGCGTGCGGTGGAGGGCGTGACGGCGGTCAAGGTCTATGACCGCACCTGCGACGCCGTTGTGGAGTTTTCCGGCAGCAGGGAAAAAGTGATCGCCGCCTTTGCTTCCTTCGGCTTTGCAAAGGCAGAGGCGCTTGATCTTGTGCCGGAGCACACCTCGCGGCAGCTCAACCGTGATTTTGAGGATAAGCTGGTCTTTACGGTCCTGCGCCGGGCGGTTTCCAAGCTCTTTCTTCCGGCGTGGGCCAGCGCTGTAATTGCGGTCTTCCGCGCAACGCGCTATATCTGGCACGGCCTGCAATCGCTTGCGCACGGAAAGCTGTCTGTTGCGGTGCTGGACGCCACGGCGGTAACGGTTTCTCTGCTGCGCAGAGACTTCGACACGGCGGGTTCCGTCATGTTCATGCTCCACATTGGCGAGATTCTCGAGGATTGGACGCACAAGAAGTCCGTGGCAGATCTTGCCGGAGCGATGGCTCTCAACGTGGACAAGGTCTGGCGCGTGACCGGCGAGACGGAGATGCTGGTGCCGATCGGAGAGGTTGCGGCGGGGGACGAGATCGTCGTCCGCACGGGCAACATGATCCCGCTGGACGGCAAGGTTGTCTCCGGCGAGATGACGGTGAATCAGGCTTCCATCACGGGCGAGTCCATGCCGGCGGCGAAGCGTGCAGGCAGCTATGTCTATGCAGGAACGGTCGCCGAGGAAGGCGAGTGCATTATTCGTGTGGAAAAGGCGGCCGGCGGCGGGCGGTATGACCGCATCGTCCGCATGATTGAGGAGTCGGAAAAGCTCAAGTCCACCAGCGAAGACAAGGCCTCGCGGCTGGCGGACCGGTTGGTGCCGTATACTCTCGGCGGCACGGCGCTCGTGTGGCTTCTGACGCGGAACATCACGAAGACGCTTGCGGTGCTGATGGTTGATTTTTCCTGTGCACTGAAGCTCTCCATGCCGATTGCGGTGCTTTCGGCGATGCGCGAGAGCAATACATATCATATTTCCGTCAAGGGCGGGCGCTTTCTGGAGGCGGTCGCCAAGGCGGACACCGTCGTCTTTGACAAGACCGGCACTCTGACCTATGCCACGCCGAAGGTGGCGCAGATCGTGACCTTCGACGGCAGGGATGAGCAGGAGATGCTGCGCCTTGCCGCCTGCCTGGAGGAGCATTATCCGCACTCCATGGCCAACGCGGTGGTGGAGGAGGCGAAGCGCCGCGGCCTTTCCCATGAGGAATATCATTCAAGCGTGCAGTATGTCGTTGCGCATGGCATTTCCAGTGCAGTAAACAACGAAAAGGTAATCATCGGCAGCGCGCATTTCGTCTTTGAGGATGAAAAGTGCGTCGTTCCGGAAGGCGAGGAGGAGAAGTACCACGTACTGCCTGCGGAGTATTCCCATCTGTATCTCTGCATTTCCGGACGCCTGGCAGCGGTGCTGTGCATCTATGACCCGCTGCGCAGAGAGGCAAAAAGCGCAATTGCCGCGCTGCACGCCTGTGGACTGAAGCACATTGTCATGATGACCGGCGACAACCGCAAGACGGCGGAGTCCGTTGCCCGCGAGGTCGGCGTGGACGAGGTCTATGCTGAGGTACTGCCGGAGGACAAGGCGAGCTACATCCGCCGGGCAAAGGCAGAGGGCAGAACCGTCATCATGATCGGCGACGGCGTGAACGACTCGCCCGCGCTTTCCGAGGCGGACGCCGGAATTGCCATCAACACCGGCGCGGCGATTGCCCGCGAAATAGCCGACATTACGATTGCCTCGGAGGATCTGTTTGAGCTGGTCACGCTGCGTCGCCTGAGCGTGGCACTGATGGGCCGCATTCACAGAAACTACCGCTTCATCGTCGGCTTCAACCTCATGCTGATCGTGCTGGGTGTGACGGGCGTGATTCAGCCGACGCTATCTGCGCTGCTTCATAACATGTCTACGCTCGGCATCAGCCTGAAGAGTATGACAAACCTGTTGGAGGAGAACGCGCAGAGCGAAGACGGACTCGTCGCTCACAGCCGATAATACCGAAAATGCCGCGCCGTGGTGCAATTCAGGACCATTGGCGCGGTATTTTTCGCTCCGGCTTCCGAAAAACGCCTTGAAAAATGCTGCAAGGCGTGATACATTATTAAAATAGGAGAAAGAAACAGGAGTTGATGCCGCTTTGGAACGGATTACGAGCGCGAAAAATCCGCTGATTCAGCATATGCGGCGGCTGTTTTCCTCGAGTGCCTACCGCAGAGAGTGCAGGCAATTCGCGGCAGAGGGCTGGAAGCTGCTGGACGAGGCGCTACGCTGGTATTCGAGGCTGACATGCGTCCTTGTGACGGAGGGGCAGACACTGCCGCCGCTGCCGCCGCAGACGCGTACAGCCGCCATTCCGGCGTCACTGATGCAGTCCGTTTCGCCCATGCGCACGCCGCAGGGCATCGCCTTTGCCCTGGAGCTGCCGGAGCTTGTGCAGTCTGCGCTGCACGGCGGTATGCTCCTTCTCGACCGCATCCAGGACCCCGGCAATCTCGGCACCATCCTCCGCACGGCGGATGCCTTTGACATCCCGGTTGTGCTGACAAACGGCTGCGCGGACCCCTTTTCGGAGAAGACCGTCCGCGCGTCCATGGGCGCGGTATTCCGCACGCCGCCGCAGAGCGTTCCTCTGGACGAGGTGCTCCGCGCAGCGAAAACCGGAAGCATTGCGCTTGCCACAACGGCTCTGACGCCTGCCGCACAGGACATTCGGGAGGTCTCTCTGCACGATATGGTTGCGGTCATCGGCAGCGAGGGACAGGGAATCTGCCGGGAGCTGCTGGAGGCGTCCGAAAAACAGGTGATTATCCCGATGGCTCCGCGCTGCGAATCGCTCAATGCGGCGGTCGCTGCGGCGCTTGTCCTCTGGCAGATGAAGCATTAAAAGAGAAAGAGAGAGATAGACATGCTCAAGCACTGGATCTGGCTGACCAATCGTCCGGGCATCGGCGTCCACGGACGCGCAGCGCTGCTGCGCCTGTTCGGGACGGCAGAGCAGATCTATCGCATGAAGGAGTCGGAATATCTTGCGGCCGAGGGCTTTGACCGGCGTTGGCTGGAGGGCCTGCTGGATAAATCCCTTGACGAGGCGGAGAAAATTCTTACACAGTGCGACAACAAGGAAATCCGCCTTTTGACCTATGCGGATCCGGCCTATCCAAACCGTCTGAAGAATATCGTTGACCCACCTGCACTGCTGTATTACCGCGGCACGCTGCCGGATATTGACCGCGAGGCGGTAATCGCTGTTGTCGGCTCGCGGCGGTGCAGCGCCTACGGCCTGCTGCATGCAAAGCAGTTTTCCAAGCTGATCGCATCCAGCGGAGGCATCGTTGTCTCGGACGGCGCGCGTGGAATCGATTCCATGGCGCTCAGCGGCGCACTGGACTCTGAAATGCCGGTTCTTTGCGTGCTTGGCTGCGGCGTGGACGTGGTGTACCCGCCGGAAAATCGCGGGCTGTTCCGGCAGATCGAGTCGCACGGCTGCATTCTCAGCGAGTTCAAGCCCGGCACGCGTCCGGACAGGGGAAATTTCCCCGTGCGTAACCGCATCCTCAGCGGTCTTGCTCTTGGCGTTCTCGTCGTCGAAGCGCCGGAGAAAAGCGGCGCGCTGATCACGGCCAATCAGGCATTGGAGCAGGGCAGAGACATCTTTGCCATTCCGGGCAATATCGGCGTCAAGAGCTGCGAGGGCAGCAACCGCCTCATCCGCGACGGCGCGATCGTCGTGGAGAACGGCTGGGAGGTCCTGCGAGAATACCGGCATCTCTTTCCGGACAAACTTTCTGACGGCAGAAGCCGGGAGGCGATGGAGCGCAGCTTTATGGCGCGTTTCGGGCGGCCCGCGCCGGTTTACACGCCGGTCGTGCTCGAGGAGCCGAAAAAAGTCATTGACAATTCGGAAGCTGCGAAGTATAGTGACGAAAAAGAACAGCCGCAGCTTGCCGGAGACGAAGCGGCGGTCTATGCGGTCCTTTCCGCTGAGCCGACGCTGGCTGACGACATTGTCGCGCAGACAAAGCTGCCTGCGCAGAAGGTCGCGGCGGCGCTGACTATGCTGCAAATCAAAAAGCTCGCGGTCAAGCAGCCGGGAAACCGCTACTGTGCCGCCGGAAAATAAACGTTATTTTGGAGGTTTTCCCTTATGGCAAAGGGAGCAACAAATCTGGTTATTGTGGAGTCGCCTTCCAAGGCGAAGACCATCGGAAAATATCTCGGCCCGGACTATCAGGTGCAGGCGTGCATGGGCCACCTGCGCGACCTGCCGAAGAGCACCATGGGCGTGGATATCGAGAACGATTTTACGCCGGAATATCTGCCGATGAAGGGCAAGGAAAGCCTGATCTCCGAGCTGAAGAGCGCAGCGAAAAAGGCCGATTGCGTCTATCTCGCAACCGACCCGGACCGCGAGGGAGAGGCCATTTCCTGGCATTTGAAGGAGCTGTTTGCGCTGCCGGATGAGAAAACGAAGCGCGTGACCTTCAACGAAATCACGAAAGGTGTCGTCACGCGGAGCATTCGTGAGCCGCGCGACATTGACTATAACCTCGTGGACGCGCAGCAGGCGCGCCGTATTCTCGACCGCATCGTCGGCTATCAGCTCAGCCCGCTGCTGTGGAAAAAGGTACGCCGCGGCCTTTCCGCCGGACGTGTCCAGTCCGTGGCGACACGACTGGTTGTCGAGCGTGAAAAGGAAATCGAGAGCTTTGTTCCGAAGGAATACTGGACGCTGGACGTGCTGCTGCGCTGCCTGGACAAGCCCGGCTCCTTTACCGCCCGCTACTACGGCGACGGCAAGAAGCGCGAGCTGCACAGCGAGGAGGAAGCCCTCCAGATTCAAAACGATATCACGGGCAGAGAATTCACCATTGCCGCAATCAAGCGCGCGGAAAAGCGCCGCTCGCCCACACCGCCCTTTATCACCTCGACGCTTCAGCAGGAGGCTTCCCGCAAGCTGAATATGACGCCGCGGCGCACCATGGCGGTTGCGCAGCAGCTCTATGAGGGCGTGGAGATCACCGGCGAGGGCTCCGTCGGTCTGATTACCTATATGCGTACCGATTCGCTGCGCCTTTCCGAGGAGGCGCTGGCAGCGGCGAAGGAGTTTATCAACGAGCGCTACGGCGCTTCCTATTACCCCGGCGCGCCGCGCCACTTCCGTAAGAAGGAGGGCGCGCAGGACGCGCACGAGGCCATTCGCCCGAGTAACGTCCGGCTTGACCCGGAGAGCATCAAGGACGACCTGACCAAGGAGCAGTACCGCCTGTATAAGCTCATCTGGAGCCGTTTTGTCGCCTGTCAGATGGCCGATGCACGCTATGATTCCGTGCAGATCGACGCCGCCTGCGCAGGCCATACCTTCCGCGCGACCGACCAGATCATGACCTTTGCCGGCTTCACGGCGGTCTATGAGGAGGGGCGCGACGACGAGACGGAGGAGAAGACCTCGTCTCTGCCGAACCTCGACGGCTCTGAGCGCCTGACGGCGGAGAAAATCAGCAAGGATCAGCACTTTACGCTGCCGCCTGCCCGCTACACCGAGGCCACGCTCGTCAAGGCGATGGAGGAGCGCGGCGTTGGCCGCCCGTCTACCTATGCCGCGACGGTCGCAACGATCGAGGCACGCGAATATGTCATCAAGAAGGATAAGCGCCTATTCCCGACGCCGCTTGGCACCGTGGTCACCGGCCTGATGGTCGAGCGCTTCAACGACGTGATCGATGTGGAATTCACGGCGAACATGGAACATCAGCTCGACGAGGTCGAAGCAGGCAAGGTCTACTGGAAGGACGTGCTGCGCAGCTTCTACTCCGGCTTCCATCAGGAGATGGTGGATGCGGAGAAGGCGCTCGAGGGCACGCGCATTAAGGTGCCGGACGAGGTTTCCGACGAGGTCTGCGAGATCTGCGGCAAGCCCATGCTTGTCAAGAGCGGCCGCTTCGGACGCTTCCTGGCCTGCTCCGGTTTCCCGGAGTGCAAGTTCACCATGCCCATTGTCGAGCGTATGCCCGGTCGCTGCCCGAAGTGCGGCAGCGGCATGCTCAAGCGCAAGTCCAAGCGCGGCTATCCCTACTACGCCTGCGAGCGCGGGGCGGAGTGCGGCTTTATGACATGGGATGTGCCTACGGAGCAGGATTGCCCCGTCTGCGGCCAGACCATGTTCAAAAAATCCGGCAGAGGTGCGATGAAGCCCTTCTGCATCAATGAGAACTGCCCGAATTTCCTGCCGGAGGACAAGCGCGGCTATAAGCGCCGCATGCCCAAGGCCACAAGCGACAGCGTTGAGACTGCCGAGGCCATCGAGGAAGCACCGGAGGAAAAGAAGACGACGAAGAAGCCGGCAAAAACAACGGCGAAGGCCAAGACGACGGCGAAGGCTAAAACGAAAAAGGAAACCAAGAAATGACGGAAGTAAAGGTAATCGGCGCCGGCCTTGCGGGGAGCGAGGCGGCATGGCAGCTGGCACAGCGCGGCTTTGCGGTGAAGCTCTATGAGATGAAGCCGGAGAAAATGTCCCCGGCGCACCACTGCGCTGATTTTGCGGAGCTGGTCTGCTCCAACTCCCTGCGCGGCGACCGGCTGGAAAACGCGGTTGGCCTGCTCAAGGAGGAGTTGCGCCGTGTGGACAGCCTGATCCTCTCCTGCGCGGATGCGACGCGTGTAGAGGCGGGCGGCTGCCTTGCCGTGGATCGCTACGGCTTTTCCGCTATGGTAACCAGGCGGCTGCGCGAGCATCCGAATGTGGAGGTGATCCCCGGAGAGGTGACGGAGATTCCGGCAGGACCGGTGATCATCGCCACGGGCCCGCTGACCTCGGACGCCATGGCTGACGCCATCCACGCCTATTTCGGCAACGCGGATTATCTGCACTTCTTTGACGCGGCTGCGCCGCTTGTGACGCTGGAGTCCATCGATATGGATAAGGCGTGGCGCGCCTCTCGCTACGACCGCGGCAGCGCGGACTATATCAACTGTGCGATGGATAAGGAGGAATACCTCGCCTTTGTGCAGGCGCTTGCGACCGCCGAGGAGGCGGAGGTGCATGGCTTTGAGGATAAAAATGTCTTTGAGGGCTGCATGCCCGTTGAGGTCATGGCGCGGCGCGGCGTGGATACCCTGCGTTACGGCCCGATGAAGCCGGTCGGCCTGCGCGATCCGAAGACGGGGAAGGAGGCCTATGCCGTCGTGCAGCTACGGCAGGACAACGCCGCGGGCAATATCTACAATCTTGTCGGTTTCCAGACGCATCTGCGCTTCCCGGAGCAGAAGCGTGTGTTTTCCATGATCCCTGCGCTGCGCAATGCGGAATATGTCCGCTACGGCGTGATGCACCGCAACACCTTCCTCAATTCGCCGCAGCTGCTTGATGCGACCTTCGCAAACCGCGCTGATCCGCTTGTCGCCTTTGCCGGGCAGATGACCGGCGTGGAGGGCTATGTCGAATCCTGCGCCTCCGGCTATCTGGCGGCGGTCAGCATGGCGGCACGCCTGCGCGGCGAGACGCCGCCGGACTTCGGCACGGAGACGGCCATCGGCGCGCTGGGACACTACATCAGCGAAGGCTCCATCGGCAATTTCCAGCCGATGAACATCAATTTCGGAATCATTGCTCCGCTCGATCAACGCGTCCGGGGCAAGGCAAATAAGAATCTGGCGATTGCAAACCGTGCGCTTGCACGTGTGGATGCGATTGCCGCAAATATGGGAGGGAATCAGGCATGAGAATCATCATTGACGCAATGGGCGGCGACAATGCGCCCGACGAGATCGTTCTTGGCGCGGTACAGGCTGCAAAGGAATTTCAGACCGAAATTGTCCTTGTCGGCCGCGGAGAGGACATCCTGCGCGGCATGAAGGCCAACGGCCTGGATACGCTCCCCGAGGGCGTGGAAATTGCCAATGCCGAGGATATGGTCGATATGCACGACGACCCGACGCAGGTCGTGCAGCAGCATAAGAATTCCTCCATGGTTGTCGGCCTGAAAATGCTGGCTGACGGCGCAGGCGATGCCTTCATTTCCGCGGGCAACACCGGCGCGCTGCTGACGGCAGGAACGCTCCTGGTCAAGCGCATCCGCGGCATCCGCCGCGCAGCCTTTGCACCGCTTTTCCCGACGAAAGCGGTTCTGATCGACGCGGGCGCAAACGCGGAGTGCACACCGGAATTTTTGATGCAGTTTGGCTGCATGGGCTCGCTCTATGCGCAGAAGGCGCTGGGCATCGCCAAGCCCCGCGTTGCCCTCCTGAACAACGGCACCGAGGACAGCAAGGGCGACGAGCTGCATAAGCAGGCCTATGTGCTGCTGAAAAAGGCGGATGAAAACGGCCTGATTCACTTTGCGGGCAACATCGAGGGCCGCAACGTTCTTCTGGGCGAGGCGGACGTGATCGTAGCCGACGGCTTCTCCGGCAACGTCCTGCTCAAGAGCATCGAGGGCACGGCGATTTTCATGTCCGGTATGATGAAGAAAATGTTCAAACGGAATCTCTTTTCCAAGCTGGGCTATCTGCTGTGCAAGCCCGGCGTGAAGGAGATCAAGAAGATGATGGACTATCGCGAGACGGGCGGCTCCGTGCTGGTCGGCCTGAATAAGCCGGTCATCAAGGCGCACGGCTCCTCGGACGCGCGTGCGATCCGCGGCGCGGTGAAGCAGGCGATTGAGGCGGCGAGCAGCGGCTTCTGCGAGGAAATTCGCGCGAACATTTCCACCATGTCCCTGCCGCGGGAGGCGAGCCATGCGGACTGAACTGGAGCGCGCGCTCGGCTACGAGTACAAAAACCGCGAGCTGCTGCGGCTGGCGCTGTCGCACACCTCCTATGCCAACGAGATTTATAAGGACGCGTTTCAGAGCTACGAGCGGCTGGAATTTCTGGGCGACTCCATTCTGGGCTTTGTCACGGCGGACTATCTCTACCGCACCTTCCCGGACAAGCTGGAGGGCGAACTGTCGCGCATCCGCGCGGAGCTGGTGTGCGAGAAGAATCTGGCCATCGTCGCCGAGAAGCTGTCGCTGGGCGAATATCTTTTGCTTGGCAACGGCGAGGAGCAGACCGGCGGCCGCCGCCGGGCGAGCATTACCTCGGACGTGGTCGAGGCGCTCATTGCCGCGGCCTATCTGGACGGCGGCTTCGAGGCGGCGAAGCGCATCGTGCAGCAGCATGTCCTGACGCTGCTGGCCGAGGCGGAAAAAACGCACGATTACAAGACGGAGCTTCAGGAGCTGGTGCAGCGGAAGAAAGAGCAGCACCTGACCTATGAGCTGACTGGTGAGAGTGGCCCGGATCACTGCAAGGAATTCACCGTTCAAGTCTCTTTAAACGGCACACCGGTCGGCAGCGGCAACGGCACGAGCAAGAAGCGCGCCGAACAGGCCGCAGCCATGCAGGCAATCGCCAAATTGTTCCCAAAAGAAGGAAAATAGGAGAAATCACCGTGGTTTTTGCGACAAAAACCACGGTGATTTTTTTGTGCAGTTTGCTAAATTTCAAAAAGCTGCTTTTCCATACATTGACATGATAATTTCAATACGGTATACTGAGTTTGTACACAGCACAGGCTCTATCAATGCAAGGGGAGGTGATCGCGGCCGCTTTTCTGTCCGGTTCGTGTTGTTGGTTTTCGTCCGAAAGAAAGAGGTGTTCTTATGAAAATGAAAAAACTGGTTTGTATGCATCTCCTTCTCATTTTTACCGTCCTTGTGGTCTCTGTCCCCGGCGCCGCCGCCGAACCTGCGGAGGATGCGTCCGTTGTGCCGGTTACGCATTATGAGTATCCGATCACGACCGATTCCCCTGACTGGTTCAATTACACTGTCCTCGAAAAAGTCGAGATGCTCCGAATCCCCGATGAGATTCTTGATCGTATGACAGATGAAGCGCTTGTTACTGCAATTGCTGAATACCCTTATCTTGTCGATCTTGGAGTCTATGGCTCTATTGATGAGAGTGTCCCAATTTGTTGTGAATACTTCAGCGCGCTAAATGAGTTGCTTTCTCGTGATACTGCACAGCAGGCGATGTCGACGTATGGTTTACAAGTGGTTGAAAACGCCGCCCAATTGGCATCAGCTGACAATGATGATCTTGATAATGTCTTTACTGCGTACAAAATGGGTGAGTTAATTAACTATTTGTGCGATAATTTCAGTGTCGAAGTTACCTTTGATGAAATAGCGGGAACGTATGGAACTTTAGCTACGGTATATACTCCCTAAGGTTCCGCTGTTGCATGTGAGATTCGCTCTGAAGGGCACACAACACAGCAACATGCAGCGGATGATGCAAGAACTGTTAAGACATACAATGTAACGCTGGTAAGTTCGGGCACTTGTAAGTATAATTGTCACTCATATGCTTGGTACAGCCGTTCGACTTCTAACATTTATCGGATTTATAATCCTACGCCGTATATGTCTGATGGCAGCTATCGTCGCATTTTTACAGGAGCCACTGCCACAACATATATGGATACAGGCATTTCTGCTGGAGATATAGTATACTATGGGAATGATGGCTCACACTCGGCCGTCATCAGCGGAAGTCCGTCGCCAAGCAGTAATCCGCTTATTTATGCTAACTGTATTTCAAAGTGAGGCGACTATGGCGTATTTCGGCATACATTAGGGAATGTGCCTGCTGGATATACAACAAATACTGCGGTTGTTTGGAGATTGAATTAATCAAATTATTAACTGCATATCTGTTGTAATTATAGTGTTTTGAAATAACTTATAACAGATTGTTATAGCGCCATACTGCTGTGTGCACATACCCTTGCGATTGCAAGGGTATGTGCATGTAAAGCAGACTGAGTCAAATCCAAACAGAAAGGAGCACTGTTCAAATGAAAAAGCTGCTCTTGTTTTTCCTTTGCGCCGTCCTGCTGACCTCCTGTGCGCGGCCTTCTGCGGCGGCTGCGCTGCCGGGAGAAACGATTCAGAGCGTCACGCAGACGCCGGAGCTGATGGAGGGTCCCTATGCGCTTCACTCCGATAAAGCGCTGATCGACGAGCTGATGGCCTATTATCATCTGGTTGACCTCTATGCCTACGGTACGTTTGATGATGGAATCGAGACTTGCCGCACCTATGTTGCAGTGCTCGATGAGCTTCTAAAGCGTGAAACGGCACCCTGGGCCTTCAAGACCTATGGCATCGAGCTTCTGAAGTCCTATATTCAGGCGGCCTCAGAGGATCGGGAGCTGGATATACAATTCGAGATCATTACACTTGTGAAGCTGATCAATTATTTCTACGACGATTTCTATGTGAAAACGACCTACAAATGGCGCAGCAATACCTATAAGCTCTACGTCGGTGATGCCAGCGCGGAGAATATTCCGCGCTGACACGGTAACGCTGTGCAGTCGAAAAGGAGTGTTGCCCGATGAAAAAACTGCTTGCCCTTCTTCTCTGCGCAGCGCTGGCCGTTTCGTTCGGCGCCTGCGCCAAGACGCCGGTGCCGGCGCCGTCTGCGGAATCGAGTACCGCCGCGCCGGAATCTACCGCGCCGCCGACAGAGGAGACAGCCGCAGAGCCGTCCTATTATTGGGACGTGAATGCGGAGTGAGATTATTTTCATGGATTGCTTTCCGAATACCAGACAAAATCCGTCATGGAGCTGCTGGAAGAGGCGTTCACGATCGGTTGCTTTGACAGCTGGGGAACGAGCGGCGACCCTTCGGACTATTCCATCTGGGGTCTGGTTCGCCTGAGCGAGGAATACCCCGTGCTGCGTTTTCTGCTCGGCTGGCAGCATGCCGTTCAGGAGATTCGGGAAAACGGTCCGGCGCTGGTCGAAAAGTATCTTGCAATGGACGAACCGCCGGTCGGACTGCGCGGTCTGGCGGACACGATTTACCTGATTTTCTGCCCGGACATGCAATATCCTGAGGCGCTTTACGCCCTCCCGCAGCCGCAGGCAAACGAAGAAAAACAGGCCGACCTCTGGGGGCAAGAAACGGAGCGGGACGTCTTTGCTGAAATTGCCGCGCAATATGTGCAGTATTCGGATATCGAGCTGCTGGAAATGGCCTTCTACGAGGGCGCCTTCAAGGAATGGGGCGTGAGCAGCGCGTTTGAAAGCTACGGCATTTGGGGTCTGGTCCGCAGAGCGGAGCAGTGCCCGCCGCTGAAGGCCCTACTTGGGCGGCAAAGCGCCGTGATGAGCATTCGGGAATATGGCCCGGCGCTGGTCGAACGCCTCGCCGCATTGGAGGCGGCAGGGGAGCTGGATGACGTTCCTATTTTATCAATGTGGGGAATTTCGGACAGCGTTTATCTGATTTTCTGCCCCGATTTGCCGCGCCCAAAGGACAGATACATTTGAGCTTTACCGCCGCCTGTGCATGCAGACGGCGGTTTTTGCATTTTTACCCCGCGGAAAGGACGCGTGGCCTTGCATTTTTCCTCGCCCTGTGCTAAAATATGACGATAATACAATAGGGGTATTGTGCAGATGTATCTGAGACAGCTTGAGATTCAGGGCTTCAAATCCTTTCCGGATAAAACAACCGTTACCTTCGGCCATGACATCACCGCGATTGTCGGCCCGAACGGCAGCGGAAAATCGAATATTTCCGACGCCATTCGCTGGGTCATGGGCGAGCAGAACTCCCGTTCCCTGCGCGGGCAGAAAATGGAGGACGTCATCTTCGGCGGTACGCAGAAGCGCGGGCCGGTTGGCTTTGCGGAGGCAACGCTGACGCTGGACAATACCGACCGCTCCTTGAAGTACGACGCCGACGAGCTGATGATCACCCGGCGCTACTACCGCTCCGGCGAGAGTGAGTACTACATCAACAAGCAAAGCGTTCGCCTGCGCGACATCAACGAGCTGTTCATGGACACCGGCCTTGGCCGCGAGGGCTATTCCAACATCAGCCAGGGCAGAATCGACGAGATCCTTTCCCTGAAAAGCACCGACCGCCGCGAGATCTTTGAGGAGGCAGCCGGTATCTCCAAATACCGCCACCGCAAGGAGGAGACGGAGCGCCGCCTGGCCAACACGCAGGACAATCTGATGCGCATCGGCGATAAAATCTCAGAGCTGGAGCTTCAAGTCGAGCCGCTGCGCCAGCAGGCGGACAAGGCGCAGAAATATCTGACCCTGCGCGAGGAGCTCAAGGGCGTGGAGGTCGCAGTGTTCCTGCAAAACCTCGAGCGCCTGAGCGCGACGGCCCGCAAGGCCGAGGAGGATTACAATTCCGCGGCGTTTATCCTACAAAGCGAGCACGACGCGCTCGACCAGCTCTATGTCACCTCGGAAACGCTGACCTTCGACCTGCACAACCGCGATATGCAGACCGACCAGCTGCGTGAGGCAATTTCCGGCATGGAGACGCAAACGCAGACCATGCGCGGCGAAATCGCCGTTTTGCAGAGCAATCAGGAAAACAGCCAGGCAAACATCCGCCGTGTGCAGCAGGAGCTGAGCGAGCAGGACAGCCGCAGCGGCGGCATTGCCGGACAGATTACTGCGCTGGAGGAGAGAATTCAGGAAATCAGACGGCTGCGCGAAGCGGCGCAGCAGGAGCTTTCGGACGCGGAGGCCGAGGGCCGGCGTCTGGCAGACTCCGCCGACGGCATTACCAAGCGCTATCTTACGCTCCGCAACGAGCAGGAGCAGCGCGTTGCAGACCTCTCCGGCAGCCAGGCCGACCTGGCCGCGCTCGAAGACGCCATGCGACAAAATGAGGAACGCCGCACGCAGGCACAGCAGGACTATGCCGCCGCCGCGCAGCGCCGCGAAGAGACAAACCGTCTGCTTGTGCAGAGCCGCAGTGCGCTGGAAACCGCACGCGAGGACGCGCAGGCGGCAAGAAATACCATCGAGGGCTATCGCCTGCGGGCGCAGACCCGTGCGCAGAAGCGCGACGGGCTGCAAAAGCAGGTGAGCGATACCTCAGCCGCTCTGGATGCGGCGAAGGCAAAGCTCCGCGTTTTTGAGGAGATGGAGCGCGAGTACGAGGGCTTTTCCAAGGCGGTTCGCGTGGTGATGCAGGAGGGGCAGCGCGGCGCGCTGCGCGGGATCGAAGGCCCGGTCTCCAAGCTCATCCGCGTCGCGGACGAGTATGCCATTGCCATTGAAATCGCCCTCGGCAGCGCCATGCAGCAGATCATCGTTGCAGATGAGCAGGCGGCAAAGACTGCCATCAGCTATTTAAAGCGCTCCGACAGCGGCCGTGCGACCTTCCTGCCGGTCAGCGTCATCCGTTCCCGTCCGCTGAATGAGGCGGGGGTGGAGAATTCCCGCGGCTTTGTCGGCATTGCCTCCGATCTGGTCGATTGTGAGAAAAAATACACGGGCGTGATCGGCAGCCTGCTTGGCAGGACGGTCATTGCCGAGGATATGGATGCGGCAGTTGCCATTGCCAACCGTTTTGGCCATCGCTTCCGCATCGTCACCCTGGACGGGCAGGTCGTCAACGCGGGCGGTTCCATGACCGGCGGCTCTGTGTTCCGCAACGCGGGGATGCTCTCCCGCGCCAACGAGATCGAGCGCCTGCGCAAAAAGCGCGACGAGCTGACCGCTTCGATTGAGCGATTCCACGCTGAATTCACTGAGGCGGACCGCTTGGTCAAGCAAGTGGAGTTTGAGCTTTCCGCCGAGGAAGGGCGCCTGCGTTCTGCGGAGGACGAGGTTCTGCGCTTGCAGGGCGAGGAAAAACAGTACGCCGTGCTCTGCGGCGCGATTGATGATACGATTTTTTCGACGCAGGGCGAGCTTGCCTCACTGGACGCGCGTGCAAAAAGCGACGGCGAGCGCCGCAATAAGCTGACAGAGAAGATTTCCGGCCTTCGGCAGGCGATGGAGGCCGCTGCGCAGGAGCTGTCCGTTCTTTCCGATGGTCAGAGCGTCGCAGCAGAGCAGAGCAACCGCCTGTCCGAGCGGCTGACGGAGATCCGCATGCGCGCGGCCTCTCTGGATGCGGAAAAGACGACGGCACAGGATTCCATCCAGCGCCTGCGCGGTCTGGAGCAGGCAATGCGCGGCGACCATGCGCAGAAGCAGGCGCTTTTAAAAACCTATACCGACGGCCTTGCGGAGCTGGAGCAGAGAATCGCAGAACGCGAGCAGGCGCTTGCCGCGCAGACCACCGCAACGGACGCCAAGCGGGAGGAGCTGAAAACGGCGCTGGAGGAGCGGCGCAAGGTCGAGGAACGCAAAACCGCGACCGAGAAGGAAGCGCAGAACAAAAACCGCGATATTCTGAACATGGAGCGCGAGAGCGCCCGTCTGGAGGCGAAAAAGTCTGCTGCCGAAATGGAGGAAAAGCAGATTATCGACAAGCTCTGGGAGAACTACGAGCTGACGCGCTCGACGGCGCCGCAGGCTGCCGCGCACATCGAGAGCCTACCGGCGGCGAGCAAGCGCGTGGCAGAGCTGCGCAAGAAGATTTCCGCCCTCGGCACGCCGAACCTCGGCGCGATCGAGGAATGTGCCCGCGTGAATGAGCGCTATGAATACCTGACGGGGCAGCGCGACGATGTTCTGACCTCCAAGCGCGACCTTGAGGGCATCATTCAGGATATCACCAGGCAGATGACGGAGATTTTTACCACCGAGTTCGCCAAAATCAACACCTATTTCGGACAGACCTTTACGGAAATGTTCGGCGGAGGCAAGGCCTCGCTGGAGCTGGAGGACGCATCCCAGCCCTTGAGCTGCGGCATCGAGATTCGCGTCCAGCCGCCCGGAAAGCAGCTGAAAACCATTACGCTCCTGTCCGGCGGCGAAAAGGCATTTGTGGCCATTGCTCTGTATTTCGCCATTTTGAAGGTGCGGCCCACGCCGTTCTGCATGCTCGACGAGATCGACGCCGCATTGGACGACCGTAATGTTGAGCGCTTTGCCGGTTACCTGCGCGGCTTCAGCGGCAGCACACAGTTTATTGTCATTACACACCGCCGCGGCACGATGGAGGAGGCGGACGTCCTGTATGGCGTGACCATGCAGGAGCAGGGCATTTCCAAGATCCTGCACCTGAATCTCAACGAGATGGAGCAGACACTCGGCATTATCACGGAGGAATAACATGGGTTTCTTTGAAAAAATCAAAAACGGTCTGAAAAAGACGAGAACGGCTATGGCCTCCACCTTCGGGGGAATCTTCTCCGGCTTTTCCGGAGTGAACGACGAATTCTACGAAGAGCTGGAAGAGAGCATGATCCTCGCGGACATGGGCGTGGAGACGTCCTGCAAGGCGGTGGAGCTGTTGCGCCAGCGTGTGAAGGAGGAAAAGCTGCACGATGCAGAGGAGGTTCGCAATGCCCTGAAGGATATCCTTGTGGATATGCTGAACGTGGGCGATACGCAGCTGCACCTGAGCACAAAGCCCTCGGTCATCCTTGTCATCGGCGTCAACGGCGTCGGTAAGACGACCACGATCGGCAAGCTGTCCCACGCGCTTACACAGCAGGGGAAAAAGGCGCTGCTCTGCGCGGCGGATACCTTCCGCGCGGCGGCGGCGGATCAGCTGGAGATCTGGGCGAACCGTTCCGGCGTGGACATCGTACGGCAGCATGAGGGCGCAGACCCTGCGGCGGTCGTCTATGACGCAATTGCCGCGGCAAAGGCCAGAGGCACGGACGTGATCCTCTGCGACACGGCAGGACGGCTGCATAACAAAGCCAATCTTATGAACGAGCTGGGGAAAATTGCGCGCATCATTGACCGCGAGCTGCCCGGTGCGGACAAGGAGGTTTTGTTGGTGCTCGACGGCACGACGGGCCAGAACGGCCTGATGCAGGCCAAGCAGTTTAAGGAAATCGCAGGTGTGACGGCCATTGCGTTGACCAAGCTCGACGGCACCGCCAAGGGCGGCATTGTCGTGGCCGTGGCGGACAGCCTGCAAATTCCCGTAAAATACATCGGCGTGGGCGAGCAGATGGACGATCTGATGCCCTTTGACGCGAGAGCGTTTATCGACGCGCTGATTTAAGGAGGAAACAACGGATGAGAACGGATGGCAGAGCGGCAGACGAAATGCGGCAGGTGAAGGTCACATTGGGCTTTTCCAAGTTCGCAGAGGGCAGCTGCCTGATCGAAATCGGCGACACGATGGTGCTTTGCAACGCCTCCGTGGAGGAGCGCGTTCCGCTCCACGTGACCAGCGGCGGCTGGGTGACTGCGGAGTATTCCATGCTTCCGCGGGCCAACCGTGAGCGCAGCAAGCGCGATATTTCCAAGCTGAAGCTCTCCGGACGCAGCGCGGAAATTCAGCGGCTGATCGGCCGCAGCCTGCGCAGCGCAACGGATCTCGAGGCGCTCGGCCAGAGGACCGTTACCATCGACTGCGATGTTTTGCAGGGCGATGGCGGCACGCGCACGGCGTCCGTGACCGGTGGCTTTATCGCGCTGGCCTTGGCCTGCCGGAAGCTTCTCGAGCAGGGAAAGATTACGCAGATGCCGCTGCGCACCTATGTCTCCGGTATTTCCGCAGGGATCGTGCGCAATGAGGCAATGCTCGACCTGTGCTATGAGGAGGACTCCCGCGCGCTGGTCGACCTCAATTGCGTCATGACCGCCGAGGGCGACCTGATTGAGCTTCAGGCGACGGGCGAGGGCCGTCCCTTTACCGTAGAGGAGCAGCGTAAGCTCGTTGCGCTCTGCCGCAAGGGCAACGCCGTTCTGACGCAGATGCAGCGCCGCTGCCTGGGGGCGCTGTGATGAAGCTGATCGTTGCAAGCAATAATGCTCACAAAGTGCAGGAGCTGGATGCGATTCTTTCTCATCTCGGCTTTGAGGTCTGCTCACTAAAAGAGGCGGGCCTGCACGTCGACCCGGAGGAAAACGGTGAGACGTTTGAAGAGAATTCCTATATCAAGGCGCGCGCGACGCTGGATGCCGGCGGCTGCGCGACGGTGGCGGACGATTCCGGCCTGATGGTCGATGCGCTGGGCGGTGCGCCCGGCGTGCATTCGGCGCGCTATGGCGGCCTGCACACGGACCGCGAGAGGCTGGAGCTGCTGCTGCAAAATATGGAAGGGAAGAGCAACCGGAACGCGCACTTTGTCAGCGTGATTACGCTGCTGCTGCCGGACGGACGGAAAATCGTCGCACGCGGTGAGTGCCCCGGCCAAATCCTGACCGCGCCGCAGGGTGAAAACGGCTTCGGCTATGACCCGGTTTTCTATGTGCCGGAAGAGGACTGCACCTTTGCACAGATGCCCGCCGAGGTAAAGAACCGGATTTCCCACCGTGCCAGAGCGCTCGAGCTGCTGGCGAAGAAAATCAGAGAGGAGCAATGGGATGCTGACGAGTAAACAGCGCGCAGAGCTGCGCGCGGAGGCAAATACCTTGGAAACGACCCTCATGGTCGGCAAGGGCGGCGTGACCGAGCAGGTTATTGAGGAAGCGAAAACTCAGCTTGCCGCGCGTGAGCTGGTCAAGGGGCGCGTGCTTGAGACTGCGCTTCTGAGCGCCCGCGAGGTGTCAGACGCGCTTTGCGAGGCCCTCGGCGCCGACGGCATTCAAACGGTCGGCTCGAAGTTCGTAATCTACCGCAAATCGGAAAAGAAGGCGCAGGAGGCTGCGCGCGCAGCACGGCTTCTGAAGAAAAAGGCGGAAAATCCCGTGCGCCGCGGCGCGCAGGAGCGCCGCCGTCAGGCGAAGGAAATGCGCGAAAAGCGCAATGAGTATTTCCGGCAGGCGGCCATTCAGGCGGCCATCGACCGCAGAAACGGGAAGAAATAAGCAATGGCGAAAATAGGCATTTTTGGCGGCAGCTTCAATCCGCCGCACCGCGGCCATGTTCTGGCGCTGCGCGAGTTTCAGGTAAAGCTGGCGCTCGATCAGCTCTTTGTGATTCCCGCGGCACAACCGCCGCATAAGCATCTGAGCGCGAACTCTCCGGACGCGGATACCCGGCTGCTTCTGACGCAGCTGGCCTGCTTCGGCTTGCCGCGCGTGAGCGTCAGCGACATGGAGCTGCGCCGCGAGGGCGCAAGCTACACCTCCGATACCGTGCTGGAGCTGCGGCGGCGCTTTCCGGGCGACGAGCTGTTTTTCCTGATGGGGACGGACATGTTCTTTTCCTTTGAAAAATGGCACTGCCCGGAGAGAATCACGCAGGAGGCAACGCTTGTGGTTGCGCACCGCGCTGCGGACGATGCAATGAAGCTTGCCGCTCAGCGAGAAAAGCTTCAGGCGCAGTTTGCGGCGAGAATTGTGATGCTGGAAAACGCCTATGTGCCCATTTCCTCGACCTCGGCGCGGGCATTTCTTGCTTTCGGCTTTGGCGAGGACTATCTTCCACCTATGGTATACGAAGAGATCGTCCGGCGCAGACTGTACTATGTCGGGCACGACCTGCGGCAGCTGCCGTTTGACGAGCTGTCGCGCGTGAGCCTGAGCCTGCACGACGCTAAACGCATGCCGCACGCCGCCGGATGCAGCGCCACGGCGCGGGAGCTTGCCCTGCGCTACGGCGAGAATCCCGACATTGCTGCGCGGGCGGGCATTCTGCACGACATTACAAAAGCGCTCAAGCCGGAGGAGCAGTTGAATTTGTGCGAAAAATGTGGTATTCTATGCACAGATTTCGAGCGGCGGAACGCCAAGCTCCTGCACGCAAAGACCGGCGCGGCAATTGCCGGGCGTGTGTTCGGAGAGGACGAGACGGTCTGCGATGCCATCCGCTGGCATACGACCGGCAAGGCGAACATGACCCCGCTGGAAAAAATCATCTATCTTGCAGATTATATGGAGCCGAACCGCGATTTCCCCGGCGTGGAGCAATTGCGTGAGGCGGCGAAGACCAGTCTTGACGCTGCGATGGTCCTTGGCCTGGAGATGTCCATCGGCCAGCTGCGCAGGCAGGGCAGAGAGGTTGATGCCAACTCTCAGGCTGCATTGGACGATTACAAAGAAAGGATGTCTGAAACATGAAGCTTTTCGGAAACAGCAGCCGTAAGCGGCGCAATGCGCGAAGCAGCAGCGATGCCGCCCCGGCTCGCCGCGAGCCGCAGTACATTGAAAAGGCGGCGCGCGCCGGCATGAGCGGAAAGACGAAGGGAATTATTCTGCTCAGCCTGTGCATCTGCATTTTCTTCGCTTCCGTCGTTGCCTGCCTGTCCATTCTCTATAGCAACGCGGTCGGTGCGCCGTCAGGCAGAAAGAATCCCAATATCAATGCCAACGTGGATCCCAACAGCAGCACCTCCTCTCTCCCGCAGGGCGAGGACGGCAGCGACACGATCCCGGACACGAACGACGGTATTTTCAACATTCTCATCTGCGGCACCGACGGTGACGGCGGCAGAACGGATACCATCATCGTGGCCAATCTGGACACCGGCACGAACAGCGTGTCCCTGATGAGCATCCCGCGCGACACCTATATTTACGGCAACTACTATCTGCCGAAGATCAATTCCGTCTACGGCTCTGCCGGCATGGGCGAGAAGGGCGTCAAGGCTCTCATCGACAAGATCGGCAATACCTTCGGCATCTGGGTGGACGGCTATGTGCTCGTCGATCTCGAAGCCTTTGAGAAGATTGTTGATATGGTCGGCGGCGTCTATGTCGAGGTGCCGATGAACATGAACTACGACGACCCGACGCAGGATCTGTATATCCACCTGCAAAAGGGCTGGCAGACGCTTGACGGCGCGCATGCCATTCAGCTCTGCCGCTACCGTTCCGGCTATGCCACGGCCGATATCCGCCGCACGGAGGTGCAGCAGGATTTCCTGAAGGCGCTGGCAAAAAAGTGCATTGAGACGGTATCCATTTCGCAGATTCCGCAGTATGCGAAGATTTTCGCGGACTATGTCCGCACCGATCTGACCATCGGCAATATCATCTATTTTGCCCAGCGGCTGACGAAGTGCAACTTTGACGAGATGTACACCGTGACGCTGCCCGGCGAGGGCGTCCGCGTGGACGGCGGCGACTATTACGAGCTGTATCCCAACGCAACGCTCAAGATACTCAACGAGCATTTTAACCCCGATAAGAATAATCCGCTGTCGATTTATGACCTGAATATCCGCCAGGCGGTCAGCAGCAACACCTCGGATACCGAGCCGCGCGTGGATCCGACCGACCCGAAGCCGGAGCCGTCCACCGATCCGACCGTGCCGACGGAGCCGGAGCCCTCTACCGACCCGACGGTTCCGACGGATCCCGAACCGCCCACAGACCCGCCCACCGATCCGACGGACACCGAACCGACCGTCCCGACGGAACCGGAGCCTACAGATACAGAACCGACCACACCGGAGCCCGAACCGACGGAAACCGGCGAGGGCTGACAGGAAGGAGCAGAAGCATGCAGTATACACCGAAACAGATTGCCCTGCGCGCCGCAAAGGCATTGGACGACAGAAAGGGCATTGATATCCGCCTGCTGGAGGTCGGAGACGTGACCAGCATTGCAGATTATTTTCTGATCTGCACCGGCACCTCCAACACCCACGTTAAAACGCTCTGCGACGCGGCCGAGGCTGCCGTCGAGGAAATGGGCGAGTCGCTGCTGCACCGCGAGGGACATCGCGGCGGCACCTGGGTCCTTCTGGACTTCGGCTGCGTGGTGATCCATGTGTTTACCAATGAGACTCGCGAGTTCTACGATTTGGAGCGCCTCTGGAACGACGCAACGCAAATTCCGGTCTCTTTTGAGGAGGAAGGAAAGTGAAATACGATTTTACCGCCATTGAAAGCAAATGGCACAAAATCTGGGCGGATAAGGAGCTTTACAAGGCGGAAACCGGCTCGGATAAGAAGAAGTTCTATGCGCTGATCGAGTTCCCGTATCCCTCCGGCGCGGGACTGCATGTCGGCCATGCCCGCCCGTATACGGCGATGGACGTGATTGCAAGAAAGCACCGCATGCAGGGCGAGAATGTCCTGTTCCCCATGGGCTACGACGCTTTCGGCCTGCCGACGGAAAACTACGCAATCAAGAATCATATTCATCCCGCCATTGTGACGGCAAACAACATCAAGACCTTCCGCGGCCAGCTTCAGGCGCTGGGCTACAGCTTTGACTGGGACCGCGAGATCAACACGACAGATCCGAAGTATTATAAGTGGACGCAATGGATTTTCCTCCAGCTCTACAAAAACGGCCTTGCCTACAAGGCGAAGATGCCGGTGAACTGGTGCACCTCCTGCAAGTGCGTGCTTGCCAACGAAGAGGTTGTGGAAAACGTCTGTGAGCGCTGCGGCAGTCCGGTCGTCCGCAAGGAAAAGAGTCAGTGGATGCTCCGCATTACGAAATACGCGCAGCGCCTGCTGGACGATCTGGACGATGTGGATTACATCGAGCGCGTGAAGATCCAGCAGCGCAACTGGATCGGCCGCTCCACGGGTGCAGAGGTGCGCTTCGGCAGCACCCTTGGCGACGACATCGTGGTCTATACCACCCGCCCGGATACACTCTTCGGCGCAACCTACATGGTGCTCTCTCCGGAGCATGCGCTTGTGGAAAAGTGGATGGAGCGCCTGGAAAACGCGGACGAGGTGAAGGAATACCAGAAGGCCGCCGCAGCGAAATCCGATTTTGAGCGCACCGAGCTTTCCAAGGAAAAGACCGGCGTGCAGCTGCGCGGCGTGATGGGCGTCAACCCCGTCAACGGGAAGGAAATTCCGATTTTCATCTCCGACTATGTCCTTGCGACCTACGGTACCGGCGCAATTATGGCGGTTCCTGCGCACGATGACCGTGACTGGGATTTTGCCAAGAAGTTCGGCTGTGAGATCATTGAGGTCGTCAAGGGCGGCAATGTGCAAGAGGCTGCTTTTACCGACTGCGCAACCGGCGTGATGGTCAATTCCGGCTTCCTCGACGGCATGAGCGTGGAAGAGGCGAAAAAGGCGATCGTTGCCTATCTGGAAGAGAAGAGGATCGGCGAGGCAAAGGTCAACTTCAAGCTGCGCGACTGGGTCTTCTCCCGTCAGCGCTATTGGGGCGAGCCCATCCCCATCGTCCACTGCCCGAAGTGCGGCACCGTTCCGCTGGATGAGAAGGATCTGCCGCTGCTGCTGCCCGAGGTCGAGAGCTATGAGCCGACGGACGACGGACATTCTCCGCTTGCGAACATCACCGATTGGGTGAACACCACCTGTCCGTGCTGCGGCGGCCCGGCAAAGCGCGAAACGGACACCATGCCCCAGTGGGCCGGCTCCTCCTGGTACTATCTGCGCTATATGGATCCGCACAACGACGAGGCGCTGGCAAGCCCTGAGGCGCTGAAATACTGGAGCCCCGTGGACTGGTATAACGGCGGCATGGAGCACACCACGCTGCACCTGCTCTACTCCCGCTTCTGGCACAAGTTCCTCTATGACATTGGCGTCGTGCCGACGAAGGAGCCCTATGCCAAGCGCACGAGCCATGGCATGATCCTTGGCGAGGGCGGCATCAAGATGTCCAAATCCCGCGGGAATGTTATCAACCCGACGGATGTCATCCGCGAATATGGCGCGGACACCATGCGTACCTATATCATCTTCATCGGCGACTTTGAAAAAGCGGCAACCTGGGCGACGAACGCCGTCAAGGGCTGCAAGCGCTTCCTCGATAAGGTTTGGAATCTGGCCGAGACGGTGACGGATCACGAGACGGCCTATTCCAAGAAGAACGAGGCGATTCTCCACAAGACCATCCGCAAGGTCACGTCCGACATCGATGCGCTCAAGGGCAATACCGCACTGGCGGCGCTCATGACCCTGACCTCTACGCTGACGGACAACGGCTGCAACGCAGCGGAATTGAAGACGCTTTTGCAGCTGCTCAGCCCGTTTGCGCCGCACATCTGCGACGAGATCTGGCAGCTCCACGGCTTTGAGGGCATCTGCTCCGTTTCCGCCTGGCCGGTCTATGACGAGGCAAAGTGCAAGGACTCCGAGATCGATATGGCTGTGCAGGTCAACGGAAAGCTCCGCGGCACCATTCACGTGGCCGCCGATCTGGACAACGAGACGGTCATCGCGGCGGCGACCTCCGATGAGAAGATCGCCCGTTTCCTGGAAAAGCAGGGCGGCAGTATCGTCAAGACGATCGTCGTGAAGAATAAGCTTGTCAATCTGATCGTAAAATAATGAAAATCCGGGGACGAATGTCCCCGGATTTCTGTTCGCAGTGCGCAAAATGGCAGAAACAAGAAATTCCATAAAAAATTTGTAGATATTGCTTGACTTTTTGCCGGTATGCGTCTATAATAATTATCGCCGTTGTAGCGGCCCTGAAAGCATCCTGGATTGAGCCGGATGCGCCGGAGGGAGGGAAATCGATGTCTGAAATTCGCGTAAAAGAGAACGAGTCTCTGGAGAGCGCTCTGAAGCGCTTCAAGCGTAGCTGCGCCAAGGATGGCGTGATCGCTGAGGTCAAGAAGAGAGAGCACTATGTCAGCCCGAGTCTCAAGCGGAAGCAGAAGTCCGAAGCTGCTCGTAAGAACAAGAGAAGAGGCTATTGATTTCCAATTTGCTTTGATCTTCAAAAGCGCTTTGCTGAAAGGCAAAGCGCTTTTTTTACTCGACAATGGAGATGAAATAATGAAACCACATTCAAGATTTCGTATCGCGCGGCGATTTTTAATTTTTTGGACGCTGTTTATCGGCATCGGCGCGGTTGCGGGCGCAATGGGGATGCTGATCGACCCGAGCGGGAAGGCGATGGGCATGGATGCAATGCTGCCGTATTTCCAGAAGCTGCCCTTTGCGGAGATCATTTTTCAGGATTTAACCTTTTCAGGTTGGGCGCTCTTGATCGTCAACGGCCTGACGAACCTGACAGCGGCAGCGCTGCTCTTCGCCAGGAAAAAGTCCGGCGTAATTCTTGGCGGCATCTTCGGCGTGACGCTGATGCTCTGGATTTGTATCCAGTTTTACATGTTCCCGCTGAATTTTATGTCCACGATCTATTTCGTTTTCGGCTTCTGCCAGGCGGCGACCGGCTATGCGGCGTGGGTGTTTTCCAAACAGGAGGCGTTCCACGTCGATCGTGAGGAGTATTCCAATATCGGCAGGAATCCCAAGCGGCTGGTGGTCTATTTTTCCCGCCTTGGCTATGTGGAAAAGCAGGCGTATATGGAGGCGGAGCGCACGGGCGCTGCGGTATATGAGATCAGGGCTGCGGAGCGGACGGAGGGAACGCTGGGCTTCTGGTGGTGCGGCCGCTACGGGATGCACCGCTGGGAAATGCCCATCGAGCCGGTTGAATTGGATTTGCCGGCCTATGAACACGTTACCATTTGCTCGCCGATTTGGGTTTTCGCGCTTGCTGCACCGGTGCGGCGCTTTTGTAGATGCGCGGCGGGGAAAATTCGGGAAGCGGATTACATTCTGATCCACCACACCGCCGGACGCTATGAAAACGCGGCGGAGGAGATGGACCGACTGCTCGGCTTGAAGCATACCGGGCTGCGCAGCATCGGGTGCAGAATGGGAGAATATCAAAAATAACAAGGCTGTCTCGCATGAGACAGCCTTGTTTGTCACATGTCCTCCGCGCTGGCCAGCGCTTTTTTGCGGAACAAAAACGAGATGCACCACAGTCCGGCCAGGCCGACGATGGTGTAGATAATGCGGCTGACTGCCGAGGTCTGTCCTCCGAAAATCCAGGCGACGAGGTCAAATTTGAAAATACCGACCAGGCCCCAGTTCAGAGAACCGATGATGCTCAGAATCAATGCAAAGGTGTCCATAATGCTTCCTCCCTTCTATGGCTGTGGATAGTATGGACTAAAAAATTGTTAGATATACTAAAAAATTTTGCCGAAATTTGTCAAAAATCACGAGGTGCAAGGGGCTAGGAAAAAGGGGGGCTTTGCGCTATAATAATGATATCAAAAGAACTTTGAAAGGCGGTTTTCCTATGAACGCATTTTTGCCGGCAGATATTCTCTTCCCGCAGGTAGATTCCATGGAGAAGTGGGCAGTTATTGCCTGCGACCAGTTTACCTCTGACCCCGCGTACTGGGAGCGCGTGCGCAAGAACGCCGAGGGTGCACCCTCGACCATTAACCTCATCCTCCCCGAGGCCGAGCTTGGCACGCCGCAGGAGGCTGCGCATACCAGGCTTATCAATCAGACCATGAAGGAATATCTGGACTCCGGCGTATTTGAGACGCTGAAGGACGCCTTTGTCTATGTGGAGCGGACGCTGGAAAACGGCACGATCCGCGAGGGCCTGGTCGGCATGGTTGATCTGGACGCCTATGACTATTCCACCGGCTCTACCTCTGCCATCCGCGCAACGGAGAAGACGGTCGTTGAGCGTATCCCGCCGCGCATGCGCGTGCGCCGCGACGCTCCCATTGAGCTGCCGCACATTCTGATGCTCTGCGACGACGATGAAAAGGTTCTCATCGAGCCGATTGCCGCGCACAAGGATGCTCTGAAAAAGCTGTATGATTTCGATCTGATGGAGGGCGGCGGCCACATCGCCGGTTGGCTTGTGGACGGCGAAGAGGCAGCGGCCTTCAATGCTCGCCTGACCGAGTATACCGCGAATGTCGGAAAGAAATACGAGGGGCTGAAGGGCACGCCCGTGGTCTTCGCCGTGGGCGACGGCAATCACTCCCTCGCAACGGCAAAGTCCTGCTATGAGGAGCTCAAGAAGCAGAATCCCGGCGTGGACCTCTCCAACCATCCGGCGCGCTATGCGCTTGTTGAGCTGGAAAACATCCACGATCCTGCGCAGGTTTTCGAGCCGATCCACCGCGTGATCACGCACTGCGACCCGGCCGCTTTGCTGCATGCGCTGGAGGAAACGGCCTGCGCAGAAGAGGGCTATGAGGTCAAATGGTTCAGCGGCGAGGCCTCCGGTGTGCTGCATCTGGATCCGGCGAAGAGCCAGCTTGCCGTCGGTGTGCTTCAGGGCTTCCTGGATGCTTACCTCAAGGAAAACAAGGGCGAAATCGACTATATCCATGACGACGACGCGCTCATCGCACTGGCAATGCAGGAGAATGCGATCGGTTTCCTCCTGCCTGCCATGGGCAAGAGCCAGCTCTTCCGCGGCGTTATTGCCGACGGCATTCTGCCGCGCAAGACCTTCTCCATGGGTCACAGCCGCGAAAAGCGCTACTATCTCGAAGGAAGAAAAATTAAATGACAACACTCACCGAAGGTGCATTCGCAAAAATCAACCTCACGCTTGACGTTCTGGGCAAACGCCCGGACGGCTATCACGACATCAGCTCCGTCATGCAGACCATCTCCATCCGTGATGATGTGGAAATCCGTTTCCCTGAGGAAGCGGGCTGGCGCATTGTCTGCGACAGGGAGGACATTCCCACGGATGAGACGAACCTTGCCTGGAAGGCAGCCGAGTGCTTTTACCGCAATCTCGGCGGCCGGCCGGAGGGGTTGGAGATCCGCTTGACCAAGCGCATCCCCAGCCAGGCCGGTCTGGCCGGCGGCAGCGCGGACGCCGCGGCGGTGCTGCGTGCTCTGAACCGGCAGCATGACTATCCGCTTTCCGTTTACGCGCTGAGCGAGCTGGGCGCACAGGTTGGCTCCGACGTCCCGTTCTGCGTTCTCTGCGGCACGGCGCTGGTGGAGGGCAGGGGCGAACGTCTGACCAAGCTGGCCGATGCCCCGGAGATGTTCTATGTCGTCTGCAAGCCGCAGCTTTCCTTCTCCACGCCGGAGCTTTACCGTAAGCTCGACGAAACGCCCGTCACGGCGCATCCGGACGCGCAGCAGATGCGCTCCGCGCTTTTGAGCGGCGATCTGGAGGCGGTCGGAAAGGCGCTCGGCAATGTCTTCGAGGAGGCGGTGTCGCCGGAAAACCCGGAGATCAATTATATCCGCTCCATCATGATGACCTATGGCGCCTACGGCGCGCAGATGACCGGCAGCGGCTCGGCGGTGTTCGGCATTTTCGATTCGTTTGAATATGCCGCCGTTGCATGCACGATGCTGAAGGAAAACTACCCCGACGTTTTTATTGCAAAAAACGTTTAAAACGAGAAAATACCGTCCATACTGTGGGTAAATCCTACATATGGACGGTGTTTTTTATGAAAATGAGAATTCTTGCATGGCTTTTGACGGTGGCGCTGATGGCGGCGGGGCTTTATGCCGGACAGACGCTGCTCGAACAGCGAGCGCTGGCGGAGAAGACCGTGCGGCTGCATGTGGTTGCAAATTCCGATTCCGTGGACGACCAGGCGCAGAAGCTGCGCGTCAGGGATGCCGTACTGGAGAAGGTCGGACAGCTTACGGACAATTGCGCGACCGCCGCGCAGGCAAGAGAAACCATCGGCGCGCATCTCGAGGAAATCACTCAGGCGGCGCAGGCGGTGCTCGACGCGGAGCACAGTGGCTACCAGGCACGGGCGACGTTGGGCGTCGAGGATTTTGAGACGCGTTACTATGATACCTTTACCCTCCCTGCGGGAGAATACCCGGCGCTGCGCGTCAATATCGGCAATGCACAGGGGCACAACTGGTGGTGCGTCGTGTTTCCCTCGCTTTGCACGGCAGCGACCTCGCAGGAGGTTGCGGAGTATGCGCAGACCGGCGGCTTTGATGCTGATGAGACACAGCTTATTACCGGCGGCGAGGAAGAATTCGAGCTGCGCTTCAAGACGCTGGAATGGCTGCAAAAGCTGCGCGACTGGCTGAGATAAAAAACCACCGGCTCAGCCGGTGGTTTTGCTTTATGCTTTTAGGGCCCGGACAAAGGCGGCAGGGTCGGCAGATTTGAAATATGCGCTGCCCGCGACAAGGACGTTCGCGCCGTTTGCGCGGCAGATTTTTGCCGTGACCTCATTCACGCCGCCATCTACCTCCAGCTCACAGGCGGGATTCTCTGCGTCGATATACGCGCGGAGCTGGCGCAGCTTGGGCATCAGGTGCTCCATAAAGGCCTGACCGCCGAAGCCAGGCTCTACCGTCATCATCAGGATCAGGTCGCACAGCGGCAGGAAGGGGAGTACCGCCTCCGCGGGGGTGTTCGGCTTGATGGAGACAGCTGCGCGGACACCGTTTGCGCGGATTTTTTTCAGCGCCTCCAGCGTGTTTTCGGGCGTGTCCGCTTCTACGTGGACGGTGAGAAGGTCGCTGCCCGCCTTGCAGAATTGATCGATGTAGCGAATCGGCCGGTCGATCATCAGATGCACATCCAGCGGCAGAGCAGTGATGCGCCGGATCGCGGCGACGACGGGAATGCCAATGGTGATATTCGGCACGAAAATACCGTCCATCACGTCCACATGGACATAGTCCACGCCGGTTTCCGAAAGCTTGCGGATGTCACGCTCCAGGTTGACAAAATCTGCGGACAGAATGGACGGCGCAACCTTGATCATGGAAATTACCTCCTCGACGGCACGGCGCGGCTGCGCCGGACATATCATAAAATGTGGCTGCCGGCGGGAGCTCCCTCCGCGCAGACCGTGCGGCTGCATTTATTATACAAAGCACTGGAACGAATGTCAATTCCGGATTCCCGGTGCAAAATTCCGAATTTTTCCAATGCTATTTACAGACGTTCTGCGCAAACTAGGCGCAGGGCAAAGCGTCCTGTATTTTTGATTTAGGAGGAATCCGGTATGAACTGCAACGCCAATCACTGCATCGCCTGCACCGTTTCTCAGTGCAAGCACCACTGCGACAGAGAAAACTACTGCTCTCTCGAGCGCATCCAGGTCGGCACGCATGAGGCCGATCCGACGGTCGATCAGTGCACCGACTGCATGTCTTTTTGCAGAAAGTAAGAGGAAAATCCCCGCAGGGTCTCCTGCGGGGATATTTTACATCCTCCGGCGCTCAAGCAGCTGATTGAAGACACAGCCGTAGAACAGAATGGAAATGCAGATATACAGCCAGAGCATCGCCGCAGCAGCGGCGGACAGGCTGCCGTAAAAGGCGGAGTAAGCGCTGAAGTTTTTTACATAGTAGGAAAAAATCTCCGTGAAGACCAGCCAGCCAAGGGCTGCGCCGACTGCGCCGGGGAAGGTGCGCCGCGGCGCACAGCGGCGGTTCGGGAAAACACAGAAAATGGCGATGAACAGAAGACTCAGGACGATCAGAAGCAGCAGCCCGCGAAATTGCAGAATCTTTGCCAGAAACTGGAGAAACGGCAGAGAGCTGCTGAGAAAGAAGGCCAGAAGCTGCTGACCGAACATATGAATGGCCAGCGTCAGAAGAAGCGCAGCCAGAAGGAAGATCATATACAGCATGCTGATGAGCCGCATGTGCAGAAAGCTGCGGCTTTCGCGCACGCCGCAGATGGCATTCAGGCCGACCTGGATGCAGTAGACGCCCCTTGATGAGGACCACACGGCGACCAGCGCCGAGACGGAGGCGAGCGTCACCGTGCTTGACGCGCTCAAATCGCGGATGACATAGTCCAAAAGCGGCTCCAGAATACTCGGAATGACGCCCTCCAGCGTGCGGATGAGGTCCGTTGTGGAGAAAACGGTGTGCGGCAGCAGGCTGAGAATCAGAATTACCGCCGGGAAAACGGACAGAATGATATAAAACGAGGCATTCGCCGCGTACAGGGAGACGTGGTAGGAGGCAATGCGCTGGGCAAAGCGGCGAATCCGCCGGTAAAGTGCGCGTGTGCGATCCCTGAAACTCATGGCAGCCTCCCAAGATGAAAATTGACAAATCCTTGCCTTGATGATATACTGAATTTAGGAATATGTCAATAGAAGAAACCGGCTATATTCTATGTATCTGCCGGAAAAACATTCGGAGAAGACCTATGATCTATACCAGCGCAATGTCCCATTTCTGCAAAACGACCACCGTCACCGCCGCCATGCAGACCATCCACGACGCAGGCTTCGACGGCCTCGATTTTCCCCTCAGCGTCTACAGCCGTCCGCTGGATTCGCCGCTGCGGCAGGAGAACTGGCGCGAATGGACGCAGAGCGTGCGGGAGCATGCCGAGCGGCTCGGGCTGCCGGTTTTGCAGGCGCACGCCTCCTGGGAGCAGCTTGCTGCAGAGGACTTTCACTATGAATCCCCCTATGAAATCTACGCGCGGACGATGGAGGCCTGTCACATTCTCGGCTGCCGCAAGCTGATTTTTCATCCGGTTTTGTATCTCTTTCGCTGCCCGGATGCTTCCTTCCACGCACGGCTGCATGACTGGAATGAACGGTGGTTCCGTGAGCTTCTGCCGCTGGCGGAGAAATTTGACATCGTCATCCAGCTGGAAAATACGTTCGATTACCGTCATGTGCAGAAGCCGGGCGACCCACCCATGCCCTATACCCGCGCGGAGGACATGCTGGAGCTGGTGCGGCGGCTGGACAGCGAACGCGTTCGCATCTGCCTGGACACCGGCCATGCCAACATCGCCGGTCAGAACGTGCCGGAGATGATCCGCAGCTATGGCAGCCTGCTCGGAACGCTGCATCTGAACGACAATTACGGTTACATTTCCCCGATTTTTGAGGATCTGCACCTCTTCCCAGGCTACGGCAGACTGGATTGGAGCGCAATTTTTGCTGCCCTGCATGAAATCGGCTACGCCGGAACCTATAACATTGAGCCGGTTGGCGAGCTGGACCGTCTGCCGCCGGAGCTGCGCGTCTTGCAGCTGCACACCGCGCTTGAAATTTTGCGCTACTATGATAGGAGGGCAACACAATGAAGGGTATCATTCTCGCCGGCGGCAAGGGCAGCCGCCTCTATCCCATGACGAAGGCGGTTTCCAAGCCGCTGATTCCGATCTATGATAAGCCGATGATCTATTATCCCTTGTCCGTGCTCCTACAGGCGGGCATCCGCGAGATTATCGTCATCACGGCGCCGCCGGATCTGACGGCGTACCAGCGCCTTCTGGGCGACGGCAGCCAATTCGGCGTTTCTATTTCCTACGGTGTGCAGAAGGTTGCGCGCGGCATTGCCGACGCTTTTCTGATTGCCGAGGAGTTTATCGCGGGTGACCGCTCCTGCCTTGTGCTGGGCGATAATCTGTTCTATGGCGGCAATCTGGAGCCGCTGCTGCATGCGGCTGTGGAGCGCAAAACGGGCGCAACGGTCTTTGGCTATCCCGTGAAGAACGCCAGCGCCTATGGCGTGGTCGCTTTTGATAAAAACCATAACGTCCTCTCCATCGAGGAAAAGCCTGCGCATCCGAAGTCCCGCTTTGCTGTGCCCGGCCTGTATTTCTATGACGAAAACGCCGCTGCGCTGGCCAAAACCCTGACGCCCTCGGCACGCGGTGAGCTGGAGATCACGGCGCTGAACGAGCTTTACCTGAAGCAGGGCAAGCTGCATGTGGAGCTGATGGGCCGCGGCGTTGCGTGGCTGGACACCGGCACGCCTGAGGGAATGCTGAATGCGGCACAGTATGTCGAGGCTGTGCAGACGCGCCAGGGCCTGTACATCGCCTGCTCGGAGGAAATTGCCTGGCAGCAGGGCTTTATTACGGATGAGCAGCTGCATGCCCTCGGACAGGAGCTGAAGATGACGGACTACGGCCAGTACCTGCTCCAACTGAGAGAAAAAGAGGAAGTATGACAAGCAAATTGGAACGCATCCTGCCGACGGTGCAGAAGCCTGCGCGCTACGTCGGCGGGGAATACCATCAGATCGTGAAGGAACGCGCAGAGGTTGACCTGCGCGTTGCCTTCTGTTTTCCGGACACCTATGAAATCGGCATGTCCAATCTTGGCATGCGCATTCTCTATGCGGTGCTCAACCGCATGGAGGGTGTCTGGTGTGAGCGTGTGTTTGCCCCCTGGGGCGACATGGAGGATGCCATGCGGAAAAACGGCATTCCGCTCTATGCGCTGGAAAGCGGCGACGCGCTGGAATGCTTTGACATGATTGCCTTTACCGTCGGCTATGAGATGAGCTACACGAACATTCTCAACATGCTGCGGCTGGGCAATATCCCCATGCGCGCCTCTGAGCGCACCGGCCTGGAGCATATGGTATTTGCCGGCGGCGCCTGCGTCTATAATCCCGAGCCGTTGGCGGATTTTATCGACCTTTTCATCCTCGGTGAGGGCGAGGAGGTCGATCCGGAGGTTGTGGAGCTCTATCGCCGCGCAAAGCGGGAGCAGTGGGACAAGCAGTCCTTCCTGCTGGAGGTGGCAAAGATCCCCGGCGTATATGTTCCCTCCTTTTATGAGCATACCTATCATGACGACGGCACGCTTGCCGCCGCCCGTCCGCTGCACGGCGCGCCGCAGACGGTGACCAAGCGCATCATTCAGAATCTGGACGATGCACTGTATCCCACGGACATGATCGTACCCAATACGGAGATCGTCCATGACCGCGCGAATCTCGAGGTCATGCGCGGCTGCATCCGCGGCTGCCGCTTCTGCCAGGCGGGCTTCTGCTACCGCCCGGTGCGGCCGCGCTCGCCGCAGGAGTTGCTGCGCCAGACCATCGGCCTGCTGGAGCACTCCGGCAGCAGCGAGATCACGCTTTCCAGCCTTTCTACATCGGATTACCGCTGCCTTCCGGAGCTGGCGGACAGCATGCTCGATTACTGCGAGCCGCGGAAGATCAATCTTTCCGTGCCCTCTCTGCGCGCGGATAATTTCTCCCGTGAGCTGATGCAGCGCCTGCAAAAGGTGCGCAAAAGCGGCCTGACCTTCGCTCCGGAGGCAGGGACACAGCGCCTGCGCGACGCAATCAACAAAAACGTCACGGAGGAGGAAATCCTCACCACCTGCGCCAACGCCTTTGAGGGCGGCTGGAATAATGTCAAGCTCTATTTTATGCTCGGCCTGCCGACGGAGACGGACGAGGACGTCCTCGGGATTGCGGAGCTGGTATATAAGATTTTGAAGACGTGGCGCGAGCACGCCAGCAACAAAAAGCGTGGTGTGCGCATCCATGTGGCGACGGCCTTCTTTGTGCCCAAGCCCTTTACACCCTTCCAGTGGGAGAAGCAGATCACGCCGGAGGAGTATATGCGCCGTCAGCGCCTTTTGAAGGAAGCCATGCCCTCAAAGAGCGTGGAGTATAACTGGCATGACGCTGACCTCAGCCGCCTGGAGGCTGTCCTCGCGCGCGGCGACCGCCGCCTGGGCGCCGTCCTGGAAGAGGCCGTGCGCACGGGTGCGCGGCTGGACGGCTGGGATGAGTACTTTGATTATGAGAACTGGCTGCGCGCCTTTGCTGCCTGCGGCATCGACCCGGACTTCTATACGACGAGAGGCTACGCCTTAGACGAGGAGCTGCCGTGGCAGACGCTCTCCGACGGCGTCAGCACGGCCTTTTTGAAGCGCGAGCGCGAAAAGGCCTACCGTTCCGAGACGACGGCGGATTGCCGCACGGCCTGTTCCGGCTGCGGCGCAAACCGCCTGCTGGAAGGAGGGCGCTGCGATGCATAGAGTTCTGTTTGAAAAGACCGGCACGGCTATCTGGATGTCGCATCTGGATCTGATGCGGCTGATGCAGCGGGCCTTTCGCCGCGCGGGTGTCCTGCTGCACCATTCCCAGGGCTATACGCCCCACGCCTATGTTTCCATGCTGCTGCCGCTGAGCGTCGGCATGGAAAGCCGCTGCGAGATTATGGAATACGAGCTGGATTCCGAGGAACCGATCACGCCGGACACCCTGAACCAGGTGCTCCCGGCGGGCGTGCATGTGCTGGCGGTCTATGAGAGCAGCCGCAAGGGCAAGGAGCTGGTCTGGCTGCGCAGCCTTCTGACATTGGAATACGACGACGGCGTACCCGATGGTGCGGCGAAGAAAATTGCCGAACTGCTCGACGGCCCGACATTGGTTGTTGAAAAGTTCACCAAGCGCGGCCCGGAGGAGACGGACATCCGCCCGCTGCTGAAATCCTTCGAGATCGTAACCTGTGCCGATCATCTTGCGCTGGAGTGTGTGGGCAGCGCGCAGAATCCGCCGCTTAATCCCATGCTGCTCGCTGCGGCGATCGAACGCTATCTGCCGGAATGCAAGCCGGACTTCGCCAAATGCTGCCGGTTGGAGATGCTGGACGCGCAGGAAGAGCCTTTCCGGTGATTTTTTCTTCCGTGCAGGTGAAATATGGTTGACCATAATGCCGCCGCGTGATACAATTCCCATATGCAACTAAAAATATCGAGGGATTTGCAATGACCGAAATTGTTGATATTACCAATGCGGGCGAGCTGGACGCCTTTGTCGAGCAGCATCCCCGCTGCCATTTTATGCAGACATCGCTTTACGGCCGCTTCCGTATCGACCGCATCTGGAACGGCATCGTCTGCCGCGACCGCAGCCGCCGTATTCGCGGCACAATGGCGCTGCTGCGCTACACGACGCGGCACCTGCACACCTGCATCCTCTATGCACCGCGCGGGCCGATTTTTGACGAGGGCGACCTTGCGACCTTTCAGGAGCTGATCGCGGCGGCGAGGCAGTTTGCCGAGCAGTGCGGCGCGTATCTACTGCGCATCGACCCGATGATCGAGGCGACGGACGAGGAATTCCTCCAATGCACGCAGCAGCTCGGCTTCCGCCGCAAGGATGCAATTGACTATTCCATGTGCCAGCCGCGCATGTGCTACGTCTCCGACCTTGCGGGCTACACGCCGGAGTCCCTTCTGGCGCACTACAGCCGCATGAAGCGCTATGACGTTCGCCGCGCAATCCGCAACGGCGTGACGGTGCGCATGGGCGGCGTGGAGGATGTGCCGGCCTTTTGCCGCATGATGAACGAAACTGCGGAGAAAAAAGGCTTTTCCGCCCATGATGAGAGCTTCTTCCGCCGCTATCTGACCCAGCTTGGCGAAGGCGCACAGATGTATCTTGCCGAAAAGGACGGAAATGTGATTGCGGGAACCATCACTATGGAGATGGGAAATCGCATGTGGCACATGTACGGCTGCTCCGACCGGAACTATCACGCCGATTGCCCGAACGAGCTGCTGCAATATGAGATGCAGTGCCACGCCATCGAAAATGGCCGCCGCTGGTTTGACTTCCGCGGTGTGGAGGGCTACCCGGTGGAGGAGAATCCGAAGTATGGCCTGCACAAATATAAGCAGGGCTTCGGCGCACAGTTCCACGCCTACGCGGGAGAATTTGATCTGCCGATCCGCCCGATGCTGGAGCGTCTCATGCGGCTGCTGAACCGCTGAAAAGGAGAGAACTATGGTTGAATTTGTCGATCTGAACCACGCGCAGGAGCTGGATGCCTTTGTCACAGCACACGAGTGGTGCCACTATATGCAGACCTCCCTCTGGGGACGCGTCAAAAAGGACTGGGGCTGGCACGGTATTATCTGCCGCGACGAGAAGGGCAATATCCGCGGCTCACTGGCCTTTTTGCAGCATAACATTCATCATACGGATACCTGCATGCTCTATGCACCGCGCGGTCCGATCTTCGATCACGAGGATTTTGCGGTATTCGAGGAGCTGATTGCCGCAGCGAGAGAGCTTGCAAAAAAGCAGAAGGCCTATCTCATCCGCATTGACCCGATGTTTGAGGAGGGGAGCCAGGCCTTCCTCGACGAGACGGCAAGACTGGGCTTCTCCTGCAACGCCGCCTCGGACTATTCGCTCTTCCAGCCGCGCATGACCTATGTGACCGATTTGGACGGTCTGACCGCAGAGACGCTGGAGACGATCTACCACCGCACGCGCCGTTACCATATCCATTTGGCGGAGCGCAAGGGGACGACTGTTCGCCTCGGCGGCGTGGACGACCTGCCGGAATTCAGCCGTATGATGGCGCAGACCGGCGAGAAAAACGGCTTTACGCCGCGCAGCACGCAGTATTTTGCCGATTTCCTCACAGGGCTGGGCGATGCCGCGAAGCTCTGGATCGCAGAGCAGGAGGGCAAACCCATCGGCGCGGCAATTTCCGCTGAGCTGGGCAGCCGCATGTGGTACATGTATGGCTGCTCCGACCGGGAATATCCAAACGAGCGGCAAAATGAGCTGATCCAATATAAAATGCAGCTGCACGCAATTGAGACAGGCCGCCGCTGGTTTGATTTTCGCGGCGTGGAGGGCTATCCTGTCGAGGAGAACCCGAAGTATGGTCTGCACCGCTACAAGCAGGGCTTCGGCGCGCAGTTCCATGCCTACGTCGGTCAGCTGGACCTCATTACCCGCCCCGTGATGGCAAAGCTGGTCAATACCATGATACATTTGAAGAAATAAAAGGAGCACGCGGCCGCTTTTCTAAGTGGCCGCGTGCCTATCTCAGCGTATCAAAAACATTCCGGCACGGCTGCATTTATCGCAGAAGCATTAGATTAACTTATGATAAACATATTGATTTCATGCTTTTCTAAACCCTTGAAAACGGTTATAATAGCGCGGTTGAGATTTTTTGAATGGAATCGGAGGATTTTGAACATGTCGAATTGTGCTATCGTGGGAATCAACTGGGGCGATGAGGGAAAGGGCCGCATGGTCGACTACCTGACCCACAAGTTTGACGTCGTCGTGCGCTATCAGGGCGGCGGAAACGCCGGTCACACGGTCATCAACGAAAAAGGAAAATTTGCGCTGCATCTGCTGCCTTCCGGCATTTTTCGCAGCGGCGTTCTGAATATTCTGGGCAACGGCGTTGCGCTGGACTGCGAGAATCTGTTCCACGAGATGGAAAACGTCCGCGCGGCGGGTGTGGAGATTTCTCCGGAAAATCTGAAGATCAGCGAGCGAGCCTCTCTGCTGCTGCCGTGGCATCGTGAGCTGGACGCGCTGGAGGAGGCACGCCTGAAGGATAAGAAATACGGCTCGACCAAGCAGGGCATCGCCCCCTTCTATGGTGACAAGTATCAGAAGAAGACCATTCAGGCCGGTGAGTTGCTCTATCCGGAGCATCTGAAGGAACATCTTGCAGACCTGCTGGAATGGAAAAACCTGACGCTGACCAGGGTCTACGGCGCGAAGGCGTACACGCTTGACGAGCTGATGGATTGGGTGCACACCTATGCCGAGGCGATCAAGCCCTATATTGCCAACACGACGAAGCTCCTGCGTGAGGCACAGGCGGCGGGGAAGTCCATCCTCTTTGAGGCGCAGCTCGGCGCGCTGCGCGATCTGGACTACGGCATTTACCCCTACACCACCTCTTCCAACGCGATTGCAGCCTTTGCGCCGGTCGGCTCCGGCCTGCCCACGGCGAAGCTTGACGAGGTCGTCGGCGTTGTGAAGGCGTATTCTACCTGCGTCGGCGAGGGCCCCTTCGTCTGCGAGCTGTTCGGCGAGGAGGCTGACGGCCTGCGCGATGCCGGTGACGAGTACGGCGCAACGACCCACCGCCCGCGCCGTGTCGGCCCCATCGATCTGGTCGCTACGCGCTACGGCGTTGAGGTGCAGGGCGCGACGAGCATTGCGCTGACCAAGCTGGACATCCTGAGCTATCTGGATAAGATTCCCGTCTGCGCCCGCTACGAGATCAACGGCGCTGAAACGGATGAGTTCCCCTTCCCGGCACTTTTAAAGGATGCGAAGCCCGTGATGGAATACATGGACGGCTGGAAGTGCGACATCTCCGGCGCACGCACCTGGGAAGAACTGCCCGAGGCGGCGCGCCGCTATGTGGAATACGTCGAGCAGTCGATCGGCTGCCACATCGGCTATGTCTCCGTCGGCGCGGAGCGCGAAAGCCTGATCCTTCGCTGATGAGAGAGGAACGGCAGCCTTGCCGTTCCTTTTCGCATGTGATAGAATAAAAGGAGAAGGAGTGAAGCGAATGAGCAAGGATAGATTTGAATCGCCGTTGGCATCCCGCTATGCCTCGGAATATATGCTGCACCTGTTTTCACCGGACGTGCGCTTTCAGACCTGGCGGCGGCTCTGGACGGAGCTTGCCCGCGCAGAGCACGAGCTTGGCCTGCCCATCACGCAGGCACAGGTAGACGAGCTGGAGGCGCATATTGAGGACATCGATTATGAAATTGCCGCCCAGCGTGAAAGGGAGGTGCGCCATGACGTTATGGCGCATGTCTATGCCTATGGAAAGGCGGCGCCCGGCGCGGCGGGAATCATCCATCTCGGTGCGACGAGCTGTTATGTTACGGACAATGCCGACCTCGTGATCTACCGCGACGGCCTGCGCTGGCTGCGGACGCAGCTATTGAAGGTGCTTTCCAATCTCTCTGCGTTTGCCGAGCGCTATGCCGCAACGCCGACCCTCGGCTATACCCACTATCAGCCGGCGCAGCCCGTTACCGTCGGGAAACGCGCGACGCTCTGGATGCAGGATTTCCTCTCTGACCTTGAGGAGCTGGACTTTGTGATGGATTCCATGCGCTTTCTCGGCTGCCGCGGCACGACGGGCACGGAGGCGAGCTTCCTGGACCTCTTTGAGGGCGACGGAGAGAAAATCGACGAGATGAACCGCCGAATTGCTGCAAAATTCGGCTTTGACAAGTGCTTTTCCGTCTGTGGGCAGACCTATCCCCGGAAGACGGACAGCCGCGTCCTCAACTGCCTCGGCTCCATTGCGCAGAGCGCGTACCGCATGGCGCAGGACATCCGCCTGCTTCAGCACGACCGGCAGATTGAAGAACCGTTTGAGGACAGCCAGATCGGCTCGTCCGCGATGGCATATAAACGCAACCCCATGCGCTGTGAGCGCATCTGCTCACTGAGTCGTTATCTGATGGCCGATGCGGCGAATGCACCCATGACGGCTTCGGCTCAGTGGCTGGAGCGCACGCTGGACGATTCCGCGAACCGCCGCATTTCGCTTCCGGAGGGCTTCCTCTGCGCCGATGCTGTGCTGCGATTGGTGCAGAACGTCACAAACGGCCTGCGCGTCAATGAGAAGATTGTCGACCGCACCATTCGCGAATACCTGCCCTTCCTTGCGACGGAGAATCTTCTCATGGAGGCGGTCAAGCGTGGCGGCGACCGGCAGGAGCTGCACGAGCGAATCCGCCGGCATTCCATGGCGGCAACCGCACGGATGAGGGAGGGCGAGCCCTGCGACCTGCTTGACCGTCTGGCGGCGGATCCCGCCTTCGGCATGACTCGTGCAGAGCTGGACGCAGTGATGGAGCCCGCGCTCTACACCGGCCGCTGCGCTGAGCAGGTGGAGCGGCTTCTCGCGCAGTGCGCACCGCTGCTCCGGGATGCCGGAACGGCCGATGGGGGAATTGTACTTTAATATTATCCCGGCAAGCCGCCCGGTGCGCAAAAAAGCGTACCGGGCGGCTTCTTACAGAAAGCAAATGACAAAAAAAGAAAAAAGTTCGTGCAAATCTCCCTTTGACGTGGTATACTAAATTAGATACGAAGCAAAGAGGGATCCCATGGAAGAACCGAGCTATCATCTTTCGGGTGTTGTGAAGACGCGGGACGAGCTGCCCGCCGACTTTGACGGCCCGCTGGATGTCATTCTGCTCCTGCTGAGCAAGAATAAAATTGAAATACAGGACGTCAGCATTACCTCCATTCTGGAGCAGTATCTGGCTTATCTTGAGGAGAGAAAGCGGCTGGATATGGAAATCGCCAGCGAGTTTATTGCGATGGCCTCCTATCTGATGCTGATCAAGACCAAAATGCTCCTGTCTGCGACGGAACGCGAAGAGGCTATGAGCGAGATGGAGCTGCTGATCCGCTCTCTGGAGGAGCGCCAACGCGCCGAGGCGTACGAGCAGATTCGCACGGCGGTCGCCTTTCTCGAGCCGCGCAACGACATCGGCAGAAGCATTTTTACCAAGCAGCCGGAGCCGCTGCGTCAGGAAGCGGGCTACCGCTACCGTCATGAGAAAGAGGATCTGCTGCGCGCCTTTTCTGCCATGGCCGAGCGCAGCGAGCGCAAGCTGCCGCCGCCGGTTTCGAATTTTACCGGCATTGTCGGCGCAGAGCCGTATCCCGTAACAAAAAAGGCGGCGCAGGTGCTGAAAAAGCTTCTGATGCGCGGCGTGGAGAAATTTCGCAACCTATTTCGCGGCAGCCGCTCCCGCAGCGAGATCGTCGCGACCTTCCTCGCCGTGCTGGAGCTTTGCCGTGTGCACAGCGTCACGGTCGAGGACGGCGATGACGACGTAAACGTCCGCTTCTGCAAGCTGCCGGATGAGAAAGTTGAGAATTTAGATGGAACAATCGGAACTTGAACGGGTGCTGGAGGCAATCCTGTTCGCCGCAGGAGAACCGGTGGAGACCGAGCGCCTTTGCAAGTCGCTGGAGTGTGACGCGGATGAAATCGATGCCGCAGCGCACGCGCTGATGGACCGGCTCTCCTTTGACCGGCGCGGCGTGCGCGTAGTGCACCTCGGCGATGCCTACCAGATGTGCTCCTCCGGCGAAATGGCGGAGTATATTACCAGAACGCTGGAGACGAGAAAGCCGCCGAAGCTCTCTGCCTCGCAGCTGGAAACGCTGACGGTCATTGCCTACTATCAGCCTGCAACCAAGGCCTACGTCGAGCAGATTCGCGGAGTGGACAGCTCCTATTCCGTCTCCGCCCTGCTGAACAAGCAGCTGATTGAGGAGTGCGGCCGCCTGAATGTCCCCGGCCGCCCGATCCTCTACCGGACGACGCCGGATTTCCTCAGGACGTTTGGCCTGGAGAGCCTGGATGAGCTGCCGGAAATTGAAAAAATGCAGTTTTCCAAACGAGAAATGACACAAAAGGAAGGTACGGAACATGAGCCAGAACATCAATGAACTCTTGGGCGCTTCCATGTCCAAGGTGCGCGAAATGGTCGATGCCAACACGGTCGTCGGCACGCCGATTTCGGTGGGAGAGGGCACAACCCTGATTCCGATTTCCAAAATCTCCTTCGGACTCGCCTCCGGAGGCTCCGACATTCCGAACAAAACGGCGCCCGCCTTTGGCGGCGGCGCAGGCTGCGGCGTGAAGATCATCCCGGTGGCGATGCTGGTGCTTCAGGGCGAGCGCGTGCGCATGCTCCCGATTGCCGAGCCTGCAAACAACGCCGCTGAGCGTATGGTCGAGCAGTTCCCCGGAATTGTCGATAAAATTTCAGATCTGGTCCAGAACCGAAAGTCGGACGTTTCCGATATTTAGTCGCATATTTTGCAGCCCGGTACAAATACTGTGCAGGGTGATGCTTGATGCTACGGCGATTGACCGCAACGGCAGCCGCATTCGTTGCTGCCGTTCTTCTATCTCTGCCCTGTTGGGCCGCGCCCGAGACGGGCGCACACGCCATGATCCTCGCAGACGCCATGACCGGCGAGGTGCTGGCGGAAAAGAATGCCGACCGGCAGTCGCTGATTGCCAGTACGACGAAGATTATGACGGCCTATGTCGTCACGCAGCGCTGCGACCTGAACCGCCGCGTTACGGTCCCGCCTGAGGCGACGGGCATCGAGGGCTCCTCTATGTATCTCAAGCCCGGCGAGGAGCTGACGGTGCGGGAGCTGCTTTATGGCCTGATGCTCCATTCCGGCAACGATGCCGCCGTGGCGCTGGCGCTTGCCTGCGCGGGGAGTGTGGAGCGCTTTGTCCAATGGATGAATGAATCGGCGCAAACGCTTGGACTGCATGGCACGCGGTTTGCCAATCCGAATGGATTGGATGACGAAAACAACTACTCTACGGCGCGGGATTTATCTGCATTGACAGCGGCTGCACTGCAAGATCCGGATTTTTTGCAGATCGTCTCTACACGCTGCATCCGCACGGCAGGCCGCTGCCTGACCAATCATAACAAGCTTCTGTGGTCGCTGGAGGGCGCCATTGGCGTGAAAACCGGCTACACCCGTGCGGCAGGACGTATCCTTGTGAGCGCCGCCGAGCGCTGCGGCCGCCGCCTGATTGCCGTGACGATTGATGACGGAAACGACTGGAAGGACCACACGGCGCTGTATGAATTCGGCTTTTCCCGCTATACCATGCAAACGGCGCTCCGCTGCGGCGAAGCCGCCGTCCGGCTTGAGCTGATGGACGGCACACAGGCGGAGCTTTGCGCGGCGCAGGATTTCTGTTACGCACTTGCGCCCGGCGAGGCGCTGCGCGTGCAGTATCCGTACTATGCCTTTTCCTGCGGAGAACCTGGAACGGATGCCAGAACCGGCACGGTCTGGCTGGGGGATACCTGCGTCGGTACGATCCCACTGCTTTGGGGTGAGAAAGAATGAAGGAACGCTTACAAAAAATCATCTCCGCGCGTGGGCTGGCCTCCCGCCGGACGGCGGAGGAATGGCTCCGCGCGGGGAGAATCTGCGTCAACGGCGCGCCGGCCGCACTCGGAGACATCGCCGACCCGGAGACGGACCATATCACAGTAGACGGTGCGCCGCTGCCCGCCGCGCCGGAGAAGCGCTATCTGATGCTGAACAAGCCGCGCGGCTATATTACGACGCTGGATGATGAAAAAGGACGCAAAACTGCGGCCTCGCTGATCAACTGCGGCTGCCGTGTCTATCCGGTGGGACGGCTGGACGGTGACTCCGAGGGCCTCTTGCTCTTTACGAATGACGGGGAATTGGCAAACCGCCTTATGCATCCGAGCGGCAATGTGAAAAAGTGCTACGAGGTCACGGTGCAGGGCAACTGGCGGCGTGGAGAGCGTCTTCTGGCGCGGCCGATCATGCTCGACGGCCACCGCATCCGTCCCCCGGAGGTGCGGCTGCTGCGGGGACAGTGGGATTTGGCCTGCTTTTCCGTGACGATACACGAGGGCAGAAACCGGCAGATTCGCCGGATGTGCGAGGCGGCCGAGCTGCGCGTTCTGCGCCTGTGCCGCGTCAGCGAGGGCGGCCTGAAGCTCGGCGATTTGCCGAGTGGGAAATGGCGTGAGCTGACGAAAGAAGAAATTCAACTTTTAAAGAGGGAATAAAGCAATGACGGCAGACATTCTTTCCTGTATACATAACAAAATGGACGGCTTCTCCAAGGGGCAGAAGCGAATTGCATCTTACATTCTTGAATCCTACGACAAGGCGGCCTTTCAGACGGCCGGAACGCTTGGACGGACGGTGAAGGTGTCGGAATCGACTGTCGTGCGCTTTGCCGCCGAGCTGGGCTATGACGGTTATCCCGCCATGCAGAAGGCCTTGCAGGAGATGGTGCTCAACCGTCTGACGACGGTGCAGCGCATCGAGGTGACAAGCGAACGCCTTGGCGAGCAGGACATTGTTTCCACGATTCTTCAGACGGATATCGACAAGCTGCGCGCCACGCAGGAGCGCATTGACCGCCAGGCATTTTCCGGTGCGGTCAACGCACTACTAGCGGCCAGAAGAATCTACATTCTCGGCGTGCGCTCGTCGGCGGCACTGGCGAGCTTTCTCGGTTATTATCTGAATTACATGTTTGACGACGTGCGCGTGGTGAGCGGCGCGTCCGAGAGCGAGATGTTTGAAAAAATCGTCCGCGTTGCGCCGCAGGATGCCGTCGTTGGCATCAGTTTTCCCCGTTACTCGACGGCAACCTCGAAGGCGCTGCAATACTGTGCCAGCGCCGGTGCACAGGTGATTGCGCTGACGGACTGCGAATCTGCGCCCATTGCGCAGAGTGCGAACTATCTTCTGACGGCGAAGAGTGATATGATGTCACTGGTCGATTCTCTTGTCGCACCGATGAGCCTGATCAACGCCCTGATCGTGGCGGTGGCCTCCCGGCGCAAGCAGGAGGTACGCGATACCTTTGACCATCTGGAAAGCGTGTGGGATCGATATGGAGTCTACGAAAAGGTTGACGGCTGATTTGATCGTCATCGGCGGCGGCCCGGCAGGAATGTTTGCCGCGATCCACGCGGCGCAGACCGGCCTGCGCGTGCTGCTGCTGGAAAAAAATCCCGCCTGCGGCAAAAAGCTCCTGATCACCGGTAAGGGCAGATGCAATGTCACAAACTGCTGCTCTGCCGACGAGGTGCTGAAAAACGTTCCGCGAAACGGAAGATTTCTTTACAGCAGCATGGCGGCCTTCCCTCCGGAGCGGACGATGGCCTTTTTTGAGGCGCAGGGCTGCAAGCTGAAGGTGGAGCGCGGCAATCGCGTGTTTCCAGTGTCCGACCGCTCTGCCGACGTGCTTGCTGCGCTGTCGCGGGCGATGCGCGCCTCGGGCGTGACACAGCGGCAGGGAAGTGCCTCCGAGATACTGACGGAGAATGGCGCGGCATGCGGCGTGCGCGTGGGACAGGAGAGACTGTCCTGCCGCGCGGTCCTGCTTGCGACCGGTGGCGCATCTTATCCTCTGACCGGTTCGACGGGCGACGGCTATCGCCTTGCCGCTGCGCTTGGCCACACGATTCGCCCCCTGAGCGGCTCTCTGGTGCCGTTGGTGAGCGAGGATCCCTGCTGCGCGGATATGCAGGGCCTATCTCTGCGCAATACCGGCCTGAAGCTGCTCGACCGCAAGGGAAAGACGGTCTATTCGGATTTCGGCGAGCTGCTGTTTACCCATTTCGGCCTATCCGGGCCGATGGCGCTTTCCGCCTCGGCACACTGGAAGGCGGGGGAGACATACACGGTGCTCCTTGACCTGAAACCAGCGCTGGATGAGGCGACGCTGGATGCGCGCTTCCTGCGCGATTTCGAAAAGTATGGCAACCGCAGCATGGAAAATGCGCTGGCTGATCTCTATCCGCATTCCATGATCCCCGTTATGCTGCAAAGAGCCGGGATCAACCCTGCGATGCGTGCCAACGCGCTGACGAAGGCGCAGCGCCGGACGCTTTTGGAGACAACAAAACGCTTTTCCATTCCCGTTGCACGGACGCGTCCGGTTGAGGAAGCAATCATTACGCGCGGCGGCGTTGAGGTGCGCGAGATTGACCCGAAGACCATGGCGTCCAAGCGCGTACTCGGCCTGTATTTTGCGGGCGAGATCATCGACTGCGACGCCTATACCGGCGGCTTTAATCTGCAAATCGCTTGGGCAACCGCTTTTGCGGCGGCCAACGGCTGTGCTGCCGCGCTGCATGCGCAAAACCATTGACAAAAGTGCGCTTTTGCGGTACAATACAAAGAAGTTATTTTTGATTTGGAGCGATTGGAATCGTGAAATATTACAGTGTTGCCATCGACGGCCCTGCCGGTGCGGGGAAGAGCACCATGGCGCGCCGCGCCGCGAAGGAACTGAATTTTGTCTACGTGGACACAGGCGCGATTTATCGCACCGTTGGCTTTGCAGCGCTTCGTGCCGGGGTTGACCCGCAGGATGCGGCTGCCGTTGCTGCGCTCCTTCCGCAGATGCGCATGCGCCTGGACTGGACGCCGGACGGCGTGCAGCATGTCTATCTGAATGAGGAGGACCTGACGGCTGAGATTCGCAGGCCGGAGGTCTCTGCCGCGGCATCGCAGGTTTCGGCGATTCCCGCCGTGCGGCAGTTTTTGCTGGATACACAGCGCGACGTTGCGAAAGCGCACAGCGTGATTATGGACGGCCGGGATATCGGCACCGTCGTTCTGCCGGACGCCGATGTGAAGATCTATCTGTCCGCCTCCGCCGAGGTGCGTGCACGCCGCCGCTGGCTGGAGCTTCAGTCTGCGGGCAGAACGGATTCCTATGAAGAGGTGCTGCGCGAGATGAACGAGAGGGACTACCGCGATATGCACCGCGATATCGCGCCGCTTGCCTGCGCAGAAGATGCTGTCCGTCTGGATACCTCCGCGCTGACGCCAGAGGAGAGCATTGCGGCAATTCTGAACATTGTCCGGGAGAAAACGAGACTATGAAGAATTTTTCCCAGAAATTTTACCATTTTATTTATTGGCCGCTGCGCGTGATCTTTGCGCTGAAGCACCCGGTGCTGCGCCTGCACGGCAGGGAAAATCTGCCGGAGGGCCCGGCTGTCGTCTGCTGCAACCACAGCGCGTTTTCCGACCCGATCTGGGTGATCCTTGCGCTGCATCCGAAACGCATTTTCCGCACGATGGCAAAGAAGGAGCTGTTCGGACACAAGGTGCTCGGCTGGCTGATCACGAAGGTCGGCGCCTTCCCGGTGGATCGCCAGATCAGCGACATCAATGCGGTCAAGACATCGATGCAGATTCTCAAATCGGGGGATAAGCTCCTGATTTTCCCGGAGGGCACGCGCATCCGTAAGGGAAAGGTCTCTCAGCCTCACGGCGGCGCGGTAATGATCGCTGCGCGTATGGGCGTGCCGGTTGTTCCGGTCTATCTCTCAACGGACAAGCGCCTTTGGCGCCCCCTGGACGTTGTTGTCGGGCAGGCGTATGAGCCCAGCCCCGCGGAGCGCCGCGTGAGCAATGATGAGCTTGAGCGCCTGACAAATGAGATGATGCAGCGAATCTATTCGCTGAAGGAGACGCTGTGAGTATCCGCATTGCGCAGACGGCGGGCTTCTGCTACGGTGTCAACCGCGCGGTCGATCTGGTGGAGCAGACGATTCAATCGGGAAAGCACACCATGACCTTTGGCCCGATCGCCCACAACCGTCACCTTGTGAGCCATTTTGAGGCGCTTGGCGTCACGGTCGCATCGACGCCGGAGGAAATTCCGGATGGCAGTGCCGTGGTGATCCGCTCTCACGGAATCCCCAGATGTATTTATGAGCAGCTCTGTGAAAGAAACCTGGAGATCATCGACGCGACCTGTCCTTCCGTGAAGCGCATCCACCATATCGTTGCGCGAGCGGAAGCGCAGGGACGGCAGCCGCTCATTATCGGCACGCCGACGCATCCGGAGGTCGTTGCAATTGCCGGCTGGTGCAGCAGCCCGTTGGTATTTTCTGACGCAGAAACGCTGCAAAACTGGCTGGATTCCGACGCGGATCACCGGAATTTGCCCCTGACAATGGTTTCGCAGACGACCAGCACGAAATTTTTATGGGAATCATGCAAGAAAATCGCAAAAAAAGTGTGTACAAATTGCGAAATCTCTGATACAATATGCAAAGCGACTGAAAATCGACAGACCGAGGCGGCAGCGCTGGCATCCGAGTGCGATGCGATGATTGTCGTCGGGGACAAAAACAGCTCCAATTCGGTCCGTCTTGCGCACATCTGTTCCGAGTATTGCCGGAACGTCATGCTTGTCGATAATGCGTCGGAGCTCGATGCGGACAGGCTTGCCTGCGCAAATAGCATTGGTATCACTGCGGGTGCGTCAACACCTGCGTGGATAATAAAGGAGGTCAAGGAGACTATGAGCGAAATTACTACTGTTGATGCTGTTGCAGAGGAAAACTTTGAGGAGCTTCTGGGACAGTCCATCAAGACTTTGAATACAGGAGATAAGGTTCTGGGTGTCGTAACTGCAATCGGTACTACTGAAGTCCAGGTAGATCTTGGCACGAAGCATGCCGGCTACATCCCGTATGACGAAGTCAGCGCTGATCCTACCGTGAAGCCGGAAGACATTCTGAAGGTCGGCGATGAGATCGAGGTCTTTGTCGTTCGCGTGAACGATCAGGAAGGCACCGTGCAGCTCAGCAAGAAGAAGCTGGACGGCATGAAGGTTTGGGACGATGTTGAGGCGGCTTGCGAAAACAAGACCACCGTCGAAGGCGTCATCACCGAAGAGAACAAGGGCGGCCTCGTTGCCAATCTCAAGGGCGTTCGCGTCTTTATCCCCGCTTCCCAGACCGGCGTTCCCAAGAGCGGCGATATGGCTGCGCTGAAGGGCCAGACTGTCAAGATGAAGATCACTGAGTTCAACCGTGCCCGCCGCAGAGTCGTCGGCTCCATCCGTGCGGTCAACTCCGAGGCGCGCAAGGCTGCCGTTGAGAAGCTGTGGAACGAGATCGAGGTCGGTAAGAAGTATCATGGCGTCGTCAAGTCCATCATCAGCTACGGCGTGTTTGTCGATATCGGCGGCGTGGACGGCATGGTTCACATTTCCGAGCTGTCCTGGGGCCACATCAAGACGCCCGATGAGGTTGTCAAGGTTGGCGATCCCATCGATGTCTATGTCATCAAGTTTGACCCGGAAAAGAAGAAGATCTCCCTCGGCTACAAAACGCCCGAGATGAACCCGTGGAACAAGTTCTGCGCGGAGTATTCCATCGGCGATGTCGTCAAGGTCAAGATCGCGAAGCTGGTTGATTTCGGCGCATTTGCTGAGATTCTGCCCGGCGTTGACGGCCTGATCCACATTTCCCAGATTGCCGATCATCACATCGACAAGGCTTCCGATGCGCTCACCGAGGGCCAGGAAGTCGAAGCGAAGATCATCGACATCGACACCGACCGCAAGCGCATTTCTCTGTCCATCCGTGCGCTGCTTGCTCCCTCCAACGAGGAAGAGGACGCCTGATTTAAAGTGCTTTCAAACCAAACCGCTCTGCTTCGGCAGAGCGGTTTTTTCTGTCCTAATCCCCAATGACGGCGCATAGACTGCATTGGGAGTGAACGAAAGATGGAAGTCAGACAAGCATTGTGCATTTGTCCGGAGCCGGTCAGCAGAGCGGTCTGCCGCGTGCCGGAATGGGAAACGCTGGAAGAGCTGCGCTTTCGCATGGGAAAGCGGCTGCAAATGATCTGCGCCTGCGGAACGCGAACTCTGGAAATCCCCGTGACGCAGGAGCTGCTGCAATTTCTCCTCGACCGGGCGACAAAGCAATCCGCCTACGCCGTGCAGGACATGCTTCGCTGCGGCTTTGTGACAATCCCCGGCGGGCACCGGCTCGGCATTTGCGGGACGGCGGTCGTGCGGCAGGGGGAAATCACCGGCATCCGGAATATCAGCTCACTTTCCCTGCGCATCGCGCGGGAGGTGCGCGGCGCAGGCGAGGAGTGCATGCGCCTTTTGTGGACCCGTCCCCAATCCACGCTCCTGGCCGGTCCGCCCGGTGCGGGCAAGACGACGCTGCTGCGCGATACGGTCCGGCTGCTTTCCGCGCGGCGGCGTGTCTGCCTGGTGGACGAGCGGCAGGAGGTCGCGGCCTGCCTGAATGGACTGCCGCAATTCGACTTGGGCGAAAATACGGACATCCTCAGCGCCGCACCGAAGGAGCAGGGAATTGAGCTTCTTATCCGCGCGATGAATCCGCAGTGGATTGCACTTGATGAGATCACGGCTGCCGGGGACGTCCGTGCGATCGTCCGTGCGTCTTACTGCGGAGTGAAATTTCTCGCAACCGCGCATGCGGCAAACAGGCAGGAGCTTTTCTCCCGTCCGCTCTATCGTGCCCTGATGGAGGAGGGGATTTTTCGCAATCTGGTCTTTTTGAGCGAGGATCATAAAATTCGAACGGAAAGGTGGGAGGGGGAATGCTGAGAGTCATCGGGGCAGTGATGGTGATTGCCGGTGCGGGGAGCTTTGGTATCTCCCGCGCGGCACAGCTTTACAAAACGGCGCGGCAGCTGCGCGAGCTGAACACGGCGGTAGAAATGATCTCCTGCGAGATGAACTACACCCTTCTGCCGCTGCCGGAGCTGTATCACGGCGTGGGGGACAGGCTGAACGGTGCGGTTTCACAGTTCTTCCGGCTGCTTGGCAATCAGCTGGAGCAGGGAATTCCGCGCGCCCGCGCCGCCCGGCGTGCGATGGAGCTGACGACGCATCTGTGCCTGCCGAACGATGCGAAAATGGCGCTGCTGGAGCTTTGCGAGACATTGGGCAGATACGATATGGATGGTGAGAACCGCATGCTGCGCCTGAGCGGCCAGCGAATTGCCGCTGCACTGGAACGCTGTGAGGCGGAGAAGCGTCCCCTGGCGCGGAGCTGCGCCGCCCTCGGCATTTCCGCGGGGATCGCCCTTGCAATTCTGATGCTCTGAGGATGACTGATGGACATTGAATTGATTTTCAAGATTGCGGCTGTCGGAATCATTGTTTCCATATTGAACCAGGTGCTGGTGCGCTCCGGGCGCGAGGAACAGGCAACGATGACGACTCTGGCGGGGCTGGTGGTTGTGCTGATTATCATTGTGCAGAAAATCGCGCAGCTGTTCGATCTGGTCAAGAGTCTGTTTCACTTCTGATATGGGAAGCCTGATTCAGGTGGCGGTAATCGGCATTGTGACCGCCGTGCTGGTCACATTGATCCGCCGGAGCAATGCCGAGCTGGCGCTGCTGGTGAGCGTTGCAGCCTGCGTGGGAATGGCGCTGCTGACATTGCGTCTTATAGAGCCGGTCGTCTCCTTTTTTGAAAAGCTGGAGGCGTTGTCCGGACTGGAAAGCGAGCTGCTGTCTCCGCTTGTTAAGAGCGTCGGCATCGGCGTTCTGACACAGCTTTGCGCCGCCTTCTGCGCCGATGCGGGGCAGAGCGCGCTGGGGAAGCTTGTGGAGCTGAGCGGCAGCATTCTGGCAATTTATGTGGCGCTGCCGCTGCTGGAGGCTGTGCTGGAAATGATACGCTCGATGATGGGAGGCTAGGGTGAGACGCATTTTGATTGTGCTGCTGTTGGCGGTGCTGCTTGCAGGCGGCGCTCTGGCGGAGGAGCCGCTGATCGACACCTCTGAAATGACGCAGGAGCTTCCGTCGGAGGTGCAGTCTGCATTATCCGACGTTTCGCCCACAGATACGGTGAATTTTTGGGGAAAATGCCGTGAGATGCTCCAAAGCACCTTGAAGCAGAGCGGCGCGGCGTGGCGCGAGGCCCTGCGGCTTTGCGGCGTGGTGCTGGCGGTGGTGCTCCTTTGCGCTCTTGCGGGACAGGCACAATACAATGCTGCGGTCTGCGCGGTAGGAGCGCTTGGGCTTTGCGCCGCGGCGACCGGCTCCTTTCGCACGATGCTCACGCTGGCGGCGGACACCGTTCAGACCGTCACGGATTACAACGGCTGCTTACTGCCGGTGATGGCATCTGCAGCAGCGATGAGCGGCGGACTGACTGCGGCGTCGGCGCTCTACACAGGCACGATGGTCTTTGCGGAGCTTCTGATGCAGCTGATTTCGAAATTTCTCGTGCCGGGCGTTTGGTTTTACCTTGCCATTGCGGGCGCGGAGGCGGCGCTGGGCAGCGATACGCTCAGCGAGCTGCGGGAGTTTACAGGATGGTTGATTTCCAAGAGCCTAAAGGTGGTGCTGACGGTGTTCACGGTTTACATGAGCCTGACCGGCGTTGTCAGCGGCAGTTCGGACGCGCTTGCCGTTAAGGCGACCCAGGCCGCGGCGGGAATGGTACCGGTGGTCGGCGGAATCCTTTCCGACGCTTCGGAGTCGCTGCTGGTCAGTGCAAAGCTATTGAAGCACTCGGCCGGCGTATTCGGAATGCTGGCCGTGCTTGCGGTCTGCCTTGCGCCGCTGCTGCGCACGGGCGTGCAGTATCTTCTGCTGAAGCTGACGGCAGCCGCGGCGGGGACGGTGGGACTGAAGCCGCATGTTAAGCTTGTCAAGAGCTTTTCTACCGCGATGGGATATCTTTTGGCGATGAACGGCGCGTGTGCGCTCATGAGCGTGATCAGCGTGGTCTGCTTTCTGCGGGTGGCGGCATGAGGGAGAGCATTCGGGCCTATCTGCTTGCCATCGTCGCCGTCTGCATGCTGACGGCGCTGGCCTGTGCGCTGCTGGAAAAGAGCAGGCTCCAGAAAATTGCCAAGCTCATCGGCGGAGCGCTGCTGCTTCTGGTGGTGGTCATGCCGCTGCTGCGGCTGGACGGAGAGAGCGTGGCCGGAGCGCTGGAGAATCTCACCGGCAGCGCCGCATTCGACAGCGCGCAGACGGCACAGGATTTCCAGACGCGCCTGCGGGCGCTTGTGAAGGAAAACACGGAGCGCTGCATAGAGGAAAAGGCGGAGACGCTCGGCGGCATTGTACAGGCGGAGGTAACACTGGACTTTGCGGAGGCGCCCTCGCCGGTGGCCGCCGTCATTACGGGCACGCTTACGCCGCAGCAGGCTGACGCACTGGGAGAATTCCTCAAGGATTCTCTCGGCATTCAGGAGGTGGATTGGAAACTGTATGGATAAGAAAAGCATCCGCGAGCTCCCGCAGAAGCTTGCGAACTGCCTGAAAAAGTATAAATACGCCTTTCTGGTTCTGCTGCTGGGTGCAGCGCTTCTGCTGCTGCCCTTCGGCAAAAAGCAGGAGGAACCGGCGGCGCAGCCGGTGCAGACGGAGACGAAGGAAACGGACTACGCCCGGCAGACGGAAGAACGTCTGACCGAGATCCTTCTGCAAATTGAGGGCGCCGGACGGGTGCGTGTCATGCTGACGTTGGCTCGCGGCGCGGAGACGCAGTATCAGTGCGACACGAAAACGTCCTCGGAGCAGACCTCGGCCGGAACACAAACCACGCAGGAGCGGAAGACGGTCATTTTGTCCCAGGGCAGCGCATATGATGAAGCAGCGATCTCAAGCGTGACATATCCGCAGTTTCAGGGCGCGCTGATTGTCAGCGAGGGTGCGGACAATGCAGCCGTCCGCTGGAACATCCTGTGCGCCGTTTCTGCGCTGACAGGTCTGGGGGCGGACAGGATCACAGTGGTCAAAATGAAATGATGGAGGAATGAACATGAAAACCTGGAAACGCAACGCGATTATTGCAGGCGTGCTGGTGCTCGTCTGCGCAGGCATCTACCTGAACTGGCTTTATGGAAAAAGCGGCACGGATCTGACAAAGGTACTCGACGCGGATAAAATCCTGAGTGAGAGCACGCTCGTCCTGATCGATACCACGCAGTCGCAGACCGCGCTTGCCCCACAGTCGGATTCACAGACGGCGAGCGAATACTTTGCACAGATGCGGCTGTCGCGCCAGAAGGCGAGAGACCAGGCGGTGGAGCTGCTACAGGAGACCATCGCCTATGCCGAGGGTGAGGACACTGCCGCCAGCAGCGCCGCGCTGGAGGGCATTGTCGCCGATGCGCTGGCCGAATCGCAGATCGAAAGCCTGGTGATCGCCAAGGGCTACGCCGACTGCGTCGCCTATATCAGTGACGACGCGATTTCTCTTGCGGTCGCCGCGCCGGAGAGCGGTCTGAGCCAGTCGGATGTCTCCCTTGTGGCGGACATTGTCCTGGCGCAGACGAATTTCAAGCTGAGTGATATCCGGGTCATCGGTGTGGAATAGGGTTTTTTTCGGAAAAGGATATTGTATTTTTCGGAAAATGTGATAAAATAGATGAGAAAATCCGAAAGGATCCGTACCCCAGAAAGGAAGGATATTACATGGCAGAAGTGAAGAATTACATCGTCCAGCCGCAGGAAGGCGGCAGCATCCAGATTTCGGAGGATGTCGTTGCGTCCATCGCTGCGCTGGCGGTTCGTGAGGTTGAGGGCGTTTACGGTCTGAGCACCACGCCGACCTTTGATATTTCCAGCCTGCTTGGCAAAAAGAATCTCCGCAACGGCATTCAGGTCGTGATCGACGGTGAGAGCATCGAGATTTCCTGCAATCTGGTCGTCAAGCTTGGCGAGGCCGTGATGACGGTTGCGAAGAACGTTCAGGACAGCATTGTCAACGAGGTGTTCTCCATGACGGGCGTCCGCCCGGCTGCGGTCAACATCAATGTCTGCGGCATTGCGATTCCCAAAACGGGAAAATAAAGCTTTTGGGGTGCTGATCCGCGGCACCCCCAATTTTACATACCAAGGAGAGGGTTATGACACGTTCAAATGCAAGAGAAGTCGCGGTACACCTGATCTATGAAATGGACTATACCTCCGAAACGCCGGAGGAGGCTTTGCAGACGCGCCTGGAGCGCAGCTATTACGACGGCCTCTCACAGGAGAACGACGTCTACGCCGAACGCCCCAGTAAGAAGCAGACGGAGTATATCCGCACCTGCGTGGAGGGCGTCGCGGCGCATAAGGAAGAACTGGACGCACTGATCGCGCAGTACGCCATCGGTTGGAACCTGCACCGCATTTCGCGCTTTACCAAGGCGGCAATGCGCCTTGCCATTTTCGAAATGAAGTTTATGCAGGACGTTCCGACCGGCGTCGCCATCAACGAATGCGTTGAGCTGACGAGAAAGTACGAGGACAAGGAGGTCGTTTCCTTTGTCAACGGCATTCTCGGCTCCGTGGCGCGCGGCCAGCAGAAGGATGCGGAGCAATGACGGTTCTTGCCTTTGACACCAGCAATTATACGACCTCGGTGGCAGTCTTTGACGGCGAGACGGGAAAGAATGTTTCCCGTCTTCTCGATGTCGCGCCGGGCTGCCTCGGATTGCGGCAGAGCGACGCTCTGTTCGCTCATGTAAAACGCCTGCCGGAGCTCGCCGACAGGCTGTTTTGCGATATCGGAGAAGCAAAGCTTGCGGCGGTCGGCGCGAGCACGCGTCCGCGCGCGGTGGAGGGCTCTTATATGCCCTGCTTCCTTGCCGGGCAGTCTCAGGCGGAGGTGCTGGGCGCAGCGCTGCATGTTCCGGTCTATGCCTTTTCCCACCAGCAGGGCCACATTGCTGCCTCGCTCTGGTCGTCCGGACATATGGAGCTGATGGATGTGCCGCATTTGGCCTGGCACCTCTCCGGCGGCACGACGGAGCTTCTGTACGTCACGCCGGAGGGCGTGAGCGTACACGCTGAGAAAATCGGCGGCACGACGGACATCTCCGCCGGGCAGCTCATCGACCGCACCGGGCAGCTGCTGGGACTGCAATTCCCGGCAGGAAAACAGATCGATGCACTGAGCGGGAACGCTGTGCGGAGGGAGAAGTTCCGTGTGAAGGTCAACGGGACGGCGTTTTCTCTTTCCGGTGTGCAGAACAAGGTGGAAAAATATCATGCGGAAAACGGCGAGGCCTCCGAGACGGCCGCCTATGCGCTTCGCTGCCTGACCGGTGCGATTCATGAGGCGACGGTCAACGCGCTGCGTGAGCATCCGGGCTGCCGGGTGGTCTTTGCGGGGGGCGTTTCCTCGAATGCCATGCTGCGCGAGCGCTGCCGCGATTTGAATGCCATTTTCTGTCCGCCGGAGTTCTCGACGGACAACGCTATGGGAACTGCAATTCTGACCTGGAGGGCACATCATGCAGGTTTATGAGGTTTCCCAGATCAATGAGTATCTGCGTGCGCGGTTTGAGGAGGACGCGTTTCTTTCCGAGCTTCTCATCCGCGGCGAGATCAGCAACTATAAGCTCTATCCCTCGGGGCACCATTATTTTACCCTGAAGGATGCGCAGGGCGCGCTGCGGTGCGTCATGTTCCGCGGCAGTGCAATGCGGCTGCGCTTCCGGCCTGAGAATGGGATGAAGGTCATTGCCGGCGGACGGATTTCCGTCTTCCCGCGCGACGGCGCGTATCAGCTCTACTGCACGAGCCTGACGCCGGACGGCGTTGGCGATCTGCATGTGGCCTTTGAGCAGCTGAAGGCGAAGCTACAGGCCGAGGGGCTGTTTACCCCGGAGCGCAAGCAGCCGCTGCCGCGCTACCCGCACAGAATTGCCATCATTACCTCTTCCGCCGGAGCGGCGCTGCACGATATGCTGCGCATTCTGCGCAAGCGCTATCCGCTGACGGAGGTCGTTTTACTGGCGGTCCGGGTACAGGGCGCAGAGGCTCCCGCAGAAATTGCGGCGGCACTGCGCTATGCCAACCGCTTCCGCGTGGCGGACCTGATCATCACCGGCCGCGGCGGCGGATCCATCGAGGACCTTTGGGCCTTCAATGACGAGCGCGTGGCCCGCGCCATTGCCGCCTCGGAAATCCCGGTTATCTCCGCCGTCGGGCATGAGCCGGATGTGACGATTTCGGACTATGTGGCCGATCTTCGTGCGGCGACACCGTCGAATGCAGCGGAGCTGGCCGTGCCGGATCAGGCGGAGCTGCGGCAGTATCTTGCCGCGCGGCAGTCGATGCTCCTGACCCTGATGAATCGGCGGCTGAAGGCGGAGCGGCAGCGCGTTGACGCGCTGGCCTCCTCGCGGAGCCTGCGCAGTCCGATGAACTATATCAACGACCGGCGGCTGCTTCTGGATTACGACGACCGCCGCCTGCGCGCTGCGGCGCAGCGCCTGCTCGGACGCGACCGCGAGCGATTTGTGCGTCTGACGGCCAAGCTAGATGCAATGAGCCCCTTGAAGGTGCTCTCCCGCGGCTACAGCCTTGCGCACAATGAAACAGGAAATGTGGTGCACAGTGTGAAGCAGCTGACCGTCGGGGAAAGCCTGCACATTGATTTTGCCGATGGACGCGCGAAGGCGCAGATCACGGAGTTGGAGGAAGCATGAAACAGGATTCTATGACCTTTGAGCAGTCGCTTGCCCGCCTGGAGCAGATTGTCAAGCGGATGGAAAGCGGAGATGTTCCCCTGGAGGAGGCGCTCTCCCTTTTTGAGGAGGGCACGGCCCTTGCCGGGGCCTGCGGCAAGCTCTTGGATAAGGCGGAGCTGAAGGTATTTCAAATGACGAAGGGCGCCGACGGCGCTCCCGTAGAAACGGAGATACAGGATGAATCAGTTTGACGAGCGGCTGGGCCGCTATGCCGATCAGATCGAGGGCTATTTGCAGCAGTGCTTTTTGGAGCCGGACGAGCCTCAGCAGGTACTGTTTGAGGCTATGCGCTACAGTCTGCTTGCCGGGGGCAAGCGGCTGCGCCCGGTGATGACGCAGGCGTTCTGCGCCATGTGCGGCGGCAGGGCCGAGGATGCGCTGCCCTTTGCAGCGGCAGTGGAGATGGTGCACACCTACAGCCTGATTCACGACGATTTGCCCTGCATGGACAACGACGACATGCGGCGCGGAAAGCCGACGAACCACAAGGTGTACGGCGAGGCAACGGCGTGCCTTGCAGGTGATGCGCTTTTGACGGCGGCCTTTCGCTTCCTGACCAAAGCGAAGCTGCCCGCCGGGCGCATTGTACAGGCGGTGCAGGTGCTTTCCCTCTGCGCGGGCGAGCTTGGTATGGTCGGCGGACAGGTACTGGATATGGAGGCAGAGGAGCGATGCTGCACGGAGCAGGAGGTTCTTGCCATTCAGTCCCGCAAAACCGGTGCGCTGATCTCTGCGGCCTGCCAGCTTGGCGTGATCGCTGCCGGCGGCAGTATGGCGCAGCAGGAGGCAGCAGCGGCCTATGCCGCCGCACTGGGTCTGGCATTCCAGATTCAGGACGATATTCTCGACGTAATCGGCGATGCCGAGACACTGGGCAAGGCCGTCGGCATGGACGAGCATAAGAACACCTTCGTCCGCCTGTATGGCGTAGATACCTGCCGTGAGATGGTTGCCGTGGAGACGGATAAGGCCATCGGCGCCCTGTCCCATTTTGAAAACGCGGAATTCCTGACGGAGCTGGCGAGAAGCCTTTGCAACCGGGAGAAATAGGGGAATAGGGACTTGCAGCCCCCGAATAAAGTAATTCGGGGGTGATTGCATGCTCGGAGCTGCGGTCTGGCTGATGCTCAGCAGCATTCTCTACTCTCTGCGCCTGTCCAACGGGAGCGGCTCCTTTCCCAAGCCCTTGAGTGCGAAGGAGGAGCAGCATTATCTGGAGCTTGCGGCGCAGGGAGATCTGGATGCGAGGAATATCCTCATTGAGCGGAATCTCCGGCTGGTAGCGCACATTATGAAAAAGTACTACACACAGACGGCGGATCAGGAGGATCTGATCTCCATCGGGACGATCGGCCTCATCAAGGGAATTTCCACCTTCGATGCGTCCAAAGGCGCGAGACTTGCGACCTATGCGGCGCGCTGCGTGGAGAACGAAATTCTGATGTACTTCCGGGGACAGAGGAAAAGCGCTTCCGACGTTTCGCTTTCCGAGATGATCGAAACCGGGAAGGACGGCAACGCGCTTTCCCTGATGGACGTGATTTGCTCGGATGAGGACCTGTTCGAGGAAATGTCCGACAGGGAGATATATGCGCGGCTGTACCAGATGGTAAATTCGCGCCTGACGGAACGAGAACGGAAAATCATCGTTCTGCGCTACGGCTTGGCCAATCAGAAGCCGCTGACGCAGCGCGAAATCGCGGCGCGGTGCGGCATCAGCCGCAGCTATGTCAGCCGCATCGAAAAAAAAGCGCTCCAGAAGCTGGAGCGCGCACTTTCAGAGGAAGGATAACACAACCATGCACCCGTGGAAACACTTTTGCACGATCACAAAGCACCGCTGGCTGGTGCGGCGGCACTGCTTCCGCGTCGGCCTGTACTGGCGCGGGCTGACGCACGACCTGTCGAAATACTCCTGGACGGAGTTCCGCGCAGGCGCGAAGTACTATCAGGGAACGCGCAGCCCGAACACACAGGAACGAGAGGAGAACGGGTATTCTCTGGCGTGGATGCACCACAAGGGGCGCAACCGCCACCACTATGAATACTGGACGGATCTCGATCTTGCGACCAAACGCTATGCGCCGGTGCCGATGCCTCGGGTGTTTTTCACGGAAATGGTGATGGATCGCATCGCCGCCTGCAAGGTCTATCACGGCAAGGACTATGCCGACGGCGACGCGCTGGCCTACTTTGAGCACGCGATGGAGGCGCGGGAGTCGTCCATGATGCACCCGCAGACGCGGCGCGAGCTGACGTACATCCTGACCATGCTGCGCGACAAAGGCGAGGAGGAGACGTTCCGCTTCATCCGGGAGGTCGTCCTGAAGGGAAAGCCCTTTGCGCAGGAGGAAAAATAGAATATGGAATACAACTGGGCGGCGCAAAATGCACCGCCCAGTTGTTTGTTTAATTGCCTAGCTGCGCGAGTGCGCCGCTCAGCGCGGGGTAATGCTCCTGCTTTGCAAGGATCAGGGGCTTGACTGTCTCGTCGCAGAGCAGAAGGGCAAGCGCGCCGTCGCCGGAAGTGAGGCCGTCGCCCGATTGGAGCTTCTCCTGTAGCTGCTTTGCACGCGATTCCATTGCATCGAGCAGATCGGTGCGCTTCAAAAGCTCCTGATACGCCGGATGCTTAGAAAAATCGTACACATGTGCACGGTCGTAGCCGCTGTCGGACGAGGCGACAAGCTCCAGCTGCAGAAGCTCGCTGCCCAGAAAATCCTCCAGCAGCTCGGCGGTCGGCGCGGAGAGAATGCTTTCAGAGCATTCATACAGCGCGTTTTCCTGCTCCGCCTTACCGGCGCAGGCCGAGAGGGAAAAGAGCAGTGCAAGGCATGTGCCAATCAGCAGGAATCGGATAAGAAATCGTTTCATGGGAGATACCTCCTGTAACGGTTTTTCCGAAAATCAGAACGTAGCGACTTCGTTTTCTGCGGGCTGTGCGGGGACAACCTCCGTGGCCGTCAGGACAGGGCCGATGCCGCGGTAGAGCGCGTGGAAGCGGGCGGCGATGGTTGCCGTGACCATGACCCATTCGCGGGAATGCAGCTCTGCGGCCTTGTCGTATTTGCAGGGCAGACCCATGAAGGCGATGTCCTCCACGCAGCAGGTCATGACAAACCGGCCGGGGGCGAAATAGCCCTCGCGTTCCTTTTTCAGCCGTGCGACCTGCGCCTTAAAGCGGACGGTCTTGCCGTTGTACTTCTTCGGCTCCTCGGTGATGTCACGGTAGAACAGAGCGTAGTCGTCGTCCTTGATCTCGATGACCGGGGCGTTGATATCGAAGGGCAGGGGATCCTGAATTTCGTCATATTGCGTGGTGCCGTCGGTGTATTCATAGAGAATCCCAACACGGCGGTTCAGGGCGCGTGCCAGCTTGTGCAGCGGCATGACGTCCTGCCCCTTAGTAAGGCGATTGAAGACGACCATTTCGCAGCCGGTCAGCTTGTCTACGACCAGAGAGCGCATGTTTGCGTTGTAGGCCAGAATGGTGCTGCCGTCGGCGAACATTACCTCCTGCGCAATCTGCCAGTCCTGCGGCATATTGTTATAGAACGGGCCGACCTGCTTCATGCCGTTGAGCTCGACCACGACGCGCTCGGCGTTGTGCTTCTTTAACAGTGCGGCAAGCTCCTGCGTTGTGACGGTGTCCTGATCCTCGATCACCTCTGGGTAGACATGCTTGTAGGGATAAGCGGAAACGTCGTATTCTTCCTCGCCCTCCTCACAGATCAGAAGCAGCGTCCGCTCGCCGGCGTTGAAGCGCTCGTCACAGAGTGTTTCCTGAATGAATTTCGTTTTGCCGGAATCCAGAAATCCGGTGAAGGCATAGACGGGGATGGGCATAAGGACGCCTCCTTTTATACGCCGAACAGAGCGGCAACTGCCGCCTCGTTCAGGTTCGAGCCGATCACGCACAGGCGGCCGGTGACAGCAGCACTGCCGCTGCGGACGTCGATCTCGCCGGGAACGTGGTCAAAGTGGAGCCAGGTGCCGTCCGTGTTTTCCACGATGCCCTTGGCGCGCAGGACGACGCCGTATTTCTCGTCGTTGTCCAGCTCCGTGAGAATACCGCGCAGCTCGTCTGCGGTGAACTTCTTCGGCGTTTCTACGCCCCAGCTCTGGAAAATCTCATCGGCGTCATGGCCATGATGATGGTGATGATGATGGTGATGATGATGGTGCTCGTGGTCCTCGTCCTCGTCATGATCGTGATGATGGTGGTGCTCGTGCTCCTCATCCTCGTCATGATCGTGATGATGGTGGTGCTCGTGTTCCTCATCCTCGTCATGGTCATGATGATGGTGGCAGCAGCAGTCATCGTCGTCATCGTCATCATCGTCGTCATGATGTGCGGCCTTGATCATTTCCGCCAGCTCCTGCGTCAGAGAGTTCTGATGGTGCATAGCGTCGAGAATCTGCTTGCCGGTGATTTGATCCCAGGGAGTGGTGATGATCATGGCGTCCTTGTTGTGCTCGCGCAGCAGCGCCACGGCGGCAGCCAGCTTTTCCTCGCTGATGGTGGAGGTGCGGCTGAGGATGATGCAGGAGGCGGTTTCAATCTGATTGCTGTAGAATTCGCCGAAGTTTTTCAGATAGACCTTGCACTTGGTGGCATCTGCGACGGTAATGAAGCTGCCGAGCTGGACGTCCGGTGTGGCGACGCGCTCTACCGCGCCGACAACGTCGCTGAGCTTGCCGACGCCGGACGGCTCAATGAGAATGCGGTCGGGCTGATAGTCGGCGATGACCTGCTTGAGTGCACGGCCGAAGTCGCCCACGAGGGAGCAGCAGATGCAGCCGGAGTTCATTTCGTTGACCTTGATGCCCGCATCCTGCATGAAGCCGCCGTCAATGCCGATCTCGCCGAACTCGTTTTCAATCAGGACGAGCTTTTCGCCCTTGTAGGCTTCCTGAATCATTTTCTTGATGAGCGTGGTCTTGCCCGCGCCGAGGAAACCGGAGTAAATGTCGATGGTTGTCATAAGATAGAAAACTTCCTTTCTATTTCGCATCCTATGAAAAAGATGTTGCACATTTTTTCATAATATTATAGCACTACCCGTCAAGGAGCGCAAGCGTTCCGCAGAAATCAGCCGCAAAAATTGAAAAACGGGTTGCTTTTTTCGAATTCCATGCTATACTATGAGAACGTGCGAGGTGAACACTAACATGTTTAACAAGTCTAAAATTTCGCTGAACGCGCTTCGCCGCCAGTGGAATTTGGAAAATTTTCTCCGGCTTGCCGTTTACATTACGTCTGCATTTCTCATCAACCTCTGTCTGGAGATGCTTTCCAGGCGTTCCGTTTCTGCCGGAATCCGATACCTGGCGGATAGCCCCTGGCAGTTCTTTTACGATGCACTGATCATTCTGTTTACCCTGTCGCTCTCACTGGTCTTCCGGAAGCGCGGCTTTTTCTTTCTCCTCTTCTCTGCCATTTGGCTTGGCCTTGGCTTGACAAATTGCATTTTGCTCGGTTATCGCGCCACGCCGCTGACCGCACCGGATATCTGGCTGATCTCCTCCGTGCGCGATATCATTGAAATCTATATGTCGCCTCTGGCGATTCTCGGGCTGATGCTGGTGATCTCTGCCGTGATCGGCGCGATCATGCTGCTCTGGCTGCGGGCAAAAAAATACCGGACGGATTATGCCTTTGGCCTGACGAACATTGCGCTGTTCGCGCTGTTGCTGGCCGGATCAACCGCGTATTTTCTGAAATCCGGCGCGATTGCCTCTCAATTTCCGAATCTTCCGGATGCTTACCGCAATAATGGCTTTGCCTACTGCTTTTCCGCCAGTGCGGTCACGCAGGGCATTCCCCAGCCGGAGGATTACAGCCAGGAGGAGGTTCAGGCCGTTTTGGACGCGCAGGGCGAAGCTCCTGCCAGCCGCGAAAACACGCCGAACATCGTTTTCGTGCAGCTGGAATCCTTTTTTGACCCGAATCTTTTGAAGGATTTATCCTATGCGGAAAACCCGGTGCCGAATTTTGAACGCCTGAAGGCGGCGTATTCCTCTGGCCTGTTCTATGTGCCGAGCATCGGCGCCGGTACGGCCAACACGGAATTCGAAGTACTTACCGGCATGAATCTGGAGCATTTCGGCGTGGGCGAGTATCCCTATAAGACCGTTGTGAAGCGCCGCGTCTGCGATTCGGCGGCCTACGCTTTGAAGTCCCTCGGCTATGCCACGCATGCAATCCACAACAACAACGCAACGTTCTACAGCCGCAACCGCGTCTATGCCAATTTTGGATTTGACACCTTTACCTCCGAGGAATACATGAATCAGCTGGAATACAATCCGCTGGATTGGGCGAAGGACAGCGCGCTGACCGGCGAAATCCTCAAGGCACTGCAATCCACGGCAGGGAAGGATCTTGTCTTCACGGTATCCGTGCAGCCGCACGGCAAGTATCCGACCGAGCCGATTCCCGGCGCGGAGACAATTGCGGTCAGCGGTATCGAGGACGAGGCGCGCCGCTGTGGCTTTGAATACTATCTTGCCCAGCTGCGCGAAACGGATGCGTTTATCGGAGAACTGACAAGCACGCTTGGCAGCTTCAAGGAGCCGACCGTCGTCGTATTCTACGGAGATCATCTGCCCAGCCTGCAAATCACGCAGGACGAGCTTTCCCGCGGCACGGTACAGTCCACGGAGTACGTGATCTGGAGCAATTTCCCCATGCGCCGCGAGACAAGAGATATTCAGGCCTATCAGCTGACGGCTCTGGTGTTTGAACGCTTGGGCATTCACGAGGGAACGACCTTTGTCTACCATCAGAAGCATCTTGGCCTCAGCGATACCGATGCGCAATATCAGCAGGATCTGACGCTGCTGGAATACGATCTGCTTTACGGTGAGCGCTACAGCACCGGCGGCACTGCGCCGGTGGCCACCCAGCTCCGCCTCGGCGTGGATAAAATTGCGCTCAACAGCCTTGACTACAACGCGGAAAGCATGCTGCTGACCGTCCGAGGCAGGAACTTTACGCCCTTCAGCAAGATCACGCTCAACGGCGATGTAATTGCGACGGAGTTTGTTTCCGATCACTGCCTGCGGGCGGCGGAGGTTTCGCTTGCATCGGAGGACGTACTGACCGTTGCACAGGTTTCGTCCACGGATGAGCTGTATATCCTCTCGCAGACGGCGGAGCTGGAGTATTTGAGCAAGCCGTCTTGACTTTATCGATTAAAAGTGCTAAAGTAACAGCAAACATCGACTTCCGGTTTGTACGGAGGCCCGATCGGAGGTAGAATGATGCAGGAACTGAATCGTACAGCCGAACAGTTTACCGATTCCATAATCCGCCGCATGACGCGTATCTCGCTGGCCTGCGGCGCGATCAATCTGGCGCAGGGATTCCCGGATTTTGACCCGCCAAAGGCGCTGACCGATCGCCTCGCAGAGGTCAGTCGTACCGGCCCGCACCAATATCCCATTACCATGGGCGCGCCGAACTTCCGCCGCGCACTGTCCAAAAAGTGTGAGCATTTTGTGGGGATCGCCCCGGATCCCGAAACGGAAATGGTGATTACCATCGGCTCTACCGAGGCCATGGTTGACACACTTTTTGCCGTGACCAATCCGGGGGACAGGGTCGTCCTCTTTTCCCCGTATTTCGAAAACTACCGTGCGCAGATCCTCTTTGCGGGCTGCACGCCGGTTTTTGTCCCGCTGACGCCGCCGGATTTCCGCTTTGACGCGAACGTCCTGGAGGATGCGCTGCGTCAGGGCGCCAAGGCGATTCTCATCTGCAATCCGTCCAACCCCAGCGGTAAGGTCTTTACCCGCGCAGAGCTGGCGCAGATTGCAGAGTTGGCCATTCGCTATGATACCTATGTCATCATGGACGAGGTCTATGAGCACATTATCTATGCGCCGCATCAGCATACGTATATGAGCACGCTTCCCGGCATGTGGGAGCGGACGATCTCTTGCAGCTCCTTGTCCAAAACCTATTCCGTGACCGGCTGGCGTCTCGGCTATGCCATCGCGCCCAAGCGCATCATGGACAAAATCAAGCAGTATCACGACTTTAACGCCGTCGGTGCGGCCTCTCCGCTCATGGAGGCGGCTGTCGCCGGACTGGAAATGCCGGACAGCTATTATCAGGAGTTTGCCGCACATTATGCGCACATGAAGGCGTTGTTTACCGGCGGCCTAGACCGTCTTGGGCTGGAATATACGGATCCGCAGGGTGCCTATTTTGTTCTGGTAAATCTAGAAAAGTACATGAAAAAGGACGAAAGCGACGTGGAATTCTGCGAGAAAATGGCGCATGAGGTCGGCGTTGCCTGCGTGCCCGGTTCTTCGTTCTTCCGCGAGCCGGTTCACGGCATCGTCCGGCTGCACTTTGCCAAGAAGGACGAGACGCTCTATGAAGCGCTGGAGCGCCTGGATGATCTCGGAAAGCTCAAATGAAAGGCTGCCCTCCGTGCTCCGGCACGGTACCCGCACAAATACGAAGGAAAACACCGGTTGTCAAACCGGTGTTTTCCTTCCTGTAAGGAGACAATGCTGGCCATTACCGCCTATTTTTTTGCATAAATCAATTCATGTGTTGACAAGCATTCCCAAGTGTGCTATCCTCTGCAACTGTAAGTGAGGTGTTCTCATGAAAAAGCATAATTCGGCCTCGAGAATGGACGCTTTTTTCACGAAAAGACTGTCCGGCAATGTCTTCACCTGGCGGGGCATTCTTCAAATGACGATCCCCTTCATGCTCGACAGCCTTTCTATCATGCTCATCGGCATGCTGATCACAGCGCTCATCAGCAGCAACGGCGAAAGCTCTGTCGCGGCCGTTTCACTGGTCGGCCCCGTGACGAATCTTGTGGTCTGTATGTTCAACGGCATCGGCGCCGGCGGCACGGTCGTGGTGTCCCAAAGCTGCGGCATGGGCGACCCGAAGCGCGTGGCAAGGGCGTGCAGCCAGGTCATCTGGCTGACGGTGCTGATCGGCATCGTTTCCTGCCTGCCGCTGTTGATTTTCCCGGATGCCGTCCTGATGGCGCTTTATCCGAAGGCAGAGGCGGAGGTTTTGCAGAAGGCTTCCGTCTATCTGGCAGGCAGCACGTGGTCCATTCTCGCCTTTACCGTCTATACTGCGATGTACAGCGTTCTGCGCGGTCTTGGCGAATCGAAAAAATGCCTGATCCTGAGTATTATTATCAATGTTGCGTATCTGCTGTTCAGCATTCTCTTCCTCAACTGGCTGAAGCTGGACATTCAGGGCAGCGTCTACGCGCTGATTCTCGCGCGAATCTTGGGTGCAGCCTGTGCGGTTGCACTGCTGTTCTTCATCCATCCGCCGATCAAGGTTTCCCTCCGTGAGCTGATTTCCTACGACCGCCAGCTTGTCGGCTCAACGCTTCGCGTGAGCGTTCCGCTCGGCTTGGAACAGATCTTCAGTACCTGCGGCAGCATTGTTGCCGGGATGTTCATGGTGCAGCTTGGCACGACGGCGGTTGCAATCAATGCAATCGCAAACTCGCTGCTGGGTGTGCTGTACGCCGCGGCAAACTCTGCCGGTACGCTGGCGGTAACGCTCGTCGGGCGCTGCATCGGCGCCGGTGAACGCGAGGAGGCACGCAGATATTCCATCAGCACGGTACATATCTGCACGGTCATTCTGGCGTTGTCGGCGGTGATTTTCTTCCCGCTGCTGCCGCTTTTGCTGAAGCAGTACAATCCCACGCCGGAGGCAGCAGCTACCGCAAAGCAATTGCTGCTGCTGAGCATTCCCGCGCTGTTTCTCTGCTGGCCGATGTCAACCACCATGCCCAGCTCTCTGCGCGCGGCGAATGATACGATGTTCCCGTCGGTGTTTTCGCTGGCAGCGCTTTGGGTGCTCAACATCGGCCTGGCATATGTGCTGGCCATTCACGCGGGCATGGGCCTGATGGGCGTCTGGATCGCAACCTGGGCCGCGTGGGCGGTTCGCGCGGTCGGCTTCTACATCCGCTATCGGAAGCTCGACTGGGCAAAGGCCGTCTGCACGAAGTAAATACAAAGCCGTCTGATACAAGCTGTATCAGACGGCTGATTTTATGCTTTTTTCCTGAAGTAACGGATCAGAATGAGAATCAAAACTGCTCCGGCGATAGGGAAGAGGGCGCTGATTCCCATCCCGGCTTTCAGACCGGTCTGTTCTGCCGTGAGGCCGAGATTTGCAGCCAGTGCGGCCGCCGCGGAGCTTGCCGAAACCTTATCGATGATCACGCCCATCAGCTGCGGCGCAATGGACGCACCAAGGTCGCCTCCGGCCGCCATCAGCGCATAGGCCGCAACACCGATACCGGGCAGCTTCTCCTCCATCAGAATGAGCGTACCGGGCCAGAGCATTGCAACAAAAAGGCCGGTTAAAATGCAGGCGGCAAAGGCTGCAACGGGGCTTGGCGAGAGACTGGCCGTGAGATAGCAGCAGGCCGCGCCAACCATACTTATCAGCAGCACGCGCTGGATGTTTTTGCCATATCTGGAATAGCCCATTCTTCCAAGACCGAGCAGAACGGCAAACATCGCCATTCCAAGCAGGTCGCCGAGCGCCTTATCGATGTGCAGCGCGGTTTCGGTGTAGCTGGAGATCCAGTTGGACATGGTGTTTTCCGCACAGCTGCCGAAGAAAATACAGCCGACGCACAGCGCAAGCCCGAGAGCCTTGCGCGAGGTATGTCCTGCGTCTGCGGAGGTGCTTTCGCCCGGCATATCCGGCATGGGGGAGACGGCGAACATTGCAGAGGCGATCAGGGGAAGCAGCGCAAGGAGCATCATAAGATACATCCAGTTTTCGTTTCCGAAGAGCCTGAGAAACAGCGTGCTCACTGCGACGACGGCCACGACGCCGAAGGCGTAGAGGGAATGCAGAAAGCTCATTGCCTTCTGCGGATTGTCCGATGGAATGGCGGCGATTGTCGGGCTGAGCAAAACCTCCGAAAGCCCGGCCGATACCGAGAAAATGACCGTGCCGAGCAGAAGACCGAGATAAGTATGATTCGGCAGGAGCATGGGGCTCAGGGCGTAAAGAAGCATTCCGGCAGAGGTAATCACCGGCATGATGCGTACGACCTTCGCAATGGGGAAATGCTTGGAAAAGAAGGTGAAAATGAGGTCGATCGTCAGCTGCGTGCAGAAGTTCGTCAGAACAAGCGTGCCGAGAAGAGTGTAGGAAATGCCGTACATCTCGTGCAGCGTGGCAAATAGCAGCGGCGGCAGGCTGAATACCGAGGACATGGTGAAGTAGGCCGTGTAGCAGGCCAGTGTGGCACGTCTGTAGTTTGGTGTGTTCATAGCGTTCTTCCTTGTGAAAAACGGACAGGCAGGGAGGTTCTCTGCCTGTCCGTTTGCTTCAGTCGCCGGTACCTGTGTGGATGACCTTGCCGATGTTCCAAAGCTGCGCAACCTGCTGCGCGGCGGTCAGGCGGCTTTCGGGCGAGTGATATTCCACATGCACTGTTTCTGCACCGCAGTCCAGACAGCTTACGCTGACGCACCAGCCGTTGTCATGCATCACGCCGACGCCGCGGCAGATCGGGCAGTCTACCAGTTCAAGCTCATAAATTGCGTCCATTTCCGTTCTCCTTCGCTGTGCACAATTTTCTAATAGTGTACCACAATTCGCAGCGAATCGCAAGAGAAGATCGTGGAAATCACAGCGATACCAGCCTGCCGCCGTCCATTTGGTAGACCGTCCGGCAAAGCTCACGCAGATCCTCCTGGTAGTGGGAGGCGAGGACAATGGTTTTTCCCTGCTCTGCCAGCCGACGCAGCAGTTCGCGGAATTCTGCGATGGCTGCGTGATCGAGGCCGTTCATCGGCTCGTCGAGAATCAGGATCTCCGGATCGTCCAGAATGGCCTGTGCGAGCCCGAGACGCTGCCGCATCCCAAGGGAGTAAGCGTCAACGTGCTTTTTTGAGCGCCAGTCCAGTCCTACCGCCTCCATGGCGCTGTGCGCGCGGGATTCGGGCGACCTCCCGGTCAGTGAGGCCAGAAAACGCAGATTTTTTAACCCGCTGTATTCGCGCAGAAAGCCTGGGGTTTCGATGAGCGCGCCGATGGAAAAGAAAAGGAAGCAGCCACGGCGAGAGCGCCTTCCCCGATTCCTCTGCGGCCTGGCACAGCGCACGGGCGGGGTTATTGGCAAATACGAGCATCAACAGGGCCAGCGCCCAAATGCGCGGACTGCGGCCCCACTTTCGGAAATTTTGCAGAGCGCTACGAACGATAACCATGGCAGCGCAGCCTCCTCATCTGCGAATGAAAGCCCAGGGTTGACAGGGCAAAAACAGCAAGCTGTACAGCGGCAAAATACGCCAGACTGCCGACATGTGCAGGAAAAGCCGGAACATACAGCTGCATCGTGGGACAGCTCCACACAGGCAGCGGCAGCAGAAGCGTCAGCTCGTTAAGAAAATAGTATAGCAGCAGCGGCGCCGCCAGAACGACAAAGGAATTCTTTATGATTGTTGAGAGCAGCAGGGCGAGCGTTGCGAAGGTTCCACCCAGCAGGGCCGTCAGCAGCGCCTTGGTGAGAAAGTATCCTGCAACCGCACCTTGAGAGAGCAGTGTATCCCAGCCGCTGTAGCTGATGCCAGCGGCGCTATGTGCCGGGAAACGGAGATACAAATCGGCGATGAAAAGGCCTGTGTCCAGAAGAATTGCAAGCGCGCCGGACAACAGCACGGTCAGGCATTTGGATAGGCTGTAAGCCCAAAGCGGTACGCGGCGAACAAGGCACTTGAGGTATCCGTCCTGCATATCGGCCAGATAGCTCCCGGCATAGGGAATCGCTGCGCAGAGAAAGAAGAAAATGTAAAAGCCGTACTTGTAGGTCAAACTGAAGAGGTAGGGCGCTTCCGCAGGCCATGGCTCTCTGGGAAGGTTCAAATCCAGAAGCAGAGCGAAGCCAAGTACCGCCGCAAGGAAGCGGAGTGAAAACACTGCCCGGCGGAGGTCCAGGCGCAGACAGGCGAGAAGCCGCTTCATTCCGAGGTCTCCATGGGGATTTCGCGGAGCGTTGCGGCGTCAAGGAGAATTTCCGCTTCGCGCTCTTCGCGGTTGCCATCCGGATTGGTGTATGTATACGCAAATACCGCGCGCCATGCAGGAATGCAGCTTCCGTTCTGCGGGAAACAGCACAGCTCCAACGCGGTCAGTGTGCAGCCTTTTTCGGAATAAATGTTAGAGGCTGTCTCATTCAGCGTATTGCACAGCGCAGCGGCAGGAGCGAGGGAAAGCAGTTCGCCCTCCGTGACTTGTACGAGAGAGTCTTGCAGATACAGCGATCCCTCCCGCCCGACATAGGCCGACAGCTCCCGGCCCTCCAGCGGCACGCCGCGGCAGCCCTGCCGGGCGGTCAGGTAATAACAGGCGTCTTCCTCCGTCCAGCGCTCCTACGCTGCGACAGTGGAGTGGTTTTTGATTGGTGAACTCCCGTCGCCCCAACGGTTTTCACGCAGGGTTCCCGCAGCGGAGCGCTCGTCCCAGAGCGTCTGGAGGGCCTGTGCCGTCAGGCTGCGGCAGCGCATATCTGTCAAGGAGACGCCATAGGCGCTCATATCGAGCTGCTTTGCAGCGGCCTCCGGTGCGGCAAAGGACAGCGCCGTTTCGCTGAGACTGTCTTCGTTTTCCGTCGGATCGAAGATTGCGTTGAGATGGTGATAGGCAAGAGAGGAATAATAGACCTCGGTGCGTGGGTCTGCTGCGCTGTCCATGGTTTCAGAAGGAAAGAGGAATCGTATAAAGGTGCTTCCCCACGGGAAAAACAGACTACCGTGCTGGGTGACGGGGTTTCATAAACGGAACGTTCCAAATCGAGCATGTCGCAGCCGCCAGTCAGATCGCGGTAAAGCGTTTCCGCATCCACGGCGAGAGGCGAAGTATGCAGGACGGGAAGATTTTGCGTTTCGGCAAGCAGGGCCTCCGCATCTTCCAAAAGCGCACCCTCCACGGAAAAGCTTGCTTCGATCGAGGTAGACGGTGCGGCCGATATCGTCTGCGGGGTTTCTGCACAGCCCGCCGTGAAAATCGCTGCAAGTGCCCTGCCAGATGCGTCCGGCAAAGCACAGCCGCCAGGCCAAAAGCCATAGTCCGCCCGCCAGCGCCAGCCGCAGCCAGAGCGGCCACTGCGGCAGGAGCGCGAGCAAATAGACGCTGCCGATGCCGCACAGTAGGAGAATTTCGTTTCTGCTCCATTTTTCCTGCCTGCGGGAGAAAAATGCAAAAATACTAGTATTCCGCAGAGGTATGCCGTTGCTGCGGACAGAATTGCAAGCTTGGTCATAAATGCAGCCCCATCCAACGCAGAAAACGGCGCGTCAGGTCTCCAAATTCCCGCCGGTTGCACAGCAGCGTCTCGCGCTGTCCAGCAGCGCCTGATAATTCTTCATGGACACACAGTGCGCAAGATTCAGAATATAGCACCGGTGGACGCGCAGAAAGCCCTTTGAAGCCAGCAATGCTTCCAAATCCGAAAAACGCTGGTGGGCGGTCAATTCCGTCTGCCCATGGAAGAGTGCAAGACGCCCTTGACTCTCAATGTACGATATTTCGGAAAGGGGAATCGACACGTCGTGCCCATTTATCAGCAGGGAAATCTGTTCCCGGTTCAGACGCCGTTCGGCAAGAACGGCGTCCAATGCGCTGTCCAGCGTGGCAGAAAGCTGTGATTTGAGAAGATAAGCACTGGCTTTTACCTGATAACCCATGGTCGCATAGTCCAGGAATGCCGAGACAAAGATCAAAGAGACATCCGGATTCTTTCGCCGGATTTCGGCGGCGGCGGAAACGCCGTCCTGCCGCTGCATGACCACATCCAGAAACAGAATGGAAAAACGCTGCCAATCTGCACAGAGGAGCGCCTCGGCGCTTGGAAAAACGGAAATTTGCACGTCAAGTTTTTTGCTTTGAAAATAACGTGTGATAAAGGGACTCGAGTTCGAGCGCGCAGCTGCGCTCGTCGTCGCAGATTCCGATCTCCAGCATGCAAAGAGCCTTCTTTCCCGCAAATATCACAATCCATTTTAGCAAAAAGGCGCGGCTGAATCAAGGGCGAGTTCCACACGACGCCGCAAAACGTCTTTCCGGTTTTCTCTTGAAAATTGCGAAAAAATTGTCATTGATATTCAAACCGGCGCGGGAAATACTACGAGCGAGGAATCAAATCAATGGATTTGACGACTCGCAATGAAAAAGGAGATGAATGAAATGAAGAACACCAATCAGATCAATGTTCCCGAGGCCCGCGAGGCGATGGACAAGTTCAAGATGGAAGCCGCGAACGAAGTCGGCGTCAACCTGAAGCAGGGCTACAACGGCGACCTGACCTCCCGCGAGGCCGGCTCCGTCGGCGGCCAGATGGTCAAGAAGATGATCGAGGCCTATGAGCGCAACATGAAGTAAACTCCCCTTGCACAAAAAAGCCGGATGCGGTTTTCCGTATCCGGCTTTGCGTATTTAAAAATCCATTGCCAGCTGCTGTGCTTCATCCTGCGAGAGCTCGCGCAGGACGCCGCCGGAAATCTGGTACACGCGGCTGCAAAGACCGATGACGGTCGGTCGATGCGTGGTGACAATGCAGGTCTTGTTCGGGTATTCTTGAACAAGATTGCGCAGGATGCGCCGTTCCGTGGCGACGTCCAGCGCAGAGGTCGCCTCGTCCAGCAGAAGAACGGGCGCGGCGCGCAGGAGCGCACGCGCGATGGCGATACGCTGCGCCTGCCCTTCGGAGAGGCCGTGCCCATGCTCGCCGACGGAGGCATCGAGCCCGCCCGGCATCTGCGAGACAAAATCCCAGGCGCAGGCAGCGCGGAGCGCGTGCTCCATGGCGGCGGCATCCGCGTCAGGCTTCACCATTTTCAGGTTTTCGGCGATGGTGCCGGAAATGAGGGTGTTTCCCTGAGGAACATAGGAAAAGCAGCCGCGTAGACCGGCATGCATTTGAGTTGCAGCGCCGTCACTGCTTTGCAGGAGCACTTTGCCGGAGGAGGGGTGGATCAGTCCGAGCAGAAGCCGGATCATCGTGGTCTTACCTCCGCCGGAGGGGCCGACCAGCGCGACGATTTCTCCGGGTGCTGCCCAAAGGCTTGCATTTTGCAGAACTGGCTGCGCAGGCGTGTAGGAGAAGAATACGTCCTCCACGCGGACGGAAAGTCCTTGCGCGGCAGTTTCTTTGGAATAGATGTCATTCAGCAGGACCGGCTCTTCAGGCAGATCAAACAGCTCGCGAATGCGCCGCGCGGAGACGGAGGCACTGAGAAAGCTCGGGACGGTTTTGACCAGGGCGTTGAAGGAGCTGGTCAGCTTTGCTCCCTGTGAGAGAAACAGCGTCATGGTGCCATAGAGAATTTTCCCGGACCAGAGCAGGTAAAGACAATAGCAGAATGCGCCCATTTGAACCGCGGTTCCCAGAATGGTCAAAAGCGCCTCCGTGCGGATGCTGAAGAGGTTGAAATCCAGGCTCGCACGGCGGAAGTCCTCCTGCCGGGTGCGCATGCCTGCGGCGTAGTGCTTTGTGATGCCGAAGCCCTTGATGGCGTCCAGATTGTGCAGCGTTTCCGTTTCATAGGCCATCAGTGTGCTGCTGATTTTGCGGACCTCCTGCTGATGCGAACGCATTTTGGCTAACAGACGCCGGGAGGTTAAGAGCAGGAAGGGCGCGCTGGCCAGCGCAAGCAGCGCCATGACCCAATCATAGTACACAAGGACCGCCAGCGTTGCAAAAAAGGAATAGGCGGATACGATCAAATCAGGTAGCCAGTGAATGGCATTGCCCGCTACAGTCCCGGCGTCGCCGGTCAGGCGGTTGAGCAGATCTCCGCTGGAGTAAGCGTTCAGAGCCTGCCAGTCGGCGGAGAGAAGGTGGTCAAAGACACCTGCCTGAATGTCGTTGTTCACGCGCAGAGAAATCTGCGTGGAAATTCTTGAGGTCAGGCTGCGCAGAAGCAGTCCAATCAGTGCGGACAGCAGCATCACCAGAATGACGAACCACAGGCGGGAGCTGTCGTAACCCGTGATGATATCGATGGTATACTTGCTTGCAACCGCTGAGACAAGGCCGAGTGTGGAGCTGAGGACGCCGAGAATGGTATAGGCGATGACGGCGCCACGATAGCGGCGGGTATGGGACAAAATCCATTTCCAATCGCTCAGAATCTCGGAGAAGGTGCCTTCCTTCCAGCGGCGATGCAGTGTGCCGAGGGCTTCGGAGCCGAGAATTCGTTTATGTTCCTTCATTCCTTGCTCCTTTTCTTCGAATCAGCGCACCAATGCGGCGCAGGGCAGGACGCAGCGGCAGAAGCCACAGCCAAGGCCCTGCGTAAAAGCGCCAGCAGAGAGAGCGCGGCCCGAGCCACTTGCCCTTGCGGCACACGCGCGTGACGACGGCAAAAATCTGCTCCGGCGCTATGGGCGATTCCACCTGCTGCTGCCCGTCACCCAGCATGGCATAGCTTCCGTCCGGGCAGCGGCGGTACACGCGGTGCATCACGTATTGACCGCTTGCACGGCGGTAAAAGACCAAATCGCCGCGCTTTGGCGGCTTTGTGGGTGCGGAGAAGAGAATCTGATCTCTGCCGTGCCGCAGAAAGGGCGCCATGCTTTCGCCGGTAACGGTCAGACTGACGCTCTCTCCCTGTGCAAGAAGCTCACGAACGACGGGCATATACTGCGCAATATCTACAATGCGCGGAAAGCGCCGGTCTCCGGCGCTATTCCTGCTTTTCATAGCGATATTTTCCATAACGATAGCCGTATTCGTTGGAGGCGCCCTTCACGCCGTTGAGCACGCAGCCGGCAACGGGCGTTCCGGTCTCATTCAGAAACTGCATTGCATCGAGCACCTGCGGTACCTGCACCGCGCCGGCGCCGAGAACATAGACAACGCAGTCCGCCGCTCTGGCGATGTTCACGCTGTCGGCCAGCAGGCCGCAGGGCGGCGTATCGAGGATGATGTAATCCGCCTGCTCACGCAGAATGTCCAGCAGCCGCTCCAGGCGGCGCGCGTTGACCTTCCGAACATCCTGCTGCGGCTCATCGCCTGCGAGGATCCAAAGAGAATCGTGCTCGTACTCCAGAAGCAGGGAAGTGACGCTTTCCGGTGCTTTGATCGCTTCGAGCAGATCGTGTGAGGGTTCGTTGATGCCCAACGCCCACTTGACCGTGGGCTTGCGGAGGTCGGCATCGATCAAAACAACACGGGCGCCGTTGCGGCTGAGCGACTGCGCCAGATTGATGGCTACGGTCGTTTTGCCCTCGCCGGGCATGGTGCTGGTCAGCAGAATGACCTTTTTTTCGCTGCCGCCCAGCTTGCGCAGCAGCTTAACGCGCAGAGCGCGGACGCTTTCCTGGTAGGCGGCAGGAATGTGGCGATTGCTGATGGAAAGCTGGCGGTTTTTGCGATACCTCACGGCAACTGCGGGCAGCGCAGCGAGGCACTCCTGATTCAGGCGGACATGAACGTCCTCCACGGTGCAAACGGTTTTCCGCGCCGCGGCAATCAGGACAAGCAGCGCAAGGCCGGCGACAAGGCCGAGCAGCGCTCCCTTGATGGCGCTGTTTCTGGGGCTGAAGGCGTTATAGGGTTCCGTGGCAAGCACAGGCTGCGTCAGCAGATTCATGCTGGTATTACCGATGACATAATCCGCGGCCTGCGGATAGATCTCCACGACCTTTTCCAATATGGTGAGCGCATCCTGCGCGCTGGAGCTGGTAACGCGGAGGGTGAAAAGATTCGTGTTCGTCACGGTGCTTGCCGTGATGGAGCCGTTGATGTAATCCACGCCCATCGCCTGGCGCAGCTTGGCATAGAACAGGTCGGACTGGAGCAGATAGGGGAAGGTCTTGCTGAGCTGCTCCGCCGTCGCCTTGTCATAATAGCTGGTGCCGCCGGAGATGTCCGAGGTGCCGCTGGTGTTGACCTGAATGGTAAAGGTGACCTCGCTGGCGTACATCGGCGTATAGGCGCGCCAGCTGCGCAGCAGCCAGAACACGCCGAGCAGAAGGCTAAGCAGCAGCGGAATCCAGAATAACCGCCGCAGAACCGGCCAAAACTCCCGGAAAAGGCGCGAAAGATCAATAGTATCATTCTGACGTTCAATCTTCTGTTCGTCCATTGCTATCCTCCGCTATGCTGCGCTGTTTCTTTTCCTTGCGGCCGTAGCCGTAGCCATAGCCATAACCGTAGCCATAACCGTGACTGTAGCCGTAGCCATATCCATACCCATAGCCGTAGCCGTAACCCTTTCCCGCGCCGGGAAGGGACCAGTGGCGCACGTCGTTGAAGACGCAGCCGAGAAAATGCGCCGCGCATTGATTGAGCGCATCCACGGCATCGTTGATGCGGCGCGCGCCGACGCAGTCCTGCCGCACGACAAGCAGTGACAGATCCGCCATTTCGGCCAGCGTTTCCGCATCGGAAAACATGGACATCGGCGGCGTATCGACGACAATAAAATCAACCTTCTGACGCAGGCGGCCGAGCAGCTGATGCATTCTGCGCGAGGACAGCAGCTCCGATGCCGGGACGCCGGACTTCGCTGCGCCGGAGAATATTGCATAAAGGCCTTCTTCATCGAGCTGCATGGTTTGAAAGCGTGCCGTTCCTGCAAGCATGTCCGCAAGCTCAGGAACGTCGGTCTTGCCGAAAAGCTTATATTGCGAGGCCTTGTGCAGGTCCGCATCAATCAGAAGGACGAGCTTGCCCTGGCGGGCAAGGCCGAGAGCCAAATTCGCTGCAATGGTGGACTTTCCCTCGTTCTCCGCGACACTGGTGACAAGGACGATCTTGCCATTGCTCCGCTCTGCGGAATGGGCAACCTTGGAGGCGAGCTTTTCAACCTCCTCGGTGAAGTAGAAGCCCGCGCCGGGCATGGTGATCAGCAGTCCGCGGTTGGCGTGGCGCAGACTGCTGCGCAGTGTTTTGTTCTTGCGTTCGTGATGGATGGTGGCGTAGAGCCGCGCATCCACGCGGTGCTTCAGTGCGGAGGCGGTCTGCACGCGGTCGGAAAGAATGAAGATTGCCAGCAGCAGCACTGTCATTGCCGCTGCGCCGATCAGAAACGCCCGTTTCGCCGCGGGACGGAGCAGCAGGGGATTCGATGCCGCAGTCGGGACGGCGGGGGAGACCAGCTCCCGCAGCACGACATTCTGGAAAACGTGCTGCGAAACGGCGTCATAATGGTCCAGCAGAAAGCGCAGCGTCTGGAAAGCGGCGACGGGGTCGTCGTCCGTTACCTTGAGCTGTAGAATATTGGTTTCCGGAACGACGCTGGCCGTCAGCTTTCCGGTCAGCTGCTCACTGCCGGGAAGGTCTGCCGAGAGCGTGCGAAACGCCTCGCTGCCGAAAAGACCCGTAAAGGTCTCTGCAATTTCGGAGGTGGTGCTCAGATCGGAGAAGAGAGAAGAGTAGCTTGTGTTTTTGACATTGACGGCGACCGTCGCCGTGGAGGTGTATTCCGGGCGGTAGGCCGTCTGCATCACGGCCAGCGTCAGCGACAAGGCGATCAGCCCGGCGCTGAGAATCATCGGTATCTCGCGAAGAATCCGGCGAAGCAGACACGTCAGGCTCAGATCCTCAAAAAATGTTGCTGTTTGTTCCTGCATGTCCTGCCTCACCCCACGATCACATATAATGTTGCCGTACCCACGGCGCCGCCGCTGCCGGTGCAGGAGTAAACGACCTGGTTTACTCCAGGCTGAAGGGCAGCTGCCTCCGGAGAGGCGGTCACAGCGGAGAGCTCGCCGCCCGTCACCCTGCTCAGGTAGGCCGACGGGTCAAACTGTGCGGCGCTATCAAGATAAATCAGATACTCCTTCAGCTCTATGACGGGCGTATTTGCGGCTGCGCGGCGAATCTCAATATTCAGCGTCAGCTGCGCGGTGTCGCCCAGAGAGTTGCTGACCTCGACGGTAATGGGGTAGCTGCCCTCATAATAGGAGTTCAGCGAACCGGCGTTGATCTTGATGCGGTCGGTAAGCGAGCCGTCCAGAACGTCAAATGCCTGCAAGCGGTCGCGCACCAGAATGCTCTCTCCTACGGTGTAGGAAAGCGGCTTGGTAAGCGAAAAACGGGGAGAGACATAGTCCGTGTAAACGACGGTGCGGGAGCAGGAGGCGACGTGGTGATCGCTGTCCGCGACGGCGTAGGTCACCGTAGCGGTTCCGGGCGTGCCTGTGCCGGATACGCGCTCGACCACGATGCTGGACGTCAGATCGCCGTCCTTGCCGTCCCACGCGGTCACGCCCTCAAGCAGGGCTTCCTCAGGGTCGGCGGCGGAAAGGCGCAGCTCGTTCGTATCACATTGAATCGCCGGCAGCGTGGCATCCTCGGCGCGGCGGCTAAGCCAGACGGCTGCAAAGAGCAGCGCCAGAGAGAGAATCAGAACAACCAGCGTAGCAATACGCAGTCGCTTCATAACAAACACCTCAAAATTCTGCCATAACCGGCTGAACCGGCCGGTCGGCAAGGATAGCGGCAGGGTTTTCCTGTAGCAGAAAATCCGCAATTTCCGGCCCGGAGGTATCCGAAACCAGATCGTAAATGTCGGAAAGACGGGGCGTGCGGCGATAGGGGCTGTGCGCGTCGCTGCCGATCAGATGCAGGCAGCCGCGCTGCATGCACCACTTGGCGGTGCGGGCGGCATGATTGCCAAACATGCCGAAAAAGCTGCCCTTGTTCAGCTGGAGGGCGATGCCGCCGCGTGCCCAGCGCAGGAGAAGCTCCGGCTCGTCCTGTACGCAGTAGTAACGTTCCGGATGGGCCAGAACCGGCCGAAAACCGCTGCTGCGCAGCAGTCGCAGCGTCGAATCCAGAAAACGCGGCGCTTCACCGAAGGCAAACTCCACCAAAAGGTAGTGCGAGCCGCCGAGGGTCAGCAGACTGCCTGCGTCAAGCAGGGCGGCAAGATCCGGCGTGGCAAAGAGCTCCATTCCGGTGTGCAGCCGCAGGGGAAGCTCCGCCTGTTGAAAGAGGCGCTGAAGCTGCTGCATGCGGCGCTTGAGCTCCAGGGCGGAAAAGCCGACGGAATCATCCGGCGCATTGAAGTGCGGCGTAAGCGCAATCTCGGTCACGCCGCTCTGCACGGCGACGCGCGCCATCGCAAGGCTTTCCTCCTCGGAAGCTGCGCCGTCGTCTACAGCGGGGAGCATGTGGCAATGCAGATCGATCATGTGGCCTCCATGGCACGGATGGCCTCGGCATTGACCTCCTCCGGCGTATGGAAGCTGGGAACCAATGCGTGAAGGCAGGCAAGCACGCGCTGCGCGTCGTTGCTTTCCGCAGCGTCGCGCAGAGAATCCAGCTGGCGGTACAGCTCATTGGCGGGCAGCTGAGGACGCTCCTCGACGAAAATCTTGGCGTTTTCCGTCTGGCGAAGATTCTGATTCGAAATCAACAGCTCCTCAAAGAGCTTTTCGCCGGGGCGCAGGCCAACCTCCTTGATCTGCATATCCACATAGGGCGTATAGCCGGAAAGACGGATCATTTTCTCTGCAAGGTCAAGAATATGGACGGGCTGGCCCATATCCAGAACGAAGACCTCGCCGCTGTGGGCAAAGGAACCGGCTTCCAGAACGAGCTGAACCGCCTCAGAGATCGTCATAAAGTAGCGCACAATGCGCTTATCCGTCACGGTAACCGGGCCCCCGGCGGCAATCTGCTTCCGAAACAGGGGAATGACGGAGCCGCTGGAGCCGAGAACGTTTCCGAAGCGTACGGCGACGAATTCCGTCCCCGCAGGCCGGCGCAGGCCCTGGAGAATTTGCTCACAGAGGTATTTCGTCGCGCCCATGACGTTTGTCGGATTGACGGCCTTGTCCGTGGAGATCAGGACGAATTTCTCCACGCCGTACTCGCGGGCGGTCAGAGCGGTATTATAGGTGCCGAACACGTTGTTTTTCACTGCCTCGGCGGGGCAGTCTTCCATCAGAGGAACATGCTTATGCGCCGCGGCGTGAAACACCAGCTGCGGACGGTATTTTGCAAAAATCTGCTCCAGACGCTTTTTGTCGCGGACGGAAGCAATCTCCACGTGCAGCTCCAGGGCGTCGCCATAGCGGAAGCACAGGTCATTTTGCAGCTCATAGCTTGTGTTTTCCGCGATATCAAGAAGAATCAGACGTGCGGGGCCATACTGCGCAATCTGGCGGCAGAGCTCAGAACCGATGGAGCCGCCGCCGCCCGTGACAAGGACGGTTTTGCCGCGAATCAGGCCGTCGATGCGGGGATTTTCCAGGCTGACGGGCGCGCGGCCGAGAAGGTCTTCAATCTGCACCTCGCGGACCGTGGGAACGGCGGGCTTGCCGGAGTCCGACAGAGAGGTCACGGGGTCACTGAGGATATGTACGCGGCGATGCGTTGCGGTGCAAAGCTCAAGAATCTCACGGCGGCGCTCCGGCGTCAGATTCTGAATGGCCATGATGATGTCGGTAACGGGGGTGTCTGCGAGAATCTCCTGCATCTGGTCGATGGGGCCGAGGACGGGAACGCCGTGGATGCGCTTGTTGCGCTTGCCTGCGTCGTCGTCAATGATGCAGTAGGGCTTGAAGCGGCCATAGACATGGCTGGAAAAGCCGTTCAGGAGCACAACACCCGCCGAGCCGGCGCCGATGATGGCGGCATAAGGTTGGCGCGTCTGGTTGATGCCGGTCATATAGCGGCGGTAAATTCGATAGATGAAGCGATAGGCGAGCATCGTCAGAAGGGCACAGGCAGTGCCGGTCAGCGCACCGCCGATCCAGATGGTGCTCATATCGCACAGGGTGTTGACTAAGGTATAGAGAAGGTATCCGAGGATCATACCGGACAGCAGCGCCAGATATTCGCGGCTCTCCGCGTAACGCCAGAGCGTGTTGTAGGTACGCAGCAGCAGCTGGAATACCAGCACACAGGCAGTCAGAAGGCCAATGTGAAGCACAAGATTGACAGGGCGAACGGCCTGCGTCAGCAGCTCCGGAAGAAAGACAACAAAATTCCAGCAGAAGATCAGTGCAATATCGATCAGCAGCACGATCAAGCCACGATAGCGAGACATAGACGATTTCCCCCTCAGTAAGCGTCTTGTGTTGACATTTATCCGATTTTCTATTATAGCATCGAGACCGGGGAAAGTCAAACAAATACTACGTAAAATCTGCACGTTTCGATGCGCTCCGCCAAACTGCGCACCTGGTTGTATGGAAAAAATCCGGCGAAAATATGCATTAACGCATCGACGGCCTGCTTTTTGGAAAAAACGAAAACTTTTTTGCAAATAGTACTTGCAATTTATTTTGTAGCGTGATATACTGAGCACAAGTAATAGAAAGTAAAGGGAGGTTTTGAACATGCGGAAAGTTCTTGCTTCTTTTCTGACTGTGCTTGTCCTTTGCTTTGCGCTTGTAAGCAGCGCATTTGCAGCCACTGTCGTCAGCCCTGAGAACCCCAATACCCCTGTGGATCCGGATCCTTCCTCTCCGCAGACCGGTTATGCCATGAGCATTGGCGCAGTTGCCGGTGCAGCGGTTCTTTGCGGCGGCGTTGCGATCGTGTGCGCGAAGAAGGCTCGCGAGCAGAAGTAAGTGAAAACAGACACGAAAAGGGTTCCATAAATGCTTAGTCGTTTATGGAGCTTTTTTCTTTGTGAAGGTGAGAAAAAATGAAGAAACCGGTCAGAGTGATTCTGATTTGCATTTCCGTGATTGCTGCGCTGCTGTGTGTGCTGTGCATACTCTTTATTGCCCAGTATCTGCGCGGCAAGGCGCTGAGCGACCGGCTGAGCGCAAGCGTCAGCGCCAGCGTGATTACCGCCCCGCCCACAACGCAGCTGCCCTCTGCGGACAGCCAGCCCGACGTGGAACCGACCGAGGACGAGACGAAGTACATGAGCATCGACATTGACTTCGATGAGCTGAAGGCGATGAACGACGAAATCTATGCCTGGATCGAGGTGCCCGGAACGGTCATCAGCTATGCGGTTGTGCAGAGTGCGGATGACGACCTGTTTTATAATACCCACGCGGTGGATCGCTCCTATTATTCCGGCGGCAGCATTTACTCCCAGCGGTACAATTCCAAGGATTTTCAGGACAGCGTGACCGTGCTTTACGGCCACAATCGTCATTCTCAGACCATGTTTGCGCAGGTCAACAACTTCGCGGACGCGCAGTACTTCGACGAAATCAGATATATATATATATATACGCCGGAAAAGGTGTATCAATATGAGATCTTCGCTGCTTATCCGCATTCCAGCGAGCACCTGCTGCTGTGCCATGATTTCAACGACCCGGAGGAATTCGCCGCCTACTTTGACGGCCTGACGGACGGCGTCAACGCGAACTACCGCCGCGAGCTTTTCCCGAGCTTCGGCGATAAGGTTCTGACCCTCTCGACCTGTTATAAGCAGAACCGCATGCAGCGTTATCTTGTGCAGGGCGTGCTGGTGCAGGAGTACACCGTCATTCACGAGTGAGGAAGCATATGAGACAAAAAAAGAGACGCATGCCCGTTTTACTGCTGCTGTTTATCATCCTGATTTCCGTGACGCTGGTGCTCTGCGCAGTGGTTGCGGGCATTTGGCTGCACGGCCGCAGCGCTCTGCGCAATAAGCCGGTCGTCGCGCCGACGCTGGACCTGACGCAGAGCTCGGAACCGCAGGAGGAGCAGCCCTCCGGTCAGCTTCAGGATGCACAGCTTGACAGCTACACCGTCCGCCGCAACGGCAAGTATTACCGCTATAAAGAGGGCCTTGTCACCCTGCTGCTCATGGGCATCGACGCCGATGAAAAGCCGGGCGAGCCGCACGCCTACGGCGGCGACTATCAGGCGGACGTGGTGATGCTGGCGGTGTTGGATACCGTCCGGGACGAGATGACGCTGATCTCAATTTCACGCGATACCATGTGTGATATCACAATTCTCAATGACGACGGCACGGAGCAGGGAATAGCGCATGCGCAGCTTGCGCTGTCCTATTCCTACGGCGACGGCCTCGGCGTCAGCTGTGAGCTGTGCCGCGAGGCGGTGTCGACGATGTTCCAGGGCCTGGAGATCGACGGCTACGCGGCCTACTTCCTCGGCGGCGTTGAGACGCTGAACGACGCCCTTGGCGGCGTAACGGTCACGGTCCCCGAGGGCCTGCCGAGTACCTCAGCCTTCCGCGGCATGACGGCGGGGGAGAACGTCAGCCTGACGGGCCGCCAGGCGCGTGCGTTCATCCAGTGGCGCGAGGAGGACGAAACGGGCAACAGCAACCGCATGCAGCGGCAGAAGCAGTTTCTCCTCTCGGCGATCTCTCAGATGCGCCGCCAGGTGAGCAGCAACCCGACGAGCGCACTGTCGCTCTACAACGCAATCAGCGACTATGTTCTGACGGACCTCGACCTCAGCCGCCTGCTTTACCTGGCGACGGAGGCGGCGTCTATGCGCTTCTCGGACGACATTCTGCGGGTGCAGACGAGCGGCGAGCGCATCAGCGACGAGCAGCACCTCGAGCTGACGGTCGATGGCGAGGCGCTGACGGACCTGATCCTGAGCGTCTTTTATGAGGAATTCACGCCGGAAAACGGCTGATTTTAAGCGTCCGCTTATGGCGGGCGCTTTCTTTTACATAAAATTGGGAAAAAAATTTCATTATTCCGCAGAAATAGTATTGCAAAATGGCGTTGAAGGCGGTAAAATAGATGATGAATTGGTTTCGGCTTTTCGAAAAGGAGCGGAACCGCGGCGCGACGCCTCACGCGAAGCGCACCGGGCCGTCCCCGGCGAAATTCAACAGAAAGGAATCTGGAGAAAATGAAACAGACGAAAAAGCACAGTAAGGGCCTTCGGCTTCTGTCGGCGGTTCTTGCGCTGGTCATGGCGCTGAGTCTGCTGCCGCTCTCCGTGTTTGCGGAAGAACGGACGCAGGACAGCCCGGAGGAGATTACGCCGCAGGCAACGACGGAAATCTCCTATGTGACGAAAACGAAGAGCGTTCCGCTGAACAAATCGACGTTCTACCGCATCGTACATATCGACTGCGGCAGAAAGTACTTCGCGCCGGACGATCTGAAAAAGATCATCGACTATGCGTCGGCGAATAACTATACGCATGTCGAGCTAGCCTTCGGCAATGACGGCCTGCGCTTTCTGCTGGACGACATGTCTGTGACGGCAAACGGCAAGACTCATGCAAGCAATGCTGTCACGAGCGCCATTCAGGCTGGCAACAAGGCTTTCTATGATGCTGGCACGAACGAGCTGACACAGGCGCAGATGGACGACCTCATCACCTACGCCACGTCGAAAAACATCGGCATTATTCCGATGTTCGATGCACCGGGTCACTTGCAGACGGTTGTCCGCGCGATGGAGACGTTAGGCTTGAGCGTAAATTACACTAAGCCCACCACAAGCGGTACGAGCGTTAACTACGCAATCGACCCGACGGATGCAACAAGCGTGAACTTCGTTCAGGCGCTGATGCAGAAATACATTAAGTATTTCGCAAACAAGGGCTGCACCATGTTTAACATTGCTGCCGATGAATGCGGCTTCAGCAGCATGAGCACGAAAACCTATACCGCCTATGCCAAGATGGTCAACAGCATGGCTGCAATGGTGCAGAATGCAGGCATGACTCCGCTTGCTTTCAATGACGGTATCTACCATATTGGCATGACCACCAATACTGATTTTGATACCAACATTGCGGTCTGCTACTGGGACGCATCTTCTGATAAGTATGCTCCTGCCGCTACACTGGCAAGCAAGGGCTTCAAGATTATCAACACCAATAACCATTGGTATTATGTGATTGGCAAGGAAAACATCACTGGCAGCAATTGGAGCCAGTACGCATACACCTGTGAGTATGCAATGAAGCAGATGTCTTCCACGAACAGCTGCCTCAATATTGATGGTGACAGCAACAAGACGACGCCTGCTGGCTGCATGGCGGCGATCTGGTGCGATTATCCCTCCAATAGCGCCAACTGGACGAATGTTGAGAGCTATATCAGCACGCTGTCCAAGTATAACACCGACTACTTCAAGCCGCATTCTCTCGTGACGATTACTGCGGAAGAGACGGAGCTTTACGTCGGCGATGAGACGACCATTAAGGTCACCGGCGGCACGGCTGACTGGACGGTGGAACCCTCCGATGTTCTGACCCTTTCCGCAACGAGCGGCGATTCCGTCACCGCGGCTGCACAAAAGGCCGGTACTGCGGTTGTTACCGCCACTGTGAACGGCACTGCCTTTACCGTGACGATCACGGTGAAGGAACTCACCTATGAGATCAAGGCCGGTACGAAGACTCTCGCGCTTGGTCAGCAGACGACGCTTTCCCTCATTCCCGAGGCGACGGCAGATTGGTCGTCTTCTAACGATAACGTTATCAAGCTTGATATTGCTGATACGACCGCATCCACGCAGAGCAGCGTGCAGACGGTAGTTGCCAAGGCAGTCGGTATCGGCTCCGCCACAGTCAAAGCTGAGGTTGGCGGTAAGACGGCTGAGATCAAGCTTGCAGTTACGGAGAACGAGTACATCAACGGTGGAGAAACCACCATTACCGTTGGTGGCACTGGAACGATTACCACCGAAGGTGTAAACCTCGTTGGCAATGATGTTACGATCGACGATGATTCTATCACATCGATTGCTAAGATTACTGGTCAGGATGCTGTTCCCGAGAAGCCTGAGTATACGAGTACGAGAGTCAGGTATAGTGCATTGGCTACAACCAAGGATACGCCGACTAAAACCTCGTATTATTATAAAGATGGTAATAACTATCATCCCATCTATGCGTACTACACATCTACCTGGAGTTACTACGGAACTACAACAAAATATTACGTTGGTTATTCGACAATAGATAGCGCTGACGATGTGAGATGGAAAATTGCAGATGGCGCTACGAACAACACATATACTACTGTTTATACAAAAGGCATTGTTGCGGGCACAGCCGCATCTACCACGATCACTTTCAACGGCCTCAAGGTTGGCGACACGACGGTAATTATCGGCGATTACAAGTACACAATTCATGTGATTGCTGAAGATTTGAGCAATGCTTCTAAGCTGCCGATTCAGCTCTGGATTACCAATATTCCGATTGAGCTTGATACCACGAAGTATAGCGGCGGTTCGACCAGCGGTTCCTTCCGTTCTAACAACTCTTGGTCAGAGCAGAAAGCTTGGTACGTTGATGTTGATGCAGAAGACGCTTACGGCGAGAAGGGTGTAGCACTTTCTAAAGTCCTGCCGGAACAAATGTATCGCTACGAAAACAACATTACCTATTGGATTAAAGAGTATACGGACAAGGCTCAGATGGACCTCCGCCTTTGGAGCGGTCGTGTGCACACCAGCAGCAATATGCAGAAGGTTTGGGACGTTGACTATTCGAATAGCGGCACGGAATTCAACTATGTCCGCTACTATGGTGGTGAATGGGCAGTTTCCGCTGATGGTCAAAGCTGGACGACGGTAACTGGTTCTGGTTCTAGAGCCTCCTACTCATCGTGCACTGAACAGCTTGCTGTGTACTATATGCTTCGGACGGATATTACAAAGGAAGTTTCTACCGATGTTGCCGACTGGGGATATATTAATACCGATTCTGACTATTCCGCTCAAATTAATAAAGGGTACTATGTAATGCTTGACTTCGCTGTCAAGTATGAAGGTGGTACGCGTAACCCTGATACTTTCCCACAGGATGGCAAGACCTTTGTTTTCCACTGCAATACTGGTGACAATAGCGGTGCGGTTAAGCAAGACAGCAGCGGCAATTACTACCGTCAGCTGAATAACTTCCGCGGTGTGAACTCTGCCGACTATGAAATCTACATGGTCACGGTCACGATGACGGAGGATGCTGCTTCTGACACGCTTTCGAGCACGACCAGCTACAAATACAACGGTGATGAACAGATCGTCTGGGCAATCGATGAGGCTGCGAGAGATGACAGTGGCCTTAATGAATATCAGGCAATTACTAGCGGCGATACTACTTACAGCGGCTGCACGATTGGCGGCGATCCCTATGTTCGCGGCGTTGAGGTCTACAACAAGCATGGTGCTCTGATTACCTACTATATCCGCGCGAAGATTACTGAGGATTTCCTCCGTGTGCACTACATTGACGACTCTAACGGATATGAGTTCTACAAGTACGATATTTCCGTCAAGAGCGGCACAATCTTCGATGCAGGATTTGCAAAGAAGTACCCTGACAACGGCAAAAACTTTGAGCTGATTAACAATACTGTTGAGAACTTCCTTGGTGTTACGGAGACGGTTAATGCTGATCTTACAGGTATGTTCGGCGTTCCTGCACAGTATCGCTACAGCGACTACGAGTGCGTTAGAGTTACCCGCGAGAACGACGGCGAAGAAGTTGGCAAGCATGTTTACCTGTATTATAATTTCACTGCTGAAAAGACTTTCGTTGTTGACTTTGGCCTGCCGCTGAAGATTCGGCCGCAGGATGTCAGTGATAAGCTTGCAAATGCAACGATTACAAAAGTTACCGTTGGCAACAGCGCGTATGCAAAGATTACCACCGACAATGAGTACAATATTATTTATACCTTAATCAAATCGATTGACGGTAAGGATAATATTACTGCTCGCTACTATGGTAAAAATGCTCAGAGCGGCGAGGAACAGAACGTAGCTTTCACCATTACCATCATCCCCGCGGCGAATGTCTACTACGAAGACAGCTTTGCGCGCTTCGATAACGGCGCGGGCGCGGCGGCTGCTGCACAGTGGAGCATTGAAACGAAGGGCGAGCAGAAGACCGATGTCTATCAGGCGCTCGAAGAGCTGGGCGGCAAGACAAATGTCTATGGCTACGACGCTGCCTATGATAACTGCACGATGTTCTCCATGGGCAGCGCGCATACGGTCAATGTCACCTCCGCCATGGCCGCCAATTGGAATTCTTACGCGGATTCCGCATGGCCGACCGCAACCTTCACCTTCAAGGGCACCGGCTTCGATGTCATTTCCCTGACCAATAACACCTCCGGCGCCATCTTCGTTGACGTTGTCAAAACGGCAACCGGTACGGCGGTCAAGAACCTCCTCGTCGATAACTATTATGGTTATAAGCAGGAAGGCAATACTTGGGTTGTCGATCCGACTGCAAGCGACACGCTCTATCAGATTCCGGTCATGAAGGTCACGGGCCTTGATTATGACGAGTATACCGTCACCATCAAGGTTGCCTATTCCTCCTACTTCGATCATACGGCGAATAAGACGAACTACAACTTCTGGCTCGATGCCATCCGCGTCTATGACCCGATGGGTGAGAATGCTGAGTATACCAAGGACGGCGAGGGCTATCCGCAGTATATCAAGCTCCGCGACGCGATTGCAAAGGATGGCACTGCAGAAGTCAAAACTGCACTGTTCATCGATGGTGCCGAAAATGCCGACATTACGACCTACGCCAACTACGGCCCCAACAATGAGGTCTATCTGGCAAAGGGTCAGGCAATTACCTTCAACGTCCAGGGCGAAAACATTGCTTCCGTCCAGATCGGCGCAAAGGCCCCGAAGGGCACTGCAAAGATGTCTGTCGGTGGTACTGAAACGTCCATCGGAACCGCAACGGAAATGTATTATACGATTTCCAATGCTGGCGGCCGGTTTACCATCACCAACACCGGCGACAGCATCCTCTCCCTGACAAACCTCAAGATCACCTTCACGCAAAATAGCACGGCCTCTCTTGCCGCGCTGACGACGCAGGAGCAGAATGATGCGGTCATGGCAGTACGTGCGCTGTTCACCGTCGCGCCGGAGCCCTTCGAGCCGTCCCGCTTTGAGGCCAGTTGGAACCGCACCACGGTTCGCGCCGGTCAGAAGGCGACCCTCATCGTGAAGACCTCCGAGGACGTCGATGCGATCACCGTCAATGGCCAGACCATTACCACCTTCCGCGTCCGCACCGAGCGTACCGGCTGGGGCTGGTGGTCCTCCAAGGTCACGTATCGTGAATTCACCTACAGCGTCACCCCGACCGAAACGACCGACTATGCAGTCGCCGCCGTGAACGCCGAGGGCGTGGCAAGCGAACCCCAGACCTTCCGCCTGACCGTGAGCAATCGCGGCTTCGGCGGCTGGCTGAAGGATTTATTCAGATTCTGAGGAAGGAGTGAGAAATATGAAAAAAGCTTATGTGAAGCCTGAGATCTATTTCGAGAGCTTCGAACTCAGCGCGAATATCGCAACGGCTTGCCCCAAGGCAACGCATACGCCTTCCGATAATATGTGTGGTGTTAATATTGATGGCGTTGGTATGGTCTTTTTAGACGCCATTGCTGAATGCAAATATAAAGGTGCAGATGGTGATTATAGTACGTGCTATCATAATCCTGATTCCAATCTAAACCTTTTCAACTCCTAATTCCCAATAACTCAATGCCCTGCCCGAAAGGGCAGGGCATTTTTCCTGACTTCCTGAAAAAGGAGAACACCATGAAACATTTCAAGCTGCTTGCGCTGCTGCTCAGCGCGATGCTCCTGCTGTGTGCCTGCGCCCAGCCCGACGCGGAAACCACGCCGCCCACGGAAAGCTACGCCACGGCGACGCCCGTCCTTGATCTCGGCAGCGGCCTGTCCCTGCTGCGCGTGTCCGGCTATGCCGGCCTTTATGTCGAGGACGGCACAGACGAGACGGTTTCCGATGTCTGCGCGATTCTCGTGCGCAACGACGGAGACAAAACGGTGCAGTATGCCCATATTGTCCTCTCCATTGCCGAGGAGTCCTATGAATTCGACCTGACGACGCTTCCTGCCGGAGAAACGGCGCAGCTTCTGGAGCTTTCGCGTAAGGCTGTGCCGCAGTCTACGGAGGAAATGACGCCGTATCTGACGAGCTTTGCCGTCTTTGAAACGGAGCCGAGCCTGTGCGCGGACGTGATTTCCGTTGAGACGCAGGACACGGCCATCACGCTTACCAATATTTCCGATGCGGACATCGGCGGTCAAATCTATGTGTATTATAAAGTGCAGACGAACGGCCTGTATATCGGCGGCATTACCTATCGCGTCGGCGTGAGCGGCCTGAATGCTGGCGAGAGCACGACCTGCTATGCCGGGCATTTTGTCCAGGACAGCTGCCGGGTGATGTTTGTGACCTATGTACCGTGAGTATTATGCCTTCGGCGGCGTGCGCCTCTGCCTTTGCGGAGAGGAGCCATGGCAGAACTCGCCTATGTGCGACCCGTTTCGGGCGCAGCCCGGTTCGGCGGCCCACATAATTTACGTTTCTTTTCGTGACGTAATCCCCGACCCGCCGCAGAACGCCGTACAGCATGCCTGCCTGTGGCGCTGGCGCGAGGGCGGGAGGCTTTGCCTGATGCAGCGCTACGACCGGCGGTATTCTTCGTTCGCCCTTCGCGACGGCGACCGAACGCAGCTCTATTTTTCGCCGGAATATCGCCGGACGCTTTCCGCACGTGTGATTCTGGAATCTGCCGGGCTGTTTGACCTGCTCGCCGGCTTCGGCATGTTGATTCTGCACAGCTCATATATTATGACGCAGCAGGGCGAAGGGATCCTCTTCTCCGGTCCGAGCGGCGCTGGAAAGAGCACACAGGCGGCGCTTTGGGAGCGCTTTGCCGGTGCACGGATTGTCAATGGCGACCGGGCGCTGGTGCATCCCGAGGCAAGAACGGTCCATGGGATTTTCTATGCCGGAACATCCGGTATCTGCTTGCAGGAGAGCGCACCACTGCGTGCGATCGTTCTGCCGGTGCAGGCGCAGGAAAACCGTGTCAGTCTTCCTGCGAAGCGTGCCGCTTTTGCGGCGCTCATCAATCAGTGTGCGTATTACACCTGGGCGGAGGATTCTGCAAGCAGGATGACGGAGCTGGCGGCACAGCTCGTCTCTAATGTGCCGGTATATCGGCTGGAATGCCGAAAGGACGAGGGCGCCGTTGCGGCGCTTTTGGAGGAATTGAGGAGGAGCGACTATGGAATTCAGCAGCGTTGAGCCGCGGCTTTCCACCTATCTGCATGCGAAAGCATGCCGCGACGGTACGCCTTTGGCGGGCAACTTTGAGCTGACTGCGCGCTGCAATTTTGACTGCAAAATGTGCTATGTTCATCTTTCTGCGAAGGAGCAGCAGCGCCGCGGACGAGAGCTGTCGGCGGACGAATGGCTTGCCATTGCGGAAAGCGCGCGCAGCAGGGGAATGCTCTTCCTGCTCCTGACTGGCGGTGAGCCGCTGATTCGCCCGGACTTCCGGTATCTTCTGACGGAGCTGAAGAAGATGGGACTGCTGGTGTCCGTCAATACCAACGGTTCCCTGATCGACCGCGACTGGCTCGATTTTTTCAAACACGAGCCGCCGTTTCGTTTTAATATCACACTTTACGGAGCGGAGGACGCGGCATATGAGCGACTGTGCGGCGTTCCTGCATTTGAGCGCGTGACTTCGAATATCCGCGCGCTGAAGCAGTTGGGTGCGGATGTGAAGCTGAATGTTTCTCTGACGCCCAACAATGCGCCGGATCTGGAAAAAATCTACGCCATTGCGAAGGAATTGAAAACGCCGGTACAGCTTGCAACCTATATGTTCCCGCCGCTGCGCCGCAGCGAGGAAATGATCGGTAAAAATGATCGTTTTACGCCGCAGGAGGCGGCGAGGTACAGCTTTGCTTGGGACAAGCTGCGCTTTTCGCCGGAAATGCTGCACGAACGCGCCGCAGCGATGCGCGCCGGGCTTGCCGTTCCTGACGGCGAAGCCTGTGAGGGCGCACCGGGCGAGGGCGTTTCCTGCCGCGCCGGGCGCAGTGCATTCTGGCTGAATTGGCTGGGGATGATGACTCCCTGCGGCATGATGACGACCCCGGCTGTTTCTGTGCCGGAGGTCGGCTTCGACCGTGCCTGGGAAGAGATCAAAGCGGCGACTGCCGCAATCCGCTTACCCGTTGCTTGCGCAAACTGCAAGAACAAACACGTCTGTCACGTTTGCGCGGCGATGTGCGTAACGGAGACCGGAAAATTTGACGGCAAACCGCAGTATCTCTGCGATATGTCGCGTGAAACGATTCGCATGACGCTGGAGGAAGAAAGCAATGAAGATTCATAAGCAGCTGGTCAAACGCAATATTGCGGGCGACGTGATCCTTGTGCCTGTCGGCGATGCCTCGCTGGAACTGAAGGGGCTTCTGACGCTGAACGAGACGGGCGAGCGTATTTGGGATTTACTCCCGGACGCGGCGAGTGAAGACGAGATTTTTCAGGCGCTGCTGGAAGAATATGACGTCGAGCCGTCGGTTCTTCGCACCGATGTGGATGCGTTCTTTGTAAAGCTGCGCGAGCTTGCGATTATTTAAATTACATGCTCCCCTCTGACCGGGTTTCCGGCAGTGGGGAGTGTTTTTGCGCGAAAAAAGTCTGTAAGGCACTTGAAGCTGCCGCGCGGCTGTGCTATACTGTGTCGGTATGTCTTGATGAAGGAGTGAAATATGTCTCATGGAGGCAAAAACGCAGAGCAGCCTGACGCACGGGCCGCTCGGACGGCAGATTTTGCGCTTCAGCCTGCCGCTGATGCTCTCAAACGTTTTGCAGGTACTGTTCAATATGTCGGATATTGCCGTTGTCGGGCGCTTTTCCGGTTCCCGTGCGCTTGGCGCCGTTGGCTCAACAGCAACCCTCGTCACACTTTTTACCGGCTTTCTGATCGGCATGGGCAGCGGCGTCAACGCCCTTGTCGCGCGTTATCTCGGCGCGGAGAGCAAGGAAGACACCGACCAGACCGTCCATACTGCGGCGATTCTCTGCGTTCTCCTTGGCGCGGTGCTTCTTGGTCTGGGTGTGGCGCTTGCGCGGCCAATGCTGGAGCTGCTCGGAACGAAGGAAGAATTGATCGACGGTGCGACGCTGTATTTACATATCTATTTTTTCGGCATGCCAGCGATGGCGCTGTATAACTTCGGCAACGGCGTTTTGAGTGCCGCCGGGGATACGCGGCGGCCGCTGGTATATCTGCTGATTGCTGGCATTTTGAATGTGCTTTTGAATCTGTTTTTCGTGATCGTTTGCAGCATGGATGAAAACGGCGTGGCGCTGGCGAGCATCCTTTCTCAGTATCTTTCCGCCGGATTGATTCTTCTGGCGCTCTTTCGCTGCCGGGAGGACTATGCGCTGCGTGTGTCTCGCCTGAAAATCCAAGGAGAGAAAGCGAAAATGCTGCTTTCTCTTGGCTGCTCAGCAGGCTTCCAGAATGCGATTTTCTCCATTGCGAATCTGTTCATTCAGGCGGCAGTCAACACCTTCCCGACGGTCATCGTCGAGGGCAACTCCGCCGCGAGCAATGCCGACGGCTTGGTGTATGACGTTATGGCCGCGTTTCATACCGCCTGCGCAAGCTTCATCGGTCAGAATTTCGGCGCCGGACAGCGGGAACGCGTCCGCAGAAGCTATCTCATCAGTCTGGGGTATTCCTTCGCCATGGGCACGGTGCTTGGCCTGCTGTTGGTCTTCTTCGGAAACGGTTTCCTCTCCCTCTTCACAAAGGACGCTGACGTCGCGGCAGAGGGCATGGTTCGCCTGCGCGTGATGGGTCTGTCCTATGGCATTTCCGCCTTCATGGACTGCACGATCGCGGCCTCGCGCGGACTTGGAAAATGTGTAGTTCCGACGATTATTGTAATTGCCGGCTCCTGTGTGTTCCGTGTGATTTGGGTCTATACCGTTTTTGCGTATTTCAATACGATCCAGTCACTGTATTTAATGTATGCCTTTTCCTGGACAATTACGGCGGTTGCGGAGATTTTCTATTTCCGCGTTGCCTACCGAAAGCAAATGGCGTCGATGCCGGTGTTGACATAATGCCGTTCGCCTAGTACAATAGAAGCTGAAAAGGAGGGAAAGCAATGGACTCTGATGAAAAACTGATTGAAGAAATCAAACGGCTGCTCAATGACTCCGATCCGGACGATCCCTATGAAAAGGGTTTTGCGGATAAGCTCTATGAGGATGAATTTTCGGATTCGGTTCCGGAGGAGCCGACTGCCCCGCAGCCTTCCATCCGCGCCTATAATGCGGACTATTACCGCGCACCGCAGCGTACTCCGCAGCGGCGACAGGAACAGGAGAGAACGCAGCATATCCGCGTGGAGCGCCCTGCGGAGCCGGTGCGCCAAGGACACGTGCCGCAGGAGTCGGAAGAAGCGCTGCCGAAAAAGAAGCACAGCTTCTGGAAGGGCTTTTTGAAGCTTGCACTTGTCCTTGTGCTGATTTTTGCACTTCTGACGGGTGTGCTTTTCCTGCTTGCCAAGCAGCCGGTCGATGAAAACTGCGATCTGGCGCGAAAAAAAGGAAACTCAACAATTTTGCTTGCCGGTACGGATGCTTCCGGAGACCGGACGGATACGCTGATGCTCCTGAACATCGACCGGAAGGCCGGTAAGCTCAGCTTGATGAGCATCCCGCGGGATACCAAGGTCAATTCCACCTATCGGCCGCACAAGATCAACGGCGCTTATGGCGTCAACGGTGCGGGGGAGCACGGCATGGATGTGCTTTTGGACTATGTGTCCGAATGTGTTGGCTTCCGCCCGGACGGCTATATGCTGATCGATCTGAACGTCTTTGTGGAGCTGGTCGATCTGATGGGAGGCGTGCGCTTCGACGTCCCCTGCGATATGTATTATAATGATCCGACGCAGGATCTTTTCATCAATCTGACTGCCGGAGAGCAGACGCTGGACGGCGAGCAGGCCATGGGCGTGGTGCGTTTCCGCTCCGGCTATGCCATGGCGGATTTGCAGCGTGTGAATGTGCAGCGTGATTTCCTGTCTGCGGCGCTGCACCAGTGGGTCAGCGTAAAGAACGTCTGGAAGCTGCCGAAGGCGCTGAAGCTTTTGCTGGACAACACCCTGACGGATCTTTCCACGGCGAATCTTCTCTGGCTTGCCGAATCCGTCCTGCTCTGCGGTACGGGGGATATGCAGATGACCACCATTCCGCACTACCTCAGCGACGACGGCGAGTATGTCCTGATCGATGCTGAGGAGCTGCTGGATGTCGTCAACGCCTCCTTCAATCCCTATGAAACGGAGATCACGATGGACGATCTGTACATCGCGTATTAAATGATGGATGATTTTCAGATTCTGACCGGGCTGTGCACCGGCCGCCCGGCGGAGCGGCGCACTCCGGTTGAAGAGCAGTGCTACGATTTGCTTGAACGGCTTGACATGCCGTTTTCCCGTGTCGACCATGATCCTGCAATGACGATTCCCATGTGTCACAGCGTGGAGCGCGTCCTCGGTGCGCCGATCTGTAAGAATTTGTTCCTCTGCAACCGACAGAAAACGGCATTTTACCTTCTGCTTTTGCGGGGAGATAAGGTGTTCAAAACGAAGTATCTTTCCTCACAGCTGGGCTGCTCCCGCCTTTCCTTTGCCTCGGAGGAGGACATGCAGCGGCTGCTCGGCGTGACGCCGGGGAGCGCGACGGTGCTTGCGCTTCGAAACGATGGTGCACAGCATGTGCAGCTTGTGATCGACCGGCCCGTGCTGGAAGAGCCGCGTTTTGCCTGCCATCCCTGCCGAAACACCTCGACGGTTGCCTTTTCCACGGCGGATTTGACGCAGCGCGTCCTTCCGGCGCTGGCCCACGAGCCGACGGTCATTCTCCTTCCGGAGGAGGAGACACCGTGACCGGGCGCTTTGCGCCGAGTCCCTCCGGCAGGATGCACTTAGGCAACGTCTTTTCCGCATTGATGGCATGGCTCTCTGCCCGCTCCGTTGGTGGAGAGTTTGTTCTCCGGATCGAGGATCTTGATCCGGACCGTTCCCGACCGGAGTATATCGATGCCCTGCGCGATGATCTGCGCTGGCTTGGCTTGGACTGGGATAGGGAAATGCCGCTGCAAAGCACGCGCGCCGATGTCTATGCCGCGCAGTTTTCCCGCTTGCAGAATTTGCTATATCCCTGCTTCTGCACGCGCAATGAGCTGCATGCCGCCTCGGCACCGCATGCCTCGGATGGCACGCTGTTATATGCCGGAACCTGCCGCACTCTGACACCGGTGCAAATTGCAGCGCAGACGCGCAAGCCCGCCTGGCGCATTCGCGTGCCGGACGAAGTGATTTCCTATCACGACGGCGTTTACGGCGACATTTCGCAGAACTTGCAGCAGGAGTGCGGCGATTTCATTCTGCGCCGGTCGGACGGGGTGTATGCCTATCAGCTTGCCGTCGTCTGCGACGACGCTTTGGGCGGCATAACGCAGGTGGTCCGCGGGCGCGACCTGCTTTCTTCCACGCCGCGCCAGCTCTGGCTTTACCGCCGCCTTGGGTTTCCGGAGCCGGAATTCTACCACATCCCGCTGCTCGTTGCGCCGGACGGACGCCGGCTGAGCAAGCGAGAACGCGACCTGGATATGGGGGCGCTGCGCCTGCGCTATCTGCCGCAGCAGCTTCTCGGAAGACTGGCATTCCTTGCTGGGTTGACCGAAAATTCGGCATCGGTGAACGCGCAGGAGCTTGCTTCCGCCTTCCAATGGAAAAAACTGCACAAAGAGGATATTGTCATAGGTTCGGATTTTTGAGTAGTTTTTTACCGAATTCTGTTGAAATACGCCTGATTTGTTGCTATAATAAAAAAAGTGTTAAACAAGAGAAACATTTTGAAAGGATGACTCTTTATGTTCAAGATCGTTCGCAAAAAGGAGCTGAACTCCGCAGTGACCCTGCTGGAGATCGAAGCACCCTTCGTTGCCAAAAAGGCAAAGGCGGGCCAGTTTATCATCTTCCGTGTGGATGAATGCGGCGAGCGCGTTCCTCTGACCATCGCAGGTTATGACCGCGAAAAGGGAACCGTCACCATCATCTTCCAGAAGGTCGGTCTGTCCACCAGAATGCTTGGTGCGCTCAACGAGGGCGACTATATCCATGACTTTGTCGGCCCTCTCGGCCGTCCCACACATACCGAAGGCCTGAAGCGCGTGTGCGTTGTCGGCGGCGGCGTCGGCTGTGCAATTGCTCTTCCCTCTGCGCAGGCGTTCAAGGAAGCCGGGTGCGAGGTTGATGTCATTGTCGGCTTCCGCAACAAGGATATCGTCATTCTGGAAGACGAGTTCCGTTCTTGCAGCGATCACCTCTATCTGATGACGGATGACGGTTCCTACGGCGAGCACGGCTTTGTCACCGTGAAGCTTCAGCAGCTGCTCGAAGCCGGAACGCAGTATGACGAGGTTCTTGCCATCGGCCCGATTCCCATGATGAAGTTCGTCGCGAAGACCACGGAGCCCTTCGGCGTCAAGACCATCGTTTCCCTCAACCCCATCATGGTTGACGGCACCGGCATGTGCGGCGGCTGCCGCGTGACGGTTGGCGGTGAGGTCAAGTTCGCCTGCGTCGACGGCCCCGATTTCGACGGCCACAAGGTCGACTTTGCCGAGCTTATGAACCGCAACGGCGTCTATCGCGACCAGGAAGCCGCGGATGCCGAAAATCACATCTGCCGCATCGAAAAGATCGGCAAAGCGCTGATTCAGTAAGGGGGAGAAGAACATGCCGAATATGACGATGACGAAGACTCCCATGCCCGAGCAGGAGCCGAATGTCAGAAACAAGAACTTTAAGGAAGTCGCCCTGGGCTACACCGCCGAAATGGCGATGGAAGAAGCAAAGCGCTGCCTGCACTGCAAGAAGCCGATGTGCGTCGAGGGCTGCCCGGTGAACATCCGTATCCCGGAATTCATTGCAAAGGTTTCCGAGGGCGATTTTGCCGCCGCCTACGAGATCATTACCTCCACCAACGCGCTGCCCGCTCTCTCCGGCCGCGTCTGCCCGCAGGAGTCTCAGTGCGAGAGCAAGTGCATCCGCGGCGTCAAGGGCGAGCCTGTGGCCATTGGCCGCCTGGAGCGCTTTGTCGCCGACTGGTATCGTGAGAATGTAAATAAAATGCCCGAAAAGCCGGAATCCAACGGCATCAAGGTCGCCGTCGTCGGCTCCGGCCCCTCCGGCCTGACCTGCGCGAGCGAGCTTGCCAAGAAGGGCTATCAGGTTTCCATCTTTGAAGCGCTGCACACCGCCGGCGGCGTGCTGGTCTATGGTATTCCCGAATTCCGTCTGCCGAAGGCCATTGTCGCCAATGAGGTCAAGAAGCTGGAAGCGATGGGCGTCGAGGTCATGACGAACATGGTCATCGGCAAGGTTCTGTCCGTGGACGAGCTGTTTGAAATGGGCTTCAAGGCGATCTTCGTCGGTTCCGGCGCCGGTCTGCCGATGTTCATGCACATTGAGGGCGAGGAGCTCAAGGGCGTTATGTCCGCGAACGAATACCTGACCCGCATCAACCTGATGAAGGCCTATACCGAAGAGAGCGACACGCCTGTGATCGTCTCCAAGTCTGTCGCCGTTGTCGGCGGCGGCAACGTCGCCATGGACGCCGCGCGCTGCGCGAAGCGTCTGGGCGCAGAGCATGTGTACATCGTCTATCGCCGCGGCGAGGCGGAAATGCCCGCCCGTCTGGAGGAGCTGCACCATGCGAAGGAAGAGGGCATCGAGCTGAAGACCCTCTGCAATCCCACGAAGATTCTCAACGACGGCAATGGCCGTGTCGGAGCGATGGAGTGCATCCGCATGGAGCTGGGTGAACCGGATGCTTCCGGCCGCCGCCGTCCCGTTGCGGTCGAGGGCAGCGAGTTCCAGCTCCCGGTTGACACTGTCATCATGGCGCTTGGCACCTCCCCGAACCCCCTCATCCGCTCCACGACTCCCGGCCTGGAGACAAACAAGAAGGGCTGCCTGATCGTCAACGAGGACAACATGACCACCCGCGAGGGCGTGTATGCCGGCGGCGATGCCGTGACCGGCGCTGCAACCGTCATCCTCGCTATGGGCGCTGGCAAAAAGGCCGCTGCGGCAATTGACGCCAGCTTTCACAAATAAGGTTTAAAGCCTGAATTTATCTCCCATACTAGAAATGACAAGGCCCCTGCCGGCAACTGTCGGCAGGGGCGATCTATTTCATGGGAGGAAATGTTATGCAGGTGAAGGATATCATGTCACAAAAGGTCGTTTCCGTCTCGCCGGAGGAAAGCGCAGCCGTCGCCGCGCGGCTCCTGGCACGGTACAATGTTGGCGCACTGCCGGTTTGCAGTGCGGGCGGGCGTCTGCGCGGTCTTGTCACAGACAGGGATATCGTACTGCGCTGCGTCGCGGCGGACGAGGATCCGATGCGGATGAAGGTTTCAGAGATTATGACCCGCAGAGTGATTTCCATCGGTGCGGAGGAGGATGCCGCGGCCGCTACGGAGCTGATGGCGCGGGAGCAAATTCGCAGATTGCCGGTGGAGGCACAAGGAAAGCTGGTCGGCATGGTTTCACTGGGTGATTTTGCCGCCGTTCCGGATTTTTCTGTGGAGACGGCAGAGGCGTTGTGTGAGATTTCCGCGCGGACGAAGCGCCTTTAACCAACCAGCGCGTCATACGCCGCTTCGCCGGTGAAGCGAATCACGAGGCGGTTCGGCAGGCACACGATGGGTGCGCCGCCGTTTGCCGCACCGCGGTGCACGCAGTCCTGATTGACACAGCTTGCGGATGCGACGCGCACAGCGCCGCTTTCTACGATAATGACATTCCAGCCATTGTCAGAATCAATGCGGTATTCACCGTCTTGCGAAAGACTTATGGTTCTGACAAGCTGGCCGTCGGAATAAATCTCGGCCTGCGCGGCGGGCGCACGGTTCATCAGCAGCAGAGCGGCGATGCAGGCAAGCGCGATCAATACAAACAGAAGAATCCAATTTCTTGTTTTCATCGCGAAATCTCCTGAAATTCGCAATCACCGAGCAGGACGGCCGCGCCCTGCGTGGCGAAAATTTGACCGTCGTCTGTGATGAATATTGCTTCAAAATCGTCGCTGCTGCGCCAGAATTGTGCTGCTGCGTCCAAGCCCATGACGAAAAGCGCGGTGGAAAGCGCGTCCGCAAGCGTTCCGCTTTCCGCAAGCACGGTCACGGAGGCAAGGCCGCTCTGCGCAGGCATCCCCGTTTCGGGGTCGAGAATATGGTGATAACGCACGCCGTCTTCTTCGAAGTAGCGCTGATAGCCGCCGGAGGTGACGAGCGCCAGGGAGCCGGTGAAGCGCAGCGTGGCAATGGCCTGCGCGGGCTGCGCCGGGTCGGCGATACCGACGGCCCATTGGCTGCCGTCCGGCTTTGTGCCGACGGTCTGGACATTGCCGCCGAGGGAGAGTAAGGCTGCCTCCACTCCGGCAGTTTGTAATAGTGCCGCACATTTTTCGGCTGCATAGCCCTTTGCGATGCCGCCGAAGTCGAGCTGTGCGCCATTTTTGAGCGTGACAGCATTGCCGTCCTGTTCGATATTTTCAATACCGATGTTGTCAAGCGCCGCCTGCAGCTCATCCTGCGCGGGAACGCGCTGTGTGCCCTCGGTGAAGCCCCAGAGCTGCACGAGGGGATAGACCGTCGGGTCAAAGGCGCCGTCCGTGCGTCTGGAAAGCGCAATGGCACTGCGCAGCAGCTCGGCTGTCTCGTCGGATAATTGCGCACGGCGGCCCCGGTTCAGCAGGAAGACATCGCTGCTTTCTCCGGTCACGGAGAGCAGCTTATCCAGCCGGAATAGCTCCTGCTCGACTGCGTCGGCGGCATCCGCGCTGCCCCAGATTTTGACGTGCATGAGGGTGTCCATAGCGAAAAACTCCCGCCCCGCTGGCGTTTCTCCGGTGCATGCGGTCAGGAGCAGGCAGGCAAACAGCAGCGCTGCGCAGATTCTTTTCAAATCGACCACCTGATTTCGTGTTTTTCTCAAAATATTATACCAAAAACAGAAAATATGGGCAAATAGTATTTGACTTTTTTTTCGGAAAATGTTATGATAAGCAAGCCGCGTCGAAGAGGTAGAAGTTGAGCTATGCCCTCACACCTCCAGAGCGAGACTACAAAAAAGGTAGGTGCAAAGAAACATGCAGGCAGTTATCGTTACCGGTGGTAAGCAGTACAGCGTCAAGGAAGGCGACGTCATTTACGTCGAAAAGCTGGGCGTTGAGGCTGAAGAAACCGTTACCTTCGATCAGGTTCTGGCAGTCGTTGACGGAGAAAACTCCAAGTTCGGCGCTCCCGTGGTCGATGGCGCGAAGGTCGAAGCCAAGGTGCTGAAGAACGGCAAGTCCAAGAAGGTCGTCGTTTTCAAGTATCGCCCGAAGAAGGACTCCAAGTCCATCCGCGGCCACAGACAGCCTTACACCAAGGTGCAGATCGAAAAGATCTCTGTGTAATGACAAAGGTAGAGATTTTCAATCAAGGCGGCAGAATCAACGGATTCGCCGTTTCGGGACACAGCGGCTATGCCGAGGAAGGCAGCGACATTGTGTGCGCTGCGGTTTCTTCGGCGGTTCAGTTTGCAGAGTGCACGATCAATGACGTGCTCGGAAATCACGCAAACGTCAAAATGAACCCGGACGAGCCCCGTGTCACCCTCACGCTTCCCGCAGCATGTGATGATGAGGACGCCGTTCAGGCAGTTCTGACCGGCTTTATGCTGACCATGTGCAATTTGCGGGACGATTATCCGGATTATATCGAAGTTTTGGAGGTGTAACAAATGCTGAAAATGGGTTTTCAGTTCTTCGCGCATAAGAAGGGCGGCGGTTCCACCAAGAACGGTCGTGATTCCGAGTCCAAGAGACTGGGCGTGAAGCGCGCGGACGGTCAGTTCGTCCTCGCGGGCAACATTCTGGTTCGCCAGAGAGGCACGCACATTCATCCCGGCAACAATGTCGGTATCGGCAGCGATGACACTCTGTTCGCAAAGATCGACGGTCACGTCAAGTTCGAGCGTCTGGGCAAGGATCGCAAGATGTGCTCTGTCTACGCAGTGGAGCAGTAAGATGCAATACGGAATCCCGAACATAAGCCCTTATGTTCGGGATTTTTTTATGAGAGGGAATGCCGGGATGGAACAGTACATAGAAACAGAGCGCTTGGTTTTGAAGCCGGTTGCCATCGCTGATGCACCTGCGGTGTTTATCTGGACAGGTGACCCGGAGGTTAACCGTTATATGGCTTATCCGCTTCACACACAGCTCGCTGAGACGGAGCGCTGGATTGCTTCTCTTCGCCCGGAGAATCTTGAATTTGGTTTCTACCGCAAAGAGGACGGCTTGCTGATTGGAACGGGTGGCATCGGTCCGGGCGAAGACGGGCTTTATCATTTGGGCTATAACCTCCGCCGCGATATGTGGGGCAGGGGTTATGCCACTGAGGCGGCAAAGGCAATGCTTTTGTGGGGACACCGGGAGCTGAGCATCAACGATTTTGCCGCGGAACACGCGATTGAAAACGGCGCATCCGGCAATGTCATCCGCAAGTGCGGATTTCAGCTCGTCCGCTATGGGCAGTATAGCAAGCTCGATGGCAGCGAAACCTTTGACGCAGCGTTTTATGAGCTGCATCTGAAAGGGGAGTCTTAAATGTTTGTAGATAAAGTTAAAATTTTTGTCAAGGCCGGCGGCGGCGGCAACGGCGCGGTGGCCTTCCACCGGGAAAAATACGTTGCGGCAGGCGGCCCGGACGGCGGCGACGGCGGCAAGGGCGGCAACATCGTCCTGCGCGTTAATGACAATCTGTCCACCCTGATGGACTTCCGCTATAAGCGCAAGTACACCGCGCCGAACGGTCAGGACGGACAGGGCGCGCGGTGCAGCGGTAAGCGCGGGGAGGATCTGGTTATTCAAATTCCGCGCGGCACGGTCGTGCGCGATGCCGAAACGAACGAGGTCATAAAAGATATGTCCGATGATGCGGATTTCATCCTCTGCAAGGGCGGGCGCGGCGGCTGGGGCAACAAGCACTTCGCCACGCCGACGCGTCAGGTGCCGCGCTTTGCCAAATCCGGTCTGCCCGGCGAGGAGCATGAGGTCATTCTGGAGCTGAAGCTCTTGGCGGATGTCGGTCTGGTTGGCTTCCCGAATGTCGGCAAGTCCACCCTTCTTTCCGTGACGTCCAATGCGCGGCCGAAAATTGCAAATTATCATTTCACCACGCTGTACCCCAACCTCGGCGTGATCTATGTCGAGGAGGGCGTGTCCTTCGTTATGGCGGATATTCCCGGTATCATCGAGGGAGCGGCGGAGGGCGCGGGCCTTGGCCACGATTTCCTGCGGCATATCGACCGCTGCCGTCTGCTCGTGCACATTGTGGACGTTTCCGGCAGCGAGGATCGCGACCCTATTGACGATTTTGAAAAAATCAATGCGGAGCTGGCGGAGTATTCTGCGGACCTTGCTTCGCGGCCGATGATTGTTGCGGCGAACAAGTGCGATCTTATCCCGGAGGGGAGCGATAATCTTGCGCGTTTGCGCGCCTATGTGACGGAGCGCGGCTACCCCTTCTTTGAGATTTCTGCGGCGACGACGCAGGGAACGCGCCCTCTGGTACGTGCAATTGCCGGGAAGCTGGCAACGCTGCCGCCGGTTACGATCTACGAGCCGGAGTACGTCAAGCCGCTTGCCGAGGCCGGCGATGCAGAGGATCTCAAGATCGAGCGGATGGACGATCTGTGGATCGTTTCCGGCAAATGGCTCCAGCAGCTCATTGCGGACATCAACTTTGCAGAGTACGAATCGCGCATGTATTTTGACCGGCAGCTGCGCAAGAGCGGCCTGTTCGAACGTCTGGAGGAAATGGGAATCCAGGATGGCGATACGGTCAGCATTTACGATTTTGAATTCGACTACGAGAAATAGAATAATCCCACTGGCATTTTGCCAGTGGGATTTGTTTATTCGATCAGGCCGTATTTGGTTTTGATGCGGTCGAGCTTTTCCAGCATCGGCTCGGCTAGAATCAGCAGGAAAAGAACGGTTGCTGCCGCGTGGACACAGTCCATCGGGAAACCGGAAATATAATAGCTCAACAGAATCTTCCAATTCAGATCCTGCGTCCAGAGAAGCGCGGAGACGGGATTCATGATGCCGCCGTAGATCACGATAGCGGAAAGCCCACCGAAGACGGCCAACGCACCGCGCGACCGGCGCAGCAGCCCCTTGCGGAAAAGCACACCGGCGAGGAAGCCGATGATGCCCATAGAGAACATCTGATAGGGTGTCCAAGGACCTTGAGAAAAGAAAATGTTGGACAGCAGCATGGACATCGCGCCCACGAGGAAGCCCGTTTCTCCGCCCAGCGCAACGCCGGAGATGATGGTCAGCGCCATGACCGGCTTGAACTGCGGCAGCATGAAGAAGGCGGCTCGACCGGCAACGGCCATTGCACTGAGGACGGCGATCAGAACCAGCTCACGTGCCTGCGGCTTTCTGCCTTCGAAGACGAGGAAGAAGGGAAGCATGCACTCCAGGAGCACCAGCAGCGAGGTGAAATAGTATTTCTGGTTGCCGAAAAAGCGAAGCCCGACATAGAGCGTGAGAGGAATCAACAGGAGAATCATCGCGGTCGCCGCAAGTGTTCTGCGCCGCAGGCGGCGCTTCTGACGCGGATTTGCAATCGGGGGCGTCCGCCGCCCGATGCTGAGAACGAGAAGCAGCATCGCGGCAATAAAAACGGCATAGAGAACCGCCTGATGCGCATTGAGCTTCTGCATTATCTCCGGGCCAATCAACGCAGTCAGATCCGTCTGCCGAAGCGTGTAGAAAAGAAGTACAAAGGCGATTGTGCCAGACAGCGCGGCAAGCGTCTTGCGCCACCAGGGAAGCTTCTTTGGCTTCCAGTCCGCACTCGTGGGCGCGGGCGCGGGGAGCGGCTCAGGCTCGGGAAGCGGCGGCTCAGCCGGGAGAATGCCGCCGATGCATGTCATGACGTCCTCCGGCGTGACCGCTTCGGCAAAATGCTCCCGCGCCATACGGTTTGCAGACGTGGTATAGAAGCTGTTGCCGGAGAAGAAGGCACGCGGCGTGCCCTGCGCGACAATATTACCGTCGAAGAACAAAGCGCAGCGGTGAGCATAGCGGGCGCAGAATTCGATATCATGGCTGACCATGACGATGGTCACGCCGTGGGCGCTCAGCCCGCGCAGAAGATGGGCAAGCTCTCGCTTGAATCCGGCGTCCAGACCCTTGGTCGGCTCGTCCAGCAGGAGTATGTCCGGCTCGAGCAGCAGCAGCTTGCACAGCGCGGCGCGCTGCTGCTCACCGCCGGAGAGGTCATAGGGATGACGGTCAAGCAGACCGGCGAGCCCACACTGGGCAACTGCGCGTTCCACGCGGCTGGTCTGCATTTCCTGGGAAACGCTTCGTCCGTCGAATACCTCAAACAAATCCTCGCGCAGCGTTTTCTTCACGAACACGGTCTGCGGATCCTGCGGCAGCAGGGCGACGGCGCTGGTCGCGCGCACCTCGCCGCGATAGGGCTTCAAAAGCCCGGCAAGGAGCTTGAGTGTGGTTGTTTTTCCGGTGCCGTTACCACCGAGCAGGGCAAGAAATTCACCCTTACCGGCCTGCAAATCCAGCCCCTTGACTACGTCCGGACACTCCTTTTCATAGGAGAACCAGACCCCCTCTGCAGTAAGAACGGGCGCTCCGCAGGGCGGGATGTGCTCCGCGGGGAGCGGGCGTGCCGGATGCGCGGTGCACCAATGGCTCAGAAAGTCGCGCCCGTCGCGCACGGTAACCGGACATGCCTCGTCGGAATCCACGCTTGCCCACACACGCATGGCGGACGGCATGGCGAAAAACATTGTATTTCCGCTTTCGCGCAGGCGGCAGCCGACCTCGTCCGCCGTGCCGGCGCAGAGCAAGCTGCCGTTTTCCAGAACGGCGACGCGGTTGGCAAGGGGGAGCGCCTCTTCCAGGCGGTGCTCCGTCAGAAGAACGGTCGTGCCAAGCTCGCGGTTGAGTCTGCCGAGCATGGCGAGAAAATCCGAGGCGGCGATGGGGTCCAGCTGACTGGTCGGCTCATCGAGAATGAGCACCTTCGGCTGCATGACCATCACGGCGGCCAGGTTCAGAAGCTGCTTCTGTCCACCGGACAGCTCCGCAACATCACGGGAGAACCACTCCTGTATACCGAAAAACGAGGCCATTTCCGCGACGCGGCGGCGAATGGTCGGCGTGTCGAAGCCGAGGCTCTCTAGGCCGAAGGCCAGCTCGTGCCAGACCTTGTCTGTGACGATCTGATCCTCCGGCGACTGCTGTACGAAGCCGATCTCGGCAGCCTGCTGCCGGGGGGTGAGCTCGGAGAGGGGCGTACCACAGAAGGTGATTGTGCCGGACGCTGTGCCATGCGCCGCAAGAACGGGCTTGAGCTGGCGCAGCAGCGTCGATTTGCCGCAGCCGGAGGGGCCGCAAAGCACCAGAAAATCGCCCTGATGCAGCGTCAGCGTTACCTCATGCAGGGCATACTCCGTCTGCTCCGGATACTGAAAGCTGAGTTGTTTGAGTTCAAAAAGATTCATTCGTTTGCCTCCGTGCGCCGGCGCCATTGCAGCTGCGCGCATCCTTCCAGGATGACAGGCGTCAGGCAGAGAAGTAGATAGGCAAGCTGGAAGCTGACGGTCAGGGGATTCCACACCGCGCCGGTGAGCATCGGGCTGTAGCTGAAATACAGGCCGTGTGCCAGTGCGCCGCAGGCGACGTAGCTGCCGCTGAAGCTCAGCCAGAGCAGCAGCGCGCGGTCGCGCGCTTCAAAGCGGTAAATCGAAAATGCGGTACGGCCCGGCTCACCGTAGCCGCGGCTGCGCATGGAATCGGCGGTGCGGATGGCGTTTTCCAGCGCCCAGGTAAGGGTAATGGAGAAGATTTTCATCGCTGTGCGCAGCCGGTGCAGCAGCTTCCCGGAGGAGACGTCCCGGCCGAGACAGCGCTGTGCCTCCGCGGCAGCCTGAAGCTGTCTGCGAAAACGCGGAAGAAAGCGCAGAGCCATACTCAAAACGAGCGACAGCGCGGGAATTACGCGCCCGAAGAGATAGACGAATTTGTCCGATGTCATGACGCGGTTGTAGCACCGGAACCATAGCAGCACCGCGCCGAGCAGCGCCGCCGCCGCGAGGCCGTAGAGAATGCTCTCCAGCGTCAATGGGTTGCCGTTGGGAAAGTAGGCAAGAGTCGTGACACCGTAGTGATTGAACGCCGGGTTTAATATGGCGGCGAGAAGCATCGTCGGCAGGAGCCAGCGCAGCTGGCGGAAAAAGGCTTTCCCGCCGTCGAGCAGCAGCACATAGGCGCAGGCGGAGAGCAGGGAAACGGCCAAACTGACCGGGTGCTTGAAGAACATGGAGAACAGCAGCACCAGCGCAAAATAGAGGAAATTGACCGCCGGATGACAGCGGGAGAACACATTGCTCATGCCGCACCTCAGAAGCCGACCCCGACATCTTGGCCGAGGTCACAGGTGTAGACCCAGCAGATGCTGTCGCCGTCTTCCAGGTAGTAGCTGGAGCAGCCATAGTTCGGGAACCAGCCGTTGACCTTATACAGCCAGCCAGAGTTGGATGTGACATCCTTCTCATAGAGGTTTGCAATGCTCTTGACATAGGAACTATTAAAGGTAGGTGTCCAGCTTGCGTCCAGCTGAATGCCATAGTCGCGGCAGACGCGTTGCAAAACGTCGAAAACACTCTCGCCCTCCGCGAATTCCACGGTTCTTGTGGAGAGAATCACGCCGTCTGCGGGGACAAAAGGCTGCTTTTCCGGCTTGCAGAGGTCGAAGTTATCCAGAATGGTGTAGCAGGTAATGGAAATGGTGCAGGTGAGCGCGGGTTCGGTTTCCGGCTCGGTTTCCGGTTCAGTCTCCGGCTGCGTCTGGATGGGCGCGGGAGGAACATAGGTCGGCTCCGGCTCGGTCACTTCCGGCTCAGACGAAATTTCGGAGGGTTCCGAGGATTCGGATGGCGCGGACGGCTCCGTCCGTTCCGCCGGCTCGCTCACTGGCTGAGAGGAAACGCTTTCCGGCCTGCTCTCCGACGCAACGGCGGTGGAGGAGGGCGTGCTGCCCTGCGGGCTGCCGCCTGCAAAGAAGGCAGCCGTCAGTGCGGCCACGATGAGCAGGGAAATGATGACTTTCCATTTATTTTTCATAAACCAAGCTTTCATAATGAACTCCAAAGAAAAAATGCACAGCCGGAACCGGTTGTGCAAACGCAGTTCGGCTTCGGTGATGGCGAAGGCCAAGGCACAGCGCTCGACGTATCTGACTTATTCCAGGGGAAAATCACAGTGACCGTCTCGTGGGGAATTACACCCCGTTCCGCCGCCGGCAATGGCCGGACACGCTGCCCTACATATTCAAATGTATTTTACTCATATTCTGCACAGAATGCAAGCGATTTTTCATGAGAGAGCGATGTTTCGCGAAAAAACGGAAATTCTCAGTTTGTTTCGATTTCGTTCACAGTTTTTTCAAAAGTGTCCAATATACTGTGTGTGTAAGGTCGATACCGAAATCGAACTTGCGTGTCCATCTTTTCATTTATCTCTCTTTTTTATTTTCCCCTCTCTCATTTCTGTAGTGAATTCCCGTCTGGTCACCCCCTCGACCAGGCGGGAATTCCATTTTATGCCGGTATGAAGAACCTATTCATTTGGTATGTATATCATTTCCCGAAAAACGAATATTCACCATTGCGAAAGCGGCACGGTTTTTTGGAGAAATAATTCGTGTTTTCTCTGATTTGTTATAGAAATTGTCCTGTTTTTGAGAACAAATCGGGAAGACGGGAGAATCCGGAAAATAATTTTTTGCAGAAGCTCTTGTATATTTTCCGGGAATATGGTATGATACTGACGGTGGCGCTGTATCCTAGTCAAAGCGTACCGATCTCGAAGAAGGGCCTAAAAATCCTTTTAAGGGCATATCGATGAAGTCCCTGGTGCCTGCTTTTTTCGCCCAGATTAGGGTGGGTGCTGGGGGTTAAGGTTCCCGGGCGAGGTGTAATGGCATATACCAACCGACCCGGCTACCGTGGAGACCTGTTCTTGTGCGACAGCCGCACAGTATCTTCGGATACCCGGACTGCGTACGAAACAGGATAGAACCTGCATCGCGGTGCACAGAATCGTGTGCTGTGTGCAGCGTAGCCTGCCTTGCGTGAGTATGCTGGGATGGGGGAGCGAAGCGCTCGGCTCCGTGGCCGCGGAGCACAGCGATATTGCCCCCTGAAACCATACTTGCAAAAGAGGATAGAATCGGTGCGCAATGCTGTGGAAATCACCTAGGCAGACTCTTATGGGCAGATATTGGATTGCAGTGCGGACTAAGTGGCAATCGGGTACCGGTGTTGGCGACATACCGGCTAGGCTTTAAACGGAAACGACCGAACGGCAACGAACGGCAGCCAAAGGGGAAATCCAACCCGACCTAAGCCGCAAGATTTACTCTATCTGCTGCCACCATTTTTATATCATCTGGAGGAATTTATCTTGAGCGTCAATAGCGACGAACCCCGAAGTAAACGGAAAAAGAAAACACCACAGAAGAAAAGCAATCGAAGCTGGATCATTTCCGTCTTTTTTATTGCTGTACTCCTTTCCTCGACAATTTCTTTCCTATCCTCAAGCATTATGGAGGACGCAGAACTTGTCGAGGCATTTATTGTCCTGCTTGTGATCGTTTTTCTTGGTATTTTGTTTGATATCATCGGTGTTGCGGTGATGTCGGCCAACGAAAAGCCCTTCCATTCCATGGCGGCGAAGAAGGTTCCCGGCGCTGCGGAAGCACTGAAGCTTTTGCGCAATGCCGAAAAGGTTTCCAACTTCTGCAACGACGTCATCGGCGATATCTGCGGCGTTGTGTCCGGCTCTGCCTCCGCGGTCATCGCGGTCAAGGCGCTGACGCAGGTCAAATCGGATACGATCTCTCAGCTCATCATGTCCGCCCTTGTGGCCGGTGTGACAATCTCGGGCAAGGCCTGCGGCAAGAACATCGCAACGAGCAAATCGACAAGCATTGTTCACTTCGTTTCGAAGATGATTTATTACATAAAGTCACCATTCTGCCGGAAAAAGCCGAAGAAAAAGTGACGAATTTGACAGGTTGTGTAGCTTTTGAATTTATTGAGTCAGATCAGCACCAGAGAGGATCTTCTCGCGCTGAACGAGCGGCAGCTTGAGCAGCTCTGCGAGGAAATCCGCCAGTTTCTCGTGCTGAATGTCGCGCATAACGGCGGCCATCTGGCGTCCAATCTTGGCGTCGTGGAGCTGACGGTCATGCTCGAACGCGTGTTTGACACCTCGAAGGACCGCCTGCTGTTTGATGTTGGCCATCAATCTTATGTGCATAAAATATTAACCGGGCGGCGGGAGCAGTTCCGCAATCTGCGCCATTTCGGCGGACTTGCCGGCTTCCCCAAGCCCTCGGAAAGCGACTGCGACGCCTTCGTGGCGGGGCACGCCTCCAGCGCCGTCTCTACTGCGCTGGGCATGGCGCGTGCGCGCACTTTGTTAAAGCAGGACTATCACGTCATTGCCCTGATGGGTGACGGCGCTCTGACCGGCGGCGTTGCCTACGAAGGCCTGAACGACGCGGGCGAGAGCCATGAGCCGCTGATCGTCATTCTGAACGACAACGGCATGTCCATCACGCCGAATGTCGGCGGCATCGCGCGTCATCTCGGCCTGATTCGCACGCGCCCCGGCTATTTTCGCCTGAAAAAAGCCTACCGCACTGTGACAAAGGCCATACCAGGCGGCAAGGCGGTCTATCGGATGACGCACCGCCTGAAGGAGCGCTGGAAGCGTATGCTCCTGGGCTGCACGCTGTTCGAAGAAATGGGCTTTGAGTATTACGGCCCCGTGGACGGCCATGATCTGAAACGGCTGGAATATATGCTCCGGTTGGTCAGAGACTGTGACCGGCCCGTGCTGCTGCATGTCATCACACAGAAGGGCAAGGGCTATCGCCCGGCGGAGCTGAACCCCGATGTCTTCCACGGTATCGGCTGCTTTGACCCGGCGGACGGCAGCACGCCCCTGACGGCGCATCTGCCCACATTTTCGGATACCTTCGGCAGCGTGATGTGTGCGATTGCTGCGCAGGAGCCGCGTCTGTGTGTCATTTCGGCGGCGATGGTGCGCGGCACCGGCCTGTCGGAATTTGAAAAGAGTTTTCCAGAGCGCTGCTTTGACGTCGGCATTGCGGAGGAGCATGCCGTTGCAATGGCAGGCGGCCTGGCAAAGCAGGGAATGATCCCGGTCGTGGCAATTTATTCCACGTTTTTACAGCGCGCCTATGACATGCTGCTTCAGGACGTGGCGATGCTGGATCTGCATGTCGTTTTTGCCGTTGACCGTGCCGGTCTGGTCGGCGAGGACGGCGAGACGCACCACGGCCTTTTTGATGTGAACTATCTGCGCTCCGTGCCCAATATGCAGATTCTCTGTCCGGCCAATCAGGCCGAGCTGGAGCAGATGCTGCGCCATGCGATTCTGGAAATGAAGGGACCGGTGGCGGTGCGTTATCCCCGCGGCTGCGACGGTGCCTACACGCAGTGCGCTTCTGTGCCGCTGCTTCGCGCCGGACAGGATATCACGCTGGTTGGTTATGGGACGCTGGTCAATGAGCTGCTGCTTGCGGCGGACCTGTTGAAAAAGAAGGGCGTTTCCGCCGAGGTGCTGAAGCTGCCATCCATTAAACCGCTGGATATCGCGGCAATCCGCACCTCCGTGCGTAAAACGGGGAACCTTCTGATTGCCGAGGAGGCGGTGTGCACCGGCTGCGCTGGAAAGGAAATCGCCGCTGCGCTGCGTGCAGGAGGACTGAATATTCCGATCCGCCTCTGCAACGCAGGCGACCGCTTCGTGCCGCACGGTGCGGTGAAGGAGCTTTACCGCCTGCTCGGCTTGGACGCGCAATCGCTCGCAAAAACTGCTTTGGAGGTGCTGCAACGTGAAGCATAAGGAACGGCTCGACCTGCTTCTGGTCGAAAAAGGACTGTGCGACAGCCGCAGCCGCGCCCAGTCGGTCATTATGAGCGGCGAGGTGTATGTGAACGGGCAGAAATCCGATAAGGCAGGGACGCTGACGGATGTGGAAGCGAACATTGAGGTTCGCGGCAGTGCCTGCCCCTACGTCAGCCGCGGCGGCTTGAAGCTGGAAAAGGCGCTGCGCGAATTCGGTGTCAGTCCGGCGGGGCTGACCTGCCTGGATTCCGGTGCCTCTACGGGCGGCTTTACGGACTGCCTCCTGCAAAACGGCGCAGTGAAGGTCTTTGCCATCGATGTCGGCTACGGCCAGCTGGCCTGGAGCATCCGGACAGACCCGCGCGTTGTGTGCATGGAGCGCACGAACATTCGCTATGTCACCCCGGAGCAGCTTGGTGAGCCGGTGCAGCTTGCGGTGATTGACGTTTCCTTCATTTCTTTGAAAATCGTTTTGCCCGCAGTGCGGCAGCTCCTGAGCGAAAACGGACAGATCGTCTGCCTGATCAAGCCGCAGTTTGAGGCAGGGAAGGAGAATGTCGGCAAAAAAGGCGTCGTGCGCGACCCTGCGGTGCACAAGCAGGTGCTCGACGGCTTTTTGGAGTTGGCCGTGCAGATGCAGATGACGGTCAGAAACCTGACCTTTTCCCCGGTCAAGGGGCCGGAGGGGAACATTGAATTTCTGGGGCATCTTTCCGTGCTGCCGGAGGGCGCGATTGTACCCGACACAGCGGCACTGGTTGCCGCCGCGCACGAGACATTGGATGTATGAAAAAAGTAGTCATGACCCCGAATCCTTATCGGGACCGCAATTTTAAATACGCCAATCTTGCAGAGAAGATTCTTAAGGAATCCGGGATTGAGACAAGAATCTGCCTCGCATTTGACGTCGACCGCAATTTTGAGCTGCCGGCGGACGTCATTCTGCATGACCTGACGGAGGAGCTGCGCGACGCGGATCTGCTGATCTGCTTCGGCGGCGACGGTACCATTCTGCATGCCTCCAAGGCGGCCACGCGTGCCGGTGTGCCCATTCTTGGCGTCAACATCGGTACGATGGGCTTTATGGCAGAGCTGGAAAATACGCAGATGAAGGAGCTTGCCCGCCTGGCAAATGACGACTACACCATTGAGGAGCGCATGATGCTCCATGTCTGCGTGGAGCACGAGGGTCAGGTTATCCTGCGCGAGGATGCGCTGAATGACGCCGTCGTGACCAAGGGCGCGGTTGCACGCATCATCCAGCTGGGCGTTTCCTGCGACGGCGTGGAGATGATGAGCTTCGGCGGCGACGGCGTGATCGTTGCAACACCGACTGGCTCAACCGCTTACTCCATGTCGGCCGGCGGCCCGATCGTTGAACCCTACGCGGAAAATATTGTCATTACGCCGATCTGCGCCCACGATATGCGCAGCAAGGCTGTGGTCACCTCAGCCGAACGCGTCATCCGTATCGACATCGGCAGAATCGGCCGCAAAAGCGCCTTTCTGTCCGTGGACGGGGGCCGCGCGCTGCGGTTGAGCACGGATGACCGTGTTACAATTACAAAGTCAAAGTATGTTACGAAACTGATTCATTTGTCCGAGCGCAGCTTTTTCGAGATTATCAAAAATAAATTTAAGTGAGGAAAGCGGAATGAAGGCGGAACGGCAGAGAAAAATTGTTGAACTGATTACGGAAAAGAGCATAGAAACACAGGAGCAGCTCCTCGACGAGCTGCATCGCAGCGGCTTTAAGAGCACGCAGGCGACCATTTCCCGCGATATCAAGGAATTGCAGATTGTCAAATCTCTGGACGGTATGGGCGGCTACCGCTACGGCCTGCCGCACAAGAATGAGCACGACCGCTTCGGCGCACGCTTCCGCGTGATTTTCAAGGAATGCGTCAACAGTCTTGATTTTGCGCAGAACCTGATCGTCGTCAAGACCATGCCCGGCCTGGGCGCGGCTGCAGGCGCGAATATCGATGCGCTGAAAATGCCGAGCGTGCTCGGCACCCTGTCTGGTGATGATACGACGCTTGTCATTATGCGCGACAGCGAGTCCGCAGCGGAATTCTGTGCAGAAATCCGCAGAATGCTGGAGTAAAGAGGGAAAAGCCATGCTCCGTCTGCTACATATTGAGAATATTGCCGTCATTGAGCAGGCAGACATCGTCTTTGAGCCTGGCTTCAATGTTATGACCGGCGAGACCGGCGCGGGCAAATCCATTGTGATCGATGCGATTTCCGCGATTCTGGGGGAACGCGCCTATCGTGACATGATCCGAACCGGAACGCAGAAGGCCTTGGTACGCGCCATCTTCGAGAACACGCCGCAGTCTGCCTGGTTTGCACAGAATGATGTGCCTTATGAGACGGAAACGGTCATTCAGCGTGAGATTTATCTTGACGGCAAGAACGTTTGCAAGGTTAATGGCATACCTGTGACGGTTTCCGTTCTGAAACAGCTTGGCATTCAGCTGATCAATATCCACGGCCAGCACGATTCCGCCTCACTGTTTGATGAGAATTATCATCTCAGCTTCCTAGACGGCTTTGCCTGTAATGAATCCTTACTGGAAGAATACCGTCAGAAGTACCAGAGCGTGCTCTCCCTGCGCCGCGAGATTGACCGCCTGAGCATGGACGAGAGTGAAAAGCTCCGCCGTATGGAGACGCTAAAATACCAGATTGAGGAAATTTCCCGCGCCGCGTTGAAGGCAGGGGAGGATGACACGCTGGAAGCACGGCGCAGACTCCTGCAAAACTCGGAGAAGCTTTCCGAGGGCTTGCAGGATGCGGCCGCCTGTCTTGACGGCGGTGAGGATAGCGAGGGCGCTGCGGCGCTGCTTTCTGAGGCAGAGCACGCGCTTGCGCGCATTCTGCGCTATGACGACTCGCTCTCCCAGCTTCACGAGACGCTGTCCGACCTGACCTTCCAGCTCCAGGACGCGGCCGAGCAGCTGCGTGACCGGGTGTACCAGCTCTCGTATTCCGCCGACGAGCTGGAGCAGATTGAAGAGCGGCTGGATACCATCCATCGCCTGCGGCGCAAGTACGGCGCGACCTGTGAGGATATCCTTTCGTTTTTGGAAAAGGCGCAGAAGGAACTCGACGAGATCGAGTTTGCCGGAGATCGCGTCGAACAGCTCAAGGGAAAGCTGAAGACGGCGGAAAAGGCCGCCTGGGATGCGGCGATGCGCCTGCGCACGGCGCGGAAAGACGCCGCCGCAGGGCTGACACAGCGCATTCTGACGGAGCTTTCTCAGTTGGATATGAAAAAGGTGCAATTTTCCTGTGTCTTTACGGAAACGGAGCTGTCGCCCGTCGGTGCAGATGCTGTTGCGTTCTATATGTCTGCCAACCTTGGCGAGGCGCTCAAGCCGCTGAACAAGGTCGCCTCGGGCGGTGAGCTGGCGCGCATCATGCTGGCGCTGAAGAACGTTCTCGCAGAAAAGGATCATGTTCCGACCCTGATTTTTGACGAGGTGGACACGGGCGTCTCCGGACGTGCGGCGCAGCGCGTGGCGGAGAAGCTGCACGAGGTTTCCAAGACCAAGCAGGTGCTCTGCGTGACACATCTGCCGCAGCTTGCGGCGCTTGCCGATACGCATCTGCTGATCGCGAAGGGGGAGCACGACAGCCGAACCTTCACGACGGTCGAGCCGCTCGATCTGGAAGGCCGCAAGGCGGAGCTTGCCCGCATCATCGGCGGCACGAATATCACGGAAACGACCCTCAAGAGCGCAGAGGAAATGCTGCGAAGATAAATCGAATAATATTGTCATACAGCCCAGTCAATTCTTTTTTTCGAAATTGACTGGGCTGTATTTTGAATACCAATTCCACTAACGATTTTCCTTTAATTACAGAAAATAGTTGACAGTTGAATTTTGACGAATTATATTATTATTAGACCCATAGAAATCATTTTCTGGTATATCTGTTTCTCAGAAGATTTCAGGGAAACGCATCAAAAATCTGTTTACTTATTATTTAATACTTGGGGGAAATGATATGAAATTGGTTAGTATGCGCTGCCCTCACTGTGGGGGTTCATTACAGCTTTCTCAGAATTCAAAACAGGCAGTATGTCCATATTGCAATACTTTGATTGCAATTGATGACGAAGTCCAACATGTTCAGTTTGATAATTCTGAAAAGGCAGGATATGATTTTGAAAGAGGCCGTATAAAGGCTCAGCAGGATGTCGCATATGCACAAATTGCTGCGGAACAAGCGCGGGCCAAGGCACAGGCGGATGCTACGCGGAAAAGAAAGAACCGTGTTTGGTGGGTGCTTGGATGGATATTTATTTTTCCTGTTCCGTTAACGATTTTGATTGCAAAATCAAAAAAGTTAAAAACCGTATGGAAAGTTCTGCTCATTATTGCGCTTTGGGGAGCTGTAATACTCATCGGCGCAATTAATAACAATAATCAGGATTCGGCCAAAGTTGGGACAGCGCAGGTACATACCATTGTCTCAGTTACCGACAATATGGGCTGACGAATAGTAACAATACAAGCACCCCAAAGGGCCTGATACCTCATCAGGCCCTTTTGATATATTACAAATTGTTCCTCTCAAACAACATACAATCCGGCAAGTTTGCCTTGTCTTTTTTGTTTGCTCATGCTAAAATATTCTTATCAGAAAGAAGGAGGTCGATCGCAATGGATCAAAGCCTTTCCCCGCTGTTCACTCCCTGGAAAATCGGAAACTGTGAAATCAAAAACCGTTTTGTCCTGACCAGCATGGGCGGAACGGATCTGTTCGGCTGGATGGAAAAAAACCATTTTGACAAGGATGGCGCGCACTTTATTCTGGAGGTCGCCAAGAACGATGCGGGTCTCGTCATGCCCGGCTGCCAGCCGGTCTACAACCCCATGTTTGGCCAGTGGCTCCACAAAAACAAGAAAATGTTCGCCGATCTGAAGAAGTGGATGCCTGAATTTCACAAAACGGGCGCAAAGCTTTTTGTGCAGCTGACTGCGGGCTTTGGCCGCTCCTTTACCATCAGCAAGATGATGGAGGATCTCTACACCAATCGGTTCCTGCGCGTCGTCAGCAAGCCCTTTATGAATCTGGACAAGATCACTGCGACGGCCAGCCCCTCGCCGAACCGCTGGTCTGACAAGGTTCCCTCCCGCGAGATGACGGTGGAGGAGATTCACCAGTTCGTCGATGCCTTTGCGCAGAGCGCGAAGCTCCTGAAGGAAGCGGGCGTGGACGGCGTTGAGGTGCATGCCGTGCACGAGGGCTATCTTCTCGACCAGTTTACGCTGCTGTATGTCAACAAGCGTACGGACGAATATGGCGGCTCGTTTGAAAATCGCTATCGCTTCGCGGTGGAGATCGTGCAGGCAATCAAAAAAGCCTGCGGCAAGGATTTCCCCGTCTCCCTGCGCTACAGCGTGCTCTCCAAGACCAAGGGCTTCCGCCAGGGCGCGCTGCCCGGCGAGGACTATGTCGAGGCCGGCCGCGATATGGCTGAGTCCGAGCGTGCCGCAAAATATTTGCAGGACGCCGGCTATGACTGCCTGAACTGCGACAACGGCACCTATGACGCCTGGTACTGGGCGCATCCGCCGGTCTATATGCCGGAAAACTGCAACCTTGCCGACGTTGAGCATATCAAGAAATTTGTGGACATTCCTGTCATCTGCGCCGGACGTCTGGATCCCCGCACGGCGGCGGAATCCATCGCGGCAGGACGGCTCGACGGCGCGGGCTTTGCACGTTCCTTCCTTGCCGATCAGCAGTGGATCGTTAAGCTGAAGGAGGGCAGGGAAGCAGATATCCGTCCCTGCATTCTCTGTCACAACGGCTGCTTCAATATGTGCCACTACAAGGGTGTTCCGAACGATCAGGATCTCTCGGACAGCCTGCACCTTGCCCGCTGCGCCGTCAATGCAGAGACGATGCAGTGGAACAAGCACTACATTCGTAAAACAACCTCTCCCAAGACCGTGCATATCATCGGCGGCGGCATCGGCGGCATGGAGACTGCCCGCGTGCTCAAGCTGCGCGGTCACAATCCGGTCATTCACGAAAAAACCGGCGAGCTTGGCGGCGCATTCATCGCGGCCAGCGCCGAGTCCTATAAGGGCAAGCTGCGCGATCTGCTTGCCTGGTACCGCCGCCAGATGACGGAGCTTGGCATTGAGGTGCATCTGAATGAGGAAGTGAAGGATGTTTCCGCTTTCCAGGGCTGCCCGGTTATTGTCGCCACCGGCGCAACGCCGCGCATTCTGCGCCGTGTTCCCGGCCATGAAAAGATGATTGAGGCCTGTGAATACCTCCGCGGCACGCCGACCGGCGAAACCGTCGCCATCATCGGCGGCGGCCTGACCGGCTCGGAAATCGCATATGAGCTTGCCTTGCAGGGAAAAAAGCCTGTGATCATTGAAATGAAGGACGATTTGGTCAGCCAGAAGGGCGTCTGCCTTGCCAATTCCTCCTATCTGCGCGAGTGGTTCGCGCTGCACAAGGTGCCTGTGTATCTGGAAACGACTCTGAAAGAGGTGCGCGACGGCAGCATTCTCTGCGCCGCAAAGGACGGGAAAGAGCTGGAAATTCCCTGCGACAGCGTGATCTCCTGCGCAGGCTACATCTCCGCACCGCTGCCCGAGACCGGAAAGGCGAAGCTCGTCGGCGACTGCCGCCAGGTCGGTAACCTGCGCAGCGTCGTCTGGGATGCCTATGAAGCGGCAATGAAGATTTGAGAAAGGGGAGTGCGGCAATGGAATATCAAATGAAGCTCACGCCGGAGCAGCAGGAAATCCTGAACGGCTCCCGCGGCGACACCATGGCGAAGGTCATGCAGACGCTCGTCCGCTACGGCGAGCTGTTCGGCGCGGACGAAATGGTTCCCGTGACCAGCAAGTATAACCATCTGGTGACCTCCTTCGGCCTGAAGGCCCTTGGCCCGGTTTATCACCTGATGGAGCAGCTGCTCGATGCCGGCGCGGTCTCTGCGCAGAAGTTCTCTGCCGACCCGCGGCCGCTGGATCCGAAGGTTCCCAGCAGCTTCCTGCAAAATTTTGTGTTCAATCATTTCATGTATACACGACAGGACTACTATGAAAAGCAGCTCGGCAAGCTGGGCCTGATGGATCCGGATGCCTTCACCTGCACCTGCTACATGGATGAGGTCGGCAATACGCCCGGCTTCGGCGAAGTGCTTTCGTGGTCGGAATCTTCGGCGGTCGTCTACGCGAACTCCGTCCTCGGCGCGCGCTGCAACCGCAATTCCGGCATCATCGATCTGATGGGCTCCATCGTCGGCTATGTTCCCTCCTTCGGCCTTTTGAAGGATGAAGGACGGCGCGCGAGCTGGATCGTCGAGGTCCGCACGACGAAGAAGCCGGAAGCACAGCTGCTCGGCTCCGCCATCGGCATGAAGGTCATGGAGGACGTGCCCTTCATCCGCGGCCTTGACCGCTGGCTGGGCGGAACGCTCGACGATGCGGCAAAGACCTATCTGAAGGATTTCGGCGCAGCAACCGCCTCCAACGGCGCAGTTGGCCTGTATCACGTGGAAAACATCACGCCGGAGGCGGTCAAGTACGGGCAGGCGCTTGTGCGAGAGGATGCGCAGGTCTATGTGATCGACGACACCGAGCTTCAGCGCGTTTATGACAGCTACCCCGTGATCTGGAAAAAGAAGGACGCCAAGCCGAAGCTCTGCTTCATGGGCTGCCCGCACATGAGCCTGGAGCAGCTGATTTCCTGGACAGAGCGCGTGGAGGCAGGCCTGAAGGCCGCCGGGAACAGCCGCGTAGTCATTCCCACCGTCTTTACCGCAGCCCCCGCCGTGCTAAAGAAATTCCAGAGCACGCCCTATGCCGCCCGGCTGGAGAAGACCGGTGTCATTACCAGCTACATCTGCCCGCTGATGTACATGAATAACCCGCTCAGCACCAGCATGCCCGTGATTACCTCCAGCAATAAGCTGCGCACCTACACGAGCGCGCGCTACTATACGGACGACGAGATTCTTGAACAGATCACGAGAGGAGGAAGCAAGGCATGAAAAAGACCTTTCAAGGCAGAGTTGTTGCGGCAGGACATGTGACCGCTGAGGCGTTGGTTTCCCACGGCGGTCTGAACACCCTCGCATCCTTTCAGAAGGCGCTGCAATTTGGCGATAAGAAGGCAACCTGCGGCGATCAGAACAACCCCGATCTTTACGGCAAGCAGATGCTTGGCAAGGCGCTGTGCCTGCCGCGCACCATCGGCTCGACCACCGGCGGTCTGGTGCTGTACTGCGCCTGCTCCATGGGCCGCAATCCTGCGTGTATGCTTTTCTCCGAGTCCATCGACTCTCTTGCCGCCGCCGGTGCAATTCTCTCCGACGTGTGGCTTGAGGGTGAAAACATGCCGGTCATTGATACGCTGGGGGAGGAATTCCTTGCTTATGTCAAGGACGGGATGAAAATCACAGTCTCCGAGGACGGCCTGGTAACGGTTGAGTAAAGCTAGGATATTCCAAATGAAACAGCAAAATCGGTAAGCATCTGACGATGCTTACCGATTTTTGGTGCGGGCATGGGGACTTGAACCCCAACGCATTGCTGCACAGGAACCTAAATCCTGCATGTCTGCCAATTCCATCATGCCCGCCGATAGCTGTATTTTACCATTTTGGCTGCGGGCTGTCAAGTGTGGCGCGGAATTGCCGGAAAAACAGAAATGTGTAAACAAATTGTGAAGACCTCTTGCAAATTCAGAAAACTGCGTTATAATAGCGTTAGCACTCAAGCATAGCGAGTGCCAGAATAACGGAACAGACAAAAGGAAGTTGACATTATGGCGAAAAAGCAGTTCAAGGCAGAGTCCCAACGTCTGCTGGATCTGATGATCAATTCTATTTATACCCACCGGGAGATTTTCCTTCGCGAGCTGATCTCCAACGCCTCTGACGCCATCGACAAGCTGGCGTATCTGTCTCTGACGGATGAATCCGTCGGCCTGAATCGGAGCGACTTTGCAATCACGCTGACCGCGGACAAGGACGCCGGAACCCTGACCGTTTCCGATAACGGCATCGGCATGACGCGCGAGGAGATGGAGTCTAACCTCGGCACTATCGCACACAGCGGCTCTCTCGGCTTCAAGCAGGAGATGGAAAAGAAGGACGAGATCGATATCATCGGTCAGTTTGGCGTCGGTTTCTACTCTGCGTTTATGGTTGCGGAAAAGGTGACGGTCGTTTCCAGAAAGTTCGGCACGGAGGAGGCCTGGAAATGGGAGTCCACCGGCGCGGACGGCTATACCATCACTACCTGTGAGCGCGGTGTTGCCGGTACGGATGTGATCATGACGCTGAAAAAGGACACCGAGGATGAGAAATACTCCGAGTATCTGTCAGAGTACAAGCTCCGCGGCCTTGTCCGCAAGTATTCGGACTATATCCGCTATCCCATCCGCATGGAGGTTGAGACCTCGCGTCCGACGGAGGAAACCAAGGATTCCGACAAGCCGGAATACGAAACGGTTCGCGAAATGCAGACCCTCAATTCCATGGTGCCCGTCTGGCAGAAAAACAAGAAGGACGTTACCGAGGAGGAGTACGACAGCTTCTATCGTGAGAAATTCTTTGACTTTGAAAAGCCGCTGAGCGTGCTGCATCTGTCCGTGGAAGGCGCAGTGACCTATAAGGCACTGCTGTACATCCCGGCAAAGGCGCCCTATGATTTCTATACAAAGGATTACAAGGCCGGTTTGCAGCTCTATTCCTCCGGCGTGATGATCATGGAAAACTGCGCGGATCTCCTGCCGGAGTATTTCCGCTTTGTCCGCGGCGTTGTGGACACGCAGGATCTGAGCCTGAACATCAGCCGCGAAATGCTCCAGCATACGCGTGAGTTGAAATTCATTGCCAATAATCTGGAAAAGAAGATCAAGGCAGAGCTGGAGAAAATGCTCGAAAACGACCGTGAGAAGTACGAGAAGTTTTATGCCGCCTTTGGCCGCCAGCTGAAGTTTGGCGTCGTCTCGGACTATGGCATACACAAGGAGCAGCTTCAGAACCTGATCGAATTCCGGTCCGACAAGCAGGGCAAGCTCGTCACACTGAAGGAATACTGCGCAGCAATGCCGGAGTCACAGAAGCATATTTACTTTGCCACGGGCAGCAGTGTGGAGCATCTTTCCAAGCTGCCTCAGACTGCAATGCTCCGTGAACGCGGCTTTGACGTGCTGCTTCTGACCGAACAGGTGGACGAATTCATCCCGCAGACGCTGCAAAAGTACGACGAGCACGAGTTCCGCAACATTCTCACCGACGACCTTGAGCTGGCGACAGACGAGGAGAAAAAGGCGAACGAAGAAAAGGCGGAGGAGTTCAAGGACTGCCTGACCTTTATGAAGGACACGCTCGGCGAGCGCGTGAAGGAGGTTCGCGTTTCCGGCGACCTCGGCGCACATGCCGTGACTATGGTTCCCGATGGCGGTATGAGCTTCGAAATGGAAAAGTACTTCCATGCGATGGATCCGAACTCCGATTATCACTGCGGCAGAATTCTCGAGGTCAATCCGGCGCATCCGGTGCTGGCGCGCCTGCGCGGCTGCATTGCAGACGACGCTGAGACGGCGAAAAAGCTGACGGAGCTGCTGTATGCACAGGGCCTGCTGATGGCAGGACTTCCGCTGGAGGATCCGACGGCGTATACCGATCTGGTCTGCGGCTTTATTCAGTGAGCAGCATAGAAAATCCCGGAAAGCGCTTGCTTTCCGGGATTTTTTGTGTAATGTGGGTTATTTTTCCTGCTGCTCTTTTGCAGCCTGCAATGCCTGTGCCAGCTGATCTGGGCAGGAGGTGGGCTTCATGCCGCACTTTACGCCCTTGAGGCGCGCGATAACCTCGTCCACGTTCATACCGTTGGCCAGAAGCGCGACGCCCTGCGTGTTGCCGCTGCAGCCGCCGATGAAGCGAATGTTGGAAACGGTGTCGCCGTCCAGGTCGAAGAGAATCCGGCTGGCGCAGACGCCGTGTGTCTTGTACTCATACTGCATATGCAATGCCTCTCTTTCTTAATCTGTTTTCAGTATAGCAGAAAAATATGAACTTTTCAACCGCGCTGCGGATTTTTCGGGCATACTAGCAGCAAATATGCTGGGAGGTACAAAATGGAGGAAGAAAAGAATCCGTCGCAGGAGAGAATTGAGGAGCTGGGCGCCGGGCTGATGAAAACGGGGCGCGGAACGGTGTACACCCTAACGGTCATCGGTCAGATTGAGGGACACCAGGTGCAGCCGGAAACCGTAAAAACAACAAAATATGAGCATGTTCTGCCGCTGCTGGCGACGATAGAGGAGAGCGAGGAGATCGACGGACTGCTGCTCCTTTTGAATACCGTGGGCGGCGACATTGAGGCAGGGCTTGCCATTTCCGAGCTGATCGCAGGCATGCGCAAGCCGACGGTATCGCTGGTGCTTGGCGGCGGGCATTCCATCGGCATTCCGCTCGCAGTTTCGGCAAAGAAGAGCTTTATTGCGCCCTCGGCCAGCATGATGATTCATCCGGTGCGAACCTGCGGCGTTGTGGTCGGATCGCCGGTAACCTATCACTATTTTCAGAGAATCCAGGAGCAAATCACGGATTTTGTCACGGCGAATTCAAAAATTACCAAGGAAAAGTTTACGCAGTATATGATGGCGACCGGGCAGATCGCAACGGATGTCGGAACGATCGTCTATGGCAGGGAAGCGGTGGAAAGCGGCCTGATCGACAGCCTTGGCAGTCTGCACGATGCGCTCGACGCGCTGCACAAGATGATTTCCAGGAAAAAGCGCCCGCAAAACACACAGAAGGGATAGAAATTTTGTCCGGAGTATGCTATAATATTCGTTACTGTAGACGTCCTGCGCCATGGCGCAGATACATAGGAGAGTGGTGCAGCCGGACTTTGCCGCGCTGCAAGTGAAGGTATGAAAATCTGGGAAGCAATTCTTTACGGCATCATCGGCGGCCTGACCGAGGTTTTGCCTGTCTCCTTTGCGGGGCATGCCGCGCTGCTGCGCGGCGCGTTCAACCTGTCCTCGCTGAACGAGGGGGCGGGCTTATACGTGCGTGCGGCAATTTGTCTCGGCGTGCTGCTGGCGGCCATGATTGCGTTCCGATCGGAGTTTTTCGGCGCCGGACGGGAAATGCTCGCTCTGCGCGGCGGACGAAAGCGCCGGAAGCATGGCAGCCCGATGCGGCGCGGCCTGTTTATGGGTGCAGCAGCGCTGCTGCCGTGGCTGATTTCCTTTGTGTTTACCGCTCATGCTGAGCGTGTGGAGCGCCTGTTATATGTTGCGCTCTTTTTTGTGGCAAACGGCCTGATTCTTTATTTCGGCAGCCGGGCGCTGCCAGGCCTGAAGGACGAAAAAAACGTCACGCTGCCGGATGCCCTGCTCAACGGAGTCTGCCGCCTGCCCTGCGTGTTTCCGGGATTGTCGCCCGTCGCGGCGTCTCTGAGCGCGGGACGCCTGTGCGGCCTGTCCGACGGATATAATCTTCGCCAGTGCTACGGCGTTTTGGCCGCCTATCAGGCAGCGGCTTTTCTGTACCGGCTGATCCGCGCCATCGCGTTCGGCAGCTTTTCCGGCATGGTCCTTTGGATGATGCTGATTGCTGCCGCGCTGGCAACCGTGGCCGGCTATCTTGCAATTCAGTATTTCCGCTATCTGCTGCACAAGCAAAAGTTCGGTATTTTTTCCTATTACTGTTGGGAAGCGGCGGCAATCTGCCTGATTGTTGCGCTGATCAATGCCTGATTCCGGGAAAAGTGAGGAAGTAATTATGGCAAATAAATCGAAAAAGCAAAAGCGTCCCTCTCAGGCGGAGAAGCAGACGGTCAAAAAACGTCCGCAGAATCAGAACCGCCGGGAAATCTGGGCCATCGTCTGCATTCTTCTGACGGTGTTTTCCATCATCTGCTGCTTCAACATCGACGCGTTCCTGCTGAAGCCTGTGATCTGGTTGGTGACGGGTCTGCTTGGCGTGCCGGGCCGTTATGCGCTTCCGCTGCTGCTGATCGTGGTCTGCATTATCCTCTTTACCAGCCGCGGCAAGCCCGTCCGCCTGCGTATTTTCTGCGCGCTCTCCATTCTGGTTTCCGTATCGGCAATCTACCACCTGATTCTTGGCACGGACATTGCCTGGAAATGGTCAATGATCAAGGAGCTTTTCACCGGCGGCAACAACGGCCTGACCGGCGGCCTGCTGGGCGGCTTCCTTGCCGTGGCTCTGAAATCCTGCCTGACCGTCGCAGGCGCGTACATTGTTTTGACGCTGCTGCTGTTTGTGCAGCTGATCACCACGATGAATATGACGGTCAACAGCCTCATCACGGCCATCAAAAACCGCCCCCGCGTGCCAAAGCCCGAGAGGGAAGAGGAACCGGAACAGGATACGGCGGAGCGGATCGTCAACCACATGGCAAACAAACACATTGAGCGCGTGGAGCGCCGCCGCGCGGCGGAGGTCGATATTCCCATCGACGATCCCCCGGCATTGAAGGAAAAGAAAAAGCGCGAGACGAAAAACCGCGTTCCCTCGCCCGATCAGTATATCGAGCAGCAGCGCGGCCGGACGGTCGCCGAAAACCAGGTGACCATCGACGAGTTGGAGCCGCACGAGCCGGTGGAGCTGCGTCCGGAGCGGCCGGAGCCTGCGCCTGCGGAGCCGCAGCCGATGCCGCCGGTAGCGGAGGTCGTTCCCGAACCCGTGCAGCCGCAAAAGGCGCCTGAAAAGGTGACGAAGGAAGAGACTGCGGTAACTGCCGAGTGCATTGAGCAGGAGATCCGCCAGAAACCAACCGAGAAAGAGACATATGTCTTCCCACCGGTATCATTGCTCACGCTGCGCCAGCAGGGCACGGTGGACGCAACGGCGGAGATGCGCGAAAATTCCACACGCCTTGCCGAGACGCTCAAGAGCTTCGGCATCGAGCCGCACATCGTTGACGTGATCCGCGGACCTTCCGTCACGCGCTATGAGCTGGAGCTGGACAGAGGCGTCAAGCTCTCCAAAATCACCAACCTTGCCGATGATATCGCACTGGCGCTGGGCGCGCAGGGCGTCAGGATTTCCGCGATTCCGGACAAGATTTCTGTCGTCGGCATCGAGGTGCCGAATAAAATTGTCAATACGGTCTATGCCCGCGAGGTTATCGACTCCGCCGCCTTCCATACCAGCAAATCCAAGCTGTCCTTTGCCGTCGGCAAGGACATCAGCGGCAATTGCATCGTGGGCGATATTTCCAAGCTGCCGCATATGCTCATTGCCGGTACGACCGGCTCCGGTAAATCGGTCTGCATGAACACGATCATCGTGTCACTTCTCTATAAAGCGACGCCGGAAGAGGTTCGCCTGATCATGGTGGACCCGAAGATGGTTGAGCTGGGCGTATACAACGGCATCCCGCACCTTTTGATTCCTGTCGTGACCGACCCTAAGAAGGCCGCAGGCGCGCTGCAATGGACCGTTACGGAGATGATGCGCCGGTACCGCCTGATGTCTGAGGCCGGTGTGCGCGATCTGGAATCCTATAATAAGGTCATTGCAAACGATCCGGAGCAGGACAAGCTGGCGCAGGTCGTCGTCGTCATCGATGAGCTGGCAGACCTGATGCTCGTCGCTGCGAAGGAAGTGGAAGAGTCGATCTGCCGTATCGCGCAGATGGGCCGCGCTTCCGGCATTCATCTTGTAATTGCAACGCAGCGTCCCTCTGCCGACGTTATTACCGGCCTGATGAAGGCGAACATTCCCTCTCGTATCGCTTTTGCGGTTTCCTCCGCGATGGAATCCCGCATCATTCTCGATGCGCCTGGCGCAGAAAAGCTCGTCGGCAAGGGCGATATGCTCTTTGCGCCCCTCGGCCAGGGCAAGCCAAAGCGTGTGCAGGGCTGCTTCATCACGGACGAAGAGGTGCAGGCCGTCGTTGGCGCGATCAAGGCCCGGACGGACAGCGACTATTCTCAGGACATCATGGAGCAGATCGAAAAACGCGCAAACGACACCGGAAAACAGGCTCCCGGCGATGCGCACGGTGCAGCCGACCCGTCCGAGGGAGATGAGCTGCTGCCTGCGGCAGTCGAGGTTGTGCTGGAAACGGGTCAGGCGTCCGTTTCCATGCTCCAGCGGCGGCTGAAGCTCGGCTATGCGAGAGCGGCACGCATCGTGGACGAAATGGAGGATCGCGGCATCGTCGGCCCCTTTGAGGGAGCAAAGCCGCGTCCCGTTCTGATTTCCAAGGAGCAGTGGGAGCAGATGCAGAACGGCACCTATGTGCCGGACAACGCACCCGTGGAGGAAGAGATTCCCTGATTCGTTGATTTCCCGCAAGGGTTTTCAAAATATTTCATATGCGCTTCATCCGGAATGCCGGAGAGGCAGCAGGAGGTTCTATTCATGCAAAAAAACAAACGTCTTGTCTATCTGGTCGAGCTGGCAGTTCTTCTGGCCATCCTGATTATGCTGGAAGTCACCGGACTCGGAATGTTCAAGACCTTCGGGCTGGAGCTGACGATTCTTCAGATTCCCGTTGTCATCGGTGCAATCGTCCTCGGGCCGTCCGCTGGCGCCATTCTCGGCTGCTCCTTCGGACTGCTGAGCTTCTGGGAGTGCTTCGGAAAGAGCCAGTTCGGCGCGACGCTCCTGGGAATCAATCCTTTTCTGACATTCCTGGTCTGCGTTCCGACGCGGGCACTGATGGGTTGGCTGTGCGGCCTGATTTTCAAGGGGCTTGACCGCAGGCTCGGCGGCGGCAAGGCGGATTTTGTGTCCTATCTTGTCGGAAGCCTTTCGGGCGCACTGCTCAACACGTTCTTCTTTATGGCGACGCTGTGCCTGTGCTTCTATCGCACGGACTACATTCAGAGCATTGCCGGCGCCGTGGGCGCGAAGAACGTTCTGATGTTTGTCCTGCTGTTTGTCGGCGTTCAGGGTCTTGTGGAGGCGGCGCTCTGCACCGTCGTTGCATCCGGCGTTGGCAAAGGCGTGCGGCACGCTTTGCACAGGACACGTTGCTGATTCCACCCTTGCTTTCTTGAATAAAAAACCTGTACTTCGGGGCACCCTCCGTAAGGAAGGTGCCCCGGGGCGGCTCTTGTATCTCAGTTTAATAAGTTCTTAGAAACGGTGTAACCCTTGCGGTTATGCCGTTTTCTCTTTGTTGCGCTCGGTGAGGTGCTGCTGGAAGGCTTCTTCCATCTCCTCCGGGGTCAACTCGTGGAGGATGCCCACGCCGCTGTAGTAGATGTCCAGCAGCTGTACCCGCTTGCCGTCAAGGTATCTCGGTGCATACACCACGATTTTGTCCACGAACTCGTGGATCAGCTCCGGCGTCAGAGCTTTCAGTTCCGTGATTTGCTTCACCCTCTGAATGAACCGCTGCAAGCTCTCGGTCTTATCCGTTTCGGTTTCCAGATACGCCTGCATTTCCGGGACGGCTGCTTTCAGCGTTTTCTGTTCTTCCTCGTAAGATAGGGACAGGGTGGCGTAGCGCTCGTCAGACAGCTTTCCGCTGGCGTTGTCCTCGTAGATTTTCTGAATCAAGGCATCAATCTCCGCAATGCGCTTCTTCGCCTTGATCAGTTCCCGGCGCTTGGCGGCAAGCAGCTTCTTCTTGTCCTCCGTGTAGCAGTCCATCTGCTTGCGGGCGAACTCCTTTTCGAACACCTGCACATTTAAGAGAATGCGCTGCATACTTTCCAAGATGATTTGCTCCACCACTTTCTCACGGATATAGTGGGCGGAACAGACCTCGGAATTCTTGCGGTAGGAGGAGCAGAAGAAATACGCCTGCTCCCGTTTGTAGTTGTTGGTGACACTGTAATATAGCTTCTCTCCGCAATCGGCGCAGTAGAGCAGACCCGAAAAGGGACTGACGATGCCGCTTTTTGTGGGCCTGCGGCGGTGCTTGCGAAGCTCCTGCACCAAGGCAAAGGTTTCCCGGTCGATAATGGCGGGATGCGTATCCTTGAAGATCTGCCATTCCTCTGGCGGGCGCTCGATTTTCTTCTTGTTTTTGAAGGACTTGGTGGTGCTGCGGAAATTCACCGTGTCACCGCAGTATTCCTGTTTACTGAGGATGTCAGCAACTGTGGCAGAACACCAGTTGTACGGTATGGCGGGTGGCTTACTGCAATTCCTGCCGATGTTGCTCCAGTGCTCGGTAGGTGTCGGCACCTTGGCCATTTTCAGCCGTTTGGCAATCTGCGTGGGACCGAGCCCGTCCACGCACCAAGCGAAAATCTGCCGCACGGTCTTTGCCGCAGCTTCATCAATGATCCAGCCATTCTTACTCTCCGGGTCTTTCTGATACCCAAAGGGCGGATTGGTGGTCAGGGGTGCGCCGGACATTCCCTTGCTTTTGAACACATTGCGCACCTTCTGGCTGGTGTTCTTGGCGTGCCATTCGTTGAATAGATCCTGCATCGGAACAAGGTCGCTGATACCCTTTGCGGTGTCGATGTTGTCCATAATGGCGATGTAGCGGACACCGAGGCTGTCGAAACCCTCTTCCAGAAGCTGTCCCACAATCAGGCGATTCCGCCCCAAGCGGGAGTGATCCTTGACGACCAGGGTGCCGATAAGTCCCTTTTCCGCCAGCTCCATAATCTCCGTGAACGCCGGTCTTGCAAAGTTCGTACCCGACCAGCCATCGTCAATGAACACACGGGTGTTCCGGAAGCCGTTTTCTTGTGCGTACTTTTCGAGGATGGTCTGCTGATTTTTGATGGACCCTGACAGGCCGTCCTGCTCATCGTCACGGGACAGGCGGCAGTACAGGGCTGTGATTTTATCCGGTTGTTTTGTCATAGCTCTCCTTTCCACAGCCGGATATGATCGAATTTGTAGGTGAGCCCATTCTACCATATCCGGCCGTAAACTTCAACGCTTTAATGTGGTAGTTTCAAAGTTCCTTGCTTTCATCTCCGCTTTTCAGGATGATTCGCTGTACCTTTTCGGTGATGTTCTCCCGTGCGTTCTCGCTGAAAAAGGCTCTTACAGCGTAGGTGGTGCCGTCGATCTCCCGAATGAAATTCAGCGGCTGCACATAGGCGCTTCTGCGGAACCACGCTATGCGCTCCTGCTTGGTCATTGTCGCAAGGTGGTCTGTAATGCGGTCAATGTGAGTGTAAATTTCATTGCTTCTGTCTGCCCTCATCGTGCGTCACGCTCCCTTCTCTGCGCTTTCTTTTGCTGCTGTGCTTCCTTGGCACGGTATTCGTTGGCATAGAGCAAATCCGTCTTTTCCTGTATTTTGGCGGAACGCACCTCAATGGCCTTATTCAGATTTAGCTGCTTTCGTAGGGCAGTGATCTGATCTGTCACGCCTGCCTTTTCCCGCCGCAGGGTTTCCTTTTCGGCAGGTGCGGCACGGCGTATCCTGTTTTGCAGCTTGGTGCGGCGAGTGATGAGGGCGTCCATATCCCGCTGGATTTTCTCCCTGTCGGCATACAGATCGTCCAGCGTTTCAATGCTGTATTTGCCCATATACCGCACTTGCTGGGACAGCTCATCCAGTTTCCGCAAGTCCTCTCTCAAATACGGACTGGTTGGCTTATAGTCGGTGTGCTTCGGTAAGTACCCAAGCAGATAGCAGTAGTGCAGATACAGCTTGTAGATGTGGCTGGTCTTGTGGAATGGACGGAACCAATCCGAAAGCTCCTGCGGCATTTGGGGCGGGTAGCTGATATATGCCCGGCGATTGCCGAAGGAGGCGTATCGTCCGAGGCGGATATTCTCCGGTGTCCACCACTCGTCCAGCGTGTCCAGCCTTGTAAAATGCTCATATTGGGGCAAGCGTATTTTCCAGTGCTTGCCCGTAAAGTCGGTGATATACCCTTTTCGACGGAGATAATCCTCCATATAGTAGGGTGTGCGGCTGAAATCCATCGCCTCTTGCACATCGGCACGGTAGACATTGTAGCGGGTGGGTTTGCCGTTTTTCTCATCCAGCCACACGGGACGGGAGGGGGCCTTGTGTGGCTTCTCAATGACGGACAGCCCGTATTCCCGGCACAGCCGGTCTGAGATATCCGTCATTCTTTTTCGCTCTGCTTTGGAATAATTGTACTTGCCGCCGTCCCGAAAAGACACGGAGTTGAAGCAGAAATGGCAGTGCAGATGTTCCTTGTCCAGATGGGTGGTGACGATGATCTCGAAGCGGTCGCCCCACATCTCCTTTGCCAGCTTCACGCCGATCTCGTGGGCAAGCTGCGGCGTGACCTCCTCCGGCTTAAA
>CAKTVG010000005.1 GCA_934622035.1 uncultured Oscillospiraceae bacterium
ATCGGCGACTTCAACCGCGTGTCGGCCTCCGACGTCGAAAAGCTCATGGGCGGCGACGGCTCCGGCAGAGTGCAGAGGTAAAAAATCTATCATTCATAAGTTAAAAACCTGGCCATTCAGCATGGCCAGGTCTTTTTATTATATTTTCAAATCCTCGTCGATTTTGTGCAGGGAGTCCGTCGGTGATATGCCGATGGTTTTCTTGAAAATGCGCGAGAAATAGTTATAGTCGCTGTAGCCGACCTCCTGCGCCGCCTGCGTCACAGACACACCGCCCTCAATCAGAGAAATCGCGCGGTAGCAGCGCATGCGGTTGATATATTTCACCACGGTGCAGCGGTGTGCTTTTTAATCAGACTGGAGAGATAATTCTTGCTGACGCCCGCCTTTTCGGAGAGCAGCTCCAAGGTGATTGCCTCGCTGAAATGATGCGCGATGTAATTCAGCACGCTGCGCGTATACTGCATGGAGTCGTCGTAGAGGTCGAAGGCGTGAGAGGAAGGCGCGGTGCGGAAGTGATTCCGGAAGAGCAGCGTAAGAACCTCCAAAAACAGCCCCTTGATTTCCAGCTCATAGCCGAAGGGCTTTTTCTCATAAGCGTCGAGTATTTGCAGAAGCACAGCGTTCAGCGCGTTGTCCTGCCGCACAAAGCAGTCGAAGTCCTGTCCGCGAATCATCAGCGCGTCGCGGAAGCGCGCCAGGCGCATGTCGTTCTTCTCGCTCAGAAGCCAGGAGAGCTCCACCTGAAAAACGTAGTACTCCGTGTCCTCGAGAAAGGCGGTGGCGTGGTGCGGCTGGCACCAGTCGGCGAAAAACAGGTCGCCGGGGTAAACCCAGCCGGTCTTGTCCACGCAGGTCAGGCGAATGCCGCCGCGGCGAACGAGCTGAAATTCCAGCTGCTCGTGCCAGTGCAGCGGCCAGTCTAAGGGCACCCTTACCGTCACCGGCGACACGAAGCTTGAAGTCTCCTTCAAGGAGATCAAGAAGCCGCTCGACCCGAGCAAGCCCTCCACCGGCGATACCTTCGATGCAGGCATGGTCGTCGTTCTGGCAATTTCCGCAGCTGCGGTTCTGGCTACCGGCGCATACCTCTTCCTGCGCAAGAAGCACAACTAATCTTCTCCCTTACTAATATCCCCTGGCACGAGGGACCGGCGAAAGCCGGTCCCTTTTTCTACATGTGAGCTTGAATTTCGTACACATGCACGATGGCGCGTAAAAGAATATCGTGACATAGTTTCTTTACAAATTCCGCGGGCGGCGAAATCTGCACAAAGTTGCCCCTAATTTGACAGTCTGAGAAGAAAATATACAATGTGCACAAAATTTACACCCTATATTTTACATAGGAGGTTTCCTTTTGGGGAATCCATGTTCCTTTTTCAGACTATCTTTCTTGGAGAAATTTCGGTAAAATATTTATGAATCTAAAAGGCATCCTTTCCGCGGTTGTTTTTGGTTCAAAAAACTATATCACTTTAAGTGAAGGGAGAAAGGAAAACCAATGAAACACAAGTTCATGGGTAAACGGCTTGGTTCCGGTTTCCTCGCGCTGGCGCTTGTGCTCGGTCTGCTTCTGGGCAGCATGGGCAGCGTCTTTGCGGGCGACACCTACCCCTACGTCGGCGAATCGGCGGAGGGCGAAAACCAGCCCACTCTGCACGGCTACCGTGTGGAAGATCTCATGCAGTGGTCTCCGGAGACGGACCCCTATGCTGAGATGCTCCGCGCACAGGTTCCGCTGCAGAACCGCAATGCAGCTTTTGCTGCAACGCAGGCCAACCCCGGCCTGACCCCCGAGGCGCAGTACCTGACGCTGACGGGAGACTACGGCAACAGCTTCTTCAACGCTGACGCTTACACCAACGAGTTCAGCACGCATGTGTTCAACTTCTGGCAGTATGTTGATCAGTACGCCTCCTGGCATGGCATGCCCTCCGTCGGCACGCCAGAAGAGCTGAATGATGTCGAAGACGAGCGCAACGCGACCGACGGCAACGCCTGGAAGCGCCGCAACTTCGAATTCGGCCTCGTGAATCTGCCGAACCCGGCCTACACCAATGCCGCACATAAGAACGGCGTTCTGTCCCTCGGCTGCATGTTCCAGCCGCGTGCATACCAGAATTTCGAGGTTATGCTTTACAAGGATGAGAACGGCCGCTATCCCGTGGCGGACAAGCTCACCGAGATGGCCAAGTACTATGGCTTCGACGGTTACTTCTTCAACATGGAAGGCCGCTCCTACGGCGAAAACTCCCGCAACATGCTCAAGGAGTTCCTTGCGCAGATGCGTGCGGACGGCATGTACATTCAGTGGTACAACGCCGGCGGCTTCAGCACCAACATGCTGACCTCCGCAACGGAGAACAACTACGAGAACGCGACGCTGTACGCCAACTCCATCTTCCAGGAGTACGGCACGGCCGTTGCGGGCGATGAGAAGACCGTTCCCTATGGTCTGGACAAGTACAAGGTCGCCTACAATGGCTTTGAGGCCGGTCGCGACCGCTGGCGCAACCGCTTCACCCGCCTGCTTGATGAAAATGGCGTCATGAACGCCTCCATCGCCTCCCTCGGCACCGACTTTGTGCAGACCGGTCTGGAAAAGACAATTCGCAAGGATGAAGCAACCGGCTACAACCTCTTCTCCCGCGAGCTGGACGAGTACCAGTGGATGGCTTTCCAGCGCGAGCGTCTGTGGTGGACGGGCAACACCAATGCCAGAACCACGAACGTTAACGCCGGTCTGACCGATACCGCCAGCGACATTGACGCACGCGACTTCACCGGCATCGCGGACTACATTGCCGAGCGTTCCGTCATCCGCGGCAGCACCTTCTACACCAACTTCAACACCGGCCACGGCCTGGAGTACAAGCTGAACGGCGAGCTGTCCAGCTCCTCCGAGTGGTCCAACATCAATCTGCAGGATATCCTGCCGACCTGGCAGTGGTGGTTCGACGTTGCCTCCGAGGGCGACGAGGTTCCCGCTTCTCTGGCTGCCGAGTTTGACTACGGCACCAAGTACCGCAAGGTTTACTACAGCGGCGAGGAAGGCCAGTTCGGCTTCGATCTGGTCGGCGCTTACAACGGCGGCTCCTCTCTGGCGGTCTACGGCGCAATCAACGCCGAGAACTTCATGCATCTTTATAAGTCCGCGCTCGACGTGAGCAAGGACTCCAAGATGGCCATCACCTTCAAGAAGACCTCCGACGATGCTTCCACGATGAAGCTCGGCCTGATCTTCGCGGACAACACCGACGAGGTTGTCAAGCTCGACATCGCCGACTCCGCAAAGAAGAGCGAAAACTGGGTCACCTCCGTTGTCGATCTCTCCGCTTATGCGGGCAAGGAAATCGCAGCCTTCGGTCTGGTCTTCGACGGCAATACCGAAAACTATCAGATGAACATCGGCCAGATGCGCTTCACCTCCGGTGAGGATATCGTTCCCGAGGCTCCGACCGGCTTCCAGATTGAGAAGGCCTTTGAAGACGGCGAAATGACCGTGTCCTGGGATATGAAGTCCTACGACGAGGTCAAGCAGTACAACATCTACGCGCTCGTCGGCAACGAGGAAATGTTCCTCGGCGGCATCTATGACGAGAACTACTACATCAAGAACGTCAGCGAAGCCATTGCTGAGGCCGCTGCTGACTACATCGAGTCTGTGACCGTCTCCCCGAAGGAGACCGACGCAGTTGCAGGCGACAAGGTCGACCTCGACGCGATTGTCAAGGGCTATCAGGAAGCCAAGGGTCAGGTCACCCTCGTTCTGAAGGCTGTCTCCGAAGACGGTTCCGAGAGCGAAGGCGCCATGGTCACCTACAACTACGACGATGCGATCAAGAACGTCGAGGTTGACAACTCCACCGACGGCCAGCTGGTTCTGACGTGGGAAGGCGGCGCCGCTGACGTCACCGTCACCACCGACTATGAAAAGGAAGCTCGCACCTGGACCGCTTCCGGCACGAACGGCTGCACCGTGACCGTCCCGACCGGCGCGGATGCCGACGGCGCTTACGTCACCATTCAGGTCACGCAGAACGGCCAGTCCACCACCGTGGACACCCGCCTGCCGGACAAGTACTGTGCGCCCTATGACGGCAGAGTTTATGGCTCCGATGGCCGCCTGACCCAGCCGATGGCTGCTGACTGGCACATCATCCGCTATCAGGTTGCTACGAACGGCGAACGCGCCGAGACTGTCGAGGTCACCCGCGGCGTCGGCCAGGGCGTAACGAACGACCACGCGGTCTTCACTCCGATCCCCAGCACGGCGGACGGCGTCTATGTCTGGCTCGAAGACTACAACGGCAACGTTTCCGAGGAAGTCTACGTCCCGAACCGCCTGACCGTTACCGTCAGCTTTGACGATACCGCCGTTCAGGCCGGCACGACCGCGCAGTTCACTGCGCTGGTCAAGAACTATGAGAAGGATGACTCCGTGGTTTGGAGCGTTTCCGGCAACAAGTCCGCCGACACCAAGATCGACGAAAACGGCCTTTTGACCATCGCCGAGGAGGAAAACGCCAACACCATTACCGTTACTGCGACCTCCGTGGAGGATACTTCAGCCTCCGGCTCCATCCGTGCGAACGTGGTTCCTGCTTATGCACTGAAGGCCGATGCATCGAGTGCTTATAAGGGCGAGAGCATCAACATTGCCGTCTACTACAAGGGTACGAAGCTCCCGACCGAGGACTATGAGTGGTCCGTTGCTCCGATCTATGGCAGCATGGCCGAAGGCACCAAGATCGAAAACGGTGTTTTGACGGTTGCTCCGAATGAGACGGCAAACAGACTTACTGTGAAGGCAACGAAGGACGGCACTGAGTACAGCATGACCATCACTGTCATGAACCTGTATGGCTTGGAGAAGAATGCTGATTCCATCTATGCAGGTGATACGGTGACCTTCTCGATCAAGAATCAGAAAACGGGCGAGACGCAGGATTCCAAGAATTATAGTTGGTCTGTCAGCAGCGCCTATGCTTACTACGGCGATATCAGCTCTGCGGATACAAAGGTAGTGGACGGCGTTCTGACCATCGGCGAGGACGAGACCTGCACCTACATCAAGGTCACTGCAACAGGAGCAGACGGCGCTGAATTCTATACGACTCTCAGTGTAAAGCCGCTGTATGTACTTTCTCCGAGCAATCCTACGGTTGCTCCCGGCGAGACGCAGCAGTTTGCAATCAAGAACGTCAAGACGGATGAGGCTAAGCCCGCCACTGATTACACCTGGGCAGTTACCAGCCCCTATGCACAGTGGTACGGCGAGCTTGCCGAGGGCACGAAGATCGACGAAAACGGTCTGCTGACTCTGGATGCAAACGAGACTTGCAGCTACATTCAGGTTACTGCGACCGACAAAACTACGGGCGGTCAGTTCTCGACGAATGTGCGGCTGGGCCAGAAGACGCAGAGCGTCGAAGAGCCTGCTTCCGAGGTCGAGACCGAGGCTCCTGAGACGGTCGAAGTGGTCGAAACTCCGATCGAAGAGGTTCTGCCGACGCCCGCACCCGACGGCGAGGATCCCGTCCAGAAGGTCATCTGGACGGTCGAGGGCGCGAAGTCCGAGGCCACCACGATCGACGAGGACGGCGTTCTGACCATCGGCATCGATGAGCCGGACGGCCAGCTGCTTGTTACCGCCACCTCCGCTCTGGACGAGACGAAGTTCGACACCGCCGTCGTTAACGTCAAGGCAAGAGCGAAGTATACCGTGACCGTCGTCTGCGGCGAGCACGGCAAGGTCGAGCCGGGCACCGGCGAGTACTATGAGGGCACCGAGGTTGAATACACCTTCACGCCCGACGAAGGCTATGAGCTGGACAAGGTGCTCGTGAACGGTCAGGAAGTCACCGTGAAGGACAACAAGGGCACCCTCACCGTCACCGGCGACACGAAGCTTGAAGTCTCCTTCAAGGAGATCAAGAAGCCGCTCGACCCGAGCAAGCCCTCCACCGGCGATACCTTCGATGCAGGCATGGTCGTCGTTCTGGCAATTTCTGCAGCTGCGGTTCTGGCCACCGGCGCATACCTCTTCCTGCGCAAGAAGCACAACTAAAAAGCAAGGCCCGTGTGAGAAAACCTCACACGGGCCGATTTTTTCTATTATAGGAAAATCATTGCCTCTGTTCCGACGGCAATTTCGCCGCCGGTGAATACCCTGCCGGAAAGCGCGTCGCGGTATTCGCCCGCGGGTAGGGTGACGGTTCCGGGCTTGCCCGCCAGCGGGAAAACGCCGGTGGCCCGGACGCCGGGCGCGGTGTAGCAGGCGGTAAGAATGCCCTGCGCGTCGTCCATGTCCATGTGGAAAACGGCATCTGCGGGCAGACGGTGCTTGATCTTAGCCAGCTTGGCAAGATAGGCGCTGATGTCCTCGCCGCCGTGCCAGTCGATGGGCTCCTTTTCAAACAGCGAGGGCGTGTGCGTCTCGCAGACCTCCTGCCCGGCGTAGAGCAGCGTCGTGCCCTTCATGAAATAGGACAGCGCCGTCCAGGCCAGCAGCTGCGCCCGCTCGGGGAAGCGTGCCGCCGCGCGCCGCTGGTCGTGATTTTCCAGGCAGCGCAGCTTGTTGTATTCCGTGCGGAAGCTCAGCTCCTGCAAATTCTGCGCGGCAAAGAAGCGGCTCAGCGGCTGGCGGCCCTCGGTGCAGTCCTCATAGAGCGGCCAGAGGTCGTAGGGGTAGAGAATGTCGAAGGCGTCGAAAAGCTCCGTGTCCGTCGCGGCATAGAAGCCCTGCTCGCGGAAAGCGCGGATGTGCGCCAGATGGACGCTCTCGCCCAGCCAGATCGCGTCCGGCCGCACCTTCGCCACGGCGCGCCGCGCCTCCATCCAGAACGCCACCGGTACGGTGCTTGCGACGTCGCAGCGGAAGCCGTCGACGTACTGCGCCCAGTAGCAGAGCGACGCGATCTGATAGTCCCAGAGCGCGCGATTGTCGTAGTCCAGATCGACGACGTCCGTCCAGTCGCCGACCTTGTTGCCGCGGCTGCCGTCCGGCTTGCGGTAGAAGAATTCCGGATGCTCATGGACGAGCGTGGAATCTGGCGAGGTGTGGTTATAGACCACGTCGATGATGCATTTCATGCCGCGGCTGTGGATTTCCTCGACCAGATGGAGAAAATCCTCCAGCGTGCCGTATTCCGGATTGACGGTACGGTAATCGCGGTTGGCATAGGGGCAGCCGAGGCTGCCTTTTTTATTCAGGACGCCGATGGGGTGGATGGGCATGAACCAGACGACGTCCACACCCAGTGCGCGGATGCGGTCCAGGTCCGGCTCCACCGCGCGGAAGGTGCCCTCCGGCGTGTGGCTGCGGACGTAAAGTTCATAGATCACGCTGCGCCGCAGAGAAGTGTTGGTATCGATTGCCATCAGAATAACCTCCTGTTTGTGGGTTTGAATTGATTATACGCGATGTTTTCTGAAGTTTCAACCGGTTTTCGCACTTTTTTCTTCGGCATTGATTTGCGCGCGGGAAGATGGTATACTGAAGGAAAAGGGAGGAATCGCAATGCGTTACACGGATGCCGCGCCTGCGTGGCTGGAGGAATTCTGTGCCGTGGAGGAAATGCGGCGCTTGAAGAACGTGGGCATGAACTGCGGCTGCGAATACACGAATTTCCCGCGCTTTCGCGGGCTGCCGCCCTACTCTCGCTATCGCCACAGCCGCGGTACGGCGGAGATCGTCTGGCATTTTACCGGCAGCATGGAGCAGACGCTCGCGGCGCTGTTTCACGACATTTCCACGCCGGTTTTTGCCCATACCATCGATTTTCTGCACGGAGACTACCTGCATCAGGAGTACACAGAAGGGGAGACGGAACGGATCATCCGCCGCTCGAGGGGGATTTTGCGCCTTTTGGAAAAATACGGCGTTGCACCGGAGACTGTGACGGATTATCACCGCTATCCCGTGGCCGACAACGATGCCCCGCGTCTGTCCGCCGACCGGCTGGAGTACACACTGGGGAATTTGCAATGCTACAGAATCCGCACCAGCGAAGAAGCGCAGCGCTATTATGACGCGATTTGCGTGGAGCAGACGCCGGAGGGTGCGCCTGAGCTGGCCTTTTTGGACGTGAAAACGGCGCTGGCCTTTGCGCAGGATGCACTGCAAATGTCCCGCATTTACGTCGCGGACGAGGATCGCTACGCTATGCAGCGCCTTTCGGAGGTCATTGCCTGCGCGCAGGAAAAGCGGGTGCTGGACATGACGCTGCTCTATACCACGGAGCCGGAGGTCATTGCCCGTTTGGAAAGCGACGCGGAAACCGCGGCGCTCTGGAAGCGCTATTGCGCGCTGCACGAGATGCTTTCCGACCCGGCGCAGGCGCCGGAGAGGGACCGCCGCGTCATTCCGGCCAAAAAGCGCTGCATCGACCCCTACGTTTCCGGGCAGGGAAGGCTCTCTGCAATCTGTCCGGACTTCCGTGCGCAATTGCAGGAATTCCGGAACACGCCGCAGACGCAATGGCTCTGCGCGAGATAGGAGGATGACTATGCCGCTGCAAATCGTCAGAAACGATATTACAAAGATGAAGGTGGACGCCATCGTCAACGCCGCGAACAAAACGCTTCTGGGCGGCGGCGGAGTCGACGGCGCGATCCACCGCACCGCCGGTCCGGAGCTGCTGGAGGCATGCCGTGCCCTCGGCGGCTGCGAGACGGGCGAGGCAAAGCTGACGCCGGGCTTCCGGCTGCCCTGCCGTTTCGTGATCCACACCGTAGGACCCGTCTGGCAGGACGGGCAGCACGGCGAGCGGGAGCAGCTTGCAGCCTGTTATCGCAATGCGCTGCGGCTGGCTCTGGCGCAGGGCTGCGCCTCGATCGCGTTCCCGCTGATTTCCACGGGAGCCTACGGCTTTCCGAAGGCAGAGGGACTGCAAATTGCAACGGAGGAGATCCGGCGCTTTTTGATGGAGCAGGAGATGCTGGTGTATCTCGTTGTCTTCGACCGGAGAGCCTATCAGATTGGCAGCCGCCTCTATGCCGAAATCGCCGCCTATATCGACGACTGCTACGCCGAGACGCATCTGCTCCGCCGCCGCGCGGCCATGCCAATGGAGTGTGCGTCGATGGCGGCACCGATGTCTGCGCAGAAGGCAGCACCGTGTTCCTTACAGGATGCGCTGCGGACGCTGGACGAGAGCTTTTCCGAGATGCTCCTGCGCAAAATATCCGAGCGCGGCATGACGGATGCGCAGTGCTACAAAAAGGCGAACATCGACCGTAAGCTCTTTTCCAAAATTCGTTCGGACAAAAATTACAAGCCCTCCAAGCCGACGGTGCTTGCCTTTGCGCTGGCGCTGGAGCTCCCCCTGCCGGAGCTGCGGGAGATGCTGGAAAAGGCGGGCTTTTCGCTGACGCATGCAAGCAAGTTCGACATTATCGTGGAGTATTTCGTTGCGCATGGAAATTACAATGTCTTCGAGATCAACGAGGCGCTCTTTGCCTTTGACCAGAGCCTGATCGGCGCATAACAAAAATGTCGCTTCGCAAGCGACCAAACAGCGAGAAAAACCTCCTATAATCTGGGTGTAAGCTCAAACACACAGATTTCAGGAGGTTTTTCACATGAAAAAGAATTTGACGGAACTGGTATTCATTCTGGATCGCAGCGGCTCGATGAGCGGACTGGAGGCCGACACCATCGGCGGCTTCAACTCCATGATCGAAAAGCAGAAGCGCGCACCTGGGCAGGCGCTGGTCTCCACCGTGCTTTTTGACAACACGAGTGAGGTCATTCACGACCGCGTGAAGCTGGACGAGATCCACCCGATGACGCGGGAGGATTACACCGTCCGCGGCTGCACGGCGCTGCTCGATGCCCTCGGCGGGGCCATTCGCCACATCGGGAATATCCACAAATACGCCAGAGAAGAGGACGTGCCGGAACGGACGATCTTTGTGATCACGACCGACGGCATGGAAAACGCCAGCCGCCGCTACACGAGCGAGGAGGTCAAGCGGATGATCCGCCGGCAGAAGGAGCGCTATAACTGGGAGTTCCTGTTCCTCGGCGCGAACATCGACGCGGTGGAAACCGCAAGGAGCTATGGCATTGCGCCGGAGCGCGCGGTGAAATACCGCTGCGATAAGAAGGGAACGGCTGTGCTTTTTGAAGCGGTCAGCGATGCCGTCATGGCGATGCGGTGCGCTGCGCCGCTGGACATGAGCTGGAAGCAGCGCATTGAGAAGGACCGCGACCGCCGATAAAGAAAAAGCCTTGAAAACATCACGTTTTCAAGGCTTTTTTGGAGCTACTGGCCGGACTCGAACCGGCGACCTGCTGATTACGAATCAGCTGCTCTACCAACTGAGCCACAGTAGCAACCCATGCCGTTTCGGCGATCCACCGAATCAGCAGAAATTATTATATCAGAGGAATCGAAGATTGTCAACAGAATTTTTCTGTTTTGTGGAAACGGCTTCCGACGGCGGAGATGTCAGCTCTGCGGGAAAATCCGGCTTTGCGCTTCCTGGAGAAGCGCGCGGATTTCCTCCTGTGTTGCTGCATGCAAAGCCTTCCCGGCAAGCGCCTTGGCATCGCCCAGGGTGGTATGCCGGATGATATATTTTGCCGCTGCCATCTGAGACGGATTCATGCTGAGCTTTTTTATGCCGAGACCGGCCAGCAGGGGAACGGCAAGCGGATCGCCGCCAAGCTCCCCGCAGACGGAGAGAGGTTTTCCTGCTGCGTTGAAGGCCTCTGAAACATAGCTCAGAAGACGGAACAGTGCGGGCGAATAGGTTTGGTAATAAGGGGCTGTCTCCGGATTCATTCGATCGGCTGCGTGGAGATACTGCGTTAAATCGTTTGTGCCGATGCTGGCAAAATCCGCTTCTGCGGCCAGCTGATCGGCGATTAAGGCGGCGGAGGGAATTTCGATCATTACGCCAACCGGAATATCTGTGCGGCAGGGAATTCCCTCCGCTTTCAGCGTCTGCGCGGCGGCCCTCAGGGCGGCTTGCCCCGCGCGGAGGTCCTCCAGACTGCCGACCATAGGAAACATCACCTGAACCGGGCCTTCGACAGCAGCACGCAGGATGGCACGGAGCTGCGGCTGAAGGATTTCCGGGTGCGCCAGACAGAGACGCAATGCGCGGACACCGAGGAAGGGGTTTTCCTCCTTCGGCAGCGCAAAGTAGGGAAGCGTCTTGTCTCCGCCGATGTCCAGCGTCCGGATTGTGACCATTTTCCCACCGGCGGCGCGAATGAGACTGCGATAAACCTGGTATTGCGCTTCCTCGCCGGGCAGATCCGCACTGTTCATATACAGAAATTCGGTGCGAAATAAACCGACAAAGTCGCAGCTTTCCATGGCGGCATCCGGAGCGGCGCTGCCGGCATTCAGGCCGATATCGATTTTTTCGCCGCTTATGAGCACGGCAGGACCGGCGGCATTCTCTGCAAGCATGGCGCGCCTGCGGAGAAAGCCGTGCTTTTGCGCTTTGCAGATGGCAAGCATTTCGGCATCCGGCTCCAGCCAAAGGCAGCCGTTTTCTCCGTCCACGGCGCAGAGCTGCCCGTCAGCGGCGAGAGAGGCAATGTCCTTCACGCCGAGAACGGCGGGAATGCCGAAGCTCCTTGCCAGAATTGCGGAATGCGAGGTTTCCCCACCGGCCTCCGTGACGATGGCAAGCACATTTTCCCGGCGCATGGACGCCGTGTCTGAAGGAAAAAGCTCATGCGCAACCAGAATGACCGGCCGCGCCAGCTCTGACAGAGACACGCCCTTGCGATAGCCAAGTGCGCCAAGAAGGCGCTGTGAAACATCGAGAAGATCCGCACCTCTGGCAGAGAGATACTCGTCGGAGAGCTCTGCCATCATGGCGGCATACTGCGCATAAACCCTCTGCACGGCTGCGGCGGCAGAGAGACGTCCTGCGGAAATGGCAGAGCGGATCTCTTCGGCAATTTCCTCGTCCTCCAGCAGCTCCGTCTGCGCCGTGAAGATGCCGGCCTCGGCGGGGCTGCGCTCGCGCAGAGCGTCTGCAAGCCCCAGCAGCTCGCTGTGGGCCTTTTCAAGGGCCGCGGCGTATTGCGCCAGCTGGCCGCTGACCTCCTCCGGGGAGATGGAGACGGGGATTTCCTCCGCCGCTTCATGGCGATAGACAAGAATCTCGCCCACTGCAATCCCGCCGGAGGCGGGAATTCCCTTATATTTCTTCATGTGTTTCCTTTCCTTCGCTGCCGCCCTGCCCGGCCGGCAGCCGGTGACGCAGAGGTGCACAGATGCGTTCGTCGTTCAAATGTTGGTAATAGCGCTGCAGCACAGCCAGGATCTGCTCCATGTTGTCTTTGACATAGGCAAAATTTGTGGTCACGACCGGAAGATTGACGGCGAGCTCGCCGGTGTAGTTCGTAATGACGATCTGCGTGTGCTCCAGGCGGTAGTCCGGCTTTAAAGGCTCAAGCGGAATGAGCTTTGTCAGCCGGATATAAGGAATGTTGCAGCGCAGCAGCTCGGAGATATATAAGGCCTCACTATAGGAGCTGTCATAAATCAGCACGGCGCGGAGCGGCGTACGGCTGCCCTCGATTGCCGCGGCTGTCAAATAGACAAGCTGCGCACATTCCATCGGAGAAAGAGCGTCGCCGAGCGCCGGTTCAATGATTTCACGGATGGCGGGCCGCACCACATCCCAGATGCGCGGATTCTGCTGAAAGACCTGCGACTGTGTGAGATCCGAGAATTTTGTGGCAAGCTGGTGACGCCCGATGATGCTTTCAATACAGTTCTCCACCGAGAGATAGAATTGCTTTTGCCGCCGCAGGGCAAAGCTTGCAGCAACGGCCTGCACAAAGCGCTGGGAAAGCTCCGGTGCAAGCTCGGTGCCGCTGCCCTCTAAGCCCTGCATGCGGTGTGTCCCCGCCTGACGGAACAGAGCATAAAAATAATACTGCTCGCTCTCCGGCAGGGTGATGTTGAAGCAAGCCTTGACGATTGCAGCAATTTTACTGCGCAGATTATGCGTATCAAGCCTCGCGATACGTGCGATGGTTTCCTCGTGCATGGTGACCGTTTTCCCGGCGGCAATGCGCGGAAGCACGACGTAAAGCGCGCGGCACAGACGCCGGGATTCCTCCGGAAGGAAGGCGACGCCCATCAGCCGCTCAATGCGCATAGCACATTCCGTTACGGCATCCCGGTCGATGAGCGAATCGTTGTAATGCAGAAGGGCGGAAAGACCGAGCGCATCCGCTCCGCCGTTTGCGGCCAAATGGTTGCGGAGAATCGTATACCAGTCGATCGTTGCAAGGCGCAGGCGTTTCTCTCCGCACTGTAGCTGAATGGGCTTTCCCTGACTTCGACTCAACGTGATTTCACGCTGCTGAAGCCAGACCGCAATACTTTCCAGCTCTTTGTAGATGGTCGGGCGGCTGATGTAAAGCACTTTTGCGGCCTTTGCAGCCGCCAGGCCCTTTTCCTGAAGCAGCAGAACGCCCAAAAGGTAAATCTGCCGCTCCTGCAAGGTCGTCTGTGATTGGCGATATGCAGCATCGTGCCCCGCGTAGGCAAGCTGTCGGCTTTCCCGGCTTCCCTGCAAGAGCAGGCCGCTGCCGCGGACGCGAAGCAGCTTCAGCCCGAACTGTGCAAAATAGGCTTCCGTTTCGCCGAGCTTCAGGCGAACCGTTTTTTCGCTGCACCCAAGCTCCCCGGCAATTTCCTGGACGGTTGTGTAGCCGATTGCGTTCAGGATGACACGAGAAATCGATGTTACATAATCTGTTGACATAGTGGCCTCCTAGAAGCTGGCGGCAAGAATTCTCTGAATTGTGGCTCTGTCGGCCATGCGGATCGTGTCCCACTTCGGGTGATTCAGAATGGTGTCCATCTGCTCCTGTGTGGCGTGGAAATCCGAAAGCGGGTGATAGATGCCAATTTCCTTCAGAAAATCGGCGACGATATCACTCAGCACGGCGGCGGCTGCGCTGTCGTTCAATGAAATCAGCGCGGGATCAAAAATTCTGGCAACCTCGGCAAACTGCGTTACATGCTGAGACCAGGTTTCCCGCAGAAAAGCGGGATACACGATGGCGAGCGTCTGGCCGTGGCAAATGCCGCAGATGCTGCCGATCATTTCTCCGAGCGGATGCGGAAGATTTCCCGCTCCGTTGGAAAGGCAGATTCCGGCGTAGGTGTCTGCCAGAGAGAGCTTGGCGCGCAGCTCGGGTGAATTTTCCTCGCGAAGCTTCGGAAGCGTGGCGAGAATCATGCGGATGCTTTCCAACGACATCGTGCGCGTCAGGGGAGAGGTAAACGCGCCGAGATAGGATTCAAAGGCGTGGCTGAAGGCGTCGAATGCGGTGCATGCAGTCATGTAGAAAGGCATGGTCATGGTCTGCTCCGGGTCAACAATACACTCTGCTGCAAACATTCCCTGATGCTGAATGGTCGTTTTCAGACCGGTGCGGACATCGGTCACAACGGCTGCCTGCGTGCACTGCGAGCCGGTTCCGGCGGTCGTGGAAACGGCAATCAGCGGCAGCTTGGATGCAAAGGGCAGGGGATAGGTCTCCCGAAAGCCGCGGTATTTCGCGAAAAATTCCGGCCAGTCGGCGCTGCCGTGCCGGGCGCAGAGGGCGATGAGCTTCGCGGCGTCGATGGCCGAACCGCCGCCGAGCGCAATCACCACGTCTGCATTGCACTCATGCGCGATGCGGATGCCCTCGTCGATCTGAGAGGTGAGCGGATTTGGACCGATCCCGCTGTAATGCACGGCGGTCAGGCCGGCTTCCTGAAGCAGCTTCATGGCGCGGGCATATTTTTCCTGCATGAAGTCCGTCGGTGCACAGGTGACGAGAATCGCGGTTTTGCCGTAGTGGGCGGCTATTTTGCCCAGCTGCGCGGTGGCGCCGAAGCCAAAGTGAATTGCAGTAGGCTGGCGATAAGTGAATTCCTCCATGTTGGCTCCTTTCGTATGGGATAATGATACATCAAAATTTCTTTTCTGCGGCGCTTTTTGCCAAAAAAGCTGCGGCAATATTGGTCAGCAGCAGGGCAACGGCGAGCTGCGCCGCCGCATCCGGTACGGCTGCCGACCATTGCGGCTCAGTGGCGGAAATCAGCGCCGGAACGCTCAGAGAAACCCCGGCGATACTGCATGCCGCTGCTGAGGTCAGCCCGCTGCGGTGCAGAACAAAACGCTCGGTGAGCATTAGCGGCAGTGTGTTTGTCAGAAGATAGAGAAGGCTGAGAAGAAAGCCGGGGAGAAGCTGGCGGCCAAGCGAGGTAATATCGATGGCGCAGCCAAGCGACAGCCCCAAAAAGGGAAGCAGCAGCTTCACGGTATTGCCGCTCCGCAGGGAGGGAATACACGCACCTGCCAGCACGCCCAGTGCAAAGGGCAGAATTCCGCCGAGCACCGGAGCGGCGGCGAAGGAAAAGCCGGAGGTGAGGTGGAAGAGGCACACGGCAATGCCGGGAAGGCTGATGATGTTCAGAAGGGCAAAGTAGGTGCGGTCGGCGGGGGTGCCGTACTGCGTTGTCAGACCGAGAAACAGACCTGGGTTGCAGCTGGAAACACAGGCGGCGACGGCAATCAGAGAAATGCCCAAAAACGAGGAGTCCTTACAGAATTTGGAAAAGAGAAGAATCATCCCGGCGTTCAGCAGCAGCTTGAGAAGAAGCAGCGGGCCGTCGCGGCGGATGCCGGTCCAGATATCGCGGAAACGGCACTGTGCACCGGAGAAGAAGAGCAAAAGCCCGACGATGCACATTGCAGCTTTGGAGGAGAACAGTGTTGCAGAGGGCTCGCCGATGGTGGCGGAGGAATCCGGCAAAAGCCGCAGGAGCATTCCGCAGAGCATGGGAAGCAGCAGAAGTCCTCCCGGAATTGCCTTCAGGCGGCGGGAAAGTGCGGTGTTTTTCAATGCAGCTTCATTCTCCCAGGCCGCTTTCCACGAGGGCGGTCAGCGCCTGAACGGCCTGCTCTGCATCCTCGCCCTCTGCGGAGATGCGGATGTGGGTGTCCTGCACCAGCCCGAGAGAAAGAATATGGATCATTGATTTTGCGTTGACCTTGCGGACGTTTTCGGCGCGGATCGGTTCGATCCAGATATTGCAGGAAAAGCGCTTTGCCATCGCGATGAACTCGGAGGCAGGGCGCGCGTGCAGACCGGTTTTGTTTCTGATAACCGTTTCTTTGCAGAACAAATGACATCACTCCTTTGGAATGGGAAGTGCTGCGCTGCCGCAGCACTTCCGCTTTTCTTATGCGTATAGAATCAGTGCGATATACCGCAGGGGAAAGTCTCCCGTATTGACGACGGAATGCGTGTCGCCGTCGAAGGCAATGGCGACATCGCCGGGGCCGACCGGCTGCCAGCCGCCGTCCGACCAGACCTTTCCGCAGCCCTCGAGAAAGGCGCAGACCTCCAGCTCTCCGGTGTGCCGGTGCATGCCGACGCTTGCACCGGGCGGGAGCACGCATTCCGAGAACATTCTGCCGCTCCCGGAGAATTCGGGGCTGTTTTTGAGCAGCAGCTCCCGGCACCGGAAGTCTCCTGTGCCGCCCTTGGCGCAGTGCTCCGTGGTCCGCGGACATTGACAGGCGCGGCGAATCATTTTCGCTGCTCCTTCATGGTCTCAAAGACCTCCTCCGCCTTGTCCACCAGCGGCTTAATGTTGCGGATGGCCTTTTCGATCGGAACCTTGATAATGGGCTTGCCCGCAAAGCGCTCCTGCCCTGCAACGGCAATCGCGTAGGCAAAGATCACAACGTCCGCCTGCCGGCAGACCGCAGCAGGAAGAGATTCTGTCAGATTGTAGCCGCCCTGCATTTCGCACCAGACCTGATGCCCGCGCGCTTCGGCTTCCTTTTTCAGGGCTGCGGCGACCATTTTGCTGTGGGCAACGCCTGCCAGGCAGGCAGTAACGATGACAAGTTTCATTTTTCAAAGTTCCTTTCTGTCAATTAATTCAGGGAAAGATCTGCGTCGTCATCCGGATTCACCTTGCGTTTTGTGAGCGCGCGCAGGAGAATCAGTGCACCGCAGGTCACGGCGGTGCCGCAGACGATCGCAAGCGCGTAAATCGCAACATTGCCGACAAAGAACCAGGAGGCGATGCCGAGAGCCGGGGTGGAAAGCGTCATGCCGAAATAGCCGCCGATGACGGAGGCTGTCACGGAGCCGAGATAGGAGGCGATGGTGCAGCGCAGCAGGTCATTGACCACGAGCGGAAGGGCAAGCTCGGTGTAGCCGCCGATGAACACCATGGGGATGGATGCCTTGGAGTAGGAACGCTCGCCCTTGGTGGAATACTTCGGCGCGAGGAGAGAGGCCAGCATAATACCGAGGGGCGGGACCATGACCATGCAGATGCGGCAGCCGTAGAAGGTGGTGATGCCCTCGGCCCAGGCGGCGCCTGCAATCGCGGAGGCGATCTTGGAGATCGGACCGCCGAAGTCAATGCCGTCCAGCGAGCCCATGACGAAGCCCAGCAGAGCGCCCTGCTCGGAGTTCAGGTTCGACAGACGCTCAGCGGCCCAGACGGTAAAGGCGGAAAGGGGCGCACAGACAACTTCCAGCATAAAGATACCGACGACGCCGCCTGCGATGATCGGCGCGAACATCCCCCAAAGCTGTGCGAGGATCTTTTTGGGACGCACAAATTTGATCAGGATTTGCAGCAGATAACCGACCAGGAAGCCGCCGATCATAGCGCCGATGTAGCCTGCGCCGTTGTTGTAGGCAATGTAGGCGACGACATAGCCGGGCGCGAGCGCGGCCTTATTGGCGATGCTGTAGGCGATGAACATGCCAAGGAAGGGAACAAAGAACTGCATTGCGGTGGAGCTGAGGGTCTTGATGTCGGCAAGAATAGCCCAGTCGACCCAGCGGCTCAGAACGCCGAGCGCGCCCAGGACGCCGCCGAGCATGATCATCGGCAGCATGTAGGAAATGCCGGTGCGGAGATGGTTAAAGGGCTTGTGGAAGATTTCCTTCCAGATCTCTTTGTTGCTCTGCTGCCCGTCAAGGCTCAGCTCAACATCAAAGGTTTCGTTTTTGTTTGACATGGGTTGGACTCCTTTTTCTATTTTTTAGGCGCCGTAGTCAGTAATGATTTGAATTGCCTCTTCCTGCGTTTTGGCCGTGTCCAGACGCTCACGGAGTTCATCGTCCAGCAGCATGACGCAGATGGCAGACAGAAGAGCGAGCTGCTCGTTCTCCTCGCCGGTGTTTTTTCCTTTTGCCACCGCAAGAAGAAAAATCAGATGTACGGGAGTTTCTCCGTCGCCGTCCCAGTCAAAGGGAAAGCGGTTGCGGAGGAAGCAGACGGATGCCTGCCGGACAGTCTCGGAAATACCGTGGGGCATTGCAACGCTCATTGCGCTATAGGTGGAGGCGAGTGCTTCGCGCTCCTTCACCGCCCTGCAAAAAGCGTCGGCACTTTCGATGCGTCCGGTGGCCGCAAGCCGCGAGGCGAGTGCGGCGATGCAGTCTTCTTTGCAGGTGAACTCCGTGCCCAGCATGACAAGCTCGGGTTGGGTGACGTTCCGCAGATTCATATGCATCCTCACAGACCGAACTTGAGCGCGGCGGCGTCGATGGCAGCGCGGCATTTCTTCACGCCTGCGGTGATGCCGTCCGGGTCGCCGAAGACGGCGGTGGAAAGAATCAGCACATCGGGGTCTGCTTCGATAATGCCCTCGAGATTGTTATAGCGCAGACCGCCGTCCACGGCAAGCTCACAATCCGGATTGCAGTCGCGGATCATTTGCCGGGCCTCCTTGACCATCTTGACGGAGCTGCGCCGCCAGGACCAGTGCTCCTCTCCCTCGACGGGACGCGCACCGTGGATGACGACATGCAGACGATCGATGTCATAGATGGATTCGTTCAGGAAGCACAGGGGCGTATAGCAGCCGACAGTCAGGCCGATTTTCATACCCATGCCGTGGCACCAGTCAATCAGATAGGCCAGATTTGCACCCAGGAACAGCTCTGCCGGAAGAACAAGCATGTTACAGCCAGCCTTCGCGATTTTTTCCACAAAGAGTCTGTCGCATTCGCGCGTGTAAAAGTGGCATTCGATTGGCAGCGGGGTCACAGGACGAATTCCGGCGATGATCTGGTGGCCTCCCATGAGCTGAAGATTTTTCAGCTCATACATGTCTGCCGCGTCGGAATGGATGTAGTCGACACCGGCATCCGTCGCTTCCTTGATTGCGGCGTGCAGATTGCCATAGTCCACATGTGCCATTCCGGCGGCAATTTTGATTTTTTTCATCGTTTGACCTCCTTGCTGGTTAAGGTAGACGGTGCCTGCAGGCGCACACAATTTAACCTAGGAACAGTATAAATATTCCGAGCAATCTTGTCAATATATACAACTATATCAAATGATGCCACATTAAAACGGTAATTTTTTGCATGTTTTCCGGGCAAGGTGCGGTCTGCGGCCGGGAAGCCGCAATTTCATGCCGCAATCGCGAATCCGGCTTGCATTTTGCGTGCGATTCGTGTAGACTATAACTATTCCATTCATTAAATAATACAGGGTGAAGCAACGATGAAAAACCTGACACAGAAAATGATAGAAGCGGTAGAGCGCGGTGAACGCGTCGTCCTGTGCACCATCCTTGCCAGCTCCGGCTCGTCCCCGCGCGGCGCGGGTGCGAGAATGGCGGTCTTTGCCGACGGCAGCACGCTGGGCACCATCGGCGGCGGCCGTGTGGAGCTGCTGGCGGCGCAGGAGGCACTGGAGGTGCTGCACAGCGGACAGACGCATGTGCGTGCGTTCTGCCTTGCGCCGGATCAGGTTGCCAGCATCGGCATGATCTGCGGCGGCAATGTGACGGTTTACTACCAGCTTCTGACGGAAAAGGAGCTGCCGGTTCTGTGCCGGATGCGCCAGGCGCTGTCCTCACCGGAGAACAGCTGGCTCTATCTGCGCATCCGGGAGGGATCGGTAGAAGAATTCCGCATCGTCTCCGCGCCGGATGCAGCGCAGGAGCCGGAGCTGTTTACAAGCCGGGCGGTCTACCGGAAGGGAGAACCTCTGGTCTACACCGAACCGCTCGTCCGCGCGGGCAGAGTGTATCTCTTCGGCGGCGGGCACGTCGGGCAGGCGCTGGTGCCGGTGCTTGCGGGTATTGATTTTCGTGTGACCGTGCTGGACAACCGGAAGGAGCTGGCAAACCAAAAGACCTTCCCCTTGGCAGATGAGGTCATTTTTGCGGATTTCTCCAATATTTATGAGAGAATTACCCTGACACCGGACGATTATGTCGTCATTATGACACCGGGCCATCAGGCGGATTATCAGGTGCTCGAGCAGGTGCTGCGCAGGAAAACGCGCTATGTTGGGTGTATTGGCAGCCGCCATAAGATCGCGCGGACGCAGCAGCTTCTGCGTGAGGCGGGAATTTCGGAAGAGGCAATTGCCGGCGTCCATTCGCCCATCGGTCTTGCCATCGGCGCGGAGACACCGGCGGAAATTGCCATCAGCATTGCGGCGGAGATGATCCGCTGCCGGGCGGAAACCCAATGATGCAGTGGTGGGGCCCCGATGCGATCCGCTTTATGCGTGACGCGTCGGAGTACGGCGACTATTATGTGCGGCTGGCCGGCCGGCTGATGCGATGGCTCCCTGCGGATGGGCATGTCTGCGACGCCGGGTGCGGTCTGGGCTATCTTGCGCAGGCGCTTGCGCGACGCTGCCGCCGCGTGACGGCCATCGACCGCTCCGAGGCGGCGATTGCGGAACTGCGGGCGCGCGCGCCGGAGCAGAATCTGACGGTGCTGTGCGAGGACCTTTTCGCCATGCCGTCCGCGCCGCAATTTGACGCCATGACCTTTTGCTATTTCGGAAGGATTGAGGAGATCCTGCGCTTGACAAAGCGGCACTGCCGCGGCACGGCGGTTGTCATCAAGCGCGACTGCCGGGAGCACCGCTTTTCCGTGGACGCCTCTGCGGCACACCGTGACATCCGTCCGGCGGCGGAGGCGTTCCTGAAGGAGCGGGGAATCCCATTCCATGCCGAAAAGCTGGAGCTGGAGCTTGGGCAGCCCTTCCGCACGATGGAAGATGCCATGACCTTTTTCCGCCTGTACAATAAGGGCGGTGAGCTGACGGCGCAGTGGGTTGCAAGCCGGTTGACGGAGACGGGGCAGGCGGATTATCCGCTCTATCTCCCGGAGATACGAAAAATGGCAATCCTGGTTTTGCAGGCCGGGGATATTTCGGAGGAATGGGCATGAATATTATCGTATGCGGCTGCACGGGCAGCGGAAAATCCACGGCGATCAAGCGCATCCTCTCCGGCTGCAAAGAGCCGGTCTATGGCTTCTGGACGGAAAAGCTGGCGGCCGACCCGTTGACGGGGAACGCGCCGGTATACATCCACGGCTGCTGTGAGCAGCTCAGCTTTGCGCCGGATCATCAGATCGGCTCCTGCAAGGACCGGTGCGCAGAAAAGCGGCCGGAGATTTTCGACACGACCGGCATTGCACTCCTGGAGAACATCCCGGCGGGAAGCCTGGTGCTTTTGGATGAGATCGGCGTGATGGAAAGCAAAGCGCAGCGCTTCATCGTTCGGCTGCATGAGCTGCTCGATGGCGACTACCGCGTGATCGCGGCGGTGCGCGACCGCTCTACGCCGCTGCTGGACGCCATCCGCGGCCACGAAAAGAGCCTCTGCGTGACTGCGCATGAGGCCAACACACCGGAATTTGCAGCTCGTGCAAAGCGGGAGCTTGGAATATGACGGTGATAACAAACGCCTCTGCCGGAATTTTCCGGCAGAGGCGTTTTGAAATCTGTTGTTTAGATTTTAATGTGTTTTCCGCTTTCTACGCGGCCTTTCGTGTGGCTTCTGGTCGTATTTTTCCACCTGCCGGTCAAAAATCAGCAGGAAGAACCGCATCAGCGTCGGCGCGGTCAGAAGCAGAACGACCATGATCAAGCCGGATTGATAATTGATCCGCGGAATCTCAAAGAAGCCGGGGATGAACAGAAGACAGGCCAGCATGGCGGCGGACATGGCCGCAAAGACGATCAGGCGCAGCTTCGTAAACGGTTTGGAGACGTGATAGAGCGTGATCAGGCCGACGGCGGACAGCAGCCACACGGCAATCGTGTTGAGGTGTGAATCCGGCAGCCCGAAGGTGGAGGTCAGCATGCCCGCGAGCATGACCAGAATGATGTTCGTCAGGCCGCCCGGCATGGCACGGCGGATGACGTTGCGCATAAATTTGCCCTCCACGCGGGCGTAGTTCGGCTCCAGCGCAAGGAAGAAGGAGGGCACGCCGATGGTCAGGCTGCTGATGAGTGAGAGCTGAATGGCCTGAAGGGGATAGGGCATGTCCACAAACATCAGTAAAATGGTCAGAACGAAGGAAAAAATGTTCTTTACCAGGAAGAGCGCCGCGGCGCGCTGGATATTATTGATGACCCTGCGGCCCTCGGCGACGATATGCGGCATGGCGCTGAACTGGGAGTTCAGCAGGACAATCTGCGCCACCTGAGAGGCAGCCTGACTGCCGGAGGCCATGGCAATGCCGACGTCGGCATCCTTGAGGGCGAGCACGTCGTTGACGCCGTCGCCCGTCATGCCCACCGTGTGTCCCTGCGCCTGGAAGGCGCGGACGAGGAAGCGTTTCTGCTCCGGCGTGACGCGGCCGAAGACGGTATACTTGCGGACGGCCTCTGCGTAGTCGCGCTCCGTGTGCAGGCTGGTGGCGTCGATGTAGCGGTCGGCGTTCTCAATACCGGCGCGGGCGGCAATTTCGGAGACAGTGATGGGGTTATCACCCGAGATGACGCGGATGGACACGCCCTGCTCGGCAAAGTAGCGGAAGGTGTTCTGCGCATCCGGGCGCAGAAGGTTGGAAAGATAGATCAGGGCGATAGGCGTGACGAGGGCGCTGTCCAGCGGGCCGTCGAGCGTGGATTCGTAGGAGGCCAGCAGCAGCACGCGGCAGCCGCGCGCGGACCAAGGCTCGGTATTATCGCGAATGGAGTCATAGCGGTCGCCCATGACAAATTCCGGCGCACCGATGACGTAGCGCCCGTGCTCGCCGAAATCCGCGGCGGACCATTTGGTGGAGGAGGAGAAGGGGATGCGCCGGACGGCATGCCAGCTGGTCTGTTCACCGAATTGCAGGGCCATGGCCTTCGCGGTTTCGTTGTCCGGCTCCTCGCCGTAATAAAAGGCGGCAAGGATTTTTTCGATGTCCTCATAGGAGAAACGCTCGGAGGCGAGCGGGAAAATGTCCGTGACCTCCATGGACGGCTCGGTGATGGTGCCGGTCTTGTCCACGCAGAGGACGTCCACATGCGCCAGCGTTTCAATGCAGTTCATGTCCTGCACCAGCACGCGGCTGCGAGAGAGCTTCAGGCAGCTTGCGGCGATGGCGACGCTCGTCAGCAGATACAGTCCCTCGGGGATCATGCCGATCAATGCGGCGACGGTGGACTCCACGGATTCGCGCAGCGGAAGCCCCTGAAACGCAGAGAGATAATGCCGCAGGAAGAGCATAATGCCCAGCGGGATCAGCGCAATGCCGACGACGGTAATCAGGCGCGTCAGGGACTTCATCATCTCGGACTGCGTGGAACGGACGTTGCGCTTGGCCTCGGCGGCCAGCTTTGCGGCGTAGCTTTCTGCACCGACATGCGTCAGCTGGGCGCGGCAGCGGCCGGAGATGACAAAGCTGCCGGATTTCAGCACATCGCCGGGATTCTTGATGATGGCGTCGGCCTCGCCGGTCAGCAGTGACTCGTTGACCTGCATCTGCCCGTCGCGCACCACGGCGTCCGCGCAGATCTGGTCGCCGGCGGCGAATTCAGCGATATCGTCGCGGACGAGCTGGTCCGTCCGGACACTCACGCGCTGCGCCGAGCGGATGACTCTCTGTTGCCCGGCGGCGACGAGCGTCAGCTTATCGACCGCGCGCTTGGCGCGCGTCTCCTGAAAAATACCGACGACGGTATTTGCGGCGGCGACGATCAGAAACGTCAGGTTTTTGAAGGAACCGACGATGATCAGCGCGACGGCAAGAACAAGGAAGATCAAATTAAAGAAGGTAAAAACGTTTTCCTTGACGATCTGCTTTTCTGTTTTTGTGTTGGAGGGCGGCTGCTTGTTGCCGAGACCGTTGGTCTGGCGGAGCTTGACCTCCTGTGGCGACAGGCCCTCGTCAATATCTGCGTTCAGAACCGGAACAGGGCGGAAGGCCCGATGGGGGACGCTGTTTTGTTTCTGTTTCATAAAGCTGCTCCTGTGCCCCAAATTTCTGCTCTTCATTATAGCACAAATCTTTGCGAAATAACATCCGCCTGCGAAAAATTAATGATTTAGACACAGACCCGGAAACGGAACAAAAAAGAAGAAAAAATGCTTGATTTATGGGTAAGAATATGATAAGATAACCTGGTCTGCAAATGGGTGGTCCTCTGCGCGGCGTGGTCATCGCCGGTACGAACGCCTAATAAACAAGGAGGACAAAGTTATGGATCTGATGAAGGCTTTGACCAGCCAGTACATGAAGGAAGAGCTGCCGCAGATGAACGTCGGCGACACGGTTCGTGTTCATGTAAAAATCAAGGAAGGCGCTCGCGAGAGAGTGCAGGTTTTCGAAGGCACCATCATTGTCCGCAAGCATGGCGGCATTGAGGAGACCATCACCGTCCGCCGTCTGAGCTACGGCGTCGGCTGCGAGAAGGTGTTCCCGGTTCACTCCCCGAACATCGTGAAGGTTGAGACTGTCCGCCGCGGCAAGGTCCGTCGTGCGAAGCTCTACTATCTGCGCAACCGTCTTGGCAAGGCTGCAAAGGTCAAGGAAAGAGTCTAACGCAAAAGTCCCCTTCGGTGCACCGCACCGGAGGGGTTTTTGTATATTCTTTTCCGTTTCCGTCTGCTCAGGAGCAAAAAAGAAATGCAACATGCAGTAGGTTTGCTTATGCGCATTCCTGAAAAATTAATTGTACAAAGTACACAAAACGGCATCCGGTATTTTTCTTTTGGATGTTTCCTTTTGGGGAATTCAAGTTCCTTTTCTATACTATTTATTTCAGCGGGAATCCAATATAATATTTATGGCGGTATGGGTCTATGCCTCGGCGGCGGTTTTCAAAGCTCCGAAGACCGAGAAGGGGCGTGTAACGTGCAAATGACACCGTGCTGCCGGACAAACTACGCGGACCCCAAAATATGAAAGGGAGGAAATGAATTTGAAAATGTCATTTCTCAAAAAGGCGGCTTCGCTCGTCTGTGTCCTCGCGTTGATCGCCGGCTGCTTTGCCGGACTGTCCTTCAACGTCTCGGCAGCAGGCGCGACGCTGGGCTACTGGCCTGAGCCGCTGGAAATTCCGAATCAGTTCTATTATGAGAATGAGACGCTTCAGCCCTACGGCTCCTGCTTCCTCATCGACGAGCTGAAAAACTGGAGCCCCGACAACGATCCCGATGCCCGCTACAACCGTGGCGCGATTGCGCTACGTGACCGCTGGATGGGACCGAATGTCAACCCGCTGGCTTCGCGCGACGCGAAGGTCATGCCGCTTGCCATGGCGAATGCACGCGCCAGTGAGGCACCCTCTCAGGGCGGCGACGGCGATTTTGTCTACGCATTCAACAACTTCCAGTACGTCGATATTTACAACTTCTGGGGCGGCTCTTCTGCGGAAGGCCCGATCGCGATTCCCTCTCCGGAAGTCATCGACTCCGCACACCGCAACGGCGTTCCGGCAACCGGCACCATCTTCATCCCCTGGGGTGACGGTGCTTACGGCAGCCAGTTCGTCAGGGAAATGGTCGAGAAGGATGAAAACGGCCACTTCATCGCTGCGGACAAGCTGGTCGAAATCGCACAGTACTACGGCTTCGACGGCTACATCTTCAATGCCGAGTCCGGCACCGGTGTTGCCGGCTTCAAGGAATTCCTGGCCTATCTCCAGGAAATCAAGCCGGACAACTTCACCATCACCTGGTATAACGGCTCCGGCAGCCTCAGCACCGGCAGCATCAAATCCTGGATGCAGGATGGCGATACCCGCATCACCGACGAGTGGTGGCTCGATATGAGCGGCAGCGGCAATGTGAACGGCACCATCGCGGCGGCGCAGGAAACCGGCGTCAACCCCTGGAACATCCACTCCACCTGGGAATACTGGCCCATGGCCGGCAACGCCAAGGGCGGCCGCTACCAGACCCGTCTGGATGCCAACGGCCTGCTCAAGTGCTCGCTGGGCATTCTGGCGCCCACGACCTCGCTGACCTCCTCGAAGGATTCCGACGATTTCATCAACGTGCAGGACCAGAAGCTGTGGGTCGGCCCCAGCCTGGACCCCTCCTCCACGAATCGTCCTGAGTACGAATTCTGCGGCTTTGCAAGCCTTGTCGCGGACCGCACGCCCATCATCGGCACCGATTTTGCCACCACCTTCACCACCGGCAACGGCTACCGCTTCTATGAAAACGGCGCGGTGGTCGGCAAGGAAAACGGCTGGTATAACCGCTCCCTGACCGATGTCCTGCCCACCTGGCGCTGGATCATCGATTCCGAGGGCCAGAAGCTCAGCGCCAAGATCGACTTTGACGATGCCTGGTACGCAGGCACCTCCCTGAAGCTCTCCGGTTCCATGGATGCCGGCAAGGCCAACCATGTGAAGCTCTACAGCTGCCAGCTCGACCTGACGGCTTCCTCCAAGTTCTCCATCACCTATAAGACCGCGACCGCAGGCGTGGATCTGTCCCTGGGCCTCTGCTTCGGCGACACCTACGACGACGGCAACTTCAAGTTCTACCCCGTGACCACCACGGCCAACGGCGAGTGGACGACGGCGACCGTCGATCTCTCCGCCGACGCGGGCAAGCGCGCGATTGCGATTTCCCTGAAGCTCAACGCCCCGGAAGGCGTCAGCGATTATGCGCTGAATGTTGGCCGTATGGCGATTACCACCAACGAGACGGCTCCTGCCGCCACGACCAAGGTGACCCTTGACGAAGTGATCTATCCGACCGATAAGACCATGGAAGCAAGAGTGTACTGGGAGAAGGCCTCCAATGCCTTCATGTACCGCATCTACCGCGTCCATGCCGACGGCACGAAGGAATTTGTGGGCGCCACGCCTTCCGATGCCTTCTATCTGGGCAGCTTTGAGAAGGACGGCAGCGAGAAGTCCTGCAAGTTTGAAATCACCTCTTATTCCGAAAACGGCATCAAGGGCGGCTCGCAGACCTTCGAGATCGACTGGCCGGCCGAGGTGAAGGACGGCTTCGTTCCCTACTTCGAGGAGGGCGAAAACCTTGCTCTGAAGCAGCCCGCCGTTTCCAGCGTGAGAACCGCCGACGACGGCTCCGCCCGCCTGATCAACGACGGCGTCATCCCCCAGTCCAAGTGGTGCGCCGATACCACCAAAGGCTACGCCGTTATCGACCTGGGCGAGAACAAGACCATCCAGCGCTGGGTGGTGTACCACGCCAACTGCAAGGGCGCCGGTGAAAGCGTCGATATGAATACGGTGGATTTCGATCTGCAGTATGCGCCGGACGACGGCAAGCCCCTGCTCACCGGCGACAACAACGAAAGCAGGACCCGCGTTGCGGCCCTGACCTATACCAAGGCCGACGAAGTGACGGGCAACAAGCAGGATGTGACCGACCGCAATCTGGATGCCCCGATTACGGCCCGGTATGTCAAGCTAAATGTGACGAAAAGCGACAATTCCGCCTGGCACGCCATCCGAATTTATGAATTTGAGCTTTATGAAAAGACTGCGATCAACAACACGGCCTCTCCCTACGAGCGCAATGTCACCGTGAAGAACAATGTCGGCGCAACGGATACCGTCGTGGTCGACAATGTTCCCATGACCTACTCCTCCGGCACCTATGGCGACAAGAACGGCACGTTCCATGAGGACACCGGCAAGGTTCGCCTGTTCAAGGATCTGACCTCCACCGAGCCCATTGCCGTTGTCAAGGCAACGCAGCCAAACGAGTCCTATAAGCAGCGCGGCGTCGGTATCGCAAAGTTCGAGAACCTCGAGCTCGATGCCAACGGCGGCCGCCTATTCTATGACGTGCTCGACGGCTCCAGCGGCGAGGCAACCAACAGCCGCCGCGCGAGCGTTGCCTACGCTCCGGAGAGTGGCGCACCCTCCAAGGCGGCTACCAGCGTGAAGCTGGAGCGCACGACCGGCGGCGTACAGCTCAGAAAGCAGTACGCAACCTTTACTGCAACCGGTATCGAAGAAGGCGCAGTCATTAAGATCTTCGCCTCCGAGACGGCCGACAGCCCCATCCTGCACACCCTCCCCGCGAAGGCCGACGGCATCATTACCCAGAGCCGTGTCCCGCTGGAAAAGGAAGGCGGCAAGGTCTACTACGAAATCCATAAGGAAGGCAAGCCCGATTCCGAGCGCTATGCCTTCGAATACGCCGATCCCATGACCCTGACGGCCGACCTCGACGGCCTGAATGAGCTGATCGCCAAGTGCGGCGTCATCAGCCAGGCAGACTGCACCACCGCCACATGGCCTGCCTTCTCCGCAGCGCTTGCTTCCGCAAGAACCGTTGCGGCCGGCACGCCCAACGGCACCCAGGCCGAGGCCGCGCGCAGCGCGTTGGCAAAGGCCTATGCACAGCTCCGCTTCAAGAACAGCGCGCAGCGTCTTGGCGAGCTCTGCGAAGAGTTTGAAAAGACTTATACGAAGAATCACTACACTGCCGATTCCTTCAAGGTGTTTGAAGATGCCCTGACCGAGGCGAAGGCGATGGTTGCCGGTTACGACAGCAGCGCCTACCAGGTTGAGCAGATGCGCATCAAGCTGGAAGCTGCGGTTCGCGGCCTTGTCGAAGGCAGCGGCGGCGTGACTGCCGTCATCGTCACGCCGGCTACCGTCGCTCTGGACAAGGGCGGCTCCGGCTTCCAGTTCACCGCTACGGTGGAAGGCGAAGGCGAAATTTCTCAGGAGGTCACCTGGACCGTCACCGGCGGTACCGATGACTTCACGCAGATGTGGAAGAACACCCTCTACGTCGGCCCGAATGAGACGGCGAAGACTCTGACCGTCACCGCGACCTCCGTCACCGATCCCACCGTCACCGGCACGGCGATTGTCACCGTCAACGGCAACGGCGGCGGCGAGCAGCCCGGTGAATCCGAGCTCGTCAGCAAGAATGCGGACATTCTCGGCACCGGCTCCACCAAGGGCACGGTAGCCTCCGAAGGCGTCAATTATGCCTTTGACGGCGACTATGGCACCAAGTGGTGCAGCGAGCAAACCCCGAATTGGGTCGTCTTCGACATCAAGACGGCGGCCAACCCCGACCGCCTGAAGGTTACCCATGCCGGCGGCGCAACGACGCCTGAGGATGTGCGCCTCAACACCAATGATTTCGCTCTCCAGATTCTGGACACGACCAAGATCTCCGAGGCCGACTTCCTTGCAAAGACCGATGCTGATCGTACCGCCATCATGGGCGACGACAGCTACTGGACCGAAATCAAGGGCTACAAGGGCAACGAAGCCAATGTGACCGATGATCCGCTCACCGTGGAAGGCGACGTCCGCATCTTCCGCTTTGTCGTCACCGACGGCGATGACAACTGGTGGGGCGGCCCGGATACCCTCCGTATCTTTGAGATTGAGGTCTTCGGCAAGAGAGGCACAACGCCTCCCGCAGAAGAAATCACTGTTTCCATTGCCCCTGAGACGATGGAAGTTGAAAGCACTCCCGGCCAGAAGGGTCAGTTCACCGCGACTGTGACCGGTACTGATAATGTTGATGTGACCTGGAGCATCTCCGGAAACGTCAGCGAGGGTACCATGATCACCAACGGTCAGCTCTTCATCGGTGAAGGCGAGAAGGCAGGCACCCTGACCGTTACCGCGACCTCCGTTGCCGACCCGACCAAGAGCGCGACCGCAACCGTTACCGTCGTCGATCCGACCTTTGCGATTGCTGTTGATGCGTCCGTGAAGAACGGCACGATCACGCCGAGCGCCGTCGAGGCCATCGAGGGCACCGAGATTACCCTGACTATCACCCCGGACGAGGGCTACCGCCTGCGCACCGGCACCCTGAAGGTCAACGGCACTGCGATCGAAGGCACGAGCTTCAGCATGCCCGGCGAGGATGCATACATCGTTGCCGAGTTCGTGAAGACCTCCGATCTTGAGGCTGCGATCAAGCAGGCAGAGAGCCTGAACGAAAACGCTTACACCTCCTCCAGCTGGGCCGATGCTGCGCAGAAGCTCGCTGCTGCGAAGACCGTCCTGAATGACACCGGCGCTTCTCAGACGCAGATCGACGCCGCTGCCAACGCTCTGAACGCTGCCGTCAACGCATTGGTGCGCCGCGGCGATAAGAGTGCGCTCAACGCACTGATCGCTGAGGTCGAGGCGCTGAATCCCGAGGATTACACGCCGGAAACCTGGGCCGGTGTCGCAGAAGCGCTGGCTGACGCGAAGACGGTTTCCAACAATGCCGACGCGCTTCAGAGCGAGATCGACGCTGCGAAGGACGCTCTTGCCGCTGCAAAGGATGCCCTCGTGGCGCGTGCCGACAAGGATGCGCTCAACAAGCTGATTGCCGAAGTCGAAGCGCTTGACGAAAAGGCTTACACCGAGGACTCCTGGAAGGGAATTCCCGATGCACTGGCTGCCGCGAAGACGGTTGCGGACGATGCAAACGCAACGCAGGAAGCGGTTGACGCTGCGAAGGCGGCTCTGGCAAAGGCCGTTGAGTCTCTGGTTGCCTCCGGCAACGCCGATGAGCTGAACAAGCTGATCGCGGAAGCCAAGAAGGAAGACCTGAACAAGCTCACCGACAAGAGCGCGGATGCCATCCGCGATGCGATTGCAAAGGCGGAAGAAGTCATTGCAAAGCGCGGCACGCAGAAGGAACTCGACGAAGCCTACAAGAACCTCAAGAAGGCGCTTGACAAGGCGGTCAAGAAGGACGACGGCAAGACCCCGACGACCGGCGACGAGATGCAGCTCCTGCTCCCGCTGACTCTGGTTGGTCTGGCTGCCGCTGCCGCTATGATCGCTCTGGTTATTCTGAATAAGAAGAAGAGCACCCGCTAAGCTTGCGGCTTTGTAAAGCAAGTTCAAAATACTAATAGGAGGGCTGCCCCATCGGGGCAGCCCTTGTCATATATAAACCAATTCTACGGAGAATAAATGGCGGCATGCTTATGCCCCAAAGGGAAGTGCGCGCTTCTGCGGCAAATCAACGACCGTAGTCCAATGGTGGGCGTCTGCAACGCGGCCGTACTGAATGCCCGTAATGGTATCATAGAGCATCTGTGAGACGGGGCCGATGCCGCCGCCCTGCACGGGGTAATCCGTACCGTCAAAGTGCAGCGTGCCGATGGGAGAGATGACGGCAGCCGTGCCGCAGCCCCAGGCCTCTTCCAATGCGCCGGTTTTTGCGGCCTCCAGCAGCTCGGCAACATCCAGCCGCCGTTCCTGTACCTCAAACCCCATCTCCCGCAGCAGGGCAATGCAGGTGCTGCGCGTAATGCCGGGGAGAATGGAGCCGGTCAAACTGGGAGTAATGATCCTTCCGTCAATTTTAAACATCACGTTCATTGCGCCGACTTCCTCAATGTAGCGGCGCTCCACGCCGTCCAGCCAGAGTACCTGATCGTATCCGGCCTTTTCTGCACGAACGGTTGCGCGCGCTGCCGCGGCGTAGTTGCCGCCGCATTTGGCGTAGCCGGTTCCTCCACGGACGGCGCGCACGTCGTCACGCTCAATAGCGATGCGAACCGGCGCCAGCCCTCTGGGATAATAGCTGCCGACCGGAGAGGCGATGATATAAAAGGCGGCGTTTGTGATGCCGTGCACGCCGAGCTGTGTGTCCGTGCAGATGACAAAGGGACGCAGGTAGAGAGAAGTGCCCGGCTCACCTGGAACCCAGTCCGCTTCTTCCTGTACAAACGCCTTGACGTCTTCTACAAATTCCTGCGGGTCAAGCTCCGGCAGATCCATGCGCTCACAGGAGGCTGCCAGACGGCGGCCATTGTCGATCGGACGAAACAGTTGAATTCTGCCGTCTGCACGGCGGTAAGCCTTCAGACCCTCGAAGACCTCGGCGCCGTAATGAAATACGCAGCAGGCAGGATGCAGAGAAATATCCTGAAGCGGCTGAATACGCGCGTTGTGCCAGCCGTCGGCGGGGGTGTAGTCCATGGCAAACATGCGATCTGCGAAGATTTTTCCGAAGCCGACGCCTGCAAGTGTGGTGGGCGGCGCGGTCTTCAGCGAGGTACCGATCGTTCTGATATTCATTGTTTTCTGCCCTTTCTGCGTTGGAATATCCTATACTCTACACACAGAAAATGCAATTGTCAATAGCAAAACTTTCAATTCGGTGAATATTACAGCATTTTGATTTTGAATTGCAAAAAAATCTGCAAGTCATACAAATGAAAATTGCAAAACAGGCTGTGCGATGGCGAAAAAACAAAGGAGCACTTACAACGTAAGTGCTCCTTTGGCACGCCAGAAGGGACTCGAACCCCCAACCCTCAGAACCGGAATCTGATGCTCTATCCATTGAGCCACTGGCGCTTATTTCCTATATATTATAGCAGATGATGTCCGCAAAGTAAAGCCCGAATTTTCGCCTTTGTTCCGCAAAAACCGGGCGGCCGAAGCCGCCCGGTCAATTTGAAAGGAAATTACTCTTCCTCGTTCTTCTTTGCGTCCTCGATGATCTTTGCCTGATTCATCTGCGGGACTTCTTCATAGCGGACGAACTTGAGGGAGTAGGAGCCGCGGCCCTGCGTCATGGAACGCAGGTCGATGGCGTAGGAGCTCATTTCGCCGATCGGGACCTCGGCCTCAACGACCTGCTGGCCATTGCCGCAGGGGTTCATGCCCATCACGCGGCCGCGGCGCTTGTTGAGGTCGCCGATGATGTCGCCCATGTTGCTGTCCGGAATGTAGACCTTCAGCTCGCCGATCGGCTCAAGAAGGGTCGGGTTCGCGGTGGGCAGGCCTTCCTTGTAGGCGATGCCGGCAGCGGTCTGGAACGCCATATCGGAAGAGTCAACAGGGTGAGAGGAGCCGAAGTACAGCGTGGACTTCAGGAACACGACCGGGTAACCGGCGAGCACGCCCTTGCCGACGCAGTTGCGCAGGCCCTTTTCAACGGACGGGATGAAGTTCTTCGGCACGCAGCCGCCAACAGTCTCGTCGGCAAAGATCATTTCTTCGCTCTCGGTCTGCGGCTCGAAGCGGATATAGACATCGCCGAACTGACCGTGGCCGCCGGACTGCTTCTTGTGACGACCGTGGATCTCGACCTTCTTCTTGATGGTCTCACGGTAGGCAATCTTTGCCGGGCGGAGCTCTGCTTCAACCTTATACTTGCTCAGAAGCTTTGCAATAATGACGCTCAGCTGGATGTCGCAGACGCCGGCAATGATCATTTCCTTGGTCTCAGGATCGTTGCCGAAGGTGAAGGAAGCGTCTTCCTCGTTCAGCTTTACGAGGCCGTTGGCGACCTTGTCTTCCTGACCCTTGGTCTTGGCATAGATGGCCATACGGTAGCAGGGCTCGGCATACTGCATGGGCTTGATGGTCACGGCCTTGCCGGGCATGCAGAGCGTGTCGCCGGTGCGGACGGAAGCCAGCTTGGTGAAAACGCCGATGTCGCCGCAGCAGACCTTGGAGGTCTTGGCGTTGTCCTTGCCCTTCGGGAAGAAGGTGTTGCCCAGCTTTTCGGTGTCGCCGGTGCGGGAATTGACAACGGACATGGTGTCCTCGATGTCGCCGCAGACGACCTTGAAGTAGGAGTTCTTGCCATACTGGTCAGCAACTGTATTGAACACGAACGCGACGGGGCTGCCTGCGGGATCGAGCTTCAGCTCGCCTTCGTTGCCGTCCTCGTCCACGGTGACCATGGGCTTGCCCTCGAGGGGGTTCGGCGCGAACTTGACGATGTTTTCCAGCAGACGGAGCGTGCCGAGGCCGCTCATTGCGCAGCCGCAGAACACGGGGGTGACGGTGCGCTGCTGCAGACCGTCGCGGATGCCCTTGATGAGCTCTTCTTCGGTAAAGGGCTCTTCCATGAAGAACTTCTCCATGAGCGCTTCATCGGTTTCTGCGACCTGCTCGTTCAGCTCGGCCATGTATTCTTCGATCTTTTCCTCGGCGTCGGCGGGCAGGGCGATTTCCTTGCCGTCCACGTCATAGGCTTTCTTCGTGATCAGATCGACCACGCCGACCGCCTGCTCACCCTTGAGAATGGGGAAGGTGAAGGGAATGGCGGAAGCGCCGAAGGTGCTGCGGATGGAATCGAAGGTCGCAAAGAAGTTTGCATGCTCCTCATCCAGCTTGGCGACATAGAACATTGCGGGCAGACCGGCGTCGGCCAGGGACTTCCAGCCCTTTTCGGTGCCGACGGCGATGCCGGATTTTGCGGTTAGGCAGATGATACCGGCATCGGAAACGCGCAGAGACTGCACGACTTCACCGGCGAAATCGAAGTATCCGGGGTTATCCAGAACATTGACCTTGCAGCCTGCGTATTCCACGGGGATGACGGAGGTCTTGATGGAATACTGACGCTTCTTCTCTTCGTCGTCGAAGTCGGAAACGGTGGTGCCGTCGGCGCGCTTGCCCAGACGGGTGATCGCCTTGGTCAGGTAGAGCATGCTCTCGCAGAGTGCGGATTTGCCGTCACCGCCGTGACCGAGCAGGCAGAGGTTGCGGATGTCCTTCGCAGTGTACATAGTATTGAATTTCTCCTTTCTGAGCAGTGCCGCGCGCAATTTTCAAGCGGACTGCAGGCGGCATCGCATTCGTTGCCACAATTAGTATTATTATACACGATAGGAAATGATTTTTCAATTCCCATTATGAAATTTGGCCATTGTAACGAAAGAAACCTGTCCGATTTGTAAAAAAACACGATAGAATCAGAAGAGCAGCAGGATAAACGAGAGGAATGCGGTCAAAATGCCCCAAAGATTCTGAAACAGGACGAGGTGGAACGGCAGCGACGCGCCGTCTGCACCCCAGAGAAGCAGCAGCGTGCAGAGAATTGCACCGAACAGCCCGGCAAAAAGATTCAGCACCGTCAGCACGAGCGTTGCGGAGCGCAGCGTCTGCCCGGCGGAAACCGCAGAGGCAAACGCGCCGAAGGTGCCCTTGGCGACCAGCGCGCCCTGATAGACGGCGTTGCCGGTTTCTGCCTCGGCATAGCGCAGGCGCTGGGCATAGTCCGGGAAGAGCAGCCGCTGCGTCGGCACCTCGTATTTCACGGCGATGAGCGCGGGCGTGATCAGAAAATCGCGCGTGGCGAGGATGACCCGGAAGCCGGGCTTTGCCAGAATGGCGCGCAGGCCGAGGCGTGTCGAGCGGTTCGGCTTGTATTTCAGCGCGAAGATTCCGGCAAGCTCGCCGTTGATGGAAACGTAAACGGCAAGGCGCACCTTTGTGCCGCGGGGCATGTGCACGCCCATGCTCTGCATGAAGGGAAGCGTGCCGACCAGAACGACGTCCTCCGCGATTTCCACGCCGATGCCGCCGTCATAGACGCGCTGAGAGGCGGCCTTGAAGTGCTTGCCGAACTGTGCCTGTAAAAGCTCCTCAAAAACCTCCGTCAGAGGGCTGCCGGTGGTTTCCAGCGCGGCAAGCGCATAGCCGATGATCTTCGCGGCGGGCTGCGAGGCGTAGAGCTTCATGCCGTTGGAGGTGATGCTTCCGGAGGGGAAGAGATCGCCGTCGCGCAGCAGAATGGTCTGCCGTCCGCTGAACACACCCGCGCCGTACCAGCCGCAAAGCGCCCCCTGAATTTCGGCCAGACGCTTTGACAGTGTGGAAAACGGCAGACTGAACGACAGCAGTCCGGCGCAGGGAACCGCGCCCAGCAGCAGGAGTGTCAGTGCGTGCAGGAAGCCGGCCTTGCCGCTGTGCGTCAGAATGCCGGCGGCGACCAGGCAGGCGGGGAAAAGAATCGTGGAATAGATGCAGAAAAGCGTCTGCGCGGCGTCCGGCTCCTCCAGCACCGCGGCGAAGGCGGCGGGGTCGCCGGTGTCGCAGCGCAGGCAGCCGTCGCTCCCGGCAAAGCCGGAGATGCGGCACACGCCCATGGGCTTTTCCAGATTGCAGACGGTGTCAAGACTGCGCAGCATCGCGCCGCGCTTTTGCTCCAGCGTATGCAGAAGGTAGCAAAGCAGAATGCCGGCGGCCGCACAGAAGGAATGCTTGTCCGCAAACGTATCGGCAATGCACAGCACGGCGGCAAGCGTTCCCAGAAAATATGGCGTCAGGCGCGGGCAGAGCAGGTCGCGGATGCCCTGACGAACGACGTCAAAGCTGGAAAGCAGGGTGGCAAAAAGCAGTCCGGCGGAAAGATAGGCGGAGGCTTTCTCCGTCAGTGCGGGGAGAAGCGCCTGCGCGAATTCATTGCGCAGCAGAAGCAGCAGATTCGCCAGTGTAAAGAAAAGCGCAAGCGCAAGTCGCAGACGGCCTGAGTGTGCACGGTATTTTTCCCGCAGCTCCTGCGGCGTGGGCGGCGCGGCCTCCGGCGCAAGCTGCACCGATCGGCGCGGCTTGCGCTTTTCCGGCTTGGACGGCGCAGCCTCCGGCCGCGGCGGACGGACGGACGCCTGGACGCGGCGGACGGGCGGCTTTCTCGGCGGCTCCGGCGCAGCAGGCATGGGTTGAACAGGGGAGCGCTTCGGCGGCTCCTGCGGAGATATGGGTTCCGGCTCGGGGGCAGGCTCCGGCACCGCGGCAGTCGTTACCGGCTCCTCCTGCTGAGCGGGCGCCTCCGGCGCTTCCTGCGGCTCGGCCGCCTGCGGCGCTTCGGCGGGCTGCCCGCTGCCAAACTCCTGAAGAATGTCCTCCAGCGTGAATTCCGGCATCGCAGATTCCGCCGGAACGGATGTATTCACTTGTTCCGGCCTGCGATGCTTCATGTCTTAACCTCTCTGTCTGACGGCTTCGTAAAGTAAAATTGCGGCGGCGGCCGAGGCGTTCAGGGATGAGATGCGCCCCTTCATGGGAATACTGACCTTGAAATCACAGCTTTCCGCGACAATGCGGCTCATGCCGTCGCCCTCGTTGCCGATGACGATGGCGGCAGGGCCCTTCAGATCGGCGGAATAGAGGGAAACCGCGCCGTCCGCGGCGGTGCCGAAGATCCAGACGCCGCGCTGCTTCAGCTCACGGATGGCGGCGGACAGGTTTGCCACACGTGCGACGGGCATGTATTCCACCGCACCGGCCGAGGCCTTGCCGACGACGGCCGTCAGGCCGACGCTGCGCCGCTTGGGAATGATGACGCCGTGCGCGCCGGCACATTCCGCAGTCCGCAGAATGGCGCCGAGATTGTGCGGGTCGGACAGCTCGTCGCACAGAACAATCAGCGGCGCTTCCCCCCTTGCCTCTGCGGCGGCGAAAATATCGTCAATGGAGGCATAATCATGCGCGGCAACGGAGGCAATGACGCCCTGGTGCGCGCCGGTTTCACTCATTTCGTTGAGCTTGCGGCGGTCGATGCGGACAACGACGGCCCCGGCCTCCTTCGCCATGGCGGCAATGCGCCCAAGGGCGCGGTCGGTGTCGCCGTCGGCAAGGAAGAGCTTATTGATGGTTCTGCCGCTGCGCAGCGCTTCGGTGACGGCGTTGCGGCCTTCAATCAGGTCAAGGGAGGGCTGTGCCTCCGGCTTGCGAAAATCTTTATTCTCTCTCATAAAAACTCCAATTTTGTTTCAAAATAGAAATCCATATGCTATTATAGCAAAAAGCGGCGGCAAATACAATAGGCTGCTTTTTTGCGAAATTCATAGAAAATTTACCGCTTTGCTGCACTTTCGTAATTGCAGGAAACGGGAAAATATGCTATGATTTCATAGAAGAAAAAACGTTTGCCGAGGGGAGGCAAATATTATGGCAAATCAAGACCCGAACAGACGGCTTGATAACAACAATAATAATAACAACAATAACAACGGCAACCGATCAAGGTTTTCCATTTTATGGCTGCTTGCGATTGTGCTGCTGATTACGGTGATGGGAAATCAGATGGTCAATCTGATCCGCTCTGCCAGGCAGGAGGAGACAACATACAATGTCTTCCTTGATGCGATGGAGAACGACGAGATCGCCGAGGTACGGATCGAGACCGACCGCATCGATTTTGTCCTCCGCAAGGATGAGTCCTCGCAGCTCAAAACGATCTACTATACCGGCATTCTGCCCAACGTTGACCTGACGCCGGTGGTCGAGCAGCTCAGAACGAACAATGTCAAGTTCAAAGGCGAGATCATCGAGCAAAGCTCCATGATCTTCTCGTGGCTGCTGCTTCCGCTGCTGCTGTTCTTCGGACTGAGTCTGCTGGCACGCTTCATGCTGGCCAAGAGCGGCGGCGAGGGCGGCGGCTTCGGCGGCATCGGCTCGATCGGCAAGAGCAAGGCAAAGGTCTACATGGAAAAAGAAACCGGCGTGACCTTCAAGGATGTCGCCGGTCAGGACGAAGCCAAGGAATCCTTGGAAGAGATCATTGACTTCCTGCACAATCCGCAGAAATATGCCGCCATCGGCGCGAAGCTGCCCAAGGGTGCGCTGCTCGTCGGCTCTCCCGGCACCGGCAAGACGCTGCTTGCCAAGGCGGTCGCGGGCGAGGCGCACGTGCCGTTCTTCTCCATTTCCGGCTCGGACTTTGTGGAGATGTTCGTCGGCGTCGGCGCAAGCCGCGTGCGCGACCTGTTCAAGGAGGCGTCCAAGGTGGCACCTGCCATCATCTTTATCGATGAGATTGATGCCATCGGCCGCAGCCGTGATTCCAAGTTCGGCGGCAACGATGAGCGAGAGCAGACGCTCAATCAGCTGCTTGCCGAAATCGACGGCTTCGATTCCTCCAAGGGCGTTGTGATCCTGGCGGCGACGAACCGTCCCGAAATTTTGGATAAGGCGCTGCTGCGTGCGGGCCGCTTTGACCGCCGCATCGTCGTCGACCGTCCGAATCTGGAGGGCCGCTACCAGACGCTTCTGGTGCACACGCGCAATATCCGCCTTGCCGAGGACGTCGATCTGAAGAAGATCGCACAGGCGACGGCGGGCGCCGTCGGCGCGGACCTTGCAAACCTCGTCAACGAGGCGGCGCTGCGCGCCGTCCGGCAGGGACGACAGCTTGTCAATCAGCAGGATCTGCTTGCCTCCTTTGAGACGGTCATTGCCGGCACCGAGAAGAAGGGCACGGTCCTGACGGACATCGAAAAGCGCATCGTTTCCTATCATGAGGTCGGTCATGCGCTGGTCGCCGCGCTGCGCAAGCACACGCAGCCCGTGTCAAAAATTACCATCGTTCCGCACACCTCCGGTGCGCTGGGCTACACCATGCAGATGCCTGAGGAGGAAAAATACCTCAATTCCAAGGAAGAGCTGCTGGTCGAGCTTCAGACGCTGCTGGGCGGCAGAGCCGCAGAGCAGACCGTCTTCGGCATTCAGACCACCGGCGCCGCCAATGATATCCAGCGTGCAACAGATCTTGCCCGCAAGATGGTCACGCAGTACGGCATGGGCGACAGAATCGGCCTGATGACGCTTGCCAGCGGCGGCAACGAATACCTCGACGGTCAGGCATATATGGATTGCTCTCAGTCCACGGCTGCCGAGGCGGACGAAGAAATCCGCAAGCTGATCGCGCAGTCCTATGAAGAGGCAAAGCAGCTGCTGATCGACAACCGTCCGCTGCTGGATGAAATCGCCCTGTACCTCCTGCAAAAGGAGACGATTACGGGCGATGAGCTGATGGCCTACGTCAACGCCGACAGCCGCAAGCTGACCGACGGCGAAGAGCAGAAGACGCTGGAGGATAAGCAATGACCTGGACGGAAATCAAGGCATTTTTTGCCTCCCTGACGCTGCAAAAGCTGCTTCCGGTGGTTCTGATCCTTGTGGTCGGAATCATCGTTGTGAAGCTGCTTCTGAAGCTGTTTGACCGCGCCCTGACGCGCTCCAAGCTGGATAAGACCATGTTCTCCTTTGTGAAGACGGTCATGCGCGTGCTGCTGTATTTCCTGGTTGCGCTCATTGCGGCCAGCGCGCTCGGCATTGACGTCAGCTCTCTGGTTGCGCTGGTCAGCGTGATTTCCCTGGCGATTTCTCTGGCGGTGCAGAATGCGCTGTCCAACGTGGTTGGCAGCGTCACGCTGCTGGCAACGCACCCCTTCCATGTGGGAGACTACATCGAAATCGGTGCGGATGCGGGTACGGTGGAGGAGATTACCGTCTCCTATACAAAAATTGCCACGCCGGACGGCAAGCGGATTTATATCCCGAACAGCGATGCCGCAGCGGCGCGTATCTGCAACTACTCCGTTGAGGGCAAGCGCCGCGTGGATCTGTATTTCACCGCGTCCTACAGCGATGATACGCAGAAGGTAAAGAGTGCGATTTTGAAGGCGGCCGGGCAGGTCGACTGCCTGGAGGGAACGGAGCCGGTCGTGTTCCTGAATGAATTTCAGGACAGCAGCGTGCAGTATTTCCTTCAGGTGTGGGTCAAGAGCGAGGATTACTTCCCGACGAAATTTGCCCTTAACGAGGCCGTCCGGAAGGAATTCGACGCGCAGGGGATTTCCATTCCCTTCCCGCAGCTCGATGTACATGTCGCGAAATAAAAGTAAGGCCGAATTCCTGACGGAATTCGGCCTTCTCGTTTAGTTGCCGCAGGTGCAGCAGCCGCCGCTCTGGCAGTCGCAGGACTGCCCCTCCGGGTAAAAGGCGCGGACAGGGAAATCAATGCGGCTGAACAGCTCGCAGGGATCCTCCTCGCAGCACTCGTCGTCACAGCATTCGCGCTTCGGCATGCAGTACTCCAGAACCGGCAGCGTCAGCTGCGTATCCCGTTCAAGGCGGACGGTGGAGAACTGCCCGATGGTCACATACAGCCGCTTGGCCTCACCGCTGAGCACCAGCTCCTCTCCGAAGCAGTCCTTGATCGTCTGCGGAATCTCCGGCAGCTCCGTTTCGCAGCGGTGGCAGTCGCATACCTCGCGCACCTTGCCTGCCAGAATCATCGGGTCGAGCACCTCGACGATCCCGACCGGCCGGTCACTGTGCAGCATGGCGTCCGCAGAGGGCACGCCGTCCGTGCTGCGGAAGCTCTTGGCCTTGCCGCAGCCGCCGTAGAGAACGACGCGCTTGGAGAAGACGGAAAGCCCCGTGATGGTCGTCGGGCGCGTGCCGCCGAGCAGCGCGTCGCCGATGATGCGGTAATAGAATGTAATGTCCACGGCGTAGTAGCCGCGCTTATAGTGCAGCGCCTCGACGTCCACATCCGCAAACAGCAGCTCCGCGCAGCGGGTTTTCGTGCCGGTGGAGCGGTTGAGCGCGGCCTGCGATTCTGCGGTGAGATACACGCGCAGCTCGTCGATGCAGTCCTTGTCGAGGCAGGAGTCTACGATCTGATTCGTATGGATGCACGCCGAGCGGGCCTCGCCGCAGGCGGCCTGCTCTGTGCCTTTGTCTGCCATAAGATAACCTCCTGTAAGAGAATAAAAGCAGAAAAATGCTTTCACAACATAGTATGCCGCCGCGGCGTGAATGTGAAAATAGAAATCAGCTTGTCGAAAAGTCCGTCCGGATTCTTCGACAAGCTGTTTTTACAGGCTGAAATCGGTATGATCAAATTCGGAAAAGTCCTTCGGCTTCTGCCGCCGCGGCACACGCTTGAGCGGGTCGTAGCGGAATTTGCGGCAGCGTGCGTCCGGCGAAACAACGCCCTTTTTGGCGCAGAGGCAGCTTTCCTCGTCCAGCTTTGCCGCGTGTACGCAGTAGACGCAGGTCTTTTCAATTTTCTTGCGAAACAGCATGGCGTTTCCTCGTTTCCATCATTCTGTCTGCATTATACAACAGCGCGGCGCAGATTTCCAGCCTTCTTTTTCCGAAAAAGGGGAAAAAGCACGCATAGCAGCAAGATTGCACCGGCGCTGCCGAGGAAAAGCGGCGTCGGGGAGAGTGCAGCGCAGGCAAAGAGCACACTCAGCGCGGCGTGCAGCGCCTTTTCCAGCCAGTAGCCTTTCGGATGAAGACCGGCGGAGGTCCAGATGGCCGCTGCCTGAAAGTGTACGCACAGGCCGCCCCAGCTCAGAAGAAACGCACAGGCGAGGAAGCGCAGCTCCCAGCTGCCCTCGAGCTGCAAAATGCCGCTCGTCAGCTCCAGCATGCCGGTCAGAATGCCCGCCTGCGGGAGCGTTCCGGCCTTTCCCACCAGCGCGGTCAGCGCCGAGAAAAAGACGACCAGTCCGCTGATTTGCAGCAGGGCGGCGCAGGAGGCGGCTACGGCATCCAGGAATGCGGTAAAAAACGGCTGCTGCCCGTCGAGCGCTTTCGTTTTGCGGACGGCAGCCTTCGACATTGGCTGCGCCAGCAGAATCCCGGCGCACAGCGCGGAGAGAATGTGAATGCCGTAGAGCAGCAGACCGGCCCTGGCAGAGTGCAGGATCGTGCTGCCCGCCACGCCGAGAAAGAAGGCCGGGCCGGAATTGTTGCAGAAGCAAACCGCCCGTTCTGCGCTCTGTTTGGAGATGCCGCCTTTTTGATAGAGGGCCGTGACCGCGCCGACACCGGCGGGGTAGCCGCCGAGGAAGCTCAGAAGCAGCGCGGCAAAGCAGCCGCCCTCCACGCCGAAGAGCACGCGCATCGGCGTGTCAAGCCGCCGTGCTGCGCGCGTGAGCCTGAGCTGAGAAGCGAGCAGACGCGTCAGAACGAAGCAGGGCAGCAGCGCGGGAATCAGGGACGCGCCGCAGGTGCGCAGCCCCGCCAGAGCGCCCTGCGCCGCCGCCTGCGGAAACAGCAGCAGACCGGCCAACAGAAGAATGCAGAAAACGATGCCCAATGCCCTCACTTCCATCACCTCGCGAGAATATATGCACCGGGAGGAAAGAATGTGCCATGCGGGCATAGAATGTTTTCGGGAGAGTGATGCACAATGAAGCGGGAATTACGGCAGGCGCTGAGCGAGCGCATGGACATCCCGGCGGAAACGCTGGGAGAGCTGCCGCTGACGCAGGTTCGCGGCAGGCGCAGCGTGAATATTGAAAACCATCGGGGGATTCTGGCCTACACGGATTCCTGCGTGAAGGTTGCGGTGAAAAGCGGCGCGGTCAGCGTCCATGGCAGCGCCCTTGCCATCATCCGCATGACGCGGCGTGAGGTGGAGATTCGGGGAAGAATTGCGGGGTTGGAGTTGGAATGATGCGTCTGATTCGATATTTTCGCGGCTATGCGCTTCTGAGAATCACCTGCGCCGCGCCGGAGCAGTGCCTTAACCGGCTGAGCGAGGCGGGGATTCGCTTCTGGGGAATTGCGCGGGAGGACGGCCTGCATGTTACGGTCTATGTCCTGCAAAAGGATATCGTCTCGGCGCGCCGTTTGGTGCTGCGCTGCCTCGGGGATGCGCAGATTGTGCGGACGTTTGGATTTCGCCGGCGCTATGGCGGGCTGAAGCGGCGGCCGGTTCTGGTGCTCGGGCTGCTTCTTGCGCTGTTTGCGACCTTCTTTTTGCAGCGCTATGTCTGGACCGTCGATGTGCAGGGACAGGAAACGCTGCACGAGGAGGAGATTCTGCGCGCGCTGGAAGAGCTTGGCATCGGCCCCGGCACCTGCGGCGCGGACATCGACCAGCAGCTCACCAAGCACCGCATGCTCAATCTCCTGCCGCAGCTGTCCTGGATCGCGGTCAACCGTAGCGGCGGCAGGCTGCAAGTGCTCGTGACGGAGCGGCTTTCACCGCAGCCGCAGCGGCCGCAGTACGCCGTGGCAAACGTTGTTGCCGCCCGTGACGGCGTTTTGACGGACATTTCCGTTCTGGAGGGCATGAAGCTCTGCTTCAAGGGGCAGGCGGTGCGCGAGGGGCAGCTTCTGGTTTCCGGCTATGAGGACTATGGGCTGATGGTGCGCGCCGTTTGCGCCAATGCAGAAATCTATGCGACTACCTGGCATGCGGGAACGCTTGTCATGCTCCAAACAGAGCAGGTCAAGCGCTATACCGGCCGCGTCTGGACGCAGCGGACGCTGATCGTCGGAAGAAAAAGAATAAATTTATCCGGAAACAGTGGAATTCCGGTGGGGAATTGTGATAAAATGATAAACGAGAAAAGCTTGTCGCTTCCGGGCGGGCGGACATTTCGCGTTGCCGTAGAGACGGCGACATACCGCGAATACCGTCTCGAGCCCCGCGCGGCGGACGAAGCGGCTGCACAGGAGCGCCTTTTGACCGCCTGGCAGCACGGCACCAAGGAAAGCATGATCGCAGGGGAGCTGCAAAGCACGCAGACGTCCTTTCTGACCTCGGAGGGACTTTACATTCTGCATGCGGAAAGCGCCTGCCGGGAGATGATCGCCCGGATTGTCCCTGTGACGGAGATAAGGAGAACACCATGAGCGAAAGAATCATCAATGCCGAACGCATCGAGCAGATCATCAACGTTTTCGGCTCCTTTGATGAGAATATCAAACGAATTGAGCAGACCTATCAGGTACGCATCACCAACCGCGGCACGGAGCTGAAAATCTCCGGTGACGAGGAGGCTGCCGATAAGGGCGCGCGCGCCATCGAGGGCCTGCTGACGCTGGCCGCCAAGGGCGAGACGATAGACGAGCAGAAGGTTCGCTATTTGATCGATCTGGTTTCCAGCGGCAACGACGACAAAATCGCCGAAATGGCGAAGGACGTCGTCTGCATCACGGCCAAGGGCCGACCGGTCAAGGCCAAAACGCTGGGGCAGCAGCGCTATATGAAGGCCATTCAGAAAAATACGATTACCATCGGCGTCGGCCCCGCCGGTACGGGCAAAACCTATCTTGCCGTTGCTGCCGCCGTCGCAGCCTTCCGCGAAAAGGCGGTCAACCGCATTATCCTGACGCGCCCGGCGGTCGAGGCCGGGGAGCGGCTGGGCTTTCTGCCCGGCGATTTGCAGAACAAGGTCGATCCCTATCTGCGCCCGCTGTACGACGCGCTGTATGACATGCTCGGCGCGGAAACCTATCAGAAATATCTGGAACGCGGCAATATCGAGGTCGCGCCGCTGGCTTACATGCGCGGCCGCACGCTCGACGACAGCTTCATCATCCTCGACGAGGCGCAGAATACGACGCGAGAGCAGATGAAAATGTTCCTGACGCGCCTGGGCTTCGGCTCCAAGATCGTCATCACCGGCGACGTGACCCAGATCGACCTGCCGGGCGACAAGGTCAGCGGCCTGAAGGATGCGGTGCGGATCCTGGAAAACATTCCGGACATCGCCATCTGCCGCCTGACGGCAAGCGACGTTGTGCGCCATGCACTGGTGCAGCGGATCATTGCCGCCTATGAGACGGGGGAAAAGAAGCCCCTGCCCGCACAGAAAAAAGTTTATAGAAGGAAGTACGAAAAATGAAGCATCAGATAATCGTGCGCTATGCCAACCGCAGAGATAAAAGCCCTGCGCTGACGGTGCATCTGCACCGCTGCATTTCTGCGGCACTGGAAGCGGAGGGCGTAAACGTCCCCTGTGAGATCAATGTGCTTGTGACGGACGACGAGGGCATCCGCGCCATCAACCGCGCCATGCGCAATGTCGACAGCGCGACGGATGTGCTGTCCTTCCCGATGTTTCAGTTCACCCCCGGCGCCTTCCCGGAAGACGTCAGCGAGGACATCGACCCGCAGACGGGTCTTCTGCCGCTGGGCGATATGGCAATCTCTCTGGAGCGTGCCAGAGATCAGGCAAAGCGCTTCGGCAATACGACGCGCCGCGAGATCGGCTATTTGACCATCCATTCCATTCTGCATCTTCTGGGCTATGACCACATGGACGAGGGTGAGCAGAAGCGGCAGATGCGCACGCGCGAGGAGATCATCGCAGCGGGCCTGGGATTACAAAGATAACAGGAGAACAGTATGCATACGAAATCAGCCATGATTACCATTGCCGGACGGCCGAATGTGGGGAAATCCACGCTCATCAACCGTCTGGTGGGCGAGAAGATCGCCATTGTTTCCAATAAGCCGCAGACCACGCGCAACCGCATCTGCGGCGTCGTGACGCGCGGCGATACGCAGTTTGTCTTCATTGACACGCCGGGCTTCCATAAGCCGCGCACCCGTCTCGGCGACTATATGGTCGAGGTCGTGCACGAATCCGTCGCAGATGTGGACGCCATTTTGCTCATGGTCGAGCCGATTGCCCACGTCGGCCCGCAGGAGGAGGCACTCATCGCGGACATCGCCGCAACGGGCGCGCCGGCGATTCTTGTCATCAATAAGATCGACACCGTGGAAAAAGAGAGCCTGCTCGCCGTAATTGCGGCCTATTCCGAGCGCTATTCCTTTGATGCGGTGCTGCCAATCTCCGCGCGCTATAAGGACGGCGTGAACGAGCTGCTGCGCGAATGCGAAAAATATGCGGCGCCGGGGCCGTTCCTGTTCCCGGAGGACGTCGTTTCCGATCAGCCGGAGCGGCAGGTGATCGCGGAGATCATCCGCGAAAAGCTCCTGTGGAATCTGGAGCGAGAGATCCCGCACGGCACGGCCGTGGAGATCACGAAGTTTTCCGAACGGGATAACGGCGTCGTCGATGTGGATGCGACGATTTACTGCGAAAAAGCCAGCCATAAGGGCATCATCATCGGAAAAAACGGCGCGATGCTCAAAAAAATCAGCACTGCCGCCCGTGAGGACTGTGAGCGCTTTATGGGAACCAAGGTCTTTTTGCAGACCTGGGTCAAGGTCAAGGAAAACTGGCGCGACAGCCAGCACATGATCCGCAACTTCGGTTACGAATAACTTTCCAGACATACTGCGCCGCATTTGGCGAATCCTAAGGTCAGACGCTTTAGGAGGTTCGACCGATGGATGCCGCATTTTTCTGGACGCTGTTTTTGGAGACGGGGGCGCCGGAGGCGTACCTGCTCGCCAAGAAACGAGAACACAAATGAAAGCCTGCCGCGACGGCGGCATACATAGGCAGGAGCGTATATGTATCTCAAAACCGACGGGATCGTGCTGCGCGAGACGCAGTATAAGGACAACGACAAGCTGCTGACGCTGCTCACGCGCGACGCAGGACAGCTCACCGCAAAGGCAAGGGGCGTGAAAAGCAGGTCGAGCAAGCTGCGCGCGGGCTGTCAGCTTCTGACCTTTTCCGAATTCACGCTGCTGGATTATAATGGCCGGTATACCGTGACCGAGGCGACGCCGAAGGAAATGTTTTCCCCGCTGGGGGAGGATGTGGAGCTGCTGTCGCTGGCCTCCTATTTTGCCCAGGTGACGGAGACGATCTCCCAGGAGGATGCGCCGGATTCGGAGCTTTTGTCGCTGCTGCTCAACTGCCTGTATGTTCTCTCGCGCGGGACGCATGCGCAGACGCTCGTCAAGGCGGTGTTTGAGCTAAGAGTGATGTGCCTTGAGGGCTATCTGCCGGATCTCTCCGGCTGCGCCGTCTGCGGCAGCCCGGAGGCCGACAGGTTCAATATCACGCAGGGCGTGCTGCAATGCGCCGGCTGCCGCAGCGGGGAGACGGACGGCATCCGCATGCCGCTGACCGCGTCCACGCTTGCCGCCATGCGGTATATCGCATCCGCGCCCCTGAAAAAGCTCTTCTCCTTCCGACTGTCCGACGAGGCTGCGCAGGCGCTCAGCGGCATCACGGAGAGCTATCTCTGCACCAAGCTGGAGCGCGGCTTTTACACTTTGGATTTTTATAAATCCCTTTTCCTGGAGTTAAACAAATGACAGAACTATATGAAAAATCAATGAAAAAGCTGGAATTGGACACCGTCCTTTCCAAGCTTGCCGACTGCGCCGTGAGCGAGGAGGCCAAGGAGCGCTGCCGTGCACTTCTTCCGCTTTCGGATGCAGAGGATATTCGCAGGCTTCTGGCGCAGACCAGCGCCGCCTGCAGGATGATGACGCTCAAGGGCGCACCCGGCTTTCAGGATGTGCGCGAGGTCGGCGCGTCTCTGGAGCGGGCGGACCGCGGTGGCTGCCTGACCCCGGCGGAGCTGCTGCGCATTGCGGGCGTGCTTCGGTGTATCCGCAGCGTCAAGGCGTATTACAACAGCGACAGCACGGAAAGCGTGCTGGACGTCTATTTTCAGGAGCTTTCACCCAACCGCTATCTGGAGGATAAAATCACGAATTCCATCCTCTCCGAGGAGGAGATCGCGGATGCGGCGAGCAGCGAACTGGCCGATATCCGCCGCCATATGCGCATCCAGAGCGCAAGGGTCAAGGAGTCTCTGCAAAAGATCATCTCCTCGCCCTCCTATGCCAAATACCTGCGCGACCCCATCATTACACTGCGGGGCGACCGCTATGTCGTGCCGGTCAAGAGTGAGTACAAATCCGAGATTCCCGGCCTGATCCACGATGTTTCCTCCACGGGAAGCACGTTTTTCATCGAGCCGATGTCGGCGGTCAACGCCAACAATGCGCTGCGCGAGCTGCTCATCCGGGAGAAAAAGGAGATCGAGCGCATTCTGGCGGAGCTTTCGGCGGAGGCGGCGACCTTCCGCGAGAGTATCTGCCACAGCTATGAGATGCTCATTATTCTTGACGTGATTTTTGCGAAGGCGCGCTATTCTCTGCGCATCGACGGCATGGAGCCGGAAATCTGCGAGAGCGCATCCATGGAGTTGGTGCGTGCGCGCCACCCGCTGATCGACCGGAAAAAGGTGGTTCCCATCAGCGTGCGGCTCGGAAGCGACTTCGACACGCTGATCATCACCGGCCCGAACACCGGCGGCAAGACCGTCACACTGAAAACCATCGGCCTTCTGACCTTAATGGCAGAGTGCGGCCTGCACATTCCCGCCGACCATGGCAGCGCAATCGCCGTATTTGACCGCGTCCTGGCGGACATCGGCGATGAGCAGTCCATTGAGCAGTCGCTTTCCACCTTCTCCGCGCATATGAAAAATATTGTGGAGATCGTTGGCCAATGTGACGAACGGACGCTCGTGCTCTTTGACGAGTTGGGCGCCGGCACGGACCCCGCCGAGGGCGCGGCGCTGGCCATTGCGCTGATCGAATCCTGCCGCGGCTGCGGCAGCCGTGTCGCCGCGACGACGCATTATGCGGAGCTGAAACTCTATGCCATGCGCACAAAGGGCGTTATGAACGCCTCGTGCGAGTTCGACGTAGAGACGCTGCGCCCGACCTACCGTCTGCTCATCGGCATCCCCGGCAAATCCAACGCCTTTGCCATTGCGCGCCGGCTGGGCCTTGCGGAGGGTATCATCGACAAGGCAAAGAGCTATGTCAACGAAAACGACCGCAATTTTGAGGACGTTCTCAATCAGCTCGAGCAGCAGCGCCAGCAGATGGAGGCTGCGAAGCTGGAGGCCGAGCGCCTGCGGCTGGAAACCGAGCAGATGAAGGAAAAATCCGAGGCATATTACGACGAGATCAAGCGCGAGCGTGAAAAGGCCGTGCGCAGTGCGCGTGCGGAGGCGCAGCGGATCATCGACGACGCGCGCCGCACCTCCAGCGAGGTGGCTGAGGAGCTCAAGCAGCTGCGCAAGCAGATGAAGGACGGCGCGGACGTGCAGGGCAGCAACGCCAGGCAGGCGGAGCTGCGCCGGAAGCTCAACGAGGCGGAGGACGCGCTTTCCGACCGGCAGAAGCCGCAGGCACGGCCGGAGCCTGCCCGCGCAATCAAGGTGGGCGACACGGTCGAGCTGCTGCGCTTCGGCACAAGAGCGCAGGTGCTGTCCATCCTCAAGGACGGCTCTTACGAATTGCAGGCGGGAATCATGAAGGTTACCGCCAAGCCGGATGAGGTCTATCTGATCGAGGAGACGAAGCAGCAGGCGAAGAAGATCATCGAGCGCACAAAGCGGGAGTTCCGCAGCGCGGGCGCGGCGACGGAGCTGGATCTGCGCGGCATGAGTGCGGACGAGGCGGTCGCGACGCTTTCGGTTTTTCTGGACAACGCCATGCTGGCGAATCTCTCCTCCGTGCGGATCATCCATGGAAAGGGAACGGGCGTCCTGCGCAAGGCCGTACAGGACGAACTCAAGCACAACCGCGCAGTCAAGCGCTACCGCCTCGGCGTCTACGGCGAGGGCGAGGACGGCGTGACAATCGCGGAATTGGGATAAAATCGGGATGCTGCTTTTTGAATGTTTCTAATTTTTTTTGAAAATCTGTTGACCAATTGTTTCAAATTTGTTATAGTTTATTGCAGACATACAATCGGCGGATTGTAACTTTGAAGGAGTGACGCGCATGTACACAGAAAAAACAGTCGTAAAGTGTGAATCCGGACTTCACAATAAGCAGGCGACCTATTTCATTCAGAAGGCGAATGAATTCCGCTCCAGCATCTGGATCGAGGCGGACGACCGCAAGATCAATGCAAAGAGCCTGCTCGGCGTGCTTTCCATGGGAATCACCACGGGTACGGAGATCTCCCTGATTGCGGACGGCTCCGACGAGGTTGCGGCAGTCAAATCGCTTGCTGCGATGCTCGTCAAGGATATTTACTGAGGTTTGAGGCTGCCCCAAACGCCGCTGAAAGGGCGTCTGGGGCGCCTTTCTTTTTTGGTATGACGAAGGAAGAACTGAAGCTTGCGGCGCTGTCGCTGCCCTACGAGCCGGGCGTCTATCTGATGAAGGACGCGGCGGATCGGGTGATTTACGTCGGCAAGGCGAAAAAACTGAAAAACCGTGTGACGCAGTATTTTCAGGAGACGTCCTCCCATACGCCAAAAACGCGGCGGATGGTCTCTCAGGTCGATCACTTCGAGACGATTGCCGCCGCGACGGAATTTGAGGCGCTGGTGCTCGAATGCTCTCTCATCAAGCACTATATGCCCAAATACAATATCCTGCTCAAGGATGATAAGGGCTATCCCTATCTGCGCATCGACCTGCGGGAGGACTACCCCGTCATCACACTGGCAACCCGCGTCCGTGAGGACGGCGCGCGCTATTTCGGACCCTACGGCAGCCGCGGCCGCTCTCAGCAGGTGATCGACGCCATCCGGACGACCTTCCGCTTGCCGGGCTGCTCGAAAAAATTCCCACGTGACCTCGGCAAGGAGCGCCCCTGCCTGAATTTTCAGATGAACAAATGCGACGGTTGGTGCCGCCCCGGCATGAAGCAGACGGAGTATCACGACCGGCTCGAGCAGGCGGCGCGCCTGCTGGAGGGAAAGTACCAGAGCCTTGCAGACGAGCTGAAGACGCAGATGGAGGAAGCGGCCGAGCACCTGGAATTTGAACGCGCGGCGGAGCTGCGCGACCGCATGCAGGCCATTGCTTCTCTCGGCCAGCGGCAGCTTGTTACCGCCGGAACCATGGCGGACACCGACGTCATCGGCTGGTATCAGACCGAGGCAAAGGCGTGCTTTGCCGTGCTGCATTTTATCCGCGGCAATCTGATGGACAAGGACTATGAGGTTCTGCCTGTGCCGGACGCGGATGAGGACGCGCTGTCGTCCCTCGTAAAGCAATACTATTTGCAGCGGCAGGCCGCGCCGAAGCGTATTCTGCTGCCTGCGCCCATGGAGGACGCGGCGCCCTTTGCACAGCTGTTAAAGGAAAAGCTGGATAAGAATGTTTCCATTCTCGTGCCGCAGCGAGGCGACGGCAAGCGCCTTGCGGAGCTGGCGGAGAAGAACGCCCGCGAGGAGGCCGAACGTGCCACAACCGCGGCCGAGCGCCTGAACGGCACGCTCGTGCTGCTGCAAAACATGCTGCGCCTGTCCGCGCCGCTGCGCCGCATGGAGGCCTATGACATCTCCAATACCGCCGGGACGGACATTGTCGCATCCATGACGGTCTTCGTGGACGGCAAGCCGAAAAAATCGGATTATAAGCGCTTTAAGCTGGAGAATATGGAGGATCAGGACGACTATGCCTCCATGCGTCAGGTGCTCTGCCGCCGCTTCTGCCATTATCTGGACGGTGATAAGGGCTTCGACGAAAGGCCGGACGTCCTGCTCATCGACGGCGGCGCCGTCCATGCCGAGACGGTGCGCGAGGCGCTGGCACAAATGGGGATCGTTTTGCCGGTCTTCGGCATGGTCAAGGACAACCGCCATCGCACCCGCGCGCTTGTTACGCCGCAGGGCGAGGAGATTGGCATCCAGAGCATCCCCGCCGTCTTTGCCCTGATCGGAAGAATTCAGGAGGAGACGCACCGCTTTGCCATTACCTATCACCGCCAGCTGCGCAGCAAGCATGTGCGCGGCTCGAGTCTGGATGCCATTGAAGGAATCGGCGAGAAGCGGCGTAATCTGCTGCTGAAAAGGTTCAAGTCCGTCGTGGCCATCCGTGAAGCCGGGCTGGAGGAGCTTCAGCAGTGTCTGCCCGCGTCTGCCGCAAGAGCGGTTTATGACTATTTTCATCCACAGGAGCCAACGCCATGAGAGTGATCACCGGTACCGCCAGAGGCACCAATCTCAAAACCCCGGAGGGAATGCACACCCGCCCGACGGCCGACCGCGTCAAGGAGGCCCTCTTTAACATCATCCAATATGACATCAGCGGAGATGTTCTGGATCTGTTTGCCGGAACAGGCCAGCTTGGCATCGAGGCGCTCAGCCGCGGCGCGCGGCACGCGGTTTTCGTAGATCAGCGGGAGGATGCCGCCGCACTGGTTCGGGAAAACCTGCGCCGTACACACCTGACCGACCGGGCGCAGGTCGTCCGCGGCGATTACCTTGCCTATCTTGACCGGTGCAGGGAGCGCTTCCATTTGATTTTTTTAGACCCGCCATATGCAGAAAAATCTTTAGAAAATGCGATAAAACGCATCTCTGAAATTGACATTTTGGCGGATGGTGGTATAATTATCACAGAGCGTCCCAGGGGAAAGCTGCTTGATGCGGATATCCCCGGTCTGACGCGTTCGCGCGACTACAATTACGGAAAAACAACGATAACGCTCTTCCGAAAGGAAGCGCGAGAGGATATTGCATGAAAATTGCCGTTTACCCCGGCAGCTTTGACCCCGTGACCAACGGACACCTGAACATCATCCGGCGCGCCTCGCGCCTGTTTGACCGCGTGATCGTCTGTGTGATGGTCAACAGCGAAAAAAGCCCGATGTTTACCCTTGCGGAGCGCCGCTCCCAGATTGAGCGCGTGACTGCCGATCTGCCGAATGTCACCGTCGATGCACATGACGGCCTGCTGGCGGAATATGCCGCGCAGCATGGCTGCTGCACGATTGTCAAGGGCCTGCGCGCCGGTTCGGATTTTGAAAAAGAATTCCAGATGGCGATGATCAACCGGAAGCTGAATCCGGAGCTGGATTCGCTGTTTTTGACGGCGGAGCATCAGTATATGTACCTCAGCTCCAGCGTGGTGAAGGAAATGGGCTATTACGGCGCAGACCTGACGGATCTGCTGCCGCCGGAGATCATCCGAGAATTTCAGGACAGAATATTGCAACGAAGAACCAATAAGGAGGAACAACGATGAACGAGCATAGCATTGAAGAACTGATCGGTACTCTGTATGAGATGGTGCAGGACGCGAGAAGCGTACCCTTCAGCAGCGATAAGTGCGCCGTGGAGCGCGAACGCGTGCTGGATCTGCTGGATGAGATCAGCAATCAGCTTCCCGGCGAGCTGAAGCAGGCCAAGACGATCGTCGAGTCCCGCGGTGAGCTGATCACCAGCGCAAAGCGCGAGGCCGAGGGCATTCTCAAGGCTGCGCAGGCGCAGGCGCGCCAGCTTGTCTCTCAGGAGGCTGTGTATAACGAAGCGAAGACGCAGGCCAACGATATGGTCCGCGCTGCGCAGGATAAGATCAAGGAGCTCAAGCAGGTCACGAACGACTATGTCGATGATTCCCTGCGCCGCACCGAGGAGGCAGTCGCCGAGGCGCTGTCCGAGATCCGTGACTCCCGCTCCAAGTTCCGCGCGCTGGTCAATCCGCAGGCGAGAAACAACTCCGCTATTATTGAAGACGTGTAATTTTTGATTCTCAGCAGGCCAATTTTTAATTGACCTGCTTTCTTAAAATCGGGAGGTTTCCATGAACTATATTGAACGCTATCAAATCTGGTGCAAGACGGCGCCGCTGTGCGAGGGCGATCTCAGAAAGCTGAAGGAACTGTCGCAGAACGAGGACGAGATCAAAAGCTGCTTCGGCGCGGAGCTGCAATTCGGTACCGGCGGCATCCGCGGCATCATGGGCATCGGCACGAACCGCATGAATGCGTTTACCGTTCGCCGTGCGGCGCAGGGCCTTGCCGCCTGGCTGATGGGCTCCGAGCTTCCGAAAAAGTGCGCCATCGGATACGATTCCCGCCACAATTCCCGTAATTTTGCAGAGATTTGCGCCGTTGCGCTGGCCGAGGCGGGCGTGCATGTTTACGTCTACCGCGTGCTTGCGCCGACGCCCATGGTTTCCTTTGCCGTGCGTCAGCTGGGCTGCGGCACCGGTATCGTCGTCTCCGCCAGCCACAACGCCAGCCAGTATAACGGCATCAAGTGCTATGGCCCGGACGGCTGCCAGATGACGGATGAGCCTGCGGCGATCGTGCTGAACGCCATTTCCGAAACGCCGTATTTTATTCTGCCGAAGCTGACCTTTGAAGAAGCGCTGGCGCAGGGCGGCGTGGAATACATTTCCGACGAGCTGTGGGAGCGCTACTATCAGACCGTACTGGCCGAACGCCTGACAGACGAGCCTGCGAATGTGCACGTCGTCTATACGCCGCTGCACGGTACGGGCAATGTGCCGGTGCGGACGGTGCTCGGTAGAACCGGGGTTGACGTTACGGTTGTTCCCGTGCAGGAGCTTCCGGACGGCGATTTCACCACCTGCGAATATCCGAATCCGGAGATGGACGCCGCCATGCAGGAGAGCTATAAGCTCGCCGCGCAGACGCAGCCTGATCTGATTCTCGGCACCGACCCGGACTGCGACCGCTGCGCCGTGGCCGTTCCTGAAAACGGCGGCTTCCGCAAGCTCAGCGGCAACGAGCTGGGCTGCCTGCTGCTGGACTATATCCTCGGCGCACTTGCCGAAAAGAAGGCTATCCCCGCCGATCCCGTCGCGGTACGCAGCATCGTCTCCACCCCCATGGCGGACAAAATCGCCGCCCGCTACGGCGTGAAAATGCGCAGGGTCCTGACCGGCTTCAAGTATATCGGCGGCGAAATTCTCAAGCTGGAGCAGAAGGGGGAGGAGCACCGTTTTGTCTTTGGCTTTGAGGAGAGCTGCGGCTATCTCAAGGGCACCTATGCCCGCGATAAGGATGCCGTTGTCGCCTCCATGCTCGTCTGTGATCTGGCTGCAAAGCTCAAGCGCGAGGGTATGAACCTGGCGCAGAAGATCGACGCGCTGTATGAAGAGCTGGGCTATCACGAAGCGAAGGTCATCAGCGTGGAGCTGAGCGGTCCGGATGCCATGCAGATTGCCGCCAAGTTCATGGCGGATTTCCGCGCGGAAATTCCGGCGGCGCTTGCGGGGGCTGAGGTCACGGAGTACACGGACTATCTGCTGCGCTTCCATCGCGATTTGCGTACCGGCGCGGAAGAGCCGGTCAATCTGCCGAAGTCGAACGTGATCGCGCTCACGCTGGGCGAAAAGGGCAGTGTGATCCTGCGTCCGTCCGGCACGGAGCCGAAGATCAAGCTCTATCTGACCGCCGTCGATTCGAGCAAGGCTGCGGCGCTGCGCCTGCTCGACGCGCTGGATGCCGCAATGCGGACCTATCTGCCGCAAAACGCTTGACAAATTCCGAGAATTCCTGTATCATAGCACCATATTGGAAAACGCGTTGACGGAGAGAAGTACTCAGTTTTCCGCTTCAGAGAGGGGACGGCCGGTGAAAGTTCCTGCGGAGGCCGAAGGAAAGGTCGCTCCTGAGCATGGCAGCTGAATCCAGTAGGCTGCTGCGGGTCCTCCCGTTACAGAGGATGAAGCGCCTCATAAAAATGAGGAATTCAGGTGGTACCGCGGAGTTTTTCGCCCTGAGCAAGCAGCTCAGGGCGATTTTTTATCATGCCGATAAGAAGGAGAAGTATATGAAAGAATTACCCAAGACCTACGAGCCGAAGGACGTGGAGGCCCGGCTGTATCAGTTCTGGTCGGACAACGGCTACTTCCACACCAAGCGCGACCCGGCAAAGAAGCCCTTTACCATCGTCATGCCGCCCCCCAATGTCACGGGTCAGCTGCACATGGGCCACGCGATGGACGCGGCTATGCAGGACGTCCTGACGCGCTATAAGCGGATGCAGGGCTATGCCGCCCTGTGGGTTCCGGGCGTAGATCATGCCGGCATCGCCACACAGATTCGTGTGGAGGAGGAGCTGCGCAAGGAGGGCCTGACCCGCTACGACCTCGGCCGCGAAAAGTTCCTGGAGAGAGTCTGGGACTGGAAGCACAAGTACGGCAACCGTATCGTCGAGCAGCAGAAGAAGCTCGGCGCGTCCTGCGACTGGGAGCGCGCGCGCTTCACGATGGACGAGGGCTGCTCGAAGGCGGTCCGCGAGGTGTTCGTGAATCTGTATGAGCAGGGGCTGATCTACAAGGGCAGCCGCATCATCAACTGGTGCCCGCACTGCGTCACCGCGCTGTCAGACGCAGAGGTCGAATATGTCGATAAGCCCGGCCACCTCTGGCATATCCGCTACCCGCTGGCCGACGGCACCGGCGAGGTCATCGTTGCGACAACCCGTCCGGAGACCATGCTGGGCGACAGCGGCGTGTGCGTCAACCCCAACGACGAGCGTTATAAAGATATCGTCGGCAAGAAGGTCATCCTGCCTCTGGTCAACAAGGAAATTCCCGTTGTTGCAGACGACTATGCCGAGATGGATTTCGGCACCGGCTGCGTTAAGATGACCCCGGCACACGACCCCAACGACTTTGAGGTCGGCCTGCGCCATAACCTTGAGATTATCCGCGTGCTGGACGACAACGGCAAGGTCAACGAGTTTGGCGGCAAGTATCAGGGCCTCGACCGCTATGAAGCCAGAAAGCAGATTGTCGCCGATCTGGAGGAGCAGGGCTACCTGGTCAAGGTTGAGCCGTATAACCACAATGTCGGCACCTGCTACCGCTGCCACCGCGACGTCGAGCCGATCATCTCCGCACAGTGGTTCGTCAAGATGAAGCCCCTGGCGGAGGAAGCGCTGCGCGTCGTCAACGAGGGCGAGACGAAGTTCGTCCCCGAGCGCTTTACGAAGATCTATACCAACTGGATGGAGAATGTCCGCGACTGGTGCATTTCCCGCCAGCTCTGGTGGGGCCACCAGATCCCGGCGTGGTACTGCACCGACTGCGGCCATATGACCGTTTCCCGCGAGGACGCCACCTGCTGCGAGGCCTGCGGCAGTAAGAATATCACCCGCGACGAGGACGTGCTGGACACCTGGTTCTCCTCGGCGCTTTGGCCCTTTGAAACGCTGGGCTGGCCGGATACGGAGGCAGAGGACTTCAAGTATTTCTTCCCGACGGATGTGCTTGTGACCGGCTACGACATCATTTTCTTCTGGGTTGCGCGCATGATCTTCTCTTCCTGCAAGCAGACCGGCAAGCCGCCCTTCCACACGGTGCTCATCCACGGCCTTGTCCGCGACGACAAGGGCAGAAAGATGTCCAAGTCCCTCGGCAACGGCATCGATCCTCTGGAGATGATCGACCGCTACGGCTCCGATGCGCTGCGTATGAACATGATCACGGCAAACTCTCCCGGCAACGACATGCGCTTCTATGTCGAACGCTGCGAGGCAATGCGCAACTTTGCCAATAAGCTCTGGAACGCCAGCCGCTATGTCATGATGAACCTGTCCGTCGACAAAAACGAGCTGCCGGAGCTTTCGGAGCTGGAGACTGCCGATAAGTGGATTCTCTCCAAGCTTAACACTCTGATCGCGGATGCCACTGAGAACCTGGAAAAGTATGAGCTGGGCATCGCCGTCCAGAAGGTCTATGACTTTATCTGGGACAGCTACTGCGACTGGTATATCGAGCTGACGAAGGCCCGCCTGTACGGCGAGGACGAGAAGAGCAAGCTTGCCGCGCAGAAGGTGCTGCTGTACGTCCTCGATCAGATTCTGCGGCTGATGCACCCCTTCATGCCGTTTATTACCGAGGAAATCTGGCAGGCCATCCCGCACGAGGGCGAGGCGCTGATTGTCGCCTCCTGGCCGGTCTATGACGAAAAGCTCAGCTTCAAGGCGGAGGAGACCGCCATGGAGAGCATTATGAGCGCCATCCGCGCCGTGCGCAACCGCCGTGCGGAGATGAACGTTCCGCCCTCCAAGAAGTGCACGCTCTATGTCGTGACAAAGAAGCCGGAAATCTTCACGGAGGGCAGCGGCTTTATGACCCGCCTTGCCTACGCCGATCAGGTCGTTGTCTGCGCGGCGGAGCCGGAGGGGCACGAATCCATGATCTCCTGCGTGACGCACGATGCGGCGGTGTATCTGCCGATGAATCAGCTTCTTGACATCGAGAAGGAGCTGGCGCGGATTGCCAAGGAAAAGGAAAAGACCGAGAAGCAGCTGGCCGGTATCCGCGGCAAGCTGAGCAATGAGAGCTTCCTCGCCAAGGCGCCGGAGGCGGTCGTGAATGCGGAACGCGCGAAGCTAGAGAAGCTCGAAGGCCTGCTTGCACAGCTGGCCGAGAGCGAGGAGCGCATGAAGCATCTGTAATTATGTTTTTTCCGGCGGCTGGCCTGGCCAGCCGCCGGAACTGCCATCTGCAAAAGGAGAAGGACTGTGAAAATATCGACGGAAATCGGTTCTGCGGCGCATATTGTCGGCGAGCGCAGGACGGTCGAGCTGGTCGCCAGGGCGGGCTTTGACGCATGGGATTTTTCCATGTTTACAATGGTGCAGTTTGAAGACGGCGTGCTGCTGGAGGGCGGCCATCCGCTGCGTACCGCGGAAGCTCTGAAATTTGCGCGGGAGCTGAAGAAAATCGGGCTGGATAACGGCATTGTGTGCAACCAGTCCCATGCGCCGTATCCCGTCAACTGCAAGGCGGTTCGCGATTGCCTCTGCCGCGCCATTGAATGCACCGCCGAGGCGGGCGGGAGCATCTGCGTCATCCATCCGGACAACTACAAGGGCCCGGAAGAGAATGCGCAGATGTATCTCGAGTTGCTGCCCTTTGCCAAAGCCTGCGGCGTGAAGCTGGCTGCGGAGAATATGTGGTGCTGGGACAGCGCGGAGGATCATGCCTGCTTTGCCGCCTGTGCAACGCCGGAGAGCTTTCTTGCACATCTCAATGCGGTAAACGATCCCGATCTTGTGGCCTGCCTCGATGTCGGGCACGCGGAAATGCGGGGCCTCGGCACCTCGGCCCCGGAGATGATCCGCGCGCTGGGGAAACGGATCGCCGCGCTGCATCTGCACGACAACGACCGCTGGCACGACTCTCATCAGCTTCCGTTTTCCATGCAGATCGATTTTGATGCAATTGTCAGAGCGCTGAAGCAGATCGGTTATTCGGGCTGGTTCACGCTGGAGGCAGACGCCTACCTGAACGCCTTTGACGCAGATACCGTTGACCGCGGTCTGCGGAATATGGAGCAGGCCGCACGCAAACTGGCCGGTCTGTTCGAAGCCTGTTAAAAAGAATATCGGCTGCACGCAATCTGCAATTTTGCGTGCAGCCGTTTTTTGCTCTTTATTTCTGCGTTGTAATGATGTATAATAGCTTAGAATAGGAGCAATGGCCGCACTGCGCGGCAGAAAGGAGCAGGCGATGGAGGAAAAGAAACGTGCGCCGAAGAAGAACGGCCCGATGCGGGATGTCTACGCGCTGCTGCATGACCTGGTGTACATTCTGGCGGCGATTACGCTGTTTTTTGTATTTGTCATTCGATTGGTTGGGGTATCCGGCCCGTCCATGATGCAGACGCTGCAAAACGGCGACTACGTTGCGCTGCTGAGCAATTTCCTGATGGGGGATCTGGAGCAGGGCGATATCATCGTTGCGCGGAAGCAGAGCTTTGAAAACGGGGAGCCTATCGTTAAGCGCGTAATCGCGACGGAAGGGCAGACCATCGATATCCATTACGACGGCGACGGCGTGGCGACGGTCTATGTGGATGGCACGCCGCTGGAGGAGGATTATATCAACGGGGTGATGCTTGCGCCGAGCTATGCAACGGTGCAGTTCCCCTATACGGTGAGCGAGGGCTGCATTTTCGTCATGGGAGACAACCGCAACCGCTCGGCCGACAGCCGCTATGAGGGCATCGGCCAGATCGAAAAGAGTCAGGTGCTGGGCAAGGTTTTGCTGGTGCTTTTCCCCGGAAAGGAAGAAGACGGCAGCCGGGACTTCAAGCGGATCGGAGCGGTATCATGACGGACGACCGCATGGGCATCCAGTGGTATCCGGGCCACATGACAAAAACCCGCCGCCAGATGGAGGCGGACTTGAAGCTGGTCGACGCGGTGTGCGAGCTGGTGGATGCCAGAATTCCGTATTCCAGCCGCAATCCGGATATTGCCGCGCTTTGCGGCAGCAAGCCGCGCATGGTGATCCTGAATCGGATCGACCTCGCCGACCCTGCGATGACGGCGCTCTGGAGCGACTGGTTCCGTGCGCAGGGCGCAGCGGTCGTTTGCACGGACTGCAAGAGCCGAAAGGGGATCGACCGCTTTGTTCCAACGGTGCGTGCGCTGCTGGCGGAAAAATTGCAGCGCTATGCCGAGAAGGGGCAGGTGGGCCGCCCGCTGAAGCTAATGATCGTCGGCATTCCCAATGTCGGCAAATCGACCTTTATCAATCAAATCGCCGGACGCAAGGGCGCAAAGGCCGAAAACCGTCCCGGCGTGACGCGCGGCAAGCAGTGGGTCACGGTGGACCGCGGCCTGCTTCTTTTGGATACGCCGGGCATTCTCTGGCCGAAGTTTGACGACGAGGAGGTCGGCCGGCGGCTCGCCTACACCGGCGCCGTGAAGGACGACGTGCTCGATGTGGAGACGCTGGCCTGTCATTTGATTGCCATGCTCTGGCGGCGCTACCCCGAGGCCATGCGCGCGCGGTATAAGCTCGACCCGCCGGAGAGCGCCTCCGGCTACGATCTTCTGACGGAGGCCGGGCGGCGCCGCGGATTCCTGCTTGCGCGCGGGGAGATCGACACCGAGCGCATGGCGCGCGTCCTGCTGGAAGAATACCGCAATTGCAAGATCGGCCGTTTTACGCTGGAGGGCCCGGAAGATGCAGAGCTATGAGCTGATTCGCGAGATATTCAATCTCTGCGCGAACAATCAGATGCGCGACGTTTTTGTCGGCGAGGTGGAAACGGACGATACCGATGCCGTCGCCCGCGCCTATTGCAAGGGACGCGAGGTGACGATGGAGAAGACCGTCCGCGAGGACGGCGCGATAATCTATGACATTGTGGCCGACGGCCTGCGCCAGCGGCTGAGCTTCACGCCGGATTGAGGAGAGAGAACCATGAGCGAACTTTGGAATTATGAGCACCGCTGCTATGACGAGGGCTTCCGGATTGTCTGCGGTGTGGATGAGGCAGGCAGAGGCCCACTGGCCGGGCCGGTGTGCGCTGCGGCGGTCATTCTGCCCAAGGATCTGGAAATTGAAGGACTGAACGATTCGAAAAAGCTCTCCGACAAGCGCCGCCGGGCGCTTTTTGAGGAGATTACCGCGCAGGCCGTGGCCTATGGCATTGCCTTTGCGACGGAGCAGGAGATCGACGAGATCAATATTTTGCAGGCGACCTTCCTCGCCATGCGCCGGGCAATGGAGCAGCTTTCCGTCTGCCCGGACATTGCCCTGATCGACGGCAACCGCGAGACGGATTTTGGCCTGCCGGTGCGCACGATCGTCAAGGGCGACAGCCTAAGCGCAAACATCGCTGCGGCATCCATTCTGGCGAAGGTGACGCGGGACGACTTCATGCTGGAGCAGGCGAAGCGCTACCCGGAGTACGGCTTTGACGTGCATAAGGGCTACGGCACGCGCGCGCATTATGCTGCGCTGCGGGAATACGGCCCCTGCCCCATCCATCGCCGTACCTTCCTGAAAAAATTCTATGCCGAGTGATCTGTTGGGCCGCTGGGGCGAGGGCGTTGCAGCGGAGTATCTGCGGAAAAAACGCTATACCATTGTCGCGGCGAATTATCGCTGCCGCTTCGGGGAGATCGACCTGATTGCGGAAAACCGGGAGTATCTGGTGTTTGTGGAGGTGAAGCTGCGTAAAAGCGCCGCCTTTGCCGAGGCCATGGAATTCGTTGACCGCCGCAAGCAGGAGCGCCTGAGGGAGACGGCGGCAATCTATCTGTCTCAGCATGAGCAAACGGAAAAGCAGCCGCGCTTTGATGTCATCGAGGTCTATGCGCCGGAGGGCACCGCAACGCGGCGGCCCACGGTGCGCCATTGGGAGGACGCCTTTTCATGAGAGTGTTTGACGGCCACTGCGATACCGCCTTTGAATTGTGGCGCAGGGAAGAGGGATTGCTGCAAAACACCTGCCACATCGATCTGCGCCGGGCTCAGACGCTGGAAAACTATGCACAGGTCTTTGCGTTTTGCAGCTGCGCCGGACAGCCCGGCGTGTTTGCAAAGCCGGAGGACGCGCTGTCGCTCCCGCTGGCTGTTCTGCGGCGAGAGCTGGAAAAGAATGTCGGCCGTATTGCGCCTGCGAAAAACGCGAGGGAAATTCAAGCGGTTTGGTCGCAGGGAAAGACGGCTGCGCTTCTGTCCCTCGAAGGCCCGGAGAGCATTGACTGCGACCCGGCCCACCTGGTAGCCCTGCATGCGCAGGGCTTTATCATGACGACCCTGACCTGGAATGCCGACAATTCGCTTGCAGGCTGCCATTTGACCGGAGCACCTCTGACGGAAAAGGGCCGTGATTTTGTCCGCGCCGCCGAGGAGACGGGCATGCTTCTCGATGTCAGCCACCTTTCCGAGCGCGCGTTCTGGCAGCTGTGCGAGATGGCCGGGCGGCCCATTGTCGCCAGCCACTCCAATTGCAAAGCGCTTTGCGCGCACAGCCGCAATCTGACGGATGACCAGCTGCGCGCCGTTGCCCAGCTCGGCGGAACGGTCGGGTTGAATCTCTATCCGCCCTTCCTCGGCGGCGATGCTGATTTCGGAATGCTCCTGCGGCATTTGGAGCATATGCTCTGCCTCTGCGGCGAGGAGCACGTTGCTCTGGGCGGCGATCTGGACGGCTGCGATGTGCTGGCGTCCGGCTTTACCGGCGTGGACGGTTATGCTGCGTTCTGGAATTACCTGCGCGGCAGGGGCTACGACGACGGCCTGTTGGAGAACATATTCTGGAAAAACCTGATGCGGCTATTGTAAGGAGGAGAACGGATGGCGCTGTACGCAATCGGAGATCTGCATCTTTCCTTCGGCGCGGATAAGCCGATGGACGTCTTTGGCGGCGCGTGGCAGGGATATGTGGAGAAGCTGCGCGAGGGGCTGTCCGTCATTCAGCCGGAGGACACGACCGTCCTGCTCGGCGACCTTTCCTGGGCGCTGGGGCTGGACGCGGCGCGGGAGGATTTTGCGTTTATCGACAGCATCCCTGGACGGAAGATCATTTTGAAGGGGAACCATGACTATTGGTGGACGACGGCGGCAAAGTTCTATAAATTCTGCGAAGCGAACGGCTTTTCCAATCAGTTTATTCTGAATAACAACTGCTATTTTTATGAAAACACGGCGATCACCGGCACGCGCGGTTGGTTCTTTGAGGAGGACGCTGCACCGGGCAGCCACAACGACAAGGTCTTCAAGCGCGAGCTGATCCGCCTGGAGGCATCACTGAAGGCGGCAGGGGACGCCGAGGAGATTTACTGCTTCCTGCACTATCCGCCGCGCTACCGTGGCTATCAGTGCCCGGAAATTCTGGAGCTGCTGAGCCGCTACCACGTGAAGCTCTGCTGCTACGGACACCTGCACGGCGACAGCCACAAGCTGGCAATCGAGGGAACCTATGCCGGAGTGGAATTTCGCCTGACTGCGGCAGATTATATCAATTTCAAACCGATTCGGCTGAAATAGAACATAAACCCACCGGCAGACCGAAATAAGAGTCAATTTTTACGATCACGGACTTTTTTGACACCCGGCAGACCGCAAAAAAGTTCGGAAGACAAGCAACTCGCGTCCGTCGGCGTACATAGGTACGGTAGGGCGCGAGTTGAGCAGTAAGTCAAAACCCTTGCGAAGCAAGCTATATTTTGCAGCTAAAAGTTCGAAGTGTCTCACTTTTGTAAATCAAAGTGCAGAGACAGAAAACGACGAAGATAATAATCGGTTTTGACGATTACGGACTTTTTTGCCGGTCTGAAGAAAATACATCTTGTATTTTTCATTATTTTCTGATAATATAGTACGGATTCTGGAGTAAAATGTGCGCATTCGGCGCAACACATAGGAGGATTATCCAAATGAATGTCAAAAGCGTAGAAAAAGAGACTTCCAAGGCAACCGTAACCGTAGAGCTGACCCGTGCAGAGCTTGAGCCTGCCATCAACAAGGCGTATCTCAAGTACCGCAAGGACATCGCGATTCCCGGCTTCCGCAAGGGCAAGGCGCCCCGCGTGGTGATCGAGGCCGCTTACGGCAAGCATGTCTTTTTTGAGGACGCAATCGAAGAGATGTTCCCGCAGATTTATCAGGATGCAGTCATGACGCAGGACATGAAGCCCGTGGGCCGTCCCAGCGTTTCCGATATGAAGATCGGCGACGACGATTCCGTCACGCTGACGATCGTGACCGATCTTTACCCCGTTGTGACCCTCGGTGAATACAAGGGCCTCGAGGTGGAGAAGGTTGACGCAGAGGTCAAGGAGTCCGAGGTGGACGCCGAGATCGACCGCATGGCGCAGAATGTTGCCCGCATTTCCACGGTGGAGCGTCCCGCGCAGAATGGAGACACTGCCGTCATCGATTTCGAGGGCTTCCTGAACGGCGTGCCCTTCCAGGGCGGCAAGGGCGAGAACCACGAGCTGCTGCTCGGCTCCGGCTCCTTCATCCCCGGCTTCGAGGAGCAGGTTGTCGGCATGAGCGCCGGTGAGGAGAAGGACATCAACGTTACCTTCCCGGAGAACTATCACTCCGCCGACCTGGCCGGCAAGGAAGTGACCTTCAAGGTCAAGGTGCATGAGGTCAAGGAAACCGTTCTGCCCGAGAAGGACGACGAGTTTGTGAAGGACGTTTCCGAGTTCGACACCATGGACGAGCTGCGCGCCGACATCGAAAATCGCATCCGCGACGAGAAGCAGGCCGGCATCGACCGCGCGTTTGAAAACGCCGCTGTGGAGAAGGCCGCTGCCAACATGACCGCGGAGATCCCCGACAGCATGGTCGACGAGGAAGTGGACCGTCAGCTCGAGCGCATGGACTATGAGCTGCGCGCACAGGGCGCCTCTCTCGAGGCCTATGCACAAATGCTCGGCGGCGACATGAACGCCATCCGCAACAGCCTGCGTCCCGGCGCGCTGAACGCCGTCCGCACCAACGTTATGCTTGATGCCGTTGTCGATGCCGAGAAGATCGAGGTTTCCGAAGAAGAGTGTGAGGAAGAATACAAGAAGCTGGCCGACAGCTACAAGATGGAGCTGGACAAGGTCAAGGAGCTGCTGAAGCTTGACGGCATGAAGGGCGACCTTCAGGTTCGTAAGGCTGCAAAGCTCATCGCAGAATCTGCCGTTGCCGTTGCGCCCAAGGCGGAGGAAAAAGCGGAATAATCTTCCTTGCACATGGTTAGAATGATTCTGATCGTGTTTTGAAAGGAGTATCGGTATGAGTTTAGTACCTTATGTTGTAGAACAGACCAGCCGCGGAGAGCGTTCCTATGATATTTTCTCCCGCCTGCTCAATGACCGTATCATCTTCCTCTCCGAGGAGGTCAACGATACCACTGCCAGCCTGATCGTGGCGCAGATGCTGTATCTTGAGGCGCAGGATCCGGACAAGGACATCCAGTTCTATATCAACAGCCCCGGCGGCGTTGTCACTGCCGGCCTTGCGATTTACGACACCATGCAGTATATCAAGTGCGACGTTTCCACGATTTGCATCGGCATGGCGGCGTCCATGGGCGCGTTCCTGCTGTCCTCCGGCACGAAGGGCAAGCGCATTGCGCTTCCGAATGCGGAGATCATGATCCATCAGCCGTCCGGCGGCGCACAGGGTCAGGTGACGGATATCCAGATCCATGCCCAGCGCATCGCGGACATCAAAAAGCGGTTGAATGAGATCATGGCTGCCAACACCGGCCGCTCCATTGAGGAGGTCACGCGCGATACCGAGCGCGACCACTTCCTTACCGCCGAGGAGGCTAAGAGCTACGGCCTGATCGATAAGGTCATCTATCAGAGATAAAGCAAGCATCGGGAGGGATTTGATTTTGGCGGATAAGTTAATTCGCTGCTCTTTCTGTGGGAAAACGCAGGGACAGGTCAAACGTATTCTGTCCGGCCCCAACGCGTATATCTGCAATGAGTGCGTGGCACTGTGCAGCACCCTCCTTCAGGAAGATATGTACGATACCACGGAGCAGATTCCGGAAAAACCGGAAAACCTCCCAACCCCCAAACAGATTAAGGAATACATGGACGGCTATATCATCGGACAGGACAAGGCGAAAATCGCCCTTTCCGTTGCGGTGTATAACCACTACAAGCGCATTTACTTTGGCGGAGAATCCGATGTTGAGCTGCAAAAGAGCAACATTCTGCTCATCGGCCCCACCGGCTGCGGCAAGACGCTCTTCGCCCAGACGCTTGCAAAGATCCTGAATGTTCCCTTCGCCATTGCGGACGCCACAACGCTGACCGAGGCGGGCTATGTCGGCGAGGATGTGGAAAACATCCTGCTGCGCCTGCTGCAAGCGGCGGACTTCGATGTGGAGCTTGCCGAGCGCGGCATCATCTATATCGATGAGATGGATAAAATCGCCCGCAAGAGCGAAAATACCTCCATCACCCGCGATGTTTCCGGCGAGGGCGTGCAGCAGGCGCTGCTGAAGATCCTCGAGGGAACGGTTGCCAATGTGCCCCCGCAGGGCGGCAGAAAGCACCCCCAGCAGGAATTCATCCAGATCGACACGACGAATATCCTGTTTATCTGCGGCGGCGCCTTCGACGGCCTGGATAAGATCATCGAAAAGCGCACCGACCGCTCCAGCCTTGGCTTCGGCTCTGAGCTGAAGAGCCGGGAGGAGCTGGACGTCGGGACGCTGTTTGAACAGGTGCAGCCGCATGACCTGCTGAAATTCGGTATCATTCCGGAGCTGGTCGGCCGTCTGCCGGTGGTGACCAGCCTGTCGAGCCTGCGCAAGGAGGATCTTGTCCGCATCCTGACGGAACCGAAAAACGCGCTTTGCCGCCAGTATCGCAAGCTGCTGGAGCTGGATCATGTGACGCTGGACTTCGAAAACGCCGCGCTCGACGCCATCGCGCAGAAGGCGATTGACCGCAAGATCGGCGCGAGAGGCCTGCGCGCAGTGCTGGAGGACGTCATGACGAACGTCATGTACGAAATACCCTCCGACCCGTCGATCAGCAAGGTGCTCATCACGCGCGACTGTGTGGAAAAAGGCAGCCAGCCGGAGCTGACACGGGCAAAGGACCGCGCCCGCCTGAAGAGGCCGAGTTAACCAAATAGCAAGAGAGAAGGGGGCCGTGGAAACCGATGGGGTTTCTATGCCTCCTTCCTTTTCTCAGAATCCTTTTTGGAAAGGAGAACGCATGAAAGAACTGATTATTACCGAGCGCATGCCGGTGCTTGCTCTGCGCGGCATGACGGTTTTCCCGCAGACGACGATGCACTTTGACGTGGGACGGGAAAAATCCATCCGTGCGCTGGAAAAGGCAATGAATGCCGATCAGCGCATCTTTCTGGTAACGCAGAAGGACATTTTGCAGGACGATCCCTCCTTCGACGATCTTTACGCCGTCGGCACCGTGGCGCAGGTGCGCCAGGTACTGAAAATGCCGGGTGATTCCGTCAGAGTCCTGGTGGTGGGAGAATTCCGCGCGAAGGTGACGGAGGTACAGCAGACCTCGCCCTATCTCAGCGCGCGTGTGGAGTCCCTGCCGGATGCAGACTATGTGCCGGATACGCCGAGAATCGAGGCGCTGCACCGTCAGGCGGCGCAGCTGTTCGACGAGTTTGCCGACCTCGCGCCGCGGCCTGTGCAGGAGACAATGCTCAAGATCCTTGCCTCTAACGACCCCGGCTATATCGCCGATCTGATGAGCCAGGCTGCGACCTTCTCCTATCAGGAGAAGATGCGCGTGCTGAGCCAGCTGCATCCCGTCCGCCGCCTGGAAACGACGCTCAAGCTCTTTGCCCGTGAGCTGGAGGTTCTGCGGCTTGAAAATCAATTGCAGGACAAAACCCAGCAAAGCATCGACAAGGGCCAGCGGGACTACTTCCTGCGCGAGCAGATGAAGGTCATCCGCAGCGAGCTGGGCGAGAACGATGATGAGGCGGAATTTGAAGAATACCGCCAGAAAATTGAAAAGCTGGCGCTGCCGGAGGAGATCTCCGAGAAGCTTGACAAGGAGCTTCAGCGCCTGACAAAGCAGCCCTACGGCTCTGCGGAGGCGTCCGTCATCCGCAACTATCTGGACGTTGCGCTGGAGCTGCCTTGGAACCGCCGCAGCAAGGAGCGCTGTGACGTCCGTGCCGCCAGGAAAATTCTGGATGAGGATCACTTCGGACTGGAGAAGGTCAAGGAGCGTATCCTTGAAATCCTTGCCGTCAAGCAGCTTGCGCCGGAGCTTCCGGGGCAGATCATCTGCCTTGTCGGCCCTCCGGGCGTGGGCAAAACGTCCATTGCCATGAGCATTGCACGGGCGCTGAACCGCAAGCTTGCGCGAATCTCCCTTGGCGGCATCCACGATGAGGCGGAAATTCGCGGTCACAGAAAGACCTATATCGGTGCGATGCCCGGCCGAATCCTCACGGCGGTGCAGCAGGCCGGAACGAAGAATCCGCTGCTGCTGCTCGACGAGATCGACAAGCTGGGCAGCGATTACCGCGGCGATCCCTCCTCTGCGCTGCTGGAGGTGCTGGATTCCGAGCAGAATGCGACCTTCCGCGATAACTTTCTTGAGCTGCCCTTCGATCTGAGCGAGTGCATGTTCATCACCACGGCCAACACGGTCGATACCATCCCGCGCCCGCTGCTCGACCGCATGGAGGTCATCGAACTCGGCTCCTACACGGACGAGGAAAAGCTGATGATCGCCAAGCAGCACCTGCTGCCGAAGCAGCTGAAAAAGCACGGGCTGAAAAAGTCACAGGTACGCGTGACGGACGATGCAATCCGTGAGATCATTGCCTGCTATACGCGCGAATCCGGCGTCAGAACGCTGGAGCGTGAGATTGCGGCGCTGTGCCGCAAGTGCGCGATGCGCATTGTCTCCGAGCCGGAAACGAAGCGCATCAGCGTGACCGGCGCTGTAATTGAGAATTTCCTTGGACCGCGCAGGATCCTGCCGGATAAGCTGGCGCCCGCCGATACCGTCGGCCTTGTGACCGGCCTTGCCTGGACTGCCGTCGGCGGCGAGACGCTGGAGGTCGAGTGCAATGTGGTAGAGGGCAGCGGTAAGCTGAATCTGACCGGCAACCTCGGCGATGTGATGAAGGAATCCGTCCAGGCTGCAATGAGCTATATCCGCAGCCGCGCGGCGCGCCTGCACATCCCGGAGGACTTTTACAAAACAAAGGACATCCATGTCCACTTCCCGGAGGGCGCGGTACCGAAGGACGGCCCCTCGGCGGGTATTACCGTCTGCACTGCGATGGTTTCTGCGCTGACGAACCGCCCGGTGCGCCGCGACATTGCAATGACGGGCGAGATTTCCATCCGCGGCCGCGTGCTGCCCATCGGCGGCCTGAAGGAGAAGACCATGGCGGCGCTGCGCCACGGCGTGCGCACAGTCATCATCCCGAAGGAGAACGAAAAGGACCTGCAGGAAATTGACCAGACGGTTCGCCGTGCGCTGAACTTCCTGCTTGTGGAGCATGTGGACGCCGTGATTGACGCTGCGCTTGTCCAGCCGGAGAAGCCGGAGGAAACGCTGCCGCAGCGCAAGGAGGAGCGTGTGCTCCCCGTGGCGCACGACGCGCCGCAGACAAAGACGGGGATTCGCCAGTGATGAATCTACAGAAGGTTGAATTTATCAAATCCGCGGCACAGCCGAATGCCTTCCCGGCAGACGGCCTGCCGCAGGTCGCCTTCGCAGGCAAATCGAATGTGGGCAAATCCTCCGTTCTCAACTGCGTTTTACGGCGTAAAAATTTTGCCCGTGTCGGACAGACTCCGGGCAAAACCATCCATATCAACTTCTTCCGGGTGGACGAGAAGGCATACTTTGTTGATCTGCCCGGCTATGGCTATGCCAAGGTTTCCAACGCGGAAAAGGAGCGCTGGGGCAAGCTGACGGAATCCTACTTTGCGCTTCCGGAGCAGATTACGCTGGGCGTGATGATCGTGGACGCGCGGCATAAGCCGACGCAGCTGGATTGCGTGATGGCAGAGCTGTTCCGCGGCACGCAGCGGCCCTTTCTGGTGGTTGCAAACAAGCTGGACAAGCTCAAGCCCCGCGAAATCGAGCCGAATATGGCCTGTATCCGCCAAACGCTGGAGCTGGCGGACGACGTGCCGCTGATCCCGTTTTCTGCGGAGAAGGGCACCGGACGCGAGCTGCTGGTCAGTGCGATCTGCCGCGCGGTCGAAGAATAAAACAACGGCAACGAGGTGGAGCCTCGTTGCCGTTTTGCGCGATTACCAGCGAACGTAGCCGCAGCCGTCCGGCCCGCGCCAGATGGTGAAGACGAGCATGCCGTCTTCGAAGCGAACTTCGTAGTCGCCGTTTTCCAGCTCGGTGTAGGTGACGGGCGTCAATGCGCCGGTGTTGAAATCGTAGAGATAGAGCCGGTCAAAATTGGAGAGCTTTTTTGCATCAAAAGTCTCCGGCGTGTAGTAGGGCGGCTTCACCGCCAGCGGCGTGACCTCGCAGGAAAGTGCGGAGCCGGTGACGGAGGTGATCGCGTTCGACAGCGCCCAGCTGCTGCCGCCGCAGCCGGTGAAGTGCTCGTGGTACTGGTAGTTCCAGGTTTCCAGATAGCTTTCCTCCAGATGAAGAATGCCGACGCGCTCCCCGGCGGGCACCTCGCGCAGTCCGTCGCCGATGTCCTGCGCCAGCTTTTTGTCGTTTCGGTTTGTCACGTGGTAGTCGTGCATTTCGGAAACGGAAGCCATGCAGCAGGTGAAGGCCAGAAGCGCCGCGAGCACCGCAATGACGGCCTTTTGATGCTTATACTCCCGGAAGAAGGACTCCACAGCCCATTCGACCAGAATGGCAAGACCGAGAATTGAGGGGACCGCATTGCGCAGGGAGAACCAGTTGTAGGAAATGGCGAAGAACACGGCCAGCGGCGCCAGCAGCAGAATCAGGCCGACGAGCGGCTTGTATTTCTGAAATGCGGCTTCGGCATTTCTGCGGGCAAATTTTCCCTCCGTTCTGCGCAGCTGGAAGACGAGCAGCAGGATGCAGAGCGCGAGAACGCCGAGTAGATAGAGCCACGCCCCGTCGCGGAAGAGGTAGCGCAGGCCGCGCACAAAGCCCTTGCCCAGCGTGAAGAAATTCGCGCTGACAAAGCACTCGTAAAGCTGGCGCAGCAGAGACGGCAGCTTTTCCGTCCAGTAGGCGGCGGAGAAGGGATTGGCAAGCTGCGTGCGCGCGCTGCTGCCAAGCAGAGAAATGACGATGAGATAGATGGCGAGATTCAAAAAGCTGAGCAGACCGACCAGCACCTTCCAGCGCAGGCGGCGCGCGTTCAGCACGGACTGCACAAGCGTGATGGCAATGGACAGCAGGAGAATCTGCTCGTAGAAGAAGAACGAAACCAGCTGGAAGAGCGTAAAGAGAATGGGGAAGACCCAGTGCTTCCGCTCATAGAAGCATTGCAGCATCAGCGCGGCCAGCGCGGCGAAGAACAGTCCGGGGATGATGCGTGAGGAGGCGGAAATCCAATAAAGCCCCTCAAAGCTCATCGGCAGCAGCGCGGCGGTCAGCAGAAACAGCCAGCCGCAGGAGAAGTACTGCCGGAAAACACGCATCAGGATATAAATGGCCAGCGTATAGAGAATGGACAAAAGGAGCACGGCGACGATCATGTTTCCCCAGAAGCCGCCCCAGAGGTGGATATCCAGGATGCTTGCCAGAGGCCGGGTGGTGAGAAAATCCGCCGTTATGGTCGCAGGCGTATAGACGCTGTAATGCAGATAATCGTCAAGCTGAGGATAGTACCTTAGCCCATAATAGGTAAAGCGGATGAAAAACAGTGCAAAAAGGAGAACGGCTGACAGCAGCTCTCTTCCGCCCTTCTTCAGGGAACGACGCATTTTTATCGCCTCTTTCTTCTTTCTGATTTTTTATTCTATTATATCAGGAATCGCCAGAAAACGCAACGAGCAAATTGTTCCGCCGGGCGGGGAAAGAAACGATTGCATTTTTGCGCGGAATCTGCTATGATTTAACTACTGTTACCTGCGAATGGAGGAGCTCCCATGAACGAAAACGAAAAGAAAAAGAAAGAATCATCCCCCGTGCTGCGGGTGCTGATTTGGGTTTTGTTTGTTGTTTTTCTATGTGTCTTTGCCTATAGTGCATACCGTATCTGGTCCTACTATTCCGAGAAAAACAAGGCGGCCGGAGAATATGACAATATTCTCAGCAGCTTCAGCATGCCGAAGCCGTCGAAAAAACCGGACGATAAGACGTCGGACGGCGATGAGGAACCTACCGAGGAAGACCCGATGGCTGAGCCGCGTGTGGACACGGCGGCGCTTGCCGAGGCCTATCCGGATTTCACCGGCTGGCTCTACAGCCCGGACACGCCGATCGACTACCCCGTTGTGCAGGCGTCGGACAACGACTATTATCTGCACCGCCTGATTGACGGCTCGTATAACTACAACGGCTGCCTGTTCACCGATTACCGCTGCGACAAGGGGTTTGCCGACGACAATACGATCATCTACGGCCACAACATGTTCTCCGGCATCATGTTCGGTACGCTGCAAAAGTACAAGGACGCCGATTATTACGCGGCGCATCCGGTGATGTACTTTGAAACCGAGTACGGTACCTATGACTTCGAGGTCTTCGCCGCCTATACGACGACCTATGACAGCGCAGCCTACACGATCGATTTTGCAAGCGACGACGACTACCTCAGCTTCCTGAGAAGTGCGAAGGCACAGTCGAGCTTCGATGCCAACATAGAGCTGACGGCAGAGGATCATATCGTCACGCTCTCCACCTGCGCCTATGAATTTGAAAATGCACGCTTTGTTGTGCTCTGCCGCGTTTCTGCGAGAAACGATGCGCAATGACATTGGATAAAATCACCTCGTCCGGATAAGCTATCCGGACGAGGTGATTTTTATGTATGACGTTCTGATTCTCGGCGGCGGCCCGGCGGGGTGTACGGCTGCGCTCTATGCGGCGCGCAGCGGCCTGCGCTGTGCGCTGCTGGAAGGAAGGAGTGCGGGAGGACAAATGCTCCTGACCGGCCGGATTGAGAATTATCCCGGCGTTTCCTGCGCGGACGGCGCGCAGCTTGCGGAGCGGATGCGGCGTCAGGCCGAGGATGCGGATGCACAGTGGCTGGGAGAAAAGGCAATTTCAGTCGAGCTGACGGCGGAAACAAAGACCGTTCGCACGGTAAGCGTCGCCTATACCGCGCGGACGCTCATTGCGGCGACTGGCGCGTCTCCGCGCAGGCTAGGCCTGCCGGAGGAGCTGCGGCTGACGGGGCGCGGCGTCAGTTACTGCGCCGCCTGTGACGGCATGTTCTTCCGCGGCAAGCGCGTCGCCGTGGTCGGCGGGGGAAACACGGCGGCAGGCGATGCGCTGCTATTGAGCAAGCTGTGCACGCAGGTGCACCTGATTCATCGCAGAAGCGCCCTGCGCGCCGGAAAGGCGGAGCAGGCAGCGCTTGCCGGGCTGGAAAATCTCAGCATTCACTGGGATACCGAGGTAACTGCGCTCATGGGTGGAGAGTTCTTGGAGGAAATTCGGCTCAAAAACAGAGCAACGGGCGAAGAGAGCTGCATCGCCGTGGATGGGGTGTTCGTCGCGGTCGGCGCAGAGCCGGAGAGTAAGCTCTTCCGCGGCGTGCTGGCAATGGATGAGGGCGGCTTCCTACAGACGAATGCGGCGCTGGAGACGTCGATTCCGGGCGTCTTCGCGGCGGGCGATGTCCGTTCCGGTGCGATTCGGCAGATCATTACCGCGGCGGCCGACGGCGCTGCGGCGGCAATCTCCGCTGCGAAAACGCTGAACAAATAAAGTAGTCTTTTTTCGGTTTTTATGGTATGATAAAGAAAAGAGGTGAAACACGTGCTGGAGATCATTCTTTGCCCGGATCGAAAAGAGAATACACGGCGTCTTCTTACGCGGATCTGCGCGGAGGCGGTGAGGGGAAAGCAGATTCTGGTCACGCCGGAGCAGTTTTCCCACGCGGCGGAGCGTGAGCTTTGCCGCATGGGCGGCGACAGCATCAGCCGCTATGCCGAGGTTTTGAGCTTTTCCCGGCTTGCCAACCGCGTGTTTTCCATAGAGGGCGGCGCGGCGGACACGGAAACGGATGCGGGCGGCCGCCTTTTGATGATGTCTCTGGCGGTGGAGCAGGTGCGCTCCCGCCTGAAAATCTTTGGCAGTGCCGCGGTGAAGCCGGAATTCCTGCTGCGCCTGCTGGACACCCTGGAGGAATTCCGCAGCTTCTGCGTGACGCCTGCGGCGCTGCGGGCGGCTGCTGTGGAGCTTGGCGGTGCGCTTGCGGTCAAGACCGAGGAATTTGCGCTTCTGATGGAGAGCTATGCCGGTGTGTGTGAGCACTGCGGGCAGAATCCGGAAACAAAGCTGAACCGGCTGCTCTCTGCGCTGGAGACCAGTGACTTTGCGCAGGGGAAGACCTTCTATTTCGACGGCTTTACGGATTTTAACGGCATACAGCGCGAGATTCTGGCGCAGCTGCTCGCGTCCGGCGCGGAGGTGAAGGTTTCTCTGACCTGCAACAGTCTGGAGCATCCCGGGCAGCAATACGAAACGGCGCAGGAGACGGCGCGGCAGCTGCTTGCGCTGGCCGCGCCGCAGGGCATTCGGACGCGCTGCATGCAGCTCTCGCCGGAGAAGGCTTCCTCTGCACTGGAATATCTGCGCGAGGGGCTGTTCGGCGGCAGCGCAGCGCCCTGGGGGGAGCCGCAGGACGCGGTGACTCTTTGCACCGCGCCGGAGCTGTATGCCGAATGCCGCTGGGCGGCGGGAGAAATTCTGCGGCTGGTGTGCAGCGGCGTGCGCTGGCGGGAGATTACCGTCGTCTGCACGCAGGAGGCAAGCTATCGTCCCGTGCTGGAAAGCCTGCTGCGCAGTGCGGAGATCCCGGCCTATTTCGCAGGCGACCGCAGCCTTTTGCAGGAGCCGGTCATTCATTTCCTGCTGTGTGCCATGGAGGCTGCGACGGCGGGCCTTGAACAGGAGACCGTGCTTACATATCTGAAATCCGAATTTTCCCCGCTGGAGCAGGAGCGGTGCGACCGGCTGGAGAATTATGTGCTGCTCTGGAACATTTCCGGCAGCCGCTGGGAGCGGCCGTGGACGATGTGCCCCTACGGCTTTGCCAGACCGCAGGACGCGGCGGGCGAGGCGCTGCTGGCGGAGCTGAACGAATCCCGCGCCCTTGCGCTTCAGCCGCTGCTTGCCCTGCGGGACGGCCTGCGCCGCGCGGGAACAACGGGGGAGATGGTTCTGGCGTTTCACGCCTTCCTGGAGGCGCTCTCCTTCCGTGAACGGCTCAACGAGCAGGCGACGGCCCTCTACGAGGCTGGGGATTTACAGCATGCGCAGGAGTATGCGCAGATGTATGGCATCCTCTGCACTGTTTTGGAGCAGACCTATGGTGTTCTGGGCAGAAGCGAGCGCACCCCGGATGACTTCTTTGCCGTTCTGCGCACGGCGCTCAGCCAGTATCAAATTGGCAGCATTCCGGCGAGTCTGGACTGTGTGACGGTGGGCGGGCTGATGTCTCAGCGCCGCTGCGACACGGAATACCTCTTCCTGTTGGGGGCGAACGAGGGCGTGTTTCCCACAAATGCGGAAAACCAGAGCCTTTTGACGGACAGTGAGCGCCTGAGCCTGATGCGCCTTGGCATCGGCGTTGCGCCGACGGCGGACGGACGCCTGAGCCGCGAGCTTGCGGGAATTCACGATGTTCTTTCCGCACCGAGCCGGAGAATCTATCTCAGCGCCACAGAGGGGAAGGAGGCCTACTTCTTCCGCCGCGCGGCAAGGCTCTTCCCGGATGCGCAGACTGCGGCCACTGACCGCGAGCTTGTCTGCCGCTCGGCAAGAGAGCACAGAAGTTATCTTGCGCCGCGGCTGCACCTCTGCGAAAATGAGGCAAGCGCGGAGCTTGATGCGCTGCGCCGCGCCGCAGATTACCGCCCCGGAGCGCTCTCTCCGGCAACGGTCACGGCGCTTTACGGCAGGACGCTGCGCCTGTCCTCTACGAAAATCGATTGTCTTGCGGGCTGCCGCTTTGCCTATTATCTGAAATACGGCCTGCGCGTGCTCGAGCGCCGCACGGCGGAGCTGGACGCGCCGCTCTATGGCACCTTTGTGCATTTCGTGCTGGAGCATACCGTCCGCCAGACTATGCAGGAGGGCGGCTTTGCCGTGGTTTCGCGCGAGCGCGTCCTGGCGATTGCGGATGCCCAGATGGAGCGCTATGCCGAGACGGAGCTGGCCTGCCTGATGGAGTCCGAACGTGAGCGCTATCTCTTCCGCAGAACCTTCCGCGAGGTGCGGCAGGTGGTTGCTGAGCTGTATGCGGAGCTTTCCCAATCGGAATTCCGGCCGCACTGGTTGGAGCTGGGCTTTACGGCCCACGGCCCCCTGCCGCCGGTGCATATCAGCGGCGAGCTTATTTCTGCGGAGCTGGAGGGCTATGTAGACCGGGCTGATCTCTGGCGCTGCGGCGAGCGGCTTTACTTCCGTGTGGTGGATTATAAAACCGGAAAGAAAAACTTTGAATATACCAACGTTGCCAACGGCCTCGGGCTGCAAATGCTCCTGTATCTCTTTGCTCTGGAGAAAAATGGACAGCGTCTGACGGGAGAGCCGCTGTTTCCTGCGGGCGTGCTGTACTTCCCGGCGCGTATGGACGGCGTGACCGTGAAGGACAAGTTTTCTGAGGACGATGCCGACGCGGCGCATCGAAAGCTCCTGCGCCGGCAGGGCCTGCTTTTGGACGACGAGCGGACGCTGCACGCGATGGAGCCCGGCGAGGGAGCGCCTGTTTATCTGCCCTACAGCCTGAAAAAGGGCGAGCGCACGGGCTACCTTGCCTCAGCGCGGCAGCTGCGGGCGCTGGAGGGCTTTGTGATGGATAAGGTTGCCTCCTTTGCCGACGGGCTGGCGCGGGGCGAGGTTGCGCCGAATCCCTATTGTACGGATGAAAACCGCGGCGCCTGCAGCTTCTGCCCCTATGCTTCGCTCTGCGGCGAGGACGTGCCGAAGCGCTGGCTGGAAAAAATACCCAACGCAGAAACATTCTGGAGCATCATCGGAGAGGAGGCGGCGCATGGCTGAGCTGATTTTGACAAAGGAGCAGCAGGCGGTTGTGGACAATCGCGGCGGTGCGCTACTGGTTTCCGCGGCTGCCGGGTCCGGCAAGACGAAGGTTCTGGTGGACCGGGTGCTTGGCCGTGTGGCCGACCCCGCAGAGCGGTGCAATGTGGATGATTTTCTGATGATCACTTATACGCAGGCTGCGGCGGCCGAGCTGCGCGGAAAGCTGGTCGCTGCGCTGAGCGAGCGGCTGGCGGAGCAGCCGGAAAACCGGCATTTGCAGCGGCAGATGAGCCGCGTCTATCTGGCGCAGATCTCCACGGTGCACGCCTTCTGCGGCACGCTGCTGCGCGAGTATGCGCATGTTTTGGAGCTTCCGGCGGATTTTCGCATCGGCGACGAGGAGGAGACAAAGCAGCTGCGCGAGCGTGCCATGACGGCGGCGCTGGAGGAGGCGTATCGCAGCGTCAGCGAGAAGAAAAGCCTTGCTGCGGCGCTGGATATGCTGGGTGCGGGCCGGGATGATGCGGCGATTCACGAGCGCATCGAGCGGCTTTATGTCAGCGTGCAGTGCTACGGCGACCCGGCTGCGCGGATGCAGGCGCTACGGCACATGCTCGACGTCTCGGACTGTACGGACGCAGGGCAGACCGTCTGGGGGCAGTACCTCATGGAGGAGCTGCGGCGCTATCTTGCCGTCTGTATCGGGACGATGGAGAACTGCTGTAAGCTCATTGCCCGGACGCCTGCGCTGGAAAATTACGCGCCGACCTTTGAAGAGAATTTGCAGGTGTTGCGCACGCTGGCCGGGCAGAGCTCGTGGGAGGCAATCCGCAGCGCAGACATTGACTTTGGCGCCCTGAAGGTGATCCGCAAGTGCGCGGAGCCGGAGAAGCAGGCCTATGTCAAGGCGCAGCGAACGCGCGTGGTCAATGGGGTCCGCGCCCACCTTGAAAAATTCTCCCTGACCTCACAGGAGGCGCTGAACGACCTTTCCATCAGCGGTGAGGCTCTGCAGGGCCTTTTGCAGCTGGTGGAGGACTTTGCCGCCCGTTACCGGCAGAGTAAGCTTCAGCGCCATCTGCTGGACTATAACGACCTGGAGCACGACACGCTGCGCCTGCTGACCGGCAAAAATGGAATGCCCACTGCCGCTGCACGCGAGCTGTCCCGGCGCTATGTCGAGATCATGGTGGACGAATATCAGGACACGAACAGCGTACAGGATGCGATTTTTCAGGCGATTTCCCGTGAGGGGAAAAACCTGTTCTTCGTCGGCGACGTGAAGCAGTCCATCTATCGCTTCCGCCTGGCCGACCCCGGCATTTTTCTGGAAAAATACCGCCGCTTTGCGGATTACACGCAGGCGGCGGAGGGAGAGCCGCGAAAGATTCTGCTTTCGGATAACTTCCGTTCCCATCCGGCGATCCTTGCGGCGGCCAACGACGTCTTTCGTCTAACGATGACGCCGCGTACCGGCGGCCTGCGCTACGGCGATGCCGAGGCGCTGCATGCGCGCCGCCCGGCAGCAGACATGGGCGAGCCGCCCGTGGAGCTGCACTGTATCGACATGAAGGAGCTGCCGGCCTTTCCGCCGGTGGATCGGGCGAAGATCGAGGCGGAGTTTGTTGCGGAACGCGCTGCGGAGCTGCTGCGCACAGGAAGAATTCCGGAGGGGGATGCGCTGCGGCCGGTCCGCCCGGAGGATATCGTCATTCTGATGCGTTCGCTCTCCGGCAAGGAGCAGACCTATATGGATGCGCTGCGCCGCCGCGGCATTGCCGCCGTCAGCGGCAGCGACGATCTGTTTGCGGCGGAGGAAATCCGCTTTCTGACCGCGCTTTTGCAGGTGATCGACAATCCGCGGCAGGATGTGCCGCTTGCGGCTGTGCTGCTTTCCCCTGTGTTTCGCTTCACGGTGGATGAGCTTGGCGCGCTGCGTGCGGAACATCGCAGCTGCGATTTATATGATGCGGTGTGCGCCGCGCCGCGCGCAGCAGAATTCTGCAAGCTTTTGCGGGAGCTGCGCAGTCTTGCCCAGCGCACCGGCCTGCGGCGCCTCCTCGATGAGATTGAGGAGCGCACCATGCTGCGCGCGGCCTTCACCACGCGGCATGCGCCGCTGCAATGCGCCGGAAACCTGGAGACATTTCAGACCCTGACCGACTGCTACGAGGCAACCGGCCGCTATGGTCTGAGCGGTTTTCTTCGCTATCTGGAGGCCATGCGGGAAAGAGGCCTTTCTACGGAAGACACGGCGGCCGCCGGCGCCGTCCGCCTGATGACCATCCACAAGTCAAAGGGGCTGGAATTCCCCGTTGTTTTTCTGGCCGACCTTTCAAAGGGCTTCAATCACACCGACGCGCGAACGGCGGTGCTGATGGACAGCGAGCTTGGACTCGGATGCAGCATTTTTGACACGGAGCGGAGAATAACTTACCCGACCATCGCCAGAAATGCAATCTCGCACCGCATCGACCGGGAGAATATCTCCGAGGAAATGCGCGTGCTTTACGTCGCCATGACGAGAGCGAAATACCGCCTCATTCTCTCCTGCTGCGGAAGGCGTGTGGTTTCTCAGCTGGAAGCAATCGCGAGGGATATCACCGTTCCGGCGTCGGATTTCTTCGTGGAGAGCGTGGATTCCATGGGACAATGGGTTTCGATGACCGCCATGACGCGGACGGAGGCGGGGGAGCTTTTCGCCGTCGCCGGAAAGCCGGACTGCACGCACGTCACGCAGTATCCGTGGAAGATCCGAATGCACGATGCAGCGGATTATGCGGAGCAGACCGCGGCGGAGCCGGAGACGCGGAACGCCGGGCCGGAGACGCTTTTGCCGCTGCTTCCCATGCGGTATGCGCATGCGGCGGCGGTCAGTGCACCGACCAAGCTGACGGCGACACAGCTCAAGGGCCGAGAGCTGGATGAGGAGGCGGCAGAGGAGACGCGCCCGCAGGAGCTGCTGCACTTCCCGGAGCCGCGCTTCCTGGAAGGGGTCCGACCGCTTTCTCCCACGGAGCGCGGCACGGCGATTCACCTTGCCATGCAGTTCATTCGGTATGAAAACTGCGGCACGCTGGCAGGCGTCCGCGCGGAGCTGGAGCGGCTGCGCCAGCGCCGTATGCTCACGCCTCAGCAGCTTGAGGCGGTGAAGCCGGAGAAGCTGCTGCGCTTTTTCGAGTCCGAAACCGGGCGGCTTGTACGCTCGGCGGCGCAAGTTGTGCGGGAATTCAAATTTTCCGTATTGGACGATGCCGCCGTCTACTCGCCGGAGCTGGCAGGGGAGCAGGTGCTTTTGCAGGGCGTGACGGATTGCTGCGTGATCGAGCCGGACGGCCTGACCATTCTGGATTTCAAGAGTGACCGGATTGCCGCGGGCGGGGAGCTGGAACGCGCGGCCTACTACCGCGGCCAGCTGGATGCCTATTCCAGAGCGCTCTCGCGGATTTTTGACCTGCCGGTCAAACGACGCATTCTATATTTCTTCGCAACGGATACGGAAATTGAAGCATGAAAACGGGGAGAGATTAAATGACGGACATCATTGCGCGGCGGCAGTTTGCTCCGCTGTATATCTGGCTGGACATCGCCTTTTTGGTGGTGTTTGCGCTGCTGCTTCTGAAAAAGAAAAAGTATATGACAGTCCTTGTCGGACTGGTGATGGGACTGGTCTATCTGCTGGTGGATTACGGCATTTTCCACCTGGTTTGCCGTTCGCGCAGCATTTCCGAGGGGCACAGCCTCTTTCTGGTGCTGCTGTGGATGTCCATGAGCTATGGCTTCACGAATTTTGCCTGGATCTGGCTCTGGATTTCCAAGGATGAGCACCTGCTGGAATGGTCGCTGCTGATCCTGGGCTGGTGGTTCTGCTGCCCGCTTCTGACGCAGACCTTTGCGCCGGACGCCGTGCCCATCGTGATCCAGCGCACAACCGGGGCTTATCACGGCTACATGGCGGCGATTTTGTTTGTGGGTTATCTGGGTGCAATCGTGTATAATCTGCGGCAGAAGGACAGGATGCGCTGCATGCCGCTTTTGTGGCTGCTGGCCATCGGCATTCTGGTGCAGCTTGGCTGGGAGGCCGGCCTGCTTCTTGGAGGAATCCGCAGCGCCGGGTTTGCGACGCTGGGGGAAAAGCTGCACACGCTTCTGGTCAACTCTCTGCTGGAGACGAACCTCGGCATGCCCTATGTCTATTGTATCTTCATTGCCTACTCCCGCAGATTCACCGAGCAGCTGCGCCGCCGCCCGGCAGCGTGCTCTTTTGCGGCGCGAATCGAAGAGATGAACCGGCAGCGGGTTCGCATCCGATGAATGCTGCGGAATTTTTTTGAAAAAGGCGAAAAAAGTACTTGCATTTTCGAGAAGCCTGTGCTATGATATCTAGGCACTTGAGAGTGCGGTATGCGCCGGTAGCTCAGTTGGATAGAGTGACTGGCTACGAACCAGTAGGTCGGGGGTTCGAGTCCCTTCCGGCGTACCAAAATCGGCAGGCATCGTCAGATGCTTGCCGATTTTATGTTTTACTGCCGATCCGCAATGGGGAATAGAGAATAAGTATCTGAAGCGCCGTTAACTGAACGGCGCTTTTTTCATATCCCATCGGCAGAAAAGCGTATCTTTTGAACTCGTTCTGCGGAGAATAGTTCATATTTCTTTTACAATTTTCTGCTTGACGCCGAGCGCAGTTTGAGTATAATATTAGATGTTCTAAAAATAGAATATCTAAAACGGAGGTAGTTTCATGCCGGACTGGGGATACACGGCGTCGAAGATGTTCAATAACGCCAATAAGTTTATTGAAGCCTATCACACGGTTTTGCAGCCGCTGTGCCGCGAAACGGGGCTGCCGCCCATGGCGGTGGATATTCTGATGTTCCTGGCGAACAACCCGGAAAACGACACGGCGATGGACATCTGCCGCTGCCGGGGTCTGAAGCCGGGCATCGTTTCCGTCTACATCGAGCGCCTGGCGGCGGAGGGATTGCTGCTGCGGCAGAGCGTTCCGGGAGACCGCCGAAAGACGCGCCTTGTGTGCACGGAAAAAGCTGTGCCACTGTTGCAGAAGGGCAGAGCGCTGCAAAGGGCCTTTGCCGGACGGCTGCTGGACGGTTTGAGTGAGACGGAGATCGAAACATTCCGCAGGTGTCTTATGATGCTGGGCGAAAACATTGACGAGATCCGGAAAAACGGAGTTTGAAACGGAGGATATTGCATGCTGAAACTTTTGAAGAATATGCGCCGGAAGGAAAAGCTGATGGCGCTTTTGTGCTTGGTGCTTGTCATCGGGCAGGTGTATTTTGACCTGCGCCTGCCGGAATATATGACCGAGCTGACGACCCTGATTAAAACGGCGGGTACGACGGGCGATATCATGAACGTCGGCCTGAAAATGCTGGGATGTACGGCGGTCAGCGCAGTGCTGGCCATCGGCTGCGGCTTCCTCGCGGCAAAGACGGCGTCCGGCTTCAGCTTTACCGTCCGCGGAAAGCTGTTCCACCATGTGATGGACGTCGGCAATGAGGAAATGCACGACTTTTCCATCCCCAGCCTGATCACCAGAACGACGAACGACATCACGCAGATTCAGATGATCATTGCCATGGGCCTGCAAATGCTCATCAAGGCGCCGATCATGGCGGTCTGGGCGGTGATTAAAATTCTCGGCAAGAGCTGGGAGCTGTCGGCGGTGACGGCGGGCTTTGTTGTGGTGCTGTGCACAACGGTGCTGATTATCATGGGTACCTGCATTCCGCGCTTCCGCCTAGTGCAGAAGATGACCGATAAGATCAACCGTGTGGCACGTGAGAATCTGACGGGCATCAACGTGGTGCACGCCTTCAACGCTGAGCAATTCCAGAACGAGAAATTCGACGGTCCGAGCCGCGAAATGATGAATCTGCAAATGAAGAACCAGAAGCTCTTTGCACTGGTGCAGCCGGTGATGTCGTTGGGCATGAACGGCCTTGCGCTGACGATTTACTGGCTTGGCGCGGCGTTGGTCAACAACATCGCCCTGACGGACACTGCCGCACGGCTGAGCATGTTCAGCGAGGTGCTGGTGTTCAGCACCTATGCGACGTATATCGTGATGTCCTTCATGATGCTCGTGATGATCTATATGCTTGTGCCGCAGGCGCAGGTTTCTGCGGAGCGTATCAACGAGGTGCTCGAACGCAATGCCTCCATCCGCGAGGGCAGTGTCACGGAGGGCAGAGAAACCGGTACGGTGGAGTTCCGCAATGTTTCCTTCCGTTACCCGCATGCCTCGGAGAACGAGCTGTCCGGAATTCATTTCAAGGTAGGTAAGGGCCAGACACTGGCGATTATCGGCGCGACGGGCAGCGGCAAATCGACGCTTGTCAGTCTGATCCCGCGCTTTTATGACGCCACGCAGGGCGAGGTGCTCGTTGACGGCGTCAACGTGCGGGATTACAGCTTCGACGCGCTGTATGACAAGATCGGCTACGTGACACAAAAGGCCGTGCTCTTTGCCGGCAGCATCCGCGAGAACGTCTTCTTCGGCGAGAGTGCGGCTGCGCAGGATGAGGCGGTGCTGAACGATGCGATCGACCTTTCACAGGCGCGCGAATTTGTAAGCAAGCTGCCGGAGGGAACGGACTACGCCATTGCGCAGCTCGGACGCAATGTTTCCGGTGGCCAGAAGCAGCGCCTTTCCATTGCGCGTGCGCTGGCGAGAAAGCCGGAGATCCTGATTTTTGACGATTCCTTCTCCGCGCTGGACTATCGCACGGATGCGCTGCTGCGCGAGGGCCTTGCGCGGGAGCTTCACGACACGACGAAAATCATCGTTGCACAGAGAATCAGTACCATCCGTCATGCGGATCAGATCATCGTGCTCGACCGCGGCGAGGCGGTCGGCATGGGCACGCATGAGGAGCTGATGCGCGATTGCAGCGTCTACCGCGAAATCGCGACCTCTCAGCTCAGCGCGGCGGAGCTTGCCTGAAGGAGGGAGAGCTATGAAGAAAAAGAAAAGCATTGGCAGCGCGCTGCCGAGATTGAGCAGCTATATGCGCTCCCAGATCGGGTTTGTGGTTCTGGCACTGGTGCTTGCGGCGCTCAGCGCAGTGATGACCATCATTGGCCCGGACAAGGTTGGCAAAATTGCGACGATCATGTCCGACGGCCTCTTTACGGGCATTGACCTCTCGGCCATTGCCAAGATCGGCATTTTCCTTGCTGTGATTTACGGCCTGAGCGCCCTGTTCGGATTTATCCAGCACTATATTATGGCAGTCGTCACGCTGAAAATGTCCTACCGGATGCGTGCGGAGCTGTCCGAAAAGATCAACCGCGTTCCGCAGAAGTACTTCAACACCACCTCGCAGGGCGATATCCTCAGCCGCATTACGAACGATGTTTCGACCTTGCAGCAGGGCTTGACGAACAGCCTGCCGACGATCATCAGCGCCGTGACGCAGTTTATCGGCTGCCTGATCATGATGTTTGTGACGGAGTGGCGCCTTGCCCTGATTTCCCTCGGTGTGACGCTGATCGGCCTGGTTCTGACGGTTCTGATCATGTCCCGCTCGCAGAAGTATTTCACCGCGCGGCAGAAGAGTCTGGGCGAGCTGAACGGCTATGTCGAGGAGATGTACTCCGGCCATGAGGTCGTGCGCATCAGTCGTGCGGGGCGCAAGGTCGGCGAGCGCTTCGACAAGCTGAACGCCGCCGTTTACGATGCCAACTGGAGATCCCAGTTTCTCTCCGGCATGATGCAGCCGCTGATGAATATCATCGGCAATATTGCCTATGTGGCCGTGTGCGTATTCGGCTCCATTCTTGCAATCAACGGAACAATCGACTTCGGCGTGATTGTCTCCTTTATTCTGTATGTCCGCCTGTTCACCTCTCCGCTCACGCAGATCGCGCAGGGCATGACGAATTTGCAGACGGCCTCTGCCTCATCCCACCGCATTTTTGATTTCCTTGAGAGCGAGGAGCTGCCTGATGAAAGCGAAAAGACGGAGAAGCTGCCGCAGGTTAAGGGGCAGGTCAGCTTTGAGCATGTCCGCTTCAGCTACCCGGATACGCCGGATAAGGTCATTATCAAGGACTTCTCCGCTGAGGTCAAGCCCGGCCAGAAGGTGGCCATTGTCGGCCCGACCGGCGCAGGCAAGACCACAATGGTAAACCTCCTGATGCGCTTCTTTGAGATCAACAGCGGTGATATCAAAATCGACGGCATCCCGATTGCGCAGATGCGCCGCGAAAACGTGCACGAGCTGTTTGGCATGGTCTTGCAGGACACCTGGCTCTTTGAGGGCACGGTGCGGGAAAACCTGGTCTACAACATGGAGGGAATCCCCGATGAGCAGCTGGAGCGCGTCTGCCGCGCCTGCGGCCTGGACAAGTTCGTGCATTCGCTGCCCAAGGGCTTTGATACGGTGCTGGCCGAGAGCAGCAGCATTTCCGCCGGTCAGAAGCAGCTTCTGACCATAGCCCGCGCAATGCTGCAAAATGCGCCCATGCTGATCCTCGACGAGGCGACCTCCTCCGTCGATACTCGCACGGAGCTTCTGATCCAGCGGGCTATGGACGAGCTGACGAAGGGCCGCACGAGCTTTGTCATTGCGCACCGCCTGTCCACGATTAAAAATGCCGATCTGATTCTGGTCATGCGCGACGGCGACGTGATCGAGAGCGGCACGCACGAGGAGCTCATGCGCCGCGGCGGCTTTTATGCGGAGCTATACAACAGCCAGTTTGAGAAAAGCGCCTGATCCTTGCATTTTCCGCTGCCTGTGCTATAATAGTCAGAAAAACGGGAAAGAAGCGATGGTATGCAAATCGATACGGCGGATATGGAGCAGGCGCTCCTGCGGCAGCATGGCACGGAACTTTACTACGGTCCGAAGGGCCGCGTGATTCTCAATAAGGACGGGACGGTGATGTCCGACGTGCAGGACGGCGAGGCACTGTGCACGATCTTGCAGCGGCTGGGGTTGTCAAAGCATACGCTGTTCTCCCTCAAGTCACAGGAGGCGGCGGACGCGGTGTGCCGCGCCTATGGTCTTGGGGATCAGATGCCCTGTACGCAGGCGGTTTACCTCAAGTCCGCACCGCCGGAGATGCAGCCCTGCGATATCCGCCGGCTGGGTGAGGAATATGCCGAAACGCTTGCGGCGCACTACCATCCGGAATCGGACACGCTGCCCTATCTGAAGGAGCGCATCGCTGCCGGACAGATGTGGGGCCTGTTTGAGGACGGCCGTCTGGCGGGCTTCATCGGAATACATTCAGAGGGCAGTATGGGTCTGCTGGAAATTCTGCCGGAGTTTCGCCGCAGGGGCTATGGCTATCAGCTCGAAGCCTATCTGATCGCCCTGCATTTGCAGCGCGGTTGGACGCCCTATTGTCACATTGTCTACGGCAACGAGGCTTCCCTGCGGCTACAGGAAAAGCTGGGACTCTCGTTCGCGAAGCTCCCGGCTATTTGGGTAAGTTAAAAGAATTCTCCGAACAGCACTGTTCGGAGAATTCTTTATGCTTCGTCAAGAATAACCCGCCAGGCGTCAATCAGCCGTTCCAGCGACCAGGAGGCATTTGCAGGGCTGGTGGAGGGCAGAGCGATGGCGGCGCGGTGCGTGGCCGGCTCGATGTAGCGGCGGTAGCAGCGCAGGGATGCCGCGCCGTTGCAGTAGATTTGCCGGATGGGTGCGTTGTCCAGAATGACGGAAAGATCATTCGGCACGACGTCGCGGATGCTGCTGTCGGAGGAGCCGGTGATCGTGCAGCTGCCGATGCTGTCCCAGAGGGCAAAGTGATGGGAAAGAATCAGCGCCTTCTTTTCCTCTATGCTTTCGGGCAGCGGCGAATTTGTCACCGCTGCGAGCACGCGCCAAAAGCGGTTCTGCGGATGTCCGTAGAAAAACCGTGCCTCGCGGGATTTGATCGAGGGAAAGGACCCGAGAATCAGAACGCGCGACCGTTCGTTAAATAAGGGCGGGATGGGATGAATTTGTGCTGACGGCTCCATGCAATCGCCTCCTTTTGAACTATTTTACCCGACGCGATCTCTTCTGTCAATGCGGAACACGCGGCGCAGCCAGCGGTAATCGCGTGAGGAAAAGGCGTTCGTGAGAACAAAGGCGGCGCACAAAAGCAAAAGAAAAGCGCCGCCGCGTGTGATGACCGTGCAAAGGGCATTGCCGCTGCGCGGCAGTAGGAGCGCGGGCGGCAGGACGAGCGCATACGCGCAGAGCGGCCGCAAAAAAGCGGTGGGGGCCATGCGGTGTTCCGAGACGGTCAAAAGGCGGTGCAGGCTCAGCCAGAGGTTGACCGCATGCGTCAGCGCAAAGACGAAGACATAGGCGCGGATCCCCCAGCGCGGCAGCAGTGCCCACAGAAGAATCACGTCAAGCACAGAGGTGAAGGTGTTGTAGCGCACGCAGCTCACCTGTTCTGCAAGACCTTTTAACAGACCGTCGACAATGGCGTCCAGATAGAGCATTAAAAGCATGGGCGCAAAGACGCGCAAAAGCCGTCCAGCCTCGGCGCTTTGGTAGACGAGCTCGCCCAGCTCCTGCGCGGTGACGAAAAAGAAGCCGCTGACCGCCGCGGCAAAAAGAAAGCCCATGCGGACACATTTGTCTGTCAGATCGACGATGCGCAGGCTGCGCCGCATGGCCCGGCTGCGCGAAAGCTCCGGCACGAGCAGGTCGGCCACGGAGTACAGCAGCGCCGCCGGGAACATCAAAATCGGGAAAACCATGCCGTGAATTGTGCCGTAGGCGGCGAGCCCGGCCTCGCCGGAGCCGCCGTAGCGGGCAAGCCCATAGGGAATGAGCAGCTGCTCTGCCGTATTTAGCCCGGCGCGGAGAATGTCGTTCAGCGCAAGGGGAACGCTCAGACGCAGAAGCCTGCGCGGCAGATGAAGATTCTCCTTTGAAGGCGGAACACCGCGCATATCGCGGCGAAACATGGCGTATAGCAGCAGAAAATCAAAGATGCAGCCTGCAGAGCTGCCAAAGGTAATGGCGCAGCAGGAGCGCGCCAGATCGCCCCTGGCCCATGTCAGCAGGAGCACGACGGTGATCAGCATGGAGACAAGGCGCTCGGCAATTTCGATGACGACGAGCTGACGGATGCGCGAGCAGGCCGTGAAATAGCCCGTCATGATGCCGCAGAGGCAGGAGAAAGGCAGCAGCGCGCCCATGACCCGCAGGCTGGAAACGGCGCGAAGGTCGTGCAGCCAGCGCGCCGAGAGAAGCCCTGAAAGGAAGAACAGCGCCGCGCCCGCCGCGCTGCTGACGGCAAGCCCCCAGCGCAGGCAGACGGAAACGGCCTCCTTTACGCCTGAAAGGCGCCGGTGGCCGAATTCCTCCGCCGCGAGATACATTGCCGCAACGCGCACGCCGCCGGTCCCGGCCAGCATGGCGAACACGCCGATCGTGGAGATGAGCTGCAAAAGCCCAAGACCGCCCGCGCCGAGCTGCCCGGAAAGGAACACCTGAAAACCGATGGAAATCAGCCGCAGCAATAGATTTGCCGCCGTCAGCAGCAGTGCGCCGCTGAGAATGGAGCTTCGCCTTTCCACGCTGCACCCCCTTCACCGTTTGGTACAAGACTATGCACGGCAGAAGAAAAAATTCCCGCAGGAAATCCTGCGGGAAAAGGATTTGATTCAGAACTCCCCGCTGGCATACATCAGCGCGGAAAGCGCACACAAAGGCGCCGTCTCGCATCGCAGAATGCGCTTGCCCAGCGTGCAGATTTTCAGCCCGGCTGCGGCGGCCTGCGTGATCTCCTCCGGCTCGAAGCCGCCCTCCGGTCCGGTGAGGATGGCGGCGGTACGGAAGGGCGCGGCCTCTATGGCGGCGCGGAAGGTGAGATTCTCCTCGTTTTCGTAGAAGCACACGGCAAGCTCTGCCTCTGCGGCGCGTTTCAGTGCGGCGGCATAGCTTGGAACGGCAAGCACCTGCGGAATGACGCCGCGGCCGGATTGCTCCGCTGCCGAGGCGGCGATTTTCTGCCAGCGGTCGAGCTTTTTTGCCAGCGACTTTTCATCCGGGCGCGAAACGCACCGCGCGGAAGGAAAGCAGATCAGCTCAGCTGCGCCGAGCTCCGTCGCCTTTTGGATCACATGCTCAAATTTATCCGCCTTTGCAAAGGCCATGTAGACGCTGCACCGCGCGGCGGCCTCGCTTTCCGACTGCTCCGCACGGTGGACAACAAGAGAAATCTGTCCGCTCGAAACGTCGGACACGGTGCAGGCATAGTCCGTCCCCTCGCCGTCGCAGACGGTCACGGCGTCGCCGTTTTTCAGGCGAAGAACCTTCGCGTGCGCGGCATTTTCGCCGGTCAGCACCAAAAAGCTGCCTTGCAGCTCCTCCTTGGGTACAAAAAAACGAGGCATAGCATTCCCTCCTGTCAGATATGCTTATTGTAGCAGAAGCGGAGAAGAATCACAAGAGCGAAAAAAACGAAAATAGGGCTTGACAAACGCGTGGGAATTCATTATAATTATCAAGCAAATTGGATATGCGAGTGTGCTGGAATAGGTAGACAGGCACGTTTGAGGGGCGTGTGACAACCGTCGTGTGCGTTCAAGTCGCATCACTCGCACCAAGCAAAAAGCTCTGACGAAGGTCAGGGCTTTTTGTATCCGCAGAGTTTCTGCAAACCGGAGGAGATTTCATGAATCTGTTTGACCTCATCGTCACCGCGATTGCGCTGTCGATGGACGCCTTCGCCGTCTCCATCAGCAAGGGCCTTTCCGTGAAGAAAATCCGCCCGTCGCACGCGCTGATCATCGGCGGCTATTTCGGTGGCTTTCAGGCGCTGATGCCCCTGCTGGGCTTCCTGCTTGCCAGCTCCTTTGCCGAGTACATCCGCCGCTTTGACCACTGGATCGCCTGCGTGCTGCTGGTGCTGATCGGTGCGAATATGGTGCGCGAGGCGCTGAGTCATGAGGAAGAGAAGCTGAATGACTCCTTCGGTGTAAGGACGATGCTCCCGCTTGCGGTCGCCACGAGCATTGACGCGCTGGCGACCGGCGTGACCTTCGCCATGACGGAGACGAATATCTGGATCGCCATTGCCATCACCGGCGTGACGACCTTCGCTTTCTCCGCAGTCGGCCTGAAGATCGGCAATATCTTCGGCAGCAAGTACAAGTCCAAGGCAGAGCTTGTCGGCGGTATCATCCTGATTCTGATGGGTTTCAAGATCCTGATCGAGCACCTGACGGGGGCGGCATAGGCCATGGAGCTTTGGGACTTATACGATGCGCAGCGCCGTCCGCTGGGCAGGACGCATCCGCGCGGAACGCCGATGCGTTCCGGAGAGTTTCATATCAACGTGTTCACCTGGATTTTTAACTCTGCCGGGCAGGCGCTTCTGACCCGGCGTTCCCCAGAAAAGGAGAGCTATCCCAATCAGTGGGAGTCCACCGGCGGCGCGGTAAAGGCGGGGGAGACAAGCCTTGCGGCAATCGTCCGCGAGCTGCGCGAGGAGACGGGCATCTGTGCCGCGCCGGAGGAATTTGTCCTCCTTGGAACGAGCTGTGGCAAGTCGTGGTTTACCGACCTTTATGCGCTGCGGCGCGATGTCGCCATCTCAGAGCTGGTTTTTCAGCCGGGCGAGACCTGCGGCGCGTGCTGGGTTGACCGGTGCGGGCTGGAGCGTTTGATCGCCGCGGGCGAGCTGACTCAGCCGGACATCCAGCAGTACCGTTCGCTGGAGGCGGTGTTCCGCCAGTGGCTGAAATAAAAAACGGAGGACAAAGTGATGCGTATTCAGGCAAGCTGCAAATACGACTACCCGGCGATTCGGGCCTTTACCTGGGTCGGGCTGTACGGCAGGAGAAACCCGAAAAAGACATTCGTTCTGCGAATGTTCCTCAGCGCGCTGTTTCTGGGCGCGGCACTGTATGTCTTCTTTGCACTGCAAAGAGATGCTTCAAGCTATTTGCTGATCTTCTGCGGTGTGCTGCTTTTTGTCCTCTTCCTCACGGGGCACTGCCTGCTGCCGCGCATGACCTTCAGAAATCTGGGAATGCTCAAGGACGCCGTAAACGAGTATACGTTTACAGAGACTGCGCTGAAAGCCACGGCAAGCGGCGCGGCCTACCGCGGCGAGATTGAGATTCCTTATGCGCTGCTTGAAAAAGCGGTGCAGTCCTCGCAATACCTCTTCCTCTATGAGAACAAAAATCAGGCATTCCTTGTTGACCTGCGGACGGTGACCGGAGGACAGCCGGAAGAGCTTTGCAGCCTGCTGCAAACGGCGATGCAGAAGAAATACCGCATCTGCAAGTATTAAAACAGCGTATAAAATAACCGGATTGGGGATTCCCAATCCGGTATATTTTTATGCTTTTTTCCTTGCAAAAAGCTCCCTGAAATCGGCGGCGGCGAAGATACCGCAGACGAGGACGACGAGCGCGCAGAGGATCGTCGCCGCATTCAGCTCGATCGGCTGACTGCGCACGAGCTGAATCACGACGGTGAAGACCATGGCCCAGGCGACGTAGGTGATGTTCAGCACCATCGCCTTCGTCGCGCCGATGCGGGCGATTGCCTTGTAGTAACAGAGGTAGGAAAGCGTGGCAAAGAAGGCGGCGATAACAATCACCGGGATGAGCCAGCCGGTTCCGGACGTGAAGAGCTTGACGGTGAAGCCCCAGCCCTTCAAAATCGGCAGGAGCACCGCGCCATAGACCAGCGCGGAGGTCGTCTGGCGGATTTGCAGCGCGTATTCGTCCTTGACCTCAGGGTCCTGAAGCCCCTTGGCGACAATGACGGCCTCAATGCCCCAGCCGAAGGCGCACATCAGCGCACCGACGACGCCGAGCCAGAAGTTCTTGATGTCCAAATCGGGAGAGTAGCTCAGGCCGTACACGCCCAGAAGCGTTGCAGCAAGGAAAATCCAACGGTACCACTGCATCTTCTCCTTGAGGAAAAAGTAGGCCAGAATCGCGCCGATTGCGGGGAAGATTGCACTGGCGACCGCACCGATGGACGCGCCCATGTAGTTGATTGCCAGAACATAGCCGGTCATGCCGATGGGGCCGCCGATGACGGCTGCGAGCATGACAAACTTGCCGCTCTTGGTGCGGAAGGCCTTCCAGACGTTTTTCAGATTTCCGCGCACGCCGTTATAGAGCGCTGCCCAGAGCGCAGAGAAGAAATCGTGGATAAAGGTGCTGACGAAGGGGGCCAGGAAGATGGCCTGCTCAGTGGAGAGAAAAGGCGTCATGTTCAGCGCAATGCCGAGGATGATGGTTTCCAGCGCCCAGGTGATGCCTGCGATGATTCCGTAGCTCATGGTGTGCCTCCCTTAGATTTTTTCAAATTCGAGAATGTTCCGCTTCAGGCGTGCGTAGCGCTCTGCGGCCCAATCCTCCATCGGCTGGCCGTCAAAGGGAACGCGGGTCTTGGCCCAGAGCGTCCAGAGATAGTCGACGTAGAGCTTTGCCGCCAAGAAATGCTTGCGGTCGGTGTCCGTCGGCGTGCCGCCGAGATATTCGCTCAGGAAGCGCTCGTCCAGAGCGGCGTCGTATTCCGCCTCAATGGAGACATCTGCGATATCCCAGAAGGCGTCGTTCATCCCGGCGTACTCCCAGTCGATGAGGTACATCCGCTTGCCGCCGGACATGACCCAGTTTTCGCACAGCGGGTCGTTGTGGCAGGGAACGAGACGGCAGCCGCACAGGCGGTCGATCTCGCTTTTGATCTCCATGACGCGCGCCTTGACCTGCGCATAATCGTCGAACATGGGGACATGATTCTCCGTGATGATCTTTTCATAGCCCTTTGCCATGACGAAAACCTCGAAGGGCACGCCGGTGTCCTCGCCGCAGTCGTGCAGGCGGCGGAAGGTCTGTGCCGCCAGCGTCAGGTGCTTTTCCTCGCGCATGGAGGCGGCATTCATTGTCTCGGCATCCGGAATGCACCGCGTGACCTTCGCTCCGTCCGCGCCAAAATAAAGCAGCTCAGCGTCAATGTCCAGCTTGCAGGCGAGGCGGGTGCTGATTTCTTCGTCGCGGCGGACGATCAGCTCCTCCGTGCCCTCGCCGGGGATGCGGACGACGTAGCATGCGCCGTCGGGAAAGGCGACCTTATAGGTGCGGTTGGTCAGGCCGCCCATGCGAGTAAGACCGCTGTAGTCCTCGCGATGCAGGACCCTTTGCAGAAGCGCCCGGATCGCGGGCAGGTCGGATTGAACGATTTCTTTTGCCATCAGAGTTTTTTCCATCCCTTTCTCAAATAATTGTATTCAAAATGTTCGTTGCGGCAGGTGAAGGTGAAGCCCGCGGCGCTGATGCCGTCCGCGCCCTTTACGGCGCGAATCTCGCGCAGGTCTGCTTCGGTGCAGGAAAGCTCTGCGGCAATGCGCTTGAGAATGGGCGAACGGGTGTCGCCGCAATAGCTTGGGTCAAATTCGCGCAGCTCGTCCAGCGTGTCAAATTCAAAAATGAAGTCCGGTGCGTAGCGGCGGATGCGCAGCTTCAGCTCGTCCAGGTGGCGCATGTAAATGGCCTCCCAGAGGCGGTCCTTCGTCTCCGGCAGATCGTATTCTGCTGTGAGAATGTCCAGAAAGCGACGGCTGAAAGCCTCGTTCCAGAAGACGTGACCGAGCATGTACCAGGCGTTTTTGCCGCCGATGGTCACGCGGTTGACATAGCCGTCCGGCCCTTCCTGCATGCACCATTCCTTCGTTTCGCCATCGGCGTACAGCGCGGCATAGTAGGCGTCGTCCACTTCGGCCTCAAAAGGATTGTCTGTAAAATAGTTATCCGCCGAGCAGATGTAGGAATTGCCGAGGTATTCGCGGGCGGCGAAGATGCTGGAATGGTTGTTGCGGACGGAGTAGGCCGGATTGTGCACGAGAATGACGCCGAATTTCTGCTGCAAATAGGCAAAGCGCTCGGCCATGTAGCCCGTGACCAGAATGATCTGCGGCACGCCTGCATCCCTCAGCTGCCGCAGCTCCCGCTCAAGAAGCGGCTCCCCGCGCACGGGGATCAAGGCCTTCGGCATTTCGTGCGACAGCGGCGCAAAGCGGCTGGAAACGCCCGCCGCCATGACGATGGCATTGTCTACGCGATAGCTCATTGCGCGGCCTCCTCTCAGTCTTTGACCGGCAGCGTTGCGTTTTCGGCAACGACGGTCCAGTTGTTTTTGTCGAGCATGCTGTCCTTGACGAGGAACCAGCGGCCGGGAAGATAGGTGTTGCCGTTGTTTTCGTTCGTATTCCAAATCTGAGAGTCCAGAACATAGAGCGGTCCCTGCTTGGCGTCGCTGCTGATGCGGTTTCCGGTGAAGGGGTTGACCGGGTTTTCCAGCAGGCCCTGCGTTGCGATCGCCGGCACATCGGCGTTGGTCATGAATTCCGAAGAGGTGGTAAATTCCGTGCTGCCGAAATCCTTGACCATCAAGAGAGGATAGAAACGCTCAAGATCCGTGTTGTCGTCGAGAATCAGGCTGTCCAGATGATAGAGATAGCGGCCATGATCCGCGGCGAGAATGATGCGGGTGTTGTCCCAGACACCGTTTTCACGCAGATAGTCAAACCATTTGCCGAGCTGGAGCATCGTGGCCATATTGACCTGATAGTGCATGAACTGCGTCGGCTGTTCCATGTGCAGGGTGACGCCGTCGTAGGTGTAGCGATCGGCGTGCTCGCGCTCGTATTTGCTGTTGTCCACGTTGTATTTGGGCGCGTACTCCGGCTCCTGGAGCATCATTGCCTCATGCGGCGTGTCGTTGACCATCATCAGGAAGGTGTCGTTTTTCTGCTCGGTGATCTTCGTCATGCCTGGCAGGTTGACCAGCACGCTGTAGGCGTCCATGAAGGTGCTGTAGATGCCGGTGGCTGTGTAGTTGCCGCTGGTCGTCTGGCGCAGGTAGCCCTTGCGCTCCACTGCGGAGCTCTCGGCCTGAATGTAATTGCCCTTGTCGTAGATTGTCGGCTGAAGGCAGAGGGGGGCGACCTTGAGTAGACTGTAGCAGAAGAAATTGCGGTCGTTCTGCTTGATCTGCTGCACCTTTGTGCCGCTGTCGGAGAAGGCTCCCTTGGTGACATAGGCGTGAATATCCGGATAGGGGTTGTAGATCGAGGTATCCGAATACCAGGAATAGTTTGCATAGACCGGGTCGCAGACGGTCACATCGTAGCCGCTGCGGTCAAAGAGCACCGGCAGCACACGCAGCGCCTCATTCTGCTTTGTGGCAAGACGCTCGGTATTGCGCTTGTTCAGCTCATAGGGCGTGTATTCGTAGCCGCCGAAGAGGGCAGGCGTGCCGAAGTTCGTCGAGCCGCCGAAGGAGAGCACATCCTTGTAATACGTGAAGCCCTGGAACTGCTCCTGCAATTCCGGCTTTTCCTGGAAAAGATAGGGGATATACTCGTTGATTCCGCGGTCGAGCATCAGAAAAATGACGTTCTTTCCGGTTTTGCTCAGGGTAAAGAGCGGCTTGTCGTCCTGCAGCTCGATCGGCCGGGAGGAAAGACCGGCGACGGAGCGGTTGATCTTCACAATGTTATAGCCGGACATGCCGATGAAGGCGGCAAGCACGACGGCGAGCACCTGCACGGCGTGCTTTTTGCAGAAGCGGAAGAGCACGAGCAGCGCGGCAGCCGAAAGGGCAAGAACGCCGAGGTTGAGAAGCTGCTGGGCAAGCGTGTAGGACACGCCGTCGTCAAAGACGAGCCCGGCGGAAAGGTTGCCCAGATTCCGGCCAAAGCAGAGATAATCCACCAGGAATACGCCGCAGAGCACCCAGACCGCACGGTCAAAGAGCGCGCGCGTCTGCGGTTTGGCAAGCCAGTAGAACACGCCAAGCCAGACGACGAAGGTTCCCAGCGAGAGCGCGCACGCGCTGACGAGATACCATGCGGGATGCCGGAACAGATTGACGTCCACAAATTCCTGCGGCGAGGAGCTGATGACCGCCGAGGGAATCAAAAGACCAGTCAGAACGGCCAGCGCCAGTGCGCCGGTGAGAAAAACGGCGGTTTTGCCGGCCTGACCGGCGAACAGCGCGGGCTTGCGCAGACGGCCCTTCAGAAGCATACGCAGCAGCGGAAGCTGGAGCAGCACGCCGCAGACGGCGAAGAACACGATACGCCGCGGCGTAGGCATGCTTTGCAAAAACAGACCATAGAGCAGGGCGGCAAGACCTGCTGCGGAAGCGAGGACGGCAAGAATGCGGTCGGAGTGCTTCAGCTTGTAGAAGATGGTTTTTACGAGAGAGAAGACGTTGTTCAGCGTCCAGTAGAAGACAAGCCCCGCGGGGGAGGAATAGAGGAATACGAGGAAGAACAGCGCCATGGCATAGAGCTGAATTTTGGTTTTCAGGGGGCTGTCCTTCGTGAAAATAACGCAGGAAATCAGGTTGACGCCGGTCATAAGGAAGGGCAAAAGGTTGACATGCAGCGTGCCGATGGTCAGCAGTGCATCCGGTTGGCCAAGATCCGCAATGGGGCCGAAGGAGGCGCCTTGCAGCAGCGCGAGGCCGGAGAGAAAGCGATAAGCGGCGATGAAAAAGGGAATCTCCAGCATCAGGGAAACCGCGCCGCGCAGCACATAGGTCGGCTTATAATGGTTCTGCCGGTAGTAGGTTTGCAGGATCATCATTTTCTCGTCGCCCTTGAAGGTCTTCTTGATGTGGCGAACGCCGTCGCGGAGCCTGCGCTCCATGGCCTTTTCCTCCTCCTGCATCGCGTCGGCGCGCTTGTAGAGGGGAAGCACCAGAAAATTCATCAGAAGGCTCAGAACGATGATGGAAGCGCCGGGATTCTCAATGATTCGGTTGGCGAGAAGGTAAATGACTTCAAATAGCAGCTGGAGCGGCTTGAACAGCAGCATATCGAGAATGGTCCAGAAGGACATGATGCAGCGCCTCCTTTCAGCGCCCGGCTGCCGCGGCCTCGGCCTGCGTCAGCTCGGCATATTTTGCTTGCAGATAGTCCGCGGCGCGTTTTGCGCCCTCGCCGGGGTAGGCCCAGGTCTCTGCACGAACCTCACGCCGTCCGGCGGCGTACTTGGGGTCGGTGAGGCAGGCGTCGATCAGGGCTTTCAGGCTGCCCATGTTTTCCGGCGTCAGCTTTTCGCCGATGCGCGGCAGCGCGGTGAAGGTCCAATAGGGCGTGTCCAGCCACCAGATGTCATAGGGACTGCGGTCAAATTCCGTATCGGCATAGATGACCGGCTTGTCGTAGACCAGAGAGAAATCGAAAATCACGCCGGAAAAATCGGAGATGAGAAGATCGGAGCGTTTGAGCACCTCGTAGTTGTCGGTGTCGCGGTTCCAGCTCAGACGGTCGGACTCCGGATAGTCCCGCATCAGCCCTTCGAGCAGCTCCTTTTCCGCAGTGAAGGACTGTGGGTGCGGGCGGACGATCACGCGGTAGCCCGTTTGCAGGAGCACGTCGATGATCTTGCCGCCATAGCGGCTGAAAATGGCGCTTTCGCCCCAGGAAGGCGCGAGAAGGATGGTCGTTTCGTGCGCCGGGACGGTGTCTGCCGCAAGCCGCGCCGCCATCTCGTCCATATAGGGAATGCCGATTTTGACCAGCTCCTTGGCGGGCAGCTCGCGCAGCCGCTCCAGTGCGCGGACATCGCGAATCTGGTAATCACCGGAGAGCAGCAGCGCGTCGTAATAATCGATGCCGAACATATGGTAACCGGCGACCTCGCTGGCTGCGTGAAGCATATGTACGTAATAGTCAACCTTTTTGGAGCGCTTCCACTGATAGACGTCGAGGCCCGGCGTTGTGGAGAGCACGATGCAGGCGTTGAGGAAGTTCAGCTTCGCAAAGGCCTTATTGCCCTCACCAATGAAGACGGGTTTTACGTGGGAAAGTTCCGTTTGCAGCGCAGGATCGTCCGGAGAAGCGGTCATATAGGTGATGTCCACGCCACGGCGGTCCAACTCGCGGCAGACCGGCTCAAAGATGCTCCAATAGCGCTTGTTGTCCGAAAAAATCACATAGGGCAGCTTGTCCCGGTTGGCGTCCACCTTTTTGCCGCCGCTGAAAACAAAGCGCAGCTTGACGATCAGTTCTTTCAAAAGATAGCTCAGCGCGCCGAGAATGCCAATCAGGATGGCGAAGAGCATGCTCCCCGTGCCGGGGTCAATGTATAGCTTCATGGCAGAAAACCATTCCTTTTCCTCATTTTACAGCAGACATGAAAAAACGCCGATGTGGCGAGCGCGGATCGACGAACTGCTTACATTTCGTCCAGTATACCCCATATACTTTTTTATGTCAACACTAAATTTACATCCCCTTGACATGAATTCTATCTTTTATTTACACTTTGCTCACAGATTCCACAGTGGAAGTGTGGTATAATACTCATCCTAGGTTTTGCGCGCCTGCGCCGAACCGGAAAGGATGCGCCATGCTGCAACTCAAGCACATACATAAGCAATATAAAACGGGCGAGCTGATCCAGAATGCGCTGGACGATGTGAGCCTCAGCCTGCGGGATAACGAATTTGTGGCGATTCTGGGACCGAGCGGCTCCGGCAAGACCACGCTCTTGAATATCATTGGCGGCCTTGACCGCTACGACTCCGGCGATCTGATCATCAACGGCGTCTCCACGCGCAGGTATTCCGACCGTGATTGGGACTCCTATCGGAATCATACCATCGGCTTTGTTTTCCAGAGCTACAACCTGATCCCGCACCAGACGGTTCTGGCCAACGTGGAGCTGGCGCTGACGATCTCCGGTATTTCCCGCGCGGAGCGCCGCCGCCGCGCAAAAGCCGCACTGGAGCAGGTCGGCCTCGGCGCGCAGTGCCACAAGCGTCCGGGAGAGATGTCCGGCGGTCAAATGCAGCGCGTCGCCATTGCGCGTGCGCTCGTCAACAACCCTGATATTCTGCTGGCCGATGAGCCGACCGGCGCGCTGGACAGCGAGACGAGCATTCAGGTCATGGAGCTTTTGAAGGAGGTCGCAAAGGACCGCCTGGTCGTGATGGTCACGCACAATCCGGAGCTTGCCGAGCGCTATGCCACGCGCATAGTAAAGCTCAAGGACGGCATTATCCGTTCAGATTCCATGCCCTTTGCACCGGAGGAGGCGGAAGCGCCGGTGCATAAAAATCTCGGAAAGTCCTCCATGTCGATCTGGACGTCGCTGGCGCTGAGCTTTAACAATCTGCGGACGAAGAAGGCGAGAACCTTCCTGACCGCCTTTGCCGGCTCCATCGGTATCATCGGCATTGCGCTGATTCTGTCTCTTTCGAACGGTGTGAACCGTTATATCGAATCCATCGAAAAGGACACGCTTTCGGAGTATCCGCTGCAAATTCAGAGCACCGGTATGGATATGACCTCCATGCTGACGATGAATATGCCGCAGACCGGCTCCGGCGAGAAAGAGGACGGCCGCGTCACGGTCAATCAGATGATGACCTCGCTTTTTTCTCAGGTCAACGCGAACGACCTCGCTTCTCTGAAAAGCTATTTTGACAGCGGTGCAAGCGGTGTTGAGGATTATGCCAGCGCAGTGGAATATCTCTATAATGTTACGCCGCAGATCTATCTGGAGAAGGAGAGCGGCATTCGTCAGGTTAATCCGGACCAGACCTTCTCGGCGCTCGGCTTCGGCGGTGATACGGAAAACAGCCTGATTTCCTCCATGATGAGCTCCAATGTCTTCTATGAAATGCCGGAAAATCCGGAGCTGTATCAGCAGCAGTACGAGGTCAAGGCCGGACGCTGGGCAGAAAACTATGACGAATGCGTTCTGGTGCTCTCGCCCAACGGCGGCATCAGCGATTTCATGCTCTATACCCTCGGCCTGCGTGACGGCGTGGAGCTGGACGAGATGCTGCGCCGCTTTTCACAGAATGAGAACATCGACACCCCGGACAGCTTTGAGAGCTATGCCTATGAGGATTTTCTGGACGTTACCTTCCGACTGGTCAGCAGCACGGATTACTATGTCTATGATGAGGAGCACGGCCTCTGGCGCGATAAAACAGATGATGAAGCGTATCTGACGAATCTTGTCCATAGCGGCGAGACGCTGCGCATTGTCGGCGTTGTGCAGGCGGCGGACGGGGCGACAGCCACCATGCTCTATTCCGGCATCGGCTACCAGCCCTCCCTGACCCGCCATGTTGCTGAGCTGGCAGGCGAAAGCAGGATCGTGAAGGAGCAGCTCTCCAAGCCGCAGATCAATGTGCTCAACGGCGAGGCGTTTGCCGCCGAGACAAGCGGCAGTGCGCTCAATCTTTCCGGTCTGTTCACCGTCGATCCCGCGGCCCTGCAGGATGCCTTTCAATTTGGCGACATGTCTTCGCTCCTCGGCGGCGTTTCCTTCGACCTTTCCGGCGCCATTGACCCGGATCAAATTGACGCTGATCTGCCGGAGCTGGACTGGGCGTCGCTCCTGAAGGGCGTGAAGCTGAATCTTTCGGCAGACACGGTGAAAAACCTTTTGCAGGGGCTGGCGGGCAGCTATCAGGACTATATCGCAGAGCATCCCGAGGCGGATTATACCCGTTTGGATGAGTATTTCGCGGAGTATCTGAAAACGCCGGAGGCGCAACAGCGCTTTGCCGACGGGATCAAGAGAATTCTAGCGGAGAACGGCACGGTAAAAATCTCTCCTGACGCGCTGAAGAACCTCCTTCAGGCGCTGCTGGAGGGATATCAGGCCTATATCGAGGCAAACGGCCTGGATGACCCGGCGCGCACGGCGGAATACCTTGCAGAGTATCTTCAGACGGAGGAAGCGCAGCAGATCATCCGAGACGGGGTGGAGAAGATTTTTTCCTACGACGGCGATATCACCGTCCTGCCGGAGCAGCTGACGGAGCTGGCCGAGGATATGTACGCGGGCTATCAGGAATACGCCGCGGCGAACGGTCTTGCAGATCCTTCAAAATTCGCAGAGACGATGTCGGATTTTTTCCGGACGCCGGAGGTACAGCAGCAGCTGATCGAGGCATTTTTGCAGACGGTGGACGTCGATGCCTTGCAGGCACAGCTGTCCGAGCTGCTGCATAGCTATCTCGGCGCGCTGGCCGGCTCTCTGCAGGGGCAGATTTCCTCTGCCGTGCAGCAGGCAATGACGCAGCTGGCAGACCGCTTCCCGCAGCTGCTTGCGCAGAGCCTGTCCGGCAGCGGCTCGGGCTTGCAGCTCGATGCGAAGGCGATGATGAACGCGGTGCAGCTGAACATGGGCCAGCAGGAGCTTTCCGAGCTGCTGCGCTCCATGCTCCTGACAGAGGATACCTCCTATGAGAGCAATCTGCGCAAGCTGGGCTACGTGGATTTTTCCCAACCGAGCGAAATCCGCATCTATCCGCGCGATTTTGAAAGCAAAGAGAGCATTCTCACCATTCTGGACGACTATAACAGCCGAATGGAGGCGCGTGGAGAGCAGGACAAGGTCATTCGTTATACCGACATGGTCGGCACGATGATGACCTCTGTCACGCAGATCGTCAACATCATCAGCTATGTGCTTGTGGCCTTTGTGGCGATTTCTCTGGTGGTTTCCTCTATCATGATCGGGGTCATTACCTATATCAGCGTGATGGAGCGCCGGAAGGAGATCGGTATCCTGCGTGCCATTGGCGCATCGAAGCGCAACGTCTCTCAGGTCTTCAATGCAGAAACCTTTATCATCGGCCTGCTGGCAGGCGTGATCGGCATTGGCGTGACGCTGCTCTTGCTCCTGCCCGGAAATGCCATTCTGCACTCTCTTACGGGGCAGCCGAACATCAGTGCGTCTTTACCGGCCTTCTCCGGTCTGGTTTTGATTCTTCTGAGCACTGCGCTGACCATGCTTGGCGGTCTGATTCCGTCCAGAAGCGCGGCAAAGTGCAATCCGGTCACGGCGCTGCGCGCGGAATAATTTTTCATTTAGGGATTCCCAAACGACCGGTTTTACGTTATAATTGAATCAGAAGTTAGCCTCCCTATCCGCCGCATTGCAGATGAAGGACGCTTGAATCTGCTCTCAGGGGGTAGGCCTCGGCCTGCCCCTGTTTACTTTAATTCAAACAAGGAGTGATGCGTATGAGCCGGTTGACCATCTTTACCCAGGATCGCGCCCGTTCCACCGTGGAGACCATGTACAAGGACATGGAGCGGCGCATCGTCGCCTCTCAGGCGGGCGTCTGCCCGGTTGATCTTTCTTCGGCCTTTTTGAAAATGTGCCATGCACAGTCCTGCGGCAAATGCGTTCCCTGCCGCGTGGGACTGGGACAGCTCGGCAGGCTGCTCGAAGACGTCCTCAATGGCGACGCCACGGAGGAAACCCTTGAGGTTATCGAAAAGACCGCGCGGACGATTTTTCTCACGGCGGACTGCGCCATCGGCTATGAGGCGGCGCTGATGGTCCTGCGCGGACTGGAGGGCTTCCGCAACGACTTTGAGGAGCATATCCGCCGAGGCCGCTGCATCTGCTCGTTGGATCAGCCGGTGCCCTGCGTTTCCATGTGCCCTGCACACGTGGACGTGCCGGGCTATATCGCCTGTGTGCTCGAAGGACGCTATGCCGATGCCGTTCGTTTGATCCGCAAGGACAATCCCATGCCCGCCGTCTGCGGCATGATCTGCGAGCATCCCTGCGAGATTCAGTGCCGCCGCAGCCTGATGGACGACCCGGTCAATATCCGCGGCCTGAAGCGCTACGCCGTTTCTCACGCCGGGGAAGTGCCGCTGCCGCAGTGTGCGCCGCCCACGGGAAAGCATGTCGCCATCATCGGCGGCGGCCCAGGCGGCCTGAGCGCGGCGTATTACCTGCGCCTGATGGGCCATGAGGTCACCGTTTTTGAGCAGAGAAAGCAGTTCGGCGGTATGCTGCGCTACGGCATTCCGCGTTACCGCCTGCCGCGCGAGATTTTGCAGGCGGAGGTGGATACGATCCTCTCGCTTGGAATCCATACGAAAACCGAGGTCAGCGTAGGGGAGAACCCCTCGGTGATGGATCTGCACCGTGATTATGACGCGGTTTACATCGCCATCGGCGCGCATACGGACCGCAAGGTCGGCATTGAGGGCGAGGATGCCACAGGCGTGATCTCCGCCGTGCAGCTGCTGCGGGACATCGGCGACAACCGTCTGCCGGATTTCACGGGCAAACGCGTGTGCGTGATCGGCGGCGGCAACGTCTCCATGGACGTGGCGCGCAGCGCCGTGCGTCTGGGTGCTGCCTCGGTCAAGGTGGTTTACCGCCGCCGCAAGATCGACATGACTGCACAGGCGCTGGAGGTCGAGGGCGCAATCGCCGAGGGCTGCGAGATTCTGGAGCTGCAAAAGCCGGTTTGTATTGAAAAGGACGAGAACGGCTGCGTTGCCGCCCTGATGGCAAAGCCCCAGATGGTCGGCCCAATTCAGAAAGGCCGGCCGGCGCCGGTGGACTCCTCCGAGCCGGAGACGCGTATTCCCTGCGATTATGTGCTCGTCGCCATCGGGCAAGGCATTCAGGCGCAGCCCTTTGAAAAGAGCGGCATTCCGGTCAAGCGCGGCGTGATCGACGCGATGAACTGGAGCGGTATTCGCAACGTTCCCGGCGTTTTTGCCGGCGGCGACTGCGTGACCGGCCCGGCGACGGTGATTCGCGCGATTGCGGCGGGGAAGGTTGCCGCGGCGAATATCGATGAATATCTGGGCTTCAACCACGTGATTTCCTGCGATGTGGAGATTCCGCCGGTGCATTTTGAAGAAAAAATCCACCGCGGACGCATCAACATGCGCGAGCGCCCGGCAGGCGAGCGGCGCGACGACTTTCATCTGATTGAATGCGGCCTGACGGACGAGGAAGCGCACACGGAGGCAAGCCGCTGCCTGCGCTGTGATAAATTCGGTTATGGTATTTTTAAGGGCGGGAGGCAGAGAGAATGGTAAATCTGACGATCAACGGAATTCCCGTACAGGCGGAGGAGCATATGACGCTCCTGACGGCCGCCGCCTCCGCCGGCATCGAGATTCCGACGCTGTGCTATCTCAAGGACATCAACGAGATCGGCGCCTGTCGCGTGTGCATGGTGGAGATAGAGGGCGTTGACCGGCTCAAGGCGGCGTGCAAGGCGACGGTGAGCGAGGGTATGGTTGTCTATACCAACAGCCCGCGCGTGCGCGAGGCGCGTCGGATCAACGTAGAGCTCATTCTTTCCGAGCACAACGACCACTGTGCCTCCTGCGTGCGCAGCGGAAACTGCACGCTGCAAAGGCTCTGCAACGACCTTGGCATCACGGAGGAGCATTTTGAAAAGCAGCTGCCCAAAAACCGTTGGAGCCGCCACTTCCCTCTGGTGCGCGACGCCGCAAAATGCGTGAAGTGCATGCGCTGCGTGCAGATCTGCGACCATGTGCAGCAGCTGCATATCTGGGACATTGCGAACACCGGATCTCGTACGACGATCGACGTCTCTCGCAACCGCTTCATCAGCGAGTCTGACTGTGCGCTGTGCGGGCAGTGCATTACGCATTGCCCCGTTGGAGCCTTGCAGGAGCGGGACGACACGCAGAAGGTCTACGCCGCGTTGGCAGACCCGGAGAAGATCACCGTGGTGCAGGTAGCCCCCGCCGTCCGCGCCGCGTGGGGCGAGAGCTTCGGGCTGTCTCCGAAATTTGCCACGGCGGAGCGGCTCGTCGCCGCCCTGCGCAGGATGGGCTTTCAGTACATTTTTGATACGAATTTCTCGGCCGACCTGACGATCATGGAGGAGGGAAGCGAGTTTTTGCAGCGCCTGCGCGAGCATGGGACGCTGCCGCTGTTCACCTCCTGCTGTCCCGGCTGGGTGCGCTTTGTCAAGTCGCAGTATCCGGAGTTCACGGACAATCTGTCCACGGCCAAGTCGCCGCAGCAGATGTTTGGCGCCGTGGCGAAGAGCTATTATGCGCAACTACTCGGCGTCGAACCGGAGAGGATTTACTGCGTTTCCGTCATGCCCTGCGTGGCGAAAAAGCAGGAATGCGCCCTGCCGAATATGAATGACGCAGGGGCAGGGCCGGACGTGGACGCCGTTCTGACCACAAGAGAGATCGTGCGTATGCTGCGCGCGGAGCACATTCATCCGGCGGCCCTGCCGGAGGAACCCTTTGACCGTCCGCTTGGAACCGGCACTGGTGCAGCGGTGATTTTCGGCGCAACCGGCGGCGTGATGGAGGCGGCGCTGCGTTCCGCGTCCTATCTGCTTACGGGACGAAACCCGGAGCCGGATGCTTTCCGTGCAGTGCGCGGGATGCAGGGCTGGCGTGAGGCGGAGTTTACGCTCACGGGAACGACGGTGCGCGTGGCCGTGGCGAACGGCCTGGGAAATGCACGCCAATTGATGGAGGCGCTGCGCAGCGGCAGCGTAAAATATGATTTTGTGGAGGTCATGGCCTGCCCCGGCGGCTGCGCGGGCGGCGGCGGACAGCCGATTCACGACGGGAAGGAGCTTGCCCAGCCGCGCGCGGCGGTGCTTTACGGCCTCGATCAGGGAAACGCGCTGCGCTTTTCCCACGAGAACCCGGCGGTGCTTGCCTGCTATCGCGACTACTTCGGTCAGCCGTTATCCGAGAGGGCGCACCATCTGCTGCACACGGATCACCACGCGTGGGAAATGCCAAAATAGCAGAAACAGTATAGCCCACGGCGCGATTAAGAAACAAGCGGTCAAGTGATTAAGAATCTCTTAACATATGGCGATCTTCAAACAAAAGCACCGGCTTTGTGCATTGCAAAGCCGGCTGCTTTATGGTAAAATGAGGACATAATTGAAAGAGGGGGGGAATTTTCATGTCGAAATTCCGGAGCTTCCTGGAGCGGAAAAACATCCGACCCTCCGCAAAGCTCTACTTCATCGATACCATGAGCAGCATGGCGCTGGGCCTCTTTGCCAGCCTGCTCATCGGCACCATCTTCAAAACTGCCGGGCAGTATACCGGCATTTCTCTGCTGACGGACATCGCCGCCTACGCCACAAAGGCGACCGGCGCGGCGCTGGGCGTTGCGATTGCCTACGCACTGAAGGCGCCGCCTCTGGTTCTGCTGTCGGCTGCGGTGGTCGGCGTCATCGGCAACGACCTCGGCACGGAGATCGCGCGCGACGGCGCGGATGCCCTGAAGGTTGCAGCCGGTCCGGCGGGCGCCTTCGTCGCGACGGTTGTCGCTGTGGAGCTGGGCAAGATGGTTTCCAAGGAGACGCACGTGGACATTCTTGTCACACCCGTCGTGACCATTCTCTCCGGTGCGCTGCTGGCAAAGCTCGTCTGCCCGGCGATCGCCTACGGCATGTACTACCTCGGCGCGTTTATCAACACGGCGACGGAGATGCAGCCCTTCCTGATGGGCATTCTCGTTTCCGTGGTGGTCGGCATTATCCTGACGCTGCCGATCAGCTCAGCGGCAATCTGCGCCATGATCGGCATTACCGGTCTGGCGGGCGGCGCTGCAACGGCCGGCTGCTGCGCGCAGATGGTCGGCTTTGCCGTCATCAGCTTCCGGGAAAACCGCTGGAGCGGCCTTGTGGCGCAGGGGCTTGGCACCTCCATGCTGCAAATGGGCAACATTGTGAGAAATCCGCGCATCTGGATCCCGGCGACGCTTGCTGCCGCGGTGACCGGCCCGCTATCTACGATGGTTTTCAAGCTCGAATGCACCGGCGTCTCCGCCGGTATGGGCACCTGCGGCCTGGTTGGCCCGCTGGGCATTATCGCCGATATGGGCAGCCACACAAACGTCTGGATCGGCATTCTGGTTGTCTGTATCCTTGCACCGGCGATTCTTTCCTGGCTGTTTGCGGTGTTGCTGCGAAAAATCGGCTGGATCCGCGAGGGCGACCTGAAGCTGAATTTGTGAACAAAACCGCCTCAGAGATCTTCTCTGAGGCGGTTTTTGCGATAAGACGACGCCGGGGAATTCCCCGGCGTTGCTGTGCGTTTATTCTCAGTTGCCGTTGTCCACGACGTAGAGCTCGCGAACCGCGTTGGGGTCGGCGGGCTTCTTCGGCGCTTCTGCGGGCTTGGGGTTGTTGCGGGCTTCCATGAACTTTCGGGCAACCTGCGGGAACAGGGCGTAGGAAAGCACGTCCTCTTCGCAGCGCGCGATGTCCTTGGACTCCTCGCGGTACTTCTCCAGCTCCGGCTCGAGCAGATCGGCAGGACGGCAGGTGATGACCTTGTCGTCGCCGATGCACTTGTGACGGACTTCCTCATTGACTTCGCCGGGCAGCTTGCCGTACTCGCCGCGGAGCAGACCCTTGGATTCCTTGGGAACCATCTTGTAGCGCTCGCCGCCGATGACGTTCATAACGGCCTGCGTGCCGACGATCTGGCTGGTCGGAGTGACCAGGGGAGGATAGCCGAAGTCCTTGCGGACACGCGGCACCTCGGCCAGAACCTCGTAGTACTTGTCCTCGGCACCGGCCTGCTTGAGCTGGCCGAGCATGTTGGAAAGCATGCCGCCGGGAACCTGATACATCAGAGCCTTGGTGTCGACGCCCAGAACCTTGGGATCCAGATAGCCTTCCTTCTTCAGCCGGTCGGCGACCTTGCGGAAGTGCGTTGCAGCCTCGTTCAGCTTGACCAAGTCGAGGCCGGTGTCGCGGTCGGTACCCTGAAGGGTGGCGACGAGGGACTCGGTGGCGGGCTGAGAGGTGCCGTTTGCGAGGGGAGACAGAGCACAGTCAACAATGTCGACGCCTGCCTGGCAGGCCATCAGGTTGACCATGTCGCCGGTACCAGCGGTATTGTGGGTGTGCAGATGGATGGGGATGGTGACATTGTCCTTCAGCTTGCGGACAAGATCATAGGCATGGAAGGGCAGAAGCAGGTTTGCCATATCCTTAATGCAGATGGAATCTGCACCCATCTTTTCCAGCTCCTTGGCAATGTTGACGAAGTACTCGTCGTTGTGTACGGGGCTGACGGTGTAGCTCAGAGCGACTTCGGCCCAGCCGCCGTACTTCTTGACGCTTTCCACGGCCTTGCGCAGGTTACGGATATCATTCAGCGCGTCGAAGACACGGACGACGTCGATGCCGTTCTCAATGGACTTCTGGCAGAATTCCTCAACGACGTCGTCAGCATAGTGCTTGTAGCCGAGGATGTTCTGGCCGCGGAAGAGCATCTGGAGCTTGGTCTTGGGCATGTGTGCCTTGAGGGTGCGCAGGCGCTCCCACGGATCCTCGTTCAGGAAGCGCATGCAGACGTCGAACGTCGCGCCGCCCCAGCACTCAAGGGACCAGTAGCCCATGTTGTCCAGCAGTTCGCAGGCTGGGAGCATATCCTCGATGCGCATACGCGTTGCAGCCTGAGACTGGTGCGCGTCGCGGAGGATGGTCTCCGTAATCATCAAAGGTTTCTTTTCCATAATGAACGTACCTCCTTATCAGCCGAACAGAGCGATAAATACGCCTGCGGCAACGGCGGAGCCGATAACACCGGCAACGTTCGGACCCATGGCGTGCATGAGCAGGAAGTTGCCCGGATCTGCGCGCTGGCCTTCCTTCTGGGAGACGCGAGCGGCCATCGGAACTGCGGAAACTCCGGCGGAGCCGATGAGCGGGTTGATCTTCTTGCCCTCCGGCAGGAAGAGGTTCATGAACTTGGCAAGCAGGACGCCGCCGGCAGTGCCGCCCATGAAGGCGATAACGCCGAGAACGATGATGCCGAGGGTTTCGAGCTTGAGGAAGGTACCGGCCTTTGCAGTCGCACCGACGGAGACACCGAGGAAGATAACGACGATGTTCATCAGAGCGTTCTGGGAGGTCTCGGACAGACGATCCACGACGCCGCACTCACGGAACAGGTTGCCGAGCATCAGGCAGCCGACCAGAGAGGTTGCGGACGGAACCAGCAGAGCGACAAAAGCGGTAACGGCGATCGGGAAGATGATCTTTTCCTTCTTGGAAACGGTACGCAGGGAATCCATGCGGATGAGGCGTTCCTTCTTGGTGGTCAGAGCGCGCATGATGGGCGGCTGGATGACCGGAACGAGCGCCATGTAGGAATAGGCAGCGATAGCAATCGGCCCGAGGTATTCGGGCGCGAGACGGGAGGTGACATAAATTGCGGTCGGGCCGTCTGCGCCGCCGATGATGCCGATGGAAGCGGCAAGACGCTGCATGTTTTCGAGAACGGGGCCGCCCAACTTCAGCGCCATTGCGCCGAGGAAGGCGATGAAGATACCAAGCTGAGCGGCAGCGCCGAGCAGGAGGCTCTTCGGGTTGGCAATCAGCGGGCCAAAGTCGGTCATGGCGCCGACGCCGATGAAAATCAGGCAGGGATAAACGCCGAGCTTGACACCCAGATACAGGATATCGATCAGACCGGCGGACTCCTGAGAACCGTTGGACAGCGTGACGCCGTCGCGGATGAGATCCCAGTGGACATGGCCGTCCTTGAAGATTTCTTCATGGAACATGCCTGCGCCGGGCAGGTTCGTCAGCAGAATGCCGAAGGCAATGGGCAGGAGCAGCAGGGGCTCAAAGCCCTTGACAATGGCGAGATACATCAGCCCAAAAGAGATGACAATCATAACGATGGACTGCCAGTCCGCGTTGCGGATGAGCATCATGATGCCGGTCTGCTCAAGAAAATTCATAAGCGCTTCGTCGTTGGACTGCGCACCCTTGGTTTCGACGGGAGCGGCCGCGTCAACGCTCATCGTGACGCTGATGGCAGTGCTGCCTTCCTGTGCAGGCGCTTCCTCCGCGCCCGCCCAGAGGACGAAGCACATGCAGACGAGGAAAGCCAGCACGAGCATGGCTACCATCGCTCTGTGCAGCTTTTTATTGTTTTTGAACATAGCTTTCTCTCTCCTAAGCGCGAAATTACGCGATGGTGCAGATGAGGGCCTGAGTCTCAACGGTGTCGCCCTTGCGGACATTGACGCCGGTGACCTTGCCGTCGCAGGGGGCCTGAATCTCATTTTCCATCTTCATGGCTTCGAGGATGACGAGAACGTCGCCCTTCTTGACGGTCTGGTTGTTCTGAACCTTGACGTCAAGAATGGTGCCGGGCATCGGAGCCTTGATCTGAGCGCCGGCTGCGGGAGCGGCGGAAACAGGAGCGGCAGGAGCTGCTGCGGGAGCGGCAGGGGCAGCGGAAACGGCAGATGCATCCATTTCCTCGACTTCGATCTCATAGACGGAGCCATTGACATTCACGCGGTACTTTTTCATGTTTTTTCACCTTTCTGAACAAGTAATTAGATTTTTTTGATGGAGACGATGCGAAGCGCGGATGCGTCAGTGCCGCTGGCTTCCGCGATGGCAGCGGAGACGGCAGCGACAAACTGCGGGCGGTTGGAGATGACCTGATCATTCGCAGCCGGTGCAGCTTTGGGGGCTTCCGCGGTTTCCTTCTTGCCGAGGTTCTTGCAGATCGCGCCGAGCAGGCTGCACAGCAGGATGATAAGCGTCAGCACGACAAAGACCGTGCACAGACCCATAACCACCACAAACCAGTTTTCCATAGTTTTCCTCCTTGCTTACGGCGGTGGTCGCCGCCTTTATTTTTACTTTGGAGCCGCAGAAAATCCACTGTGGCGGACGCTGACTGTTACCGCCCGCCGGTTGATTTGATTGGAGGCTCCCTAAAAAATCTACGATCGGGGGTTCGCCAGAGGGTAGAATTTTTACGGGGTTCAGGAAATCGTGAAGTCCGTGCGCTTGAGCAGCGCATGGTTCACATAGACTTCCAGCGTGTAATCGCCGGATTTGCCGGGATTGGGGATGGTGCTCGTGTGGCGCTGATCGTACCACATATCGTTCCAGCTGCGGCTGTCGGAGGCGTCGCTGACGGGGTTGCCGTCGGCGTCGCGGATGACGTAGAGAATCTGCACCGTATCGTCGGAACGGTTCCGGCTGGCAACCTGAAGACAGAGCGCAATCTCCTCGTCGGCGGAGAAGGTGCTCTTGCTTGTGGCCAGCGACAGGTAGTTCCAGCTGCTTCCGCTGGGCTTTTCCCAAAGGGAAACATAGGTGTTGCCGGGTGTCACGCCATAGGCGTCCATGGTGTCGGTTGCGGGCGTCGAGACGGTAGTCTGCGTGCTGCCGAAGACCTCTGAGCCGTCTGCGGGCTGGAGCGAGAGCTTGTAGGTTGCTTCCGGGATCGTGTTCGTCAGCGTGACGGAGGTGCCGCTTGCCTCTGCGATGGCGGGATCGTGCAGGCTGGTCGTCGTGCCGTAGGAGACGTACCAGCCGCCGGCGGGCGTGCCGGAAACGGCATCCCAGGAAACGCGGATCGTGCCGTCGGCGCCTGCCGAGGCGGAGAGGTTGGAAACGACAACGGGATTTGCCGGAAGTACGCAGGTCATGGGCGCGGACATGCCGGGCGCGCTGATTGTGAAGCGGTATTCTCTGGAAAGGTCGGGGACGCTGACCGTGATGGTAGGCTCGGTTACGGTTTCGGAGACGGTGGTGAAGCCGTCTGCCTCACAGGTGACCTGCCAGGCGGAGGGGAGGTTTGCGCCGGGCGTCCAACTCAGCGTCAGGGAATTGCTGCTGACGTTCGGGAAGGTATAGGCGTCAATCTTTACCAGCGGCAGAACGTCAATCTCCACGGAGGTGCTGCCGGAGAGGTAGATATCCTCGCTGCTTTCCAGCGTGAAGGTGTACTTTTGGTTGAGCGTGAGACCGGTAACGGTTGCCGTGGTGCCGGTAAAGGCGGTGCTTCCCGTCGCGCCGGAGGAATCCCGGTAGGAAAGCGACCACTGCACGGGCGCGGGGCCGGTATAGGACAGTGAGAGCTGCACCGAGCCGTCCTCCTCGCCGAGCATGGCGGTAAAATCGGTGATCTCCGTGGACTCCGGTGTCGTGAGGTCGAGCTTCTTCACGCTCGCGCCGGACAGGCGGTGGCGGCCTGTTGCGGTCACGGAGACGGTGTAGCCGGTGTTTTCCTCCAGACCGGTGAACGTGTACTGATTTTCCACACGCGTGGCGGGGTATGCGTTGCCGTGCTTATCCGTGCAGGTTACGATGTAGTGCGAGGGATCCGCCTTGCTGTCTACCTCAAGAACGATCTGCTCCGTGGTGGAGCTGACGACACGCAGAGAGGTAACTCTGACGAAGTACCAGCTGAAGACGAAATAGATGGCTGCGCCGAAGAGCACGAGAATTCCGAGAACGATGCACAGGGAGGCGGCGAAGGGCATTTTGCGCTTGGGCTTTTCCTCCGGCTCTGCGGGCTCCTCCGGTGTATCGACATAGGCCGGAGGCGTGTCCGGCTCCTCATCCGTCGGTTCGGGAATATCGGGCGTTTCTTCCCCGACGACGCCGGAAAGCGAAGCAAGGAAGTCGTCCAGATCCATCTGATTGGGATCCTGCTCATCCTCTATGGTCAACGGCGCTGCCTGTGAGGCGGGCTGCTCCTTCGGTTCAGCGGGCGTTTCGGCAGCTTCCTGCTTTACAGCGGGCTTCTCGGGCTTGGGCTGCGCGGCGGATTCCTCCACGTCTGCCTCTGTGCCGCCGCCGGAAAGGTCTGGGGCAAAGCTTTGACGGAAGGTCTCGTCCTGCTCCACCTTGAAGTGAACCGGTTCCTCCGGCTCCTCTTCCGCTGCATCCGGCAGGACAGGCAGAGGCGCAGTGACAATGGGCGGAACGATCAGCGTGTCTGAAAGCTCGTTGCGCTGCATGTAGTACATCAGCGCCTGCCGCAGCTCCTCCGGCGTCTGGAAGCGCGACTCCGGCGCGGGGGCGCAGGCCTTGAGAATGATGGCAGAAAGCTCATAGTCGGCATACAGCGGCGTGGGCATGGCTTTGCCGGTCAGGCGAAGCTTGTCCGCCATGCCGGGCTCGGTGTGCTCGTCCTCAAAGGGGCCGTGATTGCCGTTATAAATGCGGTAGAGCAGCATGCCGAGGGAATAGAGATCGATGGTCGGGTTTGGCGCGGCCATGAGATCGGAAAGCTCCGGCGCGGAATAGGGGCCGAGATACGCCTCCGGAACGGTGGCATACTTCAGATCCTCCAGTGCCGTCAGGCCAAGATCACCGAGCAGGAAGCGCCCGGAGGAGGTCAGAAAGACGTTTTCCGGCTTTAGGTTGGAGAAAAGGTAGCCCGCCTCGCGGCACGCGGCCAGCGCAGAGCAGAGATCCAGTCCCAGATTGACCGCGCGGAGATTCGTCATTGCGCTCTCGGCGATGACGGTATTAAGAGAAATCTGGCGGGGATAGAGAATGTAAACATCATACCCGACGCCACCCTCCATGGGTTCTACCTGGCAGCCCTTCGCGCCGAGAAAGTAGCCGGATTCTGCGAGCCTCTGCCCGGCGGCAACCTCGGCCTTGACGCCGTCCGCGACGGAGCCGTAGTAGCCGTTGACGGCAGGCTGATCAGGGTATGCGCCGGAAAGCAGCAGCGCGATGGTCTGCTTTTCGGAAGCGGGGATGGAGATGTGCTTTACGACGAAGCGTTCGCCTGAATCCTCCTGGCGGAGGGAGTAGCAGGTGCAGCCGTCGCGCCCGGGAATCTCCTCTAAAACCGTCATGCGGTCCAGCAGAGGAGAGACCATTTTCAGCTCGGACATCGAACATGCCTCCTTGAACTAAAACTCAAATTCTTGCAATTATATAATAGGATAAATTCGCGGAAAAAGCAACAGAATTCTTGACGAAATTGAGAGAAAAAAACAGACAGCTTTTCTCCGGCGCAAAAAAACGTCTCCGCCATGTGTGCGGAGACGTCCATTTTAATTGATTTATTTACGGATTCAGCAGCCGCCGGTTCAGCTTGGAATAGATGCGTTTGACGAACCAGGGTTCTGTAGAGGCGCGGAGGGCGTCTTCGGGCGTGAACCAGCGCACACCGCTGTTCTCCGCTTCGCAGACGTGCAGGGGCTGGGTATCGTCGGCCTCCAGCAGATAGGTGATATTCAGGTGCAGGTGGGATGAAACATATTCGCCGTGCTTCTCGTGACCGTCCACGGTCAGACATTCCAGAGAAAAAATGCGTTCGCTGACGGGGCGCACCCGGCTCAGGCCGGTTTCTTCCCGGCATTCCTTCAGTGCCACGCGCAGCAGATTTTCGTCGCCGTCGGCGTGGCCGCCGCACCATGACCAGGAATCGTAGATTTTATGATATACCATCAGCACGCGGCTGTGCGCCGGATTTGTTACCCATGCGGAGGCGGTCATATGCGCAATGCGGTTCGTGCGCAGAAAGGCGTCGGGGTTTTGTTCCAGAAAATCAAGGATGAGCGTGCGGTCGCGTTCCTCCTGCTCGTTTTCCGGACGATAAGCGAGAATCTCTTCATAAATTGACATGGCTTTTCGTCTCCTTCCTGCACCATTCTATCACAGAAGTGCGAAAAATCAATTGCGGCGGTTGTTTTTGGCGGCTCAAATTGCTATAATAAAGAAAAAGCTCGAAAGCGGACGATTATGAAGAACCTCTCTATTATGATAAAGCCTGCGTCCTCGCTGTGCAACCTGCGATGCAGATACTGCTTTTATACGGATGTTGCGGAGCTGCGCCGGGTGCATTCCTTCGGCCGGATGACCGAGGAGACGACGCAGAGAATCCTTGCAACCATCCGCGCGGCGCTGGAGCCGGGAGACCGGCTGACGCTGGCCTTTCAGGGAGGGGAACCAACGCTGGCCGGGCTGAATTATTTCCGCCGTGTGACCGAAACGGTGCACGGATGGAACTCCGGGGCTTCCATCCGGTTTTCCCTTCAGACCAACGCTGTCCTGCTGGACGAGGAGTGGTGCCGCTTCCTGGCGCGGGAGGACTTCCTTGTGGGGATTTCCTGCGACCTCCTGCCGGAATGCCACGATGCCGCGCGCGTGGATGCGGGCGGCGCGGGCACCTATGCACAGGTGACGCGCGCAATCCGGCTTCTGGAAAAGCACGGTGTGCAATATAATGTTCTGTGTACGCTGACGAACCAGATTGCGCGGCATCCGCAGCAGGTCTGGAAGAAAATGGAGCAGCTCAAGCTGCAATATGTGCAGTTTACGCCCTGCCTGGCCGGGCTGGAATCGGCGAGCGATTATGCCCTCACGCCGCAGCGCTTTGCAAGCTTTTATACCCAGCTGTTCCGGCTGTGGTACGCAGAGATCCGGAAAGGAAATTACCGCAGCGTCAAGCTGTTTGACGACGTGGTCAATTTGCTTGCCTACGGTGTGCCAACTGCCTGCGGCATGGGCGGTGCGTGTCACCCGCAGCTTGTTGTCGAGGCAGACGGCAGCGTCTATCCCTGTGATTTCTATTGCCTGGAGGAGTACTGCCTCGGTAATCTGACGCAGAATTCCATCCGTGAGCTGCTTGCCGCTCCGGCTGCCGCGGCTTTCACCGGCCGGGCGCACACTGCGCCGGAAAAATGCAAAGACTGCCGTTTCGCTGCGTTCTGCGGCGGTGGCTGCAAAAGAATGCAGAAGGAAACCTGCTGTGCCGGCGGAGCACAGTTCTGCGGCTACGGCGCCTTTTTGGAGGAATGCCTGCCACAGCTGCTGGAAATCGCCCGGATGCAGCGAAGAAACAGATAAAAGGAGAACAATATGGCGATTTGGAATATTGTGTTCGATATCGGAAATGTCCTGGCGGACTACCGCTGGGAGGGATATTTGCAGGACAAGGGCTTTTCCCCGGAAATGATTGCGCGCATTGCAAAGGCCTCCACGCTGAACCCTGCGTGGAACGAATACGATCGCGGCGTTCTGACCTCGGAGGAGGTCGTCGAGCTTTTTGTGCGCAACGATCCCGGAATCGAGAAGGAGCTGCACTTTGCCTTTGACAGCCTTGCGGGCATCATCCGCCCATTGGACTACTCCGTCGCTTTTGTGCGCAGCCTGAAGGCGGCGGGCTATCATGCGTATTACCTTTCTAACTATTCCCAGCGGGCCTGGGAGGACTGCCCGGACGGCATGCCCTTCCTGCCGGAGATGGACGGCGGCATTTTTTCCTATCGCGTGCAGCTCATCAAGCCAGACCCCGCGATTTACCGCCTTTTGCTGTCGCGCTACGGCCTGAAGGCGGAGGAGTGCGTGTTTTTGGACGACCGTGCCGACAACGTCGAAGGGGCGCGGCGCGTTGGCATGCAGGGCATCGTGTTCCGTTCGCCGGAGCAGGCGCTGAGTGATCTGCGCAGGCTGGGTGTGACGATTTGAGCCGCCGTGCGAAAAAAATAGTGCAATTATCAGAAATATGTGATAAGATATCAAAAAATGGAGAACCCTACTCCGATTGAAAATGCAGAAAGGAGCAAAGCATACGCAGGTATGCGCATTGCTATGGAGAATAAAATCGTATGTGATTATTGCGGGACGATCTACAATGCGGATAAGCAGGTCTGCCCTCTGTGCGGGAACGCCCCCAGTGAGGATGCCAAAAACCGCCAGCGGGCCATCCAGCGCCGCCGCGACGCGGGGGAAAAGCGCCGCGAACGCCCCGAAAAGAAGAACCCGCCGCAGGAAAGCGGCGATCCCCGCCGGATCCCGAAGAAGCTGGCCGTGGCCGCGCTGGTCTTTCTGGCGCTGTCCGTGCTTGTCTGGCTCTACTTTATCGGCGACGTCAACGGCTGGCTGCCCGGCCTGAGCAGCGTTCTGAATGCGGATTACGGTGCAAAGGATGCCTCGGACGAAACGGTGAATAAGACCTGCACTTATCTTGAAATTCTGCCGGAGAGCATTGATTTTACCGAAAAGGGTCAGATCCAGAAGCTGCGCGTGATTATCAACGCCGGCTGCGAGGAAACCGTTACCTTTACCTCCGACAATGACAAGGTCATCAACGTCTCCACGGACAATCCCAAGAGCGATACGCAGGAATCACAGACGGCGATCACGATCGACGTTACCGCGCTCGGCGAGGGCACGGCGAGCATCAAGGTCTCCTGCGGCAACAAGTCGCGGACCTGCCGCATCACCTGCGATTTCAACGGCGGCGCGGCATCCTCCGAGCCTTCCTCTGAAAATGCGTTCGTGCCCGAACTGAATTACGAGGACATCACACTCAACGAGCCGCGCGAGACGCTCGCGCTTCAGGTGACGAATCTGCCCGAGGGCATCCGCGTCAGCTGGACAAGCTCTGACGAGACGGTCGCGACGGTGGATGAGAACGGCAAGGTGACGGCAGTCGGCTCCGGTACTGCGCAGATCACGGCGGAGGTTGACGGCGGCAGGGCGTCTATGACCATTCGCTGCAATTTCGATGATACGACGGAGTCGGACGACGGCACGCATCTGACGCACACGGACGTTTCGATTGCTATCGGCGAGGAATTCAATCTTCGCCTCATTGACGGCAATGGCGACCGCATCAACAATGCGACGTATTTCATTGACGATCCGGATATTTGCTCCGTGTCCGGTGTGACCGTGCGCGGCGAATCCAGAGGTACGACCGAGATCACCGTTCGCTATAACGGCAGAAGCTATACCTGCATCGTTCGCGTCGGATGAACGAATCAAACAACAAAACCCGATGGAAATCTTCCATCGGGTTTTTACTATAGAATCCGGGCGAGGCGCGTTTTCTGAAAGCGCTCGTTGATGCGGGAAAAGAGCCGCGGAAGCGGCGTCCATTTTGCAGCGGCGTAGCCGATTTCCGCAACGGCGATACCGGCAAAAACGTCGTATACCACATGCTGCTTCGTAAAGAGGGTGGATAGAAAGACCAAAAGCGAGCCGAAGATGCACAAGCCGGAGATCAGCCTTCGATGCTTGAGACGCTTGCAGTCGAAGATGAAGCGCGTGCCGAGCCAGGCGATGAAGCAGTGCTCGGAGGGGAAGAGATTCGTCGGCGTGTCCAGCGTGTAAATGACGCGCATCAAAAAGCCGCAGAGATCGCTCCGCGTCACCTCCGGGCGGACGTTGGTCGTCGGCAGGAAGATGAAGAAAGCCATGCAGATCAGCTTCGCCGTGAAGTCGGCGGCAGCCAGACGGCATGCAAGCTCCGGACTCTCCTGCGCGGCGGTGAGATACTGGAAAATCCAGAATGCGAAGGTTGCGATGTAGGGGAGAACCCAGACGGGGCGGAAGGGTGTCGCAAGGTCAAAGGCGGTGGTCATATCCGTCATCGGACGGGCAAAGCCGAGCGCCTGGATGAGCTTCGGGCCATAAAAAGCGACAATATTCATGATGCCCGTGGTAATCAGTGGAAAAATGGCATAGATGGGAATCAGTCTGCGCCAGAAACGGCGGAGCAATACGCATCACCTCGAACGTCGATAATGTGCATATTATAGCAGAAGCGGGGAAAAAGTCAAGCGCATTGCGGCCGGTGTGCCCAAGGGTACACCGGCCGCAATGCGCACTATTCTATTTCTTTTTTTCCCGGAACGCGAAAAAGCGTTGACCGAGGTAGTTAAAGCCGACGAAGAGACACATGCCTGCCAGCATGGCTACATTGTCGCGGACGGTCACGCTTGCGCCGGACAGGAGCCACTTGATCAGCGGCTTTGCAATGCCGTAGGCGAGGCCGTAGCAGACGGCGATGTTCAGTGCAAAGCGCAGCACGACTGCAACGCCGCCCTCGCGGTATTTGAAGGTGAAATAGCGGTTGAGAAAATAGCTCATTACGCTTGCAAGCGCGTAGCTCACGGCGGTCGCCGTCCAGTAGCCCGCGCCTGCAAGATTGTACAGCAGGAACATCAGCCCGTTGCCGACGAGCGTGTTCAGAACGCCGACCAGGAGAAATTTCCAGAGCTTTTCATCGAAAAGCGCCAATAGCTTTTGTTTCATTGTGCGTCCTCCCAGCAGGTTTCGATGCTGCCGTCCGAGCAGACGGAAAAGATTATCTGCTCGTCCGCGCTGAGACATTGCAGCGTGACGGTAAGCTCCGGCAGCTCGCAGGCGCTTGCAATTTCCAGCGCGATGATGCGCACAGTGTCCAGATAGCTTTCCGGTGAAAGCTCGCCCTCATAGACGC
>CAKTVG010000006.1 GCA_934622035.1 uncultured Oscillospiraceae bacterium
TTCACAAACCGGACAACATCCTTGGGGTCGGTGGGCGCCATCTCCATAAAATCGTCCTCGACCTTTTCCATACAGTATGCGGTTGACTCAATAATCAGCTCGTCTACACTGCTGAAATACGAATAAAGATTTCCCGTTGTGCAGCCGCAAGCTGCCGCCAGAGCCTTGATGCCCGTACCCGTCAGCCCGTTTTCGGCATAGCATTCAAAGCATTTTTCCATCATTTCGCGCTTGCGCGCGTTGTGCTGTTCCTCTGTTGCTCTCATATACGCCACTTCCTTCTTGATAACTAACTAATCAGTTAATTATAGTATAACATAGATTTGTGACGAATTCAAGGACTATTCGAGAAAAATCGAAGAAAATCAAATTGCAATATAATCTCACAAAAAATTCCTTACAGCAGAAAGAAAATAGCGGCTGACCTCAACGATCAAAACCGTACTAATAAAAATGTCTTTGTTATGTGCGGTATCGGTACAAGAAAACCAGTGAGAGCGGTTACGGCAGCTACACCAGCATCTATTCCGGCACGACAAAAAGCGGAACCTCTTTCAGTTACTCCAATTTGGAGCTGTGCAGTCTGGACGCCAACAGCTCCTAATGAACGGCGTCAATGTCCACGGCAAAATGGGCAGAGTGGACGGCTCGACTACCGACCTCAACAACGTGAAGACTCCCGGCTACTATTTTGCGTATTCCGCTTCCACGTCAAAGCACTTTCCGACCACCACAATCGGTATGCTGGAGGTTTTTCTGCCGGAAAGCTACTTCATTCAGCAGCGATACACCGTCTATGATGGATCAAGGATGTTTATCCGTGGAAACTACGGCGTCACATGGTCCTCGTGGCACACGGTGTCGCTGGCCACAGTACTGGGCATCCGCCAGTTCGGGCCAGTCGGCGTTCAGCTCGGGAACAACGGTAGTGTTGTAGATGACACCCACAGCGGAGGCGCTGTAACCGAACAGCGTGCTGTCACTGTCGATCCAGCCCTCGTTGACCTTATCGGCATTGGCGGGAGTGTAGCTTTCCAGTTGACCGTCGGCCTTCATGCTCAGACCGTCAGACCAGGAAGCGAGGATGACTACATCGGCCACGGGATTAGCCTGCTCCGCTTCGAGACGAGCGAGGATCTCGCCGGTGGTACCCTGGAACTGCTCTACCTCGACGCTGGTCTTTGCCGTGAAAGCCTCGGCCAGCTTGTCGGCAAGACCGGCGGGGCTGGGCATATAGACCGTTACCTTGCCTGAGAGCTGCGGCTCGGTATTGTCCGAAGTGGACTGTTCATTTCCGGAGGAATTGGAATCATTCTGAGACGGCTGATTGCCGCAGGCAGCCAAACCAAGGCAAAGGCACAGCGCCAGCAGCAGACATACAATACTTCTTTTCATGCTGATAAGACCTCTTTCTTTTGAAAAGTAATGAATTGATTTGGATCTATGTAAATGGACATCATCTCGCTGGGCGTTACCTTTCGCCCGCTGTGAAGAGTCCATATTACCGATTGATAGGGAACTGTGACCTCATAGGTGCTTCCCAGATATTGCACGCTCTGAACGGGAAGTTCAAAGTGCAGCGCACCTTTTACCGGCGTTTGTGCGACAGCTTCCGGACGGAACATCTCCGTTTCGCTGAGCCAGTTAGACTTTCCCACAAAGCGTGCCACGAACTCGCTGGCAGGATCGTGATAGATGGTCTCCGGCGCAGCATATTGTTCCACATAACCGCCGTTCAGAACAGCAATGCGGTCGCTCATACTCATGGCTTCCGTTTGGTCGTGGGTCACGAAAACGGAGGTGATGCCGAGGGCGGAGGTCAACTCTGTCAATTCGTGCCGCATTTCTTCCCGCAACAGAGCATCCAGAGCGGATAATGGTTCGTCAAATAAAATGCATCCCGGTTGGACGGCAATGGCGCGGGCAAAGGCAACGCGCTGCTGCTGGCCGCCGGAAAGCTGGTGGGGATAGCGTTTTTCAAAGTCCTCCAGATGTACAGTACGCAGCGCATCACGCACGCGGTTCTGCAAATTCTCCGTTTCTTTTCTCGCCCGCAGTCCGAAAGCCACATTTTCAAACACCGTCATGTGCGGCCAAAGGGCAAAATCCTGAAACACAAAGCCGAGGTTCCGCTTCTCCGGCGGCAGGTTGATTTTGCGTTCTTTTGAAAAAACGCAGGTATCGTCCAGCCAAATCTCACCATTGTCCGGTGTTTCCAGCCCGGCGATCATCCGCAGAAGCGTTGTCTTGCCGCAGCCGGAGGGCCCCAGCAGCGTCGTAAAGCTCCCGTTCTCGATGGTCAGCGTTGTGGGCTGAATGACCTGCCCCTTATCAAAGCTCTTTGCAATCTGTTCCAGTCGAATTTCCATATGAAATAGTTGGCGCTATGTATCGCTTGCATCACATGGAGCAGTTGCCTATTTTTTGCCCGAATCGGCTATACTGATTAATTCATGCAGGCCGCCTTCGGTAAGAATACTGCTTTGCGGGTACGGCAAGCCATGCTGCCGCAGGGTTTACCGGCATAAAACGATACCACTTGATTTTTCCTCGAAAAAATCCTATACTAATCATTGATAAGTCTGAAAATCTGCAAATACACCGCGGGCAGGCGCCACACAACATGAACTCAGCCGCTTCGGCTGTGCCCGCTTGCATAAAGAGATTTACGATACCAACAATCTGGAAATATTGCACAAAATGCAGGCGCGATAATTGAACACTATCACGAAAGTGCTGAAAGTTTTTTTCGTAAAAGTCGCTATTGTACAAATAATGGCGTCGCTCTCCATTCACCTGCTGCGATCCGAGGCGTATAATCAAGCTGCGAATCGGATTTCGCAAAAAAAGGGACGCCCTGCGACGATCGGCCTGACCGGCTGGGCTTCCCGAAAAACAGGAGGAAACAATGAAAAAGTATCGCAAATTATTGGCGCTGCTGCTGGCCTTCGTGATGATTGCACTGTGCGCAGTTGGCTGCGGCAAAACGGATGAACCCAACGCATCTGCCGGCACCCCTTCTTCCGAGCCTGAAAAGACCGAGCCGAGCGTCGACGCCGAGCCGGTCACCATCACCTTCTGGCACACCTACGGCGACAGCGAGGAAGCGCAGTTCCTGAACGTGGTCATGCCGCTTTGGGAAGCCGCGCATCCCGAAATCAAGGTCGAGGCTGTCCGCCAGGACAGCAGCCAGTATCATCAGATGATCGTCACATCCTTTGGTACCGGCATGAGCCCGGATGTCGCGCGTGTAGACATTGCGAACATCGCAGCCTATGCCAAGCAGGGCGGCCTGGTCGCGCTGAGCGATTATGCGGATTTTGCGGATATCTCCGGAAACTATCTGGACGCGCCGCTTTCCACCAACCTCTATCAGGGCAAGTATTACGGCCTGCCGCTGGACACCAACTGCAAGGCTGCCGTGGTCAACACCGGCGTCCTTAAGGAGCTGGGGCTCGACGAGGTTCCCGCAACCATGGAGGCCTTTATTGAGGCCGCCAAGACCCGCGGTACGTATTCTCTGAATGTCTCCGGCGTGGGCGATTGGGATATGTATCCCTACTTCTGGCTGTTCGGCGGCGTTCTGACCGACGACGGCTTTACCAAGGCAACCGGCTACCTTGACAGTGAGGCCAGCATCGCAGCCATGCAGAAGATTGTGGAGCTGCACAACGACAAGGTCCTGACCATCCGCGACGTGGACGGCTCCGTGGATGCCTGGGACGGCATCAACAGCGAATATGCCATGTTCTTTGAAGGCCCGTGGTACTTCGGCTCCTATGACGACTGCCTTGCAAAGGGCATCACCGCGGCGACCATCCCGACCTACGAGGGCCGCAGCGCCTCCGTCGTCGGCGGCGAGGACATCGCAGTGTTCGCAACGAGCAAGCAGGCCGATGCCGCTTATGAATTTGCCAAGTTCATGACCTCCGAGGAGGTACAGCTTGCCATGCTGGAGGCAGGACAGCTTCCCATCCTCAAGTCTCTGGTCAGCAGTGAAGCCGTGCAGAGCAATCCCGTCTGGTCTGTGTACATGAAGCAGATGGAATCGGCCAAGGCGCGCATTCCCTCTCCTAACAATTCCGCCATTCAGGAGATCTGGAGCGAAATGGTAACGAGCATCTTTGTTGAAAACGCAGACGTTGCGCAGGCACTGCATGACGCGGCTGCCAGAATCGACGAGCAGCTCAACTGATTTTCCAACCAATATCACAGCTCTATGGTGCCGCAGAACCGGCGGGTTCTGCGGCACTTTTGGAAAGGAGAAGTGTCCTATGGTTTCTGCCGGAGATACCCGCCTGCGGTCAGGCCGCGCCGTCGCCGTCCGCAAGGGTCTGCGCGGCTGGCTGACCGCGTCGCCCTTTGTCCTGCCGGGCTTGCTTCTGGTTTTGGTTTTTGTGGTCTATCCACTGTTTTTCACTGTCCGTATTGCGCTGTCCGACTATCAGATCGTGCAGGGCAAAATCACCTTTATCGGCCTTGAGAATTTCCGCAAGGTGCTGTCCGGCGGCTCTCGCTTCTGGTACGCCTACCGGAATAACTTTCTCTATGCGCTGGTCACGGTTCCCTTCATCCTGCTGGGCGGGATGCTGTTTTCCTATCTGATCAACAATTTGAAGCGCGGCCAGGGGATTTTCCGCGTCGGATTTTATCTGCCGGTCATCACCTCTTGGGTGATTGTAAGTCTGGTGTTTCAGTACATGTTCAACAACTCCAACCGCGGTCTGATCAACTACATTCTTGTGGATGTGCTGCACCTTCTGGACGATTATGTGCCGTGGCTGCTGCGCGAGTGGTCGGGCAATGCGGCCATCTGGCTCATGGGCATCTGGAAAAACATGGGCTGGGCCATGCTCATCTATCTGGCGGCTTTGCAGGGCATCCCCAAGGAACGCTACGAGGCTGCCGAGCTGGACGGTGCGGGACTGTGGGCAAAATTCTGGCACATCACCGTCCCCAGCCTGCGCCCGACGACGTTCTATGTGATGGTGAATATGATCATCGGCTCGTTCAACGTCTTTATTCAGGTGATGATGCTCACCGGCGGCAATCCCAACGGAAAGACCTCCACGCTGCAATATCTTCTCTATGACAAGGCGTTCAACCAGTTTGAGTTCGGCGAGGCCTCGGCCATCGGCATGATCTCCGCCGTGACCATCGTGGTGCTGACGGTCGTCCTGAACCGGACGCTGAAGCTGGACAACGCGGAACAGGAGGGTTGAGCATGCGGAGCAAAAAAACATCCGAGCTGCTCGGGCAGCTGCTTTTGTGGCTCCTGCTGATCAGTGCGCTGCTGATCTTTTCTGTGCCGTTTTTCTTCATGATCACAAATTCCTTTGAAGAATTCAGCTATGTGCTGCCATATCCGCCGAAGCTGATTCCAACGAAGCTGGACTTTTCCGCCTATAAGCACATTCTGCAAATGGACATTTTTCCGGTTGCCGTGCGAAACAGTGTCGTCAACACCTGTCTGACGGTGGCGATCTCGGTGTTCATTTCCACGCTTTCGGCCTACGGCTTTGCGCGCATTCGCTTCCCCGGACGGGAAAAAATCTTCTGGCTGTATCTGTTTACGCTGATGATGCCCGGCTTCCTGAACATTATTCCACAGTTTTTAATTCTAAAGGGAATTCATCTGCCCGGCCTGAGCAACGGCCTGGTCGGCACGCGGGCGGGCCTCATTTTGATCTATGTGGCGACCAATGTCTGCGGCCACACCTTCTTCCTGCGCAATTTCTTCCGGGGGCTGCCGGATTCCCTGTCGGAATCCGTAATCGTGGATGGCGGCGGTCACGGCGCGATCTTTTTTAAGATCATGCTGCCGCTCTCTACGCCTGCCATCGGCACGATGACGATTTTCGCCTTTCAGGGCTTCTGGGAGGAATATTTCACCGCGAAGGTGCTTGTCGGCGCAGACGAAAAAATGATCACGCTGCCGCTTCTGCTCCAGCGTCTGAACGGGCAGTACGCCACGCGCTGGGAGTGGGTTTTTGCCGCGTCGATTCTGGCGCTGATCCCGGTCGTTGTGCTGTTTGTCCTATTCCAGCGCAAGATGGTCGTCGGCGGTCTGACACAGGGGGCGGTGAAGGGATGAGTCTGAAGTGCGAATTTGATCGCGCGCAGTACCTTGCCGGTCAGATTGTGCGCCTGCGGCTGCCGGAAAGTGCCGCGGCAGCGGAGGTGCATCTGTATCGATTGGAGCAGGAGCTTGCCTGCGCGCCGCAGCGTGAGGGCTGCAAGCTTTGCCTCTCCGAGCTTCCGAACGGCTGCTATGGCATTTCCGTTGAGCTTCGCGGCGAGCGCTGGGAGGGCGCGTTCGACATCGTGGACGATGCCCGCTCCGTAACGCGCTACGCGTTTTTGTCGGATTTTTCTCCGCGGGAGGAAGGCACGCAGGACGTGTCGTGGATTTGCGGGCTGCACTGCAATGCGGTGCAGTTTTATGACTGGATGTACCGCCACGACCAACTGCTGCCGCCGGAGGAGCGGTATCTCGACCCCATGGGACGGGAAACCGATCTGTCGGTGATCCGGGAAAAAATCGAAGCCTGTAAGACTGCGGGCATCCGGCCCATTGCCTATGGCGCGGTTTATGCCGCGACGGAGGCGCTGTTCCGCGCCCATCCGGAATGGGGCATGTACACCATGGACGGGCAGGCTATGACCTTTGCTAGCTGGCTTTATTACATGAACGTCTCGGAGGCCTGCGGCTGGTCTGCGCATCTGCTCGACGAATACCGCCAAGCCATTGCACTGGGCTTCTCCGGCATCCATATGGATACCTACGGCTTCCCCAAGCAGGTCTGGGACTGGGAAAAGCATCCTGTGGAGCTGGCGCAGGCGCTCCCGAGGCTGATCGATCGCGCAGCCGAGGCGGTTCGGGAGGAGGACGCCGCGGGCGGCGTAATCTTCAACGCCGTCAACAACTGGCCGATGGAGGCCGTTGCAAAAACAAAACAGGACGCCGTCTATATCGAAGTCTGGCCGCCGAACGACCGCTATCGCGATCTGTTTACGCTCATTCGTGAGGCGCGTCTGTGCTCGGGCAAGCAGGTGGTGCTTGCCGCCTACCTCAAGCCGTTTTTACAGGAGGATGTCTCCGGCGCGGAACGCGCGTTCCGCCTCTGCTGGGCGGCAATTTCGGCCTCCGGCGGCACGCAGCTCGTGCTCGGCGAAAACCGGAGCATTCTGCGCGACAGCTACTACGCAAACTATGCCGCGCTGCGCGGGGAATTTCTTCCTGTGGTGCAGAAATACTGTGATTTCCTGGTGCGCTATGCAGAGCTTCTGTATCTGGACACCGGAACGGACATTGGGCGCACGGCCTCCGGCGGCATCAATGAGGATATTCTCTTTGAGGCAGAAAACTGCGTCTTTTCCACGGAGGGCGCGGACGGCGCGGTCTGGAGCATCATCCGCGAAAGCGGGCATCGCCTGACGGTGCAACTTATCAATCTGCGCGGGAACGACGGTCTTTGGAACTGCCCAAAGAACGAGCCTGTGCCTGTGGAGCATCTGAAGCTCCATCTGCGTCTCGACCGGCCGATCAGCGGCGTGTTTGCCGCCTCGCCGGACGGCGCTTCTCTGTGCGCGCAGCGCCTGCCGCTCACCTACCGGGAAACGCCGCAGGGACGCATTTATACGGCCGAGCTGCCCCGGCTGGACTACTGGGCCGCCGTCTGGGCAATCATGGAGGGATAATATGCTGATTTCCTACAATGCAGACCTGCTTCCGAAGGTGCGAATGCTGGGTCAGATTCGCTACAATGAGCCGTGGATCCACTTTTCCCGCTGCATCAACGAATGGGTTTTGTACGTGATCCGGGACGGGAATCTGTATTTGCAGGAAAACGGCATCCGTTACCACCTGACAGCGGGGGACTTTTTCCTTCTGGAGCCGGGGCTGACCCACGAGGGCTACCAGCGCGCCTCCTGCGACTATTATTACGCCCATTTTACCCACCCGGATATGTGCAGGGCGGGAGACGACCGGCAGGCCATTGCGGAGCTCGCGGAAAAGCGCCGGGAAAGCCTCGTCGGCTACAACCTCGAGTCCATCGACCCCACCTCGCCCACAACATATCTTCCGAAGCAGTTCCACCTGGCAGGCGGAGAGTTCAAGGCACAGCTCCGCGCTGCCGTGGAATGCTATGACAGCCGCGAGGAGGACTACAAGCGCAGAACCTCCGCATTGCTGCACAGCTTTCTTCTTCAGACGGCGCATGAGCATCTGCTCTCGCAGAACAGTGCCAAAGGAAAAAAGCTCCGCAAGTCCGATGTGGCCGCGGAGCAGCTCCTGCGCTATTTGAACCAGAACTATACCAAGCACCTGACGAGCACGGAGATTGGGGAGCTGTTTGAGACGAATTTCGACTACCTCAACCGCGTATTTTCCTCGCTGACCGGCTCGCCGGTGTTCACCTATCTCAACATTCTGCGCATCAACAACGCAAAGCAGCTCATCTCCACAACGGACCTGCCGTTTGCGGAGATCGCCTATCTGGTCGGCATCGAGGACCGGTACTATTTCTCCAAGCTCTTCCGGAAGATGACCGGCATGAGCCCGACAGAATACTACAAGGAAGTCAGGAGTGGTTAACATGCGCGAGACGTATTTGCAGGCCGGCTTCGTCCGCCTGTGCTGGCAGAAGCTTTTTCCCCTGATGGTGCTCAACGTGCTGTTTCTGCTGTGCTGTCTGGGCGTATTGACGATTCCGGCGGCTGCAACCGCGCTGTGCCGCGGTTGTCAGACGCTGCTTTTGGAGCAGCCGAGACCGTTTCGCAGCTTTTTCCGTGCCTTTCGCGCGCATCTGCTCACCGCGCTGCCGCTGGGGCTGATGTTTCCTGCGGCGCCTGCGCTTTTGAGCTATGGCTGCCTGTTTTACATGCAAAACGCCGCCCAGACGCCATTTTTGACCGTGTGTGCCGTTTTTTGCCTGCTGTGCGCATGCCTGACGTGCTTTGCCGCCTGCTTTGCCTATCCCATGCTCGCACGGGTGGAGCTGTCGCCCTGGGCAGTCATCAAGAACAGCTTTTTGCTGACGTTTCGCGGCTATGCTTTCGGCTGGCTGCTGCTTTCGGCGCTGCTTGCGGCTGCGCTCGCGGCGCTGTTTCCCTACACGCTCCCGCTGGTTCTGCTGCTGGGCGCATCGCTGCCCTGCTTCGCAGCGGTGCGGGGCACGCAGCCGGTGCTGGAGCGTCTGATTGAAAAGGAGGAAAATGAATGAGTACTTTCTGGTGGAAAGAACGTATTTTTTATCAGATTTATCCGCGCAGCTTTCAGGATTCCAACGGCGACGGCATTGGAGATCTTCCGGGCATCATTTCCCGGCTGGACTACCTGAAATGGCTGGGCGTCGGGGCGATCTGGCTGTGCCCGGTGTATGATTCGCCGAACGCGGACATGGGCTATGACATTCGCAATTACGAGGCGATCATGGCCGAATTCGGGACGCTCGAGGACTTCGACCATCTCGTCTCCGAGCTGCACAAGCGCGACATCAAGCTCATCATGGATTTGGTCGTCAACCATTCATCCGACGAGCACGCATGGTTTGTCGAGGTGCGGAAAAGCCGGGAGAATCCCTACCGCGACTACTACATCTGGCGCGACGGAAAAAACGGCCGTGAGCCGAACAACTGGGCGTCCTTTTTCACGCCCTCCGCATGGAGCTACGACGAGCAGAGTAAGCAGTGGTATCTGCATCTATTCAGCGAGAAGCAGCCGGATCTGAACTGGGAAAATCCCAAGCTGCGCGAAGAGATTTACGTCATGATGAACCGCTGGTTCGACCGCGGCGTGGACGGCTTCCGCATGGATGTCATCAGCCTGCTTGCCAAGGCGCCGGGGCTCCCGGACGGCAGGGGCGAGGGCTATGTCTTTGCACCGGAGTACTTTGCCTTCCAGCCAAAGCTGCACGACTATCTGAAGGAGATGCGCCGCCGCTGCTTTGACGGCCGCGACTGTATGTGCGTGGGCGAGACGACCTTCGTCACGCCGGAAAATGCCGACTCGGTCGTGGGCGACGGCACGGAGCTGGACCTGCTGTTCCAATTTGACTTCATGGACATCGACGGAGAAAACGGCAAATGGAACGTAATCCCGTTTGATCTGAAGAAATTCAAAAAGCTCCTGGTCCGCTGGCAGTCGGCGGTCGATTGGAACACGCTGTTCTGGGGCAATCACGACCAGCCGCGCGCCGTTTCCCGCTTTGGCTCCACCGCGACAGAGGCGCTCCGCGTGCAGAGCGCCAAAATGCTGGCGACAGCCATGTATCTGCTGCGCGGTACACCGTTCTTATACCAGGGAGAGGAAATCGGCATGACCAATTTCCCGTTTACAAGCTCCAAGCAGCTCCGGGACATCGAAAGCCTGAACCTGCTCAAGGAGACTAAAACGCCGCAGGAAGCGGCGTGGGCGTGGAACGGCATTCTGCACAAGGGGCGCGACAACGCCAGAACGCCCATGCAGTGGGAGGATGCGCCGGAGGCCGGCTTTACGACGGGCGTGCCGTGGATTGAGGTAAATCCGAATTACCGGGAGATCAACGTGCGCCGCGCACAGGCAGAGCCGGATTCCATCCTGAATTTTTACCGCACGCTCCTGGCCCTGCGGCAGCAGACGCCCGCGCTGCGCGAGGGAACGTTCCGCCTGCTCCTGCCGGAGCACCCGCAGCTGCTGGCCTATGAGCGCGTCAGCGGGGCCGAACGTGTCCTTGTCTGCTGCAATTTCTCTGACAAAGCCGTCGAGCTGCCGCCGGAGATTACCGGTGCAAGCCTGCTCATCTCGGGCGTTCACGGCAGCCGCATGGAGCCGTTTGGTCTGGCGGTGCTGGCATAGAAAGTTGAAATGCCGCTGGAATTCTTTGAGAATTCCAGCGGCATTTTCTCCTGTTTCCGTGCCGGTTTGGCGCGGCTTTTGTGGCCTGCCAGACCCACTGTTCCTCTTTCACGCGAGACAAACACTCTCACAGTTCCGCTCCGGCAGCGCGCGCGTGTCCCTGCGGATGGTCAGCGCCGCGTAAACCGCCGTCACCAGCTCCGTGGCCGGCATGGCAAGCCAAACAGCGCTTCCGCCGCCGATGGCCGGAAGCACAAGAATCAGCAGTCCGCTGATAACCAGGCCACGGGCCACGGAAACGGCAAAGGCCTGACCGGGCTTCATGATCGCCTGGAAATAGTAGGTTGAAAAAATGTTGAACGGCAAAAGCAGGAAGGAAACCGCATAGGTGCGGATAATGGCCGGGGCCATTTCCAGAATTGCCTCCGTCGGACTCATAAACACGCGGATGTAGAAATTCGGGCACGCCATACTGAGCGCCGTCCAGAACACGCCGAAAAATGCCGTCGTCCACAGCGCCAGGCGAAGTGTTTCCCTGATGCGGCCGCCCTTTTCCGCGCCGAAGTTCGTGGACATGATCGGCTGCACGGCCTGCCCGACGCTGTAGGCGCAGCACTGTACAAAGGTGCTGACCTGAATGATGGGCCCGTAGACCGCCAAAGCGTTCGCGTCGAGATATTTCATGATCTGACGGTTGAACAGCACCGTCAGGATGCCCATTGCCACATCGATAAAGAAGGTGGAAAAGCCCGTGACGGTAACCTCCCACAGCTTGTGCGGAAGCATTTCGGGCTTCACCAGGCGGAGCGTATTCTTACGGCTGATAAAATGCGTCAGCATCACGAGGAAGGAAATGCCGGAGCCGATGGCGGTGGCGAGTCCCGCGCCATAGATTCCCATGTCGCAGGTGAATACAAAGAAGTAATCGCCAAAGACATTGAAAATGCCGCCGGACAGCACGCCAAGCGTCGCAAGGCCCGGATTGCCGTCGTTGCGCAGAAACGCCGCCAGCATCTGATTGAACAAAAACAGCGGGAACACGTATTTGATTGGCCGCATGTATTTCTCCGCCAGAAGGAGCAGAGCTTCATCTGCGCCGAAAAATGTGAGGATCGGAGCCTCGAAGCACATGATGCCGGCCCATGTCAAAGCGGCCAGAAGCACGGCACCGATCACGGAAGCCGTAAAGTATTGGTTCTCGCTTCCGTCGTGTTTTTCACCGCCGCGCTTTGTGCTGAAAATGACGCTGCCGCCGATGCCCATCAGCAGGCCGAAGCTGTAGATGATATTCCAGACCGGCGCGACGACCGCCAGCGCCGCCGTTCCCTGCGGCCCATGGTACTGGCCGACCATTGCCGTGTCGACGATTGAATAGACCGATGTAATCATGGCGCTGCCAAACGCGGCCGACAGGTATTTGAAATACATCGGCCTGATTTTTCCGTTCAGAAAATCCATGTTGTAATTCTCCTTTTCGCATAAAAAAGCCGGACAGGAAACAGACATCTCAGTCTGTCTCTTGTCCGGCTGTTGTTTCTTTGAACAACTCGCCCTCCGAGCGAACGCAGCCATTATAGCATAACGTTCGTCCGGCGTCAAGCCCTAAACCCGTTCAGGATTTGACCTTGCTCATGCGATAGAGCAGCTCCGCTGCGTCCAGGCGCGTCAGCACCGCCTCGCTCTCGCCAAGGACGACGCCCGCTTCGGCCAGCGCCTGCACCGCCGCCTGTCCGGCGTTTTCCGCACGCGCCGTGGACACCGGCAGCTGCCAGATTGCCTGAAGCATCACGGCCGCATCCTCCGCCGTCACCGGCTCATTGGGAAGGAAGACCAGGCCCTCCTCCGTGGCCGTTCCCTGCGCAATACCGCGCCGCATGGCCGAGGAAAGATAGGGCTGAAGCCAGGCGGCAGCATCCTGCGCGTCGGCAAAGCCGGAGACGGTCAGCGTCTCTTCCACGGGGACCTTGCCCAGCTTCATCGCCATCACGAGAAACTCCGCCCGCGTCACAGGCTCGTCAGCGCCATAGCAGAGCGTGCCACCGATGCTGCGGCCGCCGCACAGCCCCGCGGTGCGTGTCCACATGGCTTCGAACTGCCCGCCGTTTCCCGCAAGGTCGGCAAAGGTACGACTCTCCGAGGGCTTCAGAATGCGGATTTTCACGGTTCCCGGCTGGGAAACATTGCCCGCATCGTCGGTCACGGTAAAGGTGAAGCTGTCCTCACCCACCTTGTTTTTGTTCGGCGTGTAGACAAAGACGCCGTTTTCCTCCAGCTTTACGGTGCCGCGCTTGGGCTCGTCCACCAGCTGGAAGGTCAAGGGAGCGTTTTCCGGATCCGTTCCGGTGAGCTGTCCGTCATTTGCCACATTCTTGTAGGTTTCAAAGTCCGTATCGACCGCCTTCGGCGGCTCGTTTTTACCGGACTTGATGCGGATGGTCAGCGTCGCCTGCGAATCCAGGCGCGTGCCGCGGATGGGACAATAGGTCATCACGGCATCGCAGCCGCCCGCACAGTTCGGCTGGAGCGTCAGCCTGCTCAGGCAGTCGAGCGGCAGGACGTCGCCCGGCAGGATCTCGCGATTGCCCAGCCGGACGGCGGCGACAGTCTTATCCGGCACGCCGGTAACAAAAATACCGTTCAGATCTGTCAGTGTGTCGGCATGGAAGTCCGCCTCGCAGAAGCAATATTCGGCGGAATAGAGCGTTTCCACATTGGTTGCGGCAACTGCCGCCGTGGGCGGCGCGCTGCTGGCCGCCGCAGAAAGGCACAACGCCCCGAGCAGGCAGGCAAGCACTGCCGCACGCAGCCAGGGGGAGCGAAGAATGGATCTCATGGATTTCCCTCCTAAATTTTTCTTCGCACATAGGATGAACGCTTTTCCCCGGAATATGCAGCAATTGGCAAAAAAAGCGCCGCAGCTGCGGCGCTTTTTCAAGATAGAATTATTCAGACTTTGTCTCTTCCTCGAAGAAGCTCTCGGCCGTCTCGGGGATGGACTCGCCGCGCATACAGGCCTCGAACTGCTTTCGGCTCATGGTCTCGTGCTGGAGCAGATACTCCGCGACCGCGTGCAGCTTCTCGCTGTTGTCCTGTAAGAGCTTTGTACACTGTGCGTAGGCACGGTCGATCACATGCTTGATCTCCGCGTCGATCTCCGCGCCGGTCTGCTCGGAATAGGACTTCGTGCGCTCGTAGTTGCGGCCGACGAAAATCTCGTCGTCGTTGTCATAGGACACCGCGCCGATGCGCTCGCTCATGCCGAAGCGCGCGACCATGTCGTGGGCAAGCTTCGTCGCCCGCTGCAAGTCGTTCGACGCGCCGGTGGAGATGTCGTCATACTCCAGCTTTTCGGCCACACGGCCGCCCAGTAGGGTGACGATCTGGTCATACATCTGATTGCGCGTCAGATGCGTGCTCTCCTCCTCGGGCAGACTGATGGTCATACCGAGGGCGCGGCCTCTGGGCACAATGGTGATCTGGTGGACGGGGTCCTGCGTGGGCAGGAAGAAGGTTGCCACGGCGTGACCTGCCTCGTGAATGGCCGTCATACGCAGATCGCGCTTCAGCGCGACACGGCTGCGCTTCTCCGGTCCGGCGATGACCTTCAGAATGGAGGCCTCCATCGCCTGCATGGTGATCACCGGCCAGTTGTGCCGTGCGGCATAGAGCGCAGCCTCATTCAGCAGGTTGGCAAGGTCCGCGCCGGTGAAGCCGCCCGTGGAGCGGGCGATGACCTTCAGATCCACATCGTCGGCAAGCTGCTTATCCTTGGCGTGCACCTTGAGGATCTCCTCGCGGCCCTTGACGTCCGGCTCGCTGACGTAGATCTGACGGTCGAAGCGGCCGGGACGCAGCAGCGCCGGGTCAAGGATATCCTGGCGGTTCGTCGCTGCCATGACGATCACGCCCTCGTTGCTGCCGAAGCCGTCCATCTCGACCAGGAGCTGGTTCAAGGTCTGCTCGCGCTCGTCATGTCCGCCGCCCAGACCCGCGCCGCGGCGGCGGCCGACGGCGTCGATCTCGTCGATGAAGATGATGGAGGGGGCGCCCTTCTTTGCCTGCTCGAACAGATCGCGCACGCGGCTTGCGCCCACGCCGACATACAGCTCGACAAAGTCGGAGCCGGAAATGGACAGGAACTGCACGCCAGCCTCCCCTGCAACCGCCTTGGCGATCAGGGTTTTGCCAGTGCCCGGAGGGCCGACCAGCAGCACGCCCTTGGGGATTTTCGCGCCGATGCTGCGGTATTTCTGCGGATTGCGCAGGAAATCGACGATCTCCTCCAGCTCCTGCTTTTCCTCCTCCGCACCGGCGACATCGGCAAAGGTGACCTTCTTGTCGCCGGTACCGACGCGGACATTTACCTTGCCGAATTTAAAGGCGCCGCCCTCGCCGCGTCCCGCGCGAACCATGAGGAAGTACATCGCTACGATGAGAATAACCATCAGCAGCGCATAGGGCAGAATCTGCAAATACCACGGGGTTCCCTTGAGGGGAACATAGTTGTACTGTGTCAGCGTGCCTGCCTCGCTCTGCTCGCGGATCGTCTCGCCGAGATCCTCGTAGAAGATGCTCAGGCTGGCCAGCTCATGCTGGACGGTGGTTGCGCCGTCCTCTCTGGCCTCGTTCAGCTCCATGGTGATGACGTTTTCCTTAAAGGTAAACGATTTGACCTTTCCGGCGCGGAAGAGGCTGCACATTTCAGAATAGGAGACCTCCTCTGCCTCCGGGCCGCTGAACAGGCTGAAGCACAGCACCAGGACACAGACGAAGACCAGAACATAGATCAGTACGGAAAAAAATCTTGAACGTTTACTCAAGTCCTTACTCCTTTATTTGGAATAGACCTCCGGTTTCAGGACGCCAACAAAGGGAAGGTTGCGGTAGAATTCCTGGTAATCCAGGCCGTAGCCGACCACAAACTCGTTCGGGATCGTGAAGCCAATATAGTCCGCATAGATGTCGACCTGGCGGCGCTCGGGTTTATCGAGGAGGGTGCAGATTTTCAGAGACGCGGGTTCCATTTCACGAAGGTGCTCAGTCACATACTTCAGCGTCAGGCCGGTATCGAGAATGTCCTCGAGAATCACGACGTGACGGCCGCGAATGTCGCATGATACGTCCTTGAGCATCTTGACCTCGCCGCTGGTGGTGGTTCCTGCGCCGTAGGACGAGACTGCAAGGAAGTCATACTGGCAGCGGATCGGCGTCGCCTGAACCATGTCCGTGAAAAAGTTCACAACGCCCTTCAAAACGCCGACAAAAATGGGCTCTTTGCCGTCGTAATCCTTCGCCAGCTGTTTGCCGAGCTCCGTAATGCGCTTCTGCAATTCCTCCTCAGAGATCAGAACGCGCGCGATATCTTCTACCATGGTACATCTCCTCTTTCTATTTGTATCATCAGGGCAGGCTCCCCTGCCGCAGGCCGACAAATTTCGCTCACGCCGATGCCCTCCACCGCCAGCACCTCCTGCCCTGCGGCAAAAACGCACAGTCCGTCGCGGACGGCGCGCGGAACGCGGCGGTCGATCATCAGCTTTTTCACGGCCGCACTGTGCCCGCCCGGCAGGCGAAGAGCATCGCCGGTCTGACGCGAACGAAGAACGACCGTATGATTTTTTATCATACCATATTTTATTGCAAATTGAAACCGTGTATTTTCCGTTTTTTCAAAAAAATCCACGATGCTGCACCGAATTTTCACATTTCCGCATACCGTCTCGCCCGGAACGCACAGCACGGTGCAGGGAAGCGTCCCGCAGGCCGCGGCGCAGAGCGTCAGATTCCCATAAACACGCCGCGCAATGCGCCCCTGCGGCAGGGAAACCTGCGCCGAAGGCGAGGCCGCCGAAAGCAGGTTCTGCACCGAAGCAACGTGCCTCTGTGCCAGATCACTGGGATAATAACGCCGCAGAAGAAGGCGGACGGCTCTGCGCTGCAAAACCTCCGGCGCACTGCGCAGCGCTTCGCAGCGCCAGGTCTCCTCTCCCTCTGCCGCAGCGTCAAGGAGCGCCAGCGCCTGCCGGTCGAGAAATTCGTCCTCCTCCCGCAGCAGGAGAGTCCGCTCCGTCAGCCGGGCGGGGAATGACGGCGATTCCGCGCAGAGCAGGGGCAAAACGCCGTGCCGCAGGCGGTTCCTCAGGCAGAAGTCCTCCGCATTCGTGGAATCCTCCGCAAACGGAACTCCTTCGTCCCGCAAAAAATCAATCAGCGCCGAATGGCGCGCGAAGAGCATGGGGCGCACGATTCTCCCGCGCACCGGCGGGATGCCGCATAGGCCGCGCAGACCCGTGCCGCGCAGCAGGTTTTCCAGCACGGTTTCGGCGTTGTCGTCGGCGGTGTGCGCCGTGGCAAGGCGGTCGCAGGAGAGCGTGTCAAAGAAAGCATAGCGCAGGCGGCGCGCCGTCTCTTCCACGCCGGCCGGGCCGTAAGCCTCCGGCGGGGCCGCGCCAAGCGCAAGCGGGATTCCGTGTGCTTCGCAGAACCGGCGCACCAGCGCCTCGTCCCGGTCGGACTCCGCGCCGCGCAGGCGGTGGTTGAAATGCGCCGCCTCCACGGTAACGGAAAGCTCCCGCCGCAGGCTGTAAAGGCCCCACAGCATCGCCATGGAGTCCACGCCGCCGGAGACGGCGCAAATCACGCGGTCGCCCGGCGAAAACAGCCCCAGTCTCCGGCACCAGGAAAGCAACTCAGCCTTCATCATGCCTCCACTCGCGGTCGGCAAAGGTGGTAAACTGCGGCAGCCATTGCAGCTCGACCGTGCCGGTCGAGCCGTGGCGGTTTTTCGCAACGATGCACTCGGCAACGTTTTTCTTATCGGTATCCTTATTATAATAGTCCTCGCGATAGAGGAACATGACCTCGTCGGCATCCTGCTCGATGGAGCCGGATTCACGCAGATCGGAGATCATCGGCCGCTTATCCTGACGGCTTTCATTCGCACGGGAGAGCTGCGACAGGCAGATAACCGGCACATTCAGCTCCTTGGCCATGATTTTCAGGCTGCGGGAGATGTCCGAAACGACCTGCTGGCGGTTTTCTCCGGCGTTGCTCTTGCCCCCGGCGGAGACCATGAGCTGTAGATAGTCGATGATGACCAGCGCCAGGTCGTCGATGCGGCGGCACTTGGCGTTCATCTCCGCCACGGTGAGCGACGGGTTGTCGTCCACACGGATGTCCGTCTGCGCCAGCGCGGAGGCGGCAATGCCGATCTTGCTCCACTCGTCCACGGTGAGCTGGCCGGTGGTGAGCTTCTGGTTGTCCACGAAGCTCTCGCTCGCGATCAGGCGCGTGACCAGCTGCTGCTTGGACATTTCGAGGGAGAAGAATGCGACGGTGCGCTTTGGGTTCTTCTTCGCCACGTTCAGCGCAAGGTTCAGCGCCATGGCGGTTTTGCCCATGCCGGGGCGCGCAGCAAGAATGAGCAGATCGGTCTTGTTCAGGCCGCTGATGAACTTGTCCAGATCGCGCAGGCCGGTCGAAAGGCCGGAAATATCGCTGCCGGACTCTGCCATCTCGGTCAGTCGGTCAAACACCTTCAAAAGAACCGTACCGATGTGCTCAAGGGACTCTCCGGTGTTGCCGCGGCGCAGGGCAAAGATGCGCTTTTCCGCCGCCTCCAGCACGTCCGAGGCCGTACCTCCGCCGGTGTAGACCGTCTCGATGATGTCCGAGGCCGTCTCCGTCAGGCGGCGCAGCAGCGCCTTATCGTGCACGATCTGAGCATACTGCTTGGCGTTGGCCGCCGTCGGCGTGATTTCCATGAGCTGCATGAGATACTTCGAGGAGCTTTCCTCGTCGTAAACCCCGCGCTCACGCATTTTATCCAGCACCGTCACAGGATCAATCACCTGCGAATAGCTGAACATCTCATAAACCGTTTCGTAGATTTCGCGGTTGGTCTGGAGATAGAAATCGTCCGGGCGCACGATGCCCACGATATCGTTGATGCAGCGGCTGTCGATGAGCACGGAGCCCAGGACGGCCTGCTCGGCCTCTGCCGAATGCGGCGCCTGCCGGGAGAGCAGTTCTTCTGTTGTGGGCATAAAAACCGCCCCTTTCCGCTTGTTACTGTTCTTCGATCTTCACCTTCAGCTCGGCGTTGATCTCGTAGCCCAGCTTGCACTTGACGGTGTAGGTGTCGACCGTCTTGATCGGCTCGTCGAGGACGATCTTGCGCTTGTCCAGCGCGATGCCGTGCTCCTTTTGCAGCGCATCGGCGATTTCCTGCGTGGTCACGGAGCCGAACAGACGGCCTGCGCCGCCGCCCTTCGCATAGACCGTGACGGTCATGGCCTTCATGCGCGCCGAAATTGCCGCAGCCTCCTCGCGCTCACGCTGGCGCTTTTCCTGCTGCGCCTTGTCGTTCATGCGCATGGTGTTAACGTTGTCGGCCGTGGCCTCCACCGCCAGCTTGCGCGGCAGCATATAATTGCGGGCATAGCCGTCGGAAACCTCGATCATCTGTCCGCGCTTGCCTTTGCCGCGGATGTCCTGCTGTAAAATCACCTTCATGGTGTTATCCTCCTTTATTTTTCATAGAAACGGTCGATGGAGCGGAGAAGCTCCTCCATTGTCTCCTGGACCGTATGATTTTTGACCTGTGCCCCGGCCGTTGCGGCGTTGCCGCCGCCGCCAAGCGGCTCAAGGATCACCTGCACATTCGCATCGCCGATGGAGCGCGCGGAGATCATGGTCTGATCCCCCTGCGGGTAGAGCACAAACGACGCGTCTATGCCGGAGATGTTCAAAAGCTCGTCCGCCGCCTGCGCGGCAATCGTCCGGCTGGCAGTGTAGTCCAGGGCGGAAATGGCGATGCCGTCGCGGTAGAGCTTGGCGTTCTGGATGATGCGGTAGCGCGCAACGGTGGAAGGCAGATCGTTCTGGAAGAGCTTCTTGACCTCCACGGTATCCGCGCCGATGCGCCGCAGGAAGGCCGCCGCCTCGAAGGTGCGGCTGCTCGTACGCACGCCGAAGTTTTTCGTGTCCAGCACGATGCCCGCCAGCAGTGCCGCCGCCTCCTGCGTGAGGATGTCGGACATCTCCACCGCGTATTGCAGCAGCTCCGTCACCAGCTCCGAGGCGGAGGACGCGAAGGGCTCATGCAGATTCAGCACGACCTGCTCGATGTAGTCCGCCGCGCGGCGGTGGTGGTCAATCACAACAACCCGCCGGATGGACTCGAGCAGCGGCTTGCACTCGACCTGATCGGGCCGGTTCGTATCCACCACGATCAGAAGGCTTTTGGCGTCCGCCGCCAGAAGCGCATCCTGCCCCGAAATGAAGCAGTCGCGGTATTCCGGCAGCGGTCGGAGAATGTCCAGCAGCTGCCCTGCCACGTTCGCGTCCTGGTCGATGACGATATTGGCCTTTTTGCCCTTCTTGCGGCACAGGCAGCACACGCCCGCCGCCGCGCCAACCGCATCCAGATCGGCCATTTTGTGGCCCATGACGAAAATGCGGCTGGACTGCGTGATGAGCTCGGACAGAGACGAGGCCATCACGCGGGATTTGACCTTCGTGCGGCGCTCGCCCTGCTTGTTGCGGCCGCCGAAGAAGGTGAAATCATAGCGGTCCTTGATGACCGCCTGGTCGCCACCGCGCGAGAGCGCCATTTCAATCGCCAGCGCGGCGAAGTCATAATCCTCCTTGAAATCCACGCCGTCCTTGCCGACGCCGATGGAGACCGTCGCGGGGATGCCCGCCGGATTCGTCACGCTGCGCATGATCTCCAAGAGGGAAAACTTCGCCTCCGCCATGCGGGCCAGATCCCGCGCCTCGGTCAAAAACAGATACCGATTGCGCTCAATTTTGCGCAGCAGGCCGGCATAGCCATCCGTCCACTCGTTGATCTTCGTGTCAATCTCCGCGTTCAGGCCGGACACGGCAGCATCGGAGAGGTTATTCGTCAGCTCGTCATAGTTGTCCACGAGCAGAATGGACACAATGGGGCGCGAGCGGATGTACTCGTCGCGCACCTGCAAAAGCTCGGTCTGGTCGAGCAGATACAGCATACCCAGCACCACGCCGGAGCGAGTATCCTTCTCCGGCAGAACCGTCCCGCTGACGCGGTAGCGGCGGTCGCGGTAGCGCAGCTCGGTGCCGTTCTGGGGCTTGGCGCCGGTGAGCCATTGCAGGGAGAGGCCGGGGAAAATCTCCGTCACGCGCGGGGCGATCACGGATTCTCCCAGCCCCGTCAGGTCGGAAAACGCCTTATTGCACCAGACCAGCTCGTTGTCGTTGAGCTTGACCAGCGCCACGGGGAAGGGCACCTCGCCCTTTGTGCGCTCCATCAGCTCGCTTGTGGACTGGATATAGGCCGTCAGAGCTTTGCGGCGGCGGCTGTCGCGCAGATAGCTGACGCCCAACAGCACAAGTGTCACGCCCGCTTCCGCGGCAGCCAGCACAAAATGCCGCAGCGCGGCGGCGGCGACGCAGAAGGCGATCATGACAATAAAGTACAGCACCACGCCCGGCTGAACCAGGCGGCGCAGTTTTTTGTTCATGCCCCTCACTCCTTTCGCGAAATGAGCCTACAGTTCATATTATTATAGCAAATCATGATAGGCTTTTCAAATCCTTTCTTTGTTTTCTTGCGGTTTTTCCCTTTCAGATTCTCCCCTGCCAGAAAAAAATGTATACTTTGCCGTTCCGGCATGTTATAATAAGGAAAAGGCCAGCGGCAGATGGCCTTTTCCTATGGATCCTATCGACCCTCCGGGGCAGCGCCTGCGGCGCGCCTCTGACATAAAACGATACTACTTACAAATTTGCAGAAAGGAGCAAATCATTTGGCAGAAAAACTGAAAATCATTCCGCTTGGCGGCCTGAACGAAATCGGCAAGAACATGACCGTGCTGGAATGCGGGCAGGACATGATCGTGGTGGACTGCGGCCTCGGCTTCCCCGAGGACGACATGTACGGCGTTGATCTGGTGATCCCCGACGTGACCTACCTTGCCAAGAATCAGAAAAAGCTGCGCGGCTTTTTCATCACCCACGGACACGAGGACCACATCGGCGCGCTTCCCTACGTTCTTCAGGCGGTCAACGCCCCCGTGCACGCAACGCCACTGACCCTGGGGCTGATCAAGCTCAAGCTGGAGGAGCACAAGCTGCTGTCCAAAACAAAGCTTGTGACGCATAAGCCCGGCGATATCGTGAAGGCCGGCTGCTTCACCATTGAGTTCATCCACGTCAACCACTCCATCGCCGACGCCGTGGCCTTCGCCATCAAAACGCCGGTCGGCACCATCGTCATGACCGGCGACTTCAAGATCGACGCCACCGCGGAGGACGGCATGACCGACCTCGGCCGCTTCGGCACCCTGGGCAAGGAGGGCGTCTACGCCCTTCTGTGCGACTCGACCAACGTCGAGCGCCCCGGCTACACCCCCTCGGAATCCACCGTTGCAGAGAGCTTCGACCGCCACTTCAAGGGCTGCAAGAACCGCATCATTGTCACGACCTTTGCCTCGAATATGCACCGCATACAGGCGGTGCTCGCCATCGCCCACCGCTATGGCCGCAAGGTCGCCGTCACCGGCCGCAGCATGGAGAACATCCTCAAGGTCGCCACAGAGCTGGGCTATCTGAACATCCCCGAGGGCACGCTCGTGGACATCAACCAGATCAAATCCATTCCGAAGGACAAGCTGGTCATCGTCTCCACTGGCTCTCAGGGCGAGGACATGTCCGCCCTGTACCGCATGGCCTTTTCCAGCCACCGCCAGGTGGAAATCCAGCCGGGCGACCACGTCATTATCTCGGCCTCAGCCATCCCCGGCAACGAAAAGTCCATCTCCCGCATCATCAACGAGCTCTACCGCAAGGGCGCGGACGTCGTCTATGACCGTCTGGAGGGGCTGCATGTCTCCGGCCACGCCTGCTGCGAGGAGCTGAAAATCATCCATGCACTGACAAAGCCGAAGTTCTTCCTCCCCGTCCACGGGGAGCAGCGCCACCTGCAAAAGCACGCCGCGCTGGCGCGCCAGATGGGCATGAACCCCAAGAACATCCTCATCGGCGACATCGGCCGCGTGATCGAGTGCACGCCCAAAACCTGCAAGCTGGGCGGTGTCGTGCCCGCAGGAAAGATTCTCGTTGACGGCACGGGTGTGGGCGACGTCGGCAGCGTTGTGCTGCGCGACCGCAAGCACCTGGCGCAGGACGGCATGATCGTCGTATGCGTCAACCTCTCGAGCGAGGACGGCTCCGTTCTCTCCGGCCCGGACATCATCACGCGCGGCTTTGTCTACATGAAGGACAACGAGGACCTGATGGACGCAATGAAGATGGTCGCCGCGCACTCGCTGGAAACCTGCCATGCGCGCAACATCTCCGACTGGGCGACGATCAAATCCACCATCAAGGGCGATCTGAGCCAGTTCCTATTTAAAAATACCAAACGCAATCCGATGATCCTGCCGGTCATCATGGAAATTTAAAAAAGCAATCCCCTGCACGGAATTCCGTGCAGGGGATTGCTTTTTTGTTTGTTACATGAGCGGCTGCCTCAGCTCCTCGCTGTCCGCAAAGGGACCTGCAAGGATTTCCGTTCCGCGATGTGCATCGAAATAGTCCACGTTGAACACAATCGGCGTGCCGTCCGCGTTTTCATAGAGCTGCTCCGGCTCAAAGGCCATGCCGAGGGTCTGCGTGGAAACCATATCCGGCTTGTGGCCGCCCATCTGCTCGTAGAGGTTTGTTTCCAGATAGAGCTTGCCGTCCGTTTCCTTCAGGCGGACATAGACCGGCTCGCTGCGCTCGGCATAGCTCTGCTCCTTCTTGCAGGGCTTTGCGCCGTTGAAGAAGATGTTGCCGCCCGTATAGACCGGCAGCTTCGCATAGTACAGCGCCGAGGGCACGGCCATGCCGAAAATATCGTCGCCACCGAACTGCGCGAAATATTCCTCCGCTGTCGGATACTCATCAAAGGGATAGGTGCCGACCCCGTCGATCGGGCGTCCCCAGGGACCCCAGTCTACCTTGTCCAGCAGCTCGGAGACATCCTCCTTCTGCACAAAGATGTTGTTGTAGAAGCGGTCGTCGCCATGCAGGAAGGACATAAAGCCGGCGATTTCCGTTCTGTGCGGCACATGGTAGGGCGTGTAGCGCGGCTGGCTGACGTCGCCGCTGTCGATATCCGTGCCGCTGCCCACATAGGTGAACGCGCCGCAGATCAGGTTGTGCACAAAGGCAACGCCCTGTGTGGACAGGCGTCCGCAGAGAGGAGAGAGGAAAATGTTGTTGTCAATCAGCGTCGGGCCGTGACTGACCTCGACGAAGATGTCCTCGCCCACACCGAGGCCGCTCGTCGGCTGCACGCTCTTCGGCGGGAAGTTGTCGTGGAAAAGGTTCTGCGTCACGCGGGTGCCCTGTGCTTGCCAGTCCAGCCACAGGCCGCGGGTGCAATGGTGAATATGGTTTCTGCGGTAGACAACGTCGATGGCCGCGTGCATCTTAATGCCGCCGATCTCCGCGCCCGCCAGCTGCTGCTTGTTATTGATATGATGGATGTGGTTGTCCTCGATCAGAGAGAACACGCCGCCCAGATGGCCGACAATACCGGTCTGCTCGCAGTGGTGGATGTGGCATCTGCGCACGGTGTGCGAGCCGATGTTTTCCTTCGTCCAGCCCTCGCGCTGTGCCTGGCAGATCGCGTCGCGCTCGGTCTGCGTGCCGTTCTTCACGCGCTTGTAGGTCCACTTGTTCTCGTTTTCCGGCTGCAAATACTTGCCCAGAGAGATGCCGGAGCACTTGGAATTGGAAATATCGCAGTCCTCGATCACCCAGCCCTTGCTCCAGTTCGGGCCGATCATGCCGTCCTGGAAGGCCGTCGGAGGCGCCCAGGTCGTCGCCGCCTTGCAGACGGTGAAGCCGGAAAGCGTGATATAGTTGACGCCGGTCTTTGCGGGGAAGAAGCAGTTGCGGCGGACGTTGAATTCCACGTTTTCCGCATTCGGATCATATTCATGGAAGTTGGCATAGATCACCGTGCGGCCGTTGTCCTGCATGGTGCACCATTTGTAGACGGAGAATTCCGGCTCCCAGGTCTGCGCATCCGGCTCTGCTCTGCGGACGTCCTCAAGCGTGTCGCACTCATACATGGAGCGGTCGTTCAGATAAATTTCACCGGTATGGCGAACCGTCGGAGAGAAATACCAGTCGCCGCGCACCGGCACCAGATAGGGATTATACGCACCGAAGAGATCGTTGGGCACGGAAACCTTCCAGACGCCTTCGCCGCAGCTTTCCCAGTTTTTCAGCTCCTCCGCGCCCGTAATGACCGCGGCAAGCTTCTCCTCCGAGCGGTAGACGATCGGCTGCGCCGCCGTGCCGCCGTTTCTGGGGTCCACTGCCTCGCGGTAAACGCCCGGCGCAACGATCACCTCGTCGCCGGGGCGGGCAATGGCCGCCGCATCGCTGATTCTCTTAAAGGGCGCTTCCTTGGAGCCGTCGCCGCTCCGGTAGGTCTTCGCCGAAACATAAATCTTCATTGTGTACCTCCGTATTCATTATAGTAATATGGATTGTTTCATCTTTCTTTTTGTCACCAGCGTTGCCAGCAGGGACAGCGCACACAGCACGACGCCCACCAGGAACACCGATTGAAAACTGCTCGTTGCGTCGTAAAGCAGCGCAACGACATATTGGAACCCGGCGGAAACCAGACTGTAGATCATGGTCAGTCTGCTGTAGGGGATCTCAAAATTCTGTTTTCCGAATACCTCAAGGCAGCCCAGCGACCACCCGACCGTAGAGACGGAGAAGGACGTGCCCAGAAGGAAGGAACCGGCCAGCAGCAGCGGCTCCACGGTGCTGCCGAGCAGGAGCAGAAGCAGCGCTAAGAGGAACACGCAATAGCTGTAGATCAGCGTTTTCCAAATGCCCTTTCTGTCGCATAGCACGCCGAACAGGAGCTTAGCAAGCACGTTGCCGCAGTTATTCGCCGAGGACAGCCACGCGCCGAAGGTCAGAGAATTGCCCAGCGACTCGGAAAGCTGCGGCAGATAGTACATCAGGGTGGACATCAGCGCGCCAGAGGTAATGCAGATAAATACCGTCAGATAGCGCCTGCCCTGCGATGCGCCCTCCAGGCCGCGCGGTTCCGCCTTCTGCCTCTGCGGCAGGGGCGAGGTGCGTCTGCCCAGCGGCTCCATGCCGACATCCGACGGCTGCTTGGCCAGCAGCAGAGAGGAAAGCTGCATCACCGCCAGCGCGATGAGCGACAGCACGAACACCGTCGTCCGCCAGCCATAGCGCTCAATGGCCCCGGCGATCACCGGATTGAGGATCATCGAAACCACACCGGAGGAGGAAAGGCAGATGCCCAGCGCCGTTCCGCTGCGGTCGGTGAACCAGTTCTTGATGACGGAGGACATGACCACCAGCGACACACCGATGACAATTCCCTTCGGAATTGCGGAAATATACCACTGATAGGGCTTGGTATACACCGCCATTGCCAGATAGCTCAGCGGCAGCAGCAGACTGTACAGCGTCATAAACGGCCGGATCTTCCAGCGCAGGAAGAGCTTTGTCGCAAAGGGAACGCTCAGCGCAGAGGCAAGCGTCGCAATGGAATAGTGCAGCGAGAGCGACGCCCCCGAAAAGCCGAGATCCTTGATAATTGCCGTAAAGAAAAGCCCGGTGCTATTGGTCAGCATGCCGACCGCGCTCGCCGTGAGCAGCGTGCAGCCGAGCAGCACGCCCCAGGCCCTGTGGAGCTTAAACCGTTTGATCTTTGTCACCCCGTCAAATGTGACCCTTTCTCGGCACCACATCTGACGTTGAAATGAGCCAGGAAAGCATCCTGTGTATTCTTTCTTCGCGAATTTCGCGATAGGCAGGATCGTTGTAGAGATTGTTGTACTCCTGCGGATCGGCCTGCATGTCGTAAAGCTCGTTTTGTCCGTTTGTGCGGACGTTCAATTTATAGTGCATGTCGCGCTGCATGACAACACGGCAGACGCTTTCGGGCAGCTCCTGCTGCTGAAGCATTTTAGGATAGTAGACCGTGCCCGGCTTCATGAAAATTTTGGAGAAGCCGCCGCCCTCGAAGCAGTGCGGCTCCCGGCGGTCGTAGCCGCCCTCGCAGTAGACGCAGCGCTCCGCGTCGCCCGCCGCGCCTTCGATCTGTCCGCGCAGGGAAACGCCAAACTGATCCCAGCCGATATCCAGTCCCTCATAGTCAAAAATCGTCGGGAAAATATCAATGCTCTGCGTGGGCTCGCTGGCGCGATGTCCCTGCTTTGCGCCGGGACGCCGCACGATCAGCGGCACCCGCGTCAGCATATCGTCCATGCCGCTCGGCCACTTTTCCAGAAGGCCGGCATCCCCGGCGAAATCGCCGTGGTCGGAGCAGAACAGGATGGTCGTGTCGTCATAAACGCCGTTCGCCTTCAGCGCCTCGACCACTCTGCCAAGCAGCATATCAGAATAAGAGATCATGCCGAGATAAATGGCCTGAATTCTGCGGAAGATTTCGTTTTCTTCCAGATCCAGCTCCCGATAGCGGCGAATCAGCCGATAGAAGTCCGGTTTGTTCTCCAGCCAGCGCAGGGAGCGCAGATTCACCTCCGCCGGGTCATACATATGATAATATTTCTCTATCATCTTGTAGGGCGGATGCGGCATGATAAGCGACTGGAACAGGAAAAACGGGCGGCCGCTGCCTGCGTGCATGTTGATAAAATCAATTCCCGCCGCCACGGCCTCGCTGTCCGGAAGGTGCGCCTCCGTGCCGTCCGCCTCCGCCGGGAAGATCATGTTGTACAGATCCTCGCCCTCAGGCGGCATGCGCCCGGCATCGCCCCGGTGAAAATCAATCCGGACGATCTCGTCGAAGGTATCGGCCAGCGCTTCCTCCGTAAAGACATGGTTCTTTGCGGAGAGGCAGGTGGCAAAGCCATTGCGGCGAAGCGTCCGGATAAAATTCGGCACATCCCTGTCAACCATGTGCGCCAGCGTCCGGTAGCCGTTGACATGCGGATACCAGCCGGTCACCAGCGCGCAGCGCGAGGCAACGCACACGGGATGCTGTGTATAGTTGTTTTCAAAAAGGGTGCCCTCCGCCGCCAGCGCGTCGATGTTCGGCGTGCGGGCCAGCGGATTGCCATAACAGTGCAGGCTCTCGGCCCGCATTTCATCCGGGTAAAATAAAACGTAATTCATCTCTGCATTCCTTTCTCAGCGCAGAACTGCAAGTGAACGGAAGCTGTTTTTCAGCGCCGGATATAGCTGCTTATAAATCTGATAGAATTTCGTATACGTGCATTCCGCGTTTCCGTCCGGCAGCTGCTGCTCATGATAACGCACCACCCTGCTGCAGGCGGTCGGAAGGTCGGGATAAATGCCTGCGCCCACGCCTGCCATCAGGGCCGCGCCGAGTGCGGGGCCTTCCCTGTTTTCGACGGTCTGCACCGGGCAGCAGTAGTTGTCGGCCAGCATCTGCCGCCACAGAGGGCTTGTCCCGCCGCCGCCGCAGGCCAGCATCCTTTCGGGAACCGCGTGCATCTCGCGCAGAATATCCAGGCAGCTGCGCTGCGAATACACAACGCCCTCCATCACCGCGCGGAGCATATCGTATTTCGTGTGGACAGCAGAGAGGCCAAAGAAGACGCCTCTGCTCTTTTCATCCAGAATGGGGCTGCGCTCGCCCATCAGATAGGGCAGGAAGAGCAGGCCGTTCGCGCCGATGGGCACTTCCGCCGCCAGCCGGTCCAGCAGCTGATAGGAGTCGATGTCCTCTTCTTTTGCACGGGCGATCTCCTCGGCGCACAGGGTGTCGCGGAACCAGTGCAGGCTGAGCCCCGCGGCAAGCGTGCAGCTCATGAGCGCATACTCGCCGGGCACGGGCGCACAGAAGGTATGCACTCTGCCGAGCCGGTCGATTTGCAGAGAGGAGGAATGCGCGTAAACGACGCCGGAGGTGCCAAGCGTGGTAAAGGCCTTCCCCTGCACGACGACGCCGGTTCCGGCAGCCGCCGCGGCATTGTCGCCGGAGCCGCAGGCCACGGGCGTTCCCGCCTTCAGACCCGTCAACGCCGCAGCCGTCTCGGTCACGCTGCCGACAATTTCGCAGCTTTCATGCACCGGGGGCAGCAACTCCTGCGGGATCATCAGCTTCTGAAGGATCATGCTGCTCCAGCTGCGTGTGGAAATGTCCAGAAGATTGGTGCCGGAGGCGTCCGTGACGTCCGTGCCGCTCACGCCGCAGAGCATATAGCGCACATAGTCCTTCGGCAGGAGGATTTTTCTGCACCGGGCGAAGTTCTCCGGCTCGTTCTTTTTCACCCAGAGGATCTTCCCCGCCGTGAAGCCCGTCAGCGCAGGATTGCCGCAGGCGGCCAGGAGCTGCTCGTAGCCGATGAGCTGCGTGATTTTGCCGCATTCCTCGCCGGTCCGTCCGTCGCACCATAAAATGGCCGGACGGATTACGCAGTCGTTTTCGTCGAGCATGACCAGGCCGTGCATTTGCCCGGAGAAGCCGATGCCCGCAATGCTGCCGGGATCGATTTTTGCATCCCGAAGCACGGCGCGGATGGTCTGAACGGCAGCCTGCCACCAGTCCTCCGGATTCTGCTCCGCCCAGCCGTTTCGCGGCTGCATGAGCGGGTATTCCCGAGAAGCAGAGGCCACCGGCCTTCCGTCCGTATCAAACAGGACCGTTTTTGTTGCAGATGTACCAAGGTCAATTCCGAGCAGATATTGCATAGCTTTCCTCCAGGGCGGCGCAGGGCTTGCGGGGCGTTTTCAGCCCACGCTCGCCGCCTCGTCCGCTGCCGCAAGCGCGACTCTCTTTTTCACGGCTTTTTTGTGTGCAAAAATGGTTGTGAAGTTGCTGACAAGCAGGAATACCGTCAGGCAGATATAGTTGATGACCGTAACCGCCGGATCCGGCACCGCGATTTGCACCAGACCGACGCTGATAAGCCGCGCAGACAGTGCGCCGACGGTCAGGGCGACGGCAGAGTTGGTGTATCTTCCCAGGAAGAAGGAAACGAACACCGGAAGCAGGGCCGTAAAGGCCAGGGAGGTGCTGCCCATGCCCATCGTGGAGGCAAGCACACCGTTATATGCAGTGGAGAACACACCCGCAAGAGCGATCGTTCCGCCCGCCAGCGTATAGCACACCAGGCAGTTCAGGTTGACGTTGACGCCCATGCTCAAGGCAATTCTCTGCGAGCCGCGGATTGCCTTATAGTGGTATCCAAATTTTGTTCTTGCGTTAATAATAATGTAGAAGGTCAAAACAATTGCGAGGATCAGAAGCTGGAACCAGACGTCGTTCAGGATGGACATGCCGGTTCTGCCGTAGAGCTGCAGGCCGTCGACCGAGAAGGCAAAGCAAATGCATTCATAGATCAGGGCCATGCCGATTCCCAAAACCATGGAGGGAATTCTGGTGAGGATGAAGAGGAGGCCGACCAGCAGGCCGGAAAGCGCGCCGAAGGTGACGCTGAGCACGATCACGCCCGCCGGGCCCCAGCCCAGCCGAAGCGCCAGATTGCCGCCGACAATGCAGCCGATCATCTGCTGTGCGCCGAGAGAGAAGTCCATTCGTCCGGTGGACATATTGAGCGAAAGCGCCAGAGCCGTCAGCGCAAGCTGTACAGTCGTTTTCGCAAGATTGTAAAGCTCCACGCGCGAGGAAATGACATGCTTTCCGCTCACCAAAAAGGAGACGCACTCCATCACGATCAGCACAGCCAGTGGCACCAAGACCAGCATTCCTATGTTCTTCAACCGCAGCATATGTGATTTATTATTTTTCATAGTATTTCTCCAAATCGTTGTATTGCGCGCAGATTTTCTGTCTGCGGGCCGCCTGCGCCAACAAGCGGCCCGCAGAGCTTTAGAAGGGGGTCAAGAGCAATTAGTTGATTCCGTTTGCTTCGAGAACTGCCGCCAGATCGAGCTTGTCGGCTGCGATCTTCTGCAGGCCTTCGACCGTGAGGTCGGGGTTGAATGCGAAGCAGGCATTCTTGATTTCGTCAACCGTCCAGGAGTACAGGCCGGTCTCGGCGTTGTCGAGCTGGGCGATCTTTTCGTACTCTTCCAGGCTGTAGCAGGTCCACATCGGGGCGTCGAAGAGCTGGGTCGCGTTGTCAATGCGGAGGTCGGCGGCATGGCCGGTCAGGGCATTGTAGGTCAGGCAGAAGATCACGCCGCAGGAGGTCGTGTTCTTGATCAGAGCCGCGTCCAGACTCTGGTGGCCGGTGGAGTCGAGGGTCGCAAAGCTGTTGCGGGTGGTGTCGGTGACGGCGGCAATGGAGATGACATGAATGTTCTTGCCGGTCTGCTTTTCCACGTCGTCGACAGCGGTTTCGATCTTGTTGTAGGCGGGGCCGGTGAAGATGACGGTGTCATACACGCCGTCCTTCAGGATGTTGAAGTAGATGTCCGGGGTGATGTTGCCCATCAGGGTCGGCTCAAGGAAGACCTTCATGTCCGTGCCGGTATCCAGCTCGGTCTGGGAGTTGATCGTGGTGACCATCTCTCTGGTCGTCTGGCCGCCGGCATAGGTCAGGCCATACTTGGAAGCCAGCGTGTCGAGGATGGAGGCAGCGGTCTGGATGTGCTGCTCAACGCCGCTGAAGCACAGGCCGTTGTGCAGGATGACATTGTGCTTTTCGCCGTCGCCGAGGACCTTATCGGTCATTTCGGCAAACTGTGCGGCAACAGGCTCCGGAGCCGCGCCGCCGACACCGACGAAGTGCGGGAACTGGTCGAGGTTGTGATCCGTGGCGGAGTTGTTGTAGACGTACCAGATGCCGTACTCCTCGCACTTCGCACCGACGGCAATGTTGTTATCGGTGGGCAGGGGGTTCCAGCTGATCAGGGCCTCGACGCCCATGGTAGCGCAGTTTTCCACGAAGGAAATCACCTTTTCCACGTCGTTGCTGGTGCCGTCGGAGTAGACGAAGGTCACGTTGAAGGCGGGCGCGATGTAGTTGTCATAGTAATCGCGCATCATCAGCATGTTCTGGTTCCATTCCGTGACGAACACGCCGATCTGGTGGGGCGTTGCGGTGGGGTCTTCCTGAGGGACGTTGTCCTCGGAGGGAGCGTTGCTGGGGGTTTCGGAGCCGGTGGGGGTCGAAGGCTCCTGCTGACCGGCGCAGCCTGCGAAGAGGGCCGCCACCAGGCACAGCGCGAGAATCAAACTGATAAGCTTTTTCATTTTTCTTCTCCTGTCTTTTGTCTGTGTTTTGTCAGTGTTTTCTATCTCAAATCAGGCCATTTCCTTGACCGGCAGCGTATCGGGACGCTTGTTGGACAGGACGATGAGCACAAGGAAGCAAAGTCCTCTCACCGCCTGCACAATCGTCGCGCTCACGCCGATCATAAGCAGACCTGAATTAAGCATGGTTACCATGAAGGAGCCGAAGACGCCGGCTGCAATCTTGGACTTGTAGCCGCCCGTGACCGGCATACCGCCGAGAACGATGGCGAGCATCACGTCCATGTTTAGGCCGTTTGCCGTCGTGCCGGAGACGGAGCCGCTTCTGAGAATCAGAAGGATGGCGCCGAGTCCCGCCGCAATACCGGCAAGCACAAAGGCAATAATAATGTATTTATTCGGGCTGATGCCTGTCTGAATGGTGCACTTCGTGTTTTCGCCGATCATCTTCAGGGAGCGGCCGATTTTCGTGAAGCAGAACAGATAAGCAAAAATCAGGAAGCCGGCGCCGAAAATGATCAGAGCCGCATTTTTGGCGTTCAGCGCGGCGATCACGGAATAATCCACGCTGAGGGTCACGTACTTCATCATGATCCAGGTCTGCATCGCAGTGAGCATACCCATCATAATCATTGTGACGGACACGACCTTGATTTTAAAGACCACGCTCAGCATGCAGCTGAACACCAGAATTACGACCGCGCAGGCGATGCAGCCGGCCATCATCAGCGGAACCGAGCCGGTCGCTCTCCAGAGCACCACGCCGACGATTGCGGAAATTGCCGTCGTGCCGCCGAGGGCGATGTTGACGTTGCCGCTGGCGAAGATGAACACTGCGCCGGTGGCAATGATGCCGGTGATGATTGCCTGATTGATGATGGTGTTGACGCTCGCCTTGCTGAGGAAGCGTCCCTTTGTGAGCGCCGAGAAAATCAGCGCCACCAGCACAATCACAACGACCGGCAGGAGATTGTTCGCCAAACGGCTGTTCAGAATTCGTTTCACTCTATTCATCTCATCATCTCCTAAATCATCGCTTCAATCAGTTGGCTTTCGGTCGGATGGTTTTTGCGCAGGTATTCGTTGGCGACCACGCCGTCCTTCATAATCAGCAGTCGGTCGCACATGCCGATCAGCTCCGGCAGCTCCTCACTGATCATGAGGATGGATTTGCCCTCCTGCTTCATCCGGTGGATCAGGCTGTACATTGCGGCCTTGACGCCGATGTCGACGCCGCGGGTCGGGCAGTCCAGAATCAGAATGTCGGAATTCTTGGCCACCCATTTGCCGAAGACGACCTTCTGCTTGTTGCCGCCGGAGAGGGATTTGACCTCATCGTCCATGGAGTTGCACTTGATGCTCAGAGCCTTGATCATATCCTGCACATATTTGCGCTCCTTGCGGTAGGAAATCACATTGGCAAACAGGCGGTTTTCGTCGTAGCCGGTGACCTGAATATTCTCGCGGATGGGCGCGTTGAGCGCCAGCGACTCGGTGTCGCGGTTCTTGGAGACATAGGCCATGCCGCTCTTCATTGCGACCTCGGAGTTCGTAATGACGACCCCGCCGCGCTCCTCGTTGACAACGCGGCCGCGGATCACGGGTTCAAAGCCGTAGAGCGCCTTGCCCAGGGTGTGCATGCCGCATTCGGAAAGGCCGCCGATGCCGAGGATCTCGCCCTTGTGCAGCTCGATGCTGAAGTTTTCGATCTCGTGGAGCGTCGTGATATTCTCCGCACGGAGAACCACCTGCTCGGAATAGCCGTCCTCGTCGCTGCGGTAGTATTCCGCGTCGATCTTGCGGCCGATCATCATCTGCTTGATCGCGTTGTCGCTGAATTCTTCCTTCTTCAGGGAGCCGATGCGCTGGCCGTCGCGCAGGACGGTAATCAGGGAGCAGTGCTCCTGGATCTCCGCCAGGTCGTGGGAAATCAGGATCACGGCCGTTCCCTCATCGGCCAGCCGGTGCATGACGTTGTACATAATCATGCGCCCGTTGTGCGACAGCGCCGTCGACGTCTCGTCAATAATGAAGATGTCAACCTTGCCGTAGGCCGCGCGGGCAAGCTCCACAAGCTTCCGCGACTCCATGTCCAGCGACCACGTCGGCGCGTTGGGCAGGATGTTCGTCACGCCGATGCCATCGAGCGCGCTCTTCGCGGCGGCGTTCAGCTTCGCACGGTTGATGAAGGGTCCCTTTGCAAAGAGGGTTTCATCGCCCATGAAGATGTTTTCCGCCACGGTGACGGCAGGCACGGTGCTTGCCTCCTGCACAACGATGCGCACGCCGTTTTTGTAGCCTGCCAGAGAACTCTGCGGCTTCCACGGCTTGCCCTCCAGCACCATCTCGCCGGAGGTCGGCGGGATCAGCCCGGAGATGATCGACGTCAGGGTGGATTTGCCGCTTCCGTTTTCGCCGATCAATCCGTGGATTTCGCCTCTGCGGAAGACAATATCAACATCAGTCAGGGCGTGTGTCTGGCCAAAGTTCTTTGTGATCTTTCTGCATTCGAGCAATATCTCGTTCATTGCGTTTCCTCCAGGCTTTCTCGCCGGCTCTTCGCCGGGTTATTTGAACAATACGGTGTTTACAATGCTTTCCAGATATTCCTGTCTTCCGCTGCCGGGAAGCGCCGGTGCGCCCAGCTGCTCGGCATAGGCCGCAAGCTCTGCAAGACTGGTCTTGCCGGAACGGATCTTTTCGCCGATGCCGGTGCGGTAGCTTGCGTAGCGCTCCTCGACGAAGGCGGCCAGGCGGCCGTCCTCGATCAGCTCTGCGGCCTTCAGCAGGCCCAGGGCGAAGCTGTCCATGCCGAGAATGTAGGCGTAGAACATATCCTCCGGCGTATAGCTGGGACGGCGGGTCTTGGCGTCAAAGTTCAGGCCGCCGCGGAACTTGCCGTACTTCAGGATCTCATACATGCACATCGTCGTATCGTAGATGTTGCAGGGGAACTCGTCGGTGTCCCAGCCCAGCAGGTAATCGCCCTGGTTGGCATCGACGGAGCCGAGCATGTCGTTGATGGCGGAGATGCGCAGGTCGTGCTGGAAGGTGTGACCGGCCAGCGTCGCGTGGTTGGCCTCGATGTTCAGTTTGAAGTCCTTGTCCAAGCCGTACTGCCGCAGGAAGCCGATCGCCGTTGCGGCGTCGAAATCGTACTGATGCTTCATCGGCTCCTTCGGCTTCGGCTCGATGTAGAAGTCGCCCGTAAAGCCGATGCTTCTGCCGTATTCGACTGCCATCCGCATCAGCGCGGCGATGTTCTCCTGCTCAAACTTGACGTCCGTGTTCAGGAGCGTCTCATAGCCCTCGCGGCCGCCCCAGAAAACATAGCCTCTGCCGCCGAGCTTCACGGTGATATCCAGCGCCTTTTTGACCTGCGCCGCCGCGAAGCAGAAGACATCGGCCGAATTCGTGGAGCCTGCACCGTTCATAAAGCGCGGGTTGCCGAACATGTTGGCCGTGCCCCAGAGGCAGCGGATGCCGGTCTGCTGCATTTTTTCGAGAATGTAATCGGAAATTTCGTCCAGACGGCGATTGGTTTCCGCAATCGTCTCGGCCTCGGGAACGAGGTCGACATCGTGGAAGCAGAAATACTCGATGCCGAGCTTCTGCATGAATTCAAAACCGGCGTCCACCTTGGCGCGGGCGTGGGCCATGGTGCCCTTTTCCTTGCCGAAGGACTTGTCCGCGGTGTCTCTGCCGAACATATCCGTACCGCAGGCGCAGAGGTTATGCCACCAGGCCATCGCGAAGGGCAGATGCTCGCTCATCTTCCTGCCGAGGACGATACGCTCCGCATCATAGTACTTGAAGGCTAAAGGATTCTTGCTGGAAGGTCCTTCATACGCAATTTTCGGTACCGTGACAAAATACTCTTTCATTTCTTTTCGTACTCCTTTGTACAGCATCGCTTTGCTGCGTGCTCGTGTATCACGCTGTCAGGATATCAGGATTTTGCGTTTTTGTCAACGGTTTTTGTCGATCACGTTGTGATTTCGTCCATGCGCACAAAAAACACCCCCTATTTTTTATGCAAAACACACAACCGGTTGTCTCTTTATTTTTTATGTCGGTTTTTACGCCGTGCACGAGTGTAAATGTTGCAGCAATGCACGAAAAGCACAATATTATTTTCATTGACGAACGGGCGGCTCCTGTGGTATACTTTCTTTAGACAAATTCTCCCAGAATCAGCGAGGTGTTAGATGCTATGGCAACCATGAAGCAAATCGCGCAGCTTGCCGGCGTTTCCCGAGGAACCGTCGACCGCGTTCTGAACAACCGCGGCGCGGTCAACGACGCCACTGCGCAGAAAATCCGCGAAATCGCCCAATCTCTGCAATATGTTCCCAGCCGCGCCGCCAAATCCCTCGCCGCGCTTCGCCTGAACATCCGCCTCGGCTATATTCTCTTCCCCGGCGAGACGAACCCCTTCTTCGGTCAGGTCGAGCAGGGGCTGCGCAAAAAGGCCGCGGAGCTGGCGGAATACGGCGTCACGGTCGATATCGCGCACCACGATTTTTCCAACCAGACCCTACAGGACGAGCTGCTGGACAAAATGGCCAACGACGGCGTAAACGGCATTGTCCTGTGCGGCTTCAACACGGAGAAGACCGCCGAAAAAATCAACGAGCTGGCCCGCGCCGGGATTCCCCTGGTCACGGCCAACTCCGATATTCCTGACTCTGACCGTCTGGCCTACGTCGGCAGCAACCATTTGCAGTCCGGCCGCGCGGCGGCCAATCTGGTCGATCTCATCAGCGGCGGAAACGCCCGTGTCGGCATGCTCTTCGGCTCGCACAACATGCTCTGCCACGAGGAGCGCATCACCGGCTTCCAGGATTACATCGCGGAAAAGGCCCCGGAAATTCACGTCATCTCCTCCGCCGAGAACAACGACGACGATTTTGAGAGCTTTTCCGTCGTGAAAAACATGCTCACCGAGCACCCGGATATCAACGTGCTCTATCTCGCCTCCGCGGGCGTATACGGCGCATGCCGCGCGGTGGAATCCTTCCCGCCGCAGCTTCGTCCGAAGATTATCAGCTATGACTGCGTTCCCTCCACGGAGCTGATGCTGCGCAAGGGCATCATCTGCGCCACAATCTGCCAGCAACCGGATTACCAGGGCTCCAAGCCGCTGGATATTCTGTTCAACAAGCTTGCCATGAACGCCGATCCCAGCCGGAAGCTCTACTTCACCTCGCCCGACATCCGCATTCTTGAAAATCTGTAAGCAGTAAGTGCGCCGCCTGCGTTTGCAGGCGGCGCACTTGTGATTTTCAAAGGATTTCCCGCTTTTTCAGCGCATGTCTTCCGGCAAGAATCACATAGCCGCAGGCAAGCGCCTCCGCGAACAGGAAGGCGTACCAGGCGCTGTTGATTCCCTTCGTTTTGACCAAAAGCAGCATTGCAGGCAAAAGCAGGACGAGCTGCCGCAGCGCCGTCCCGGCCAGATGCACGAAGCCGTTGCCCAGTCCGGAAACAACGTAGCCCAGAACCATCGAAACAGAGGCAAAGCAAAATGTAACCGAGATGATCCGCAGTGCCGGAATGCCGATGGCAAGCATTTCCGCACTCGGCCGGAAGGCACGCAGAATGAGCGCCGGGCAGATTTGAACCACCGCGGTAAACAGCAGTGAGATCACAATCGCCGTTGGGACGATCAGGCGCAGCAGCGCCCGGATTCTCTCCCTGTTCCCCGCGCCGAGATTGTAGCCGGTGATCGGAATTGCCGCCTGCCCCAGGCCGTGCATTGGCATGTGCAGAAAATTTTGCAGCTTGTAATACACGCCGAAGAAGGCGACCGCCGTGGCGGACACCGGCAGCAGAATCGCGTTGACCGCGGCGACCATGATGCTGTTCATGCTCTGGGTGAGAATGGTCGGCAGGCCGACGCGATAGATTTGCAGCACGAGCCTGCCTTGCAGGCGAAACCCTCTGAACCGGATCCGCACGGCACGATTCCAACGCCGGTTGATCCAGACCGCCGTCACCGCATCAAGCCACTGTCCGATAACCGTCGCAATTGCCGCGCCCTTCACGCCCATCGCCGGAATCGGCCCCCAGCCGAAAATCAGCAGCGGATCCAGCAGCAGATTGGTCACCGCGCCGATGATCAGCGCGATCATGCTTCCAAGCGTATTGCCCGCCGCCTGCAAAAAACGCTGGTACATCGTGGCCAGGAAGTTGCCTGCGCAGAACACCGTGCAGATTCTCAAATACACCTCGCACATGCCCTGAATTTCCCGGCTTTTGCCCCGCGCAAGCCGGGCCGCAATCGCGCCGGAGCCAATCAGCCCCAGCAGGCAGAAGGCCGCCGCGCTCACCGCGGCCAGAAACAGGCCTGTAACGGCAGCCTCGTTGATTTTCTCTCCCGCGCCGATGCTCCGCGACAGCAGCGCATTCACGCCGACGGCCGTGCCGACCGAGACGGCGATCATCAGCAGCTGCACCGGAAAGGCCAATGAGGTCGCCGTGAGGGCGTCCTCGCTGATGCGGGAAACGAAAACGCTGTCGACAATGTTGTACAGCGACTGCACCAGCAGCGAAATCATGAGCGGCAGCGCCATGCCCGCCAGCAGGCGCGGCATCGGCATTGTTCCAAGCTTGTTTTCTCTGTTCATACTACCTCCTGAAAATAAAAAAACGTGCAGGCCAAATGGCTTGCACGTTTCATTCTGAACGGTCGCGTCCGTCGCCAGTTTATCACACCATTTCCTGATTTGTCAATTACTTTTTTCGAATTTCGAAAAATTTTTTCTCTTGTACATGTGCACGTATAGAAAGCACCCGCGCTTTCCAAATTTTTCATTTCCCTCTTGACTTTGCCGAATTCGCGGCGATATAATCGAAATAAACGCAAAAGCCCCAAGCGAAAGGAGCAACGCAATGAAAAAACCGCATATTATCATCTTCAACCCGGACGAAATGCGCGCAGATGCCATGGCGCATCTCGGCAATCTCGCCGCCGTCACGCCGCATCTGGACCGGTTTGCCGCGCAGGACGCCGTGTCCTTCTCCAATGCCTTTTGCCAGAATCCCGTCTGCGTTCCTTCGAGGTGCAGCTTTTTCACCGGCCTGTATCCGCATGTCAACGGTCACCGGACCATGTCCTATCTGCTGCACCCCGGCGAGGGCAATCTCTTCAGCGAGCTGCGCGAGAGCGGCTATTACGTCTGGATGAACGACCGCAACGACCTCTTTGCAGGCCAGATCGACGGCTGGGCCGAGTCGAACGCGGACGAAATTTATTACAGCGCCGCCGCGCCCGGTGCGCCCGGCCCGATGGATTCCGCCCTGCGCGGTCAGCCCGGCGGAAAGAACTACTATTCGCATTTTCACGGTGAGCTGGGCGTAGATGCCGAGGGCAAGAACCGCTCTACGGACGACTATGTCGTCGATGCCGCCATTGAACGCATTCTGCACCCGGCGGACGACCGGCCGATGTGCCTTTTCCTCGGTCTGATGTTCCCACACGTGCCCTACAGCGTCGAGCAGCCTTACTACTCTGCCGTCGACCGGAAAAAGCTGCCCGCCCGCATCCGCCCGGAGGACTGCCGCGGCAAGGCAAAAATTCTTGACAGCATCCGCAGCAAGCTGAACATGCAGGACTACACCGAGGCCGGGTGGGACGAGCTGCGCGCGGTCTATCTCGGCATGTGTGCAAAGGTAGACGCGCAGTTCGGACGCCTGGTGCAGGCGCTGAAGGATGCAGGCATCTATGATGACTGTGCAATTTTCTTTTTAAGCGACCACGGCGATTTCTGCGGCGACTACGGTCTGGTTGAGAAGGCGCAGAACTCCTTTGAAGATTGCCTGACGAAGGTTCCCTTCCTTGTCAAGCCGCCGAAGGGCGTCGGATGCACGCCGGGCGTATCAGACAGCTTGGTTGAGCTGGTCGACTTCTATGCAACGGCCATCGACTTTGCAGGCGCGGCGCCCTCCCACACGCACTTCGGCAGAAGCGTCCGTCCCCTGCTTGCGGAGCATACCGCACAGCTTCGTCCGTTCGTCTGCTGCGAGGGCGGCCGCACCGCGGATGAGGTGCACTGTGACGAATACCACTGCTACGGCCCGGACGGCGCGTCGCCACGCATGGAATACTGGCCGAAAATGATGGCACAGGCGGATCCCGACGCGCATGCCAAGGGCATTATGCTGCGCACAAAGGAATACAAATACATCAGCCGCGTTGCCGGGCAGGATGAACTGTACGACCTCCGGCAGGATCCTGGCGAGACGGACAACCGCATCGACGACCCGACGTACACCGCGGTCCTGACGGAGCTGCGGCTGCAAATGCTCAAATGGCTGGAGTCGACCTCGGACATCGTGCCCTTCCGTTATGATGAGCGCTGGACGCAGAAAATGACCTACTACCGCCTGAAGCACGCGCTGCCTCCGGAGAATCTCGAGGCAGGACTGGCGCTTCAGCAAAAGGGCGAAAACTTCCTGACCATACTGGTAAAGCTCGGCCGGAAATAATTATAATAAAGCGCGTTCCCGGCTTGACCGGGAACGCGCTTTAAAATTATGATTTCATTGTCTTTTAAAAGAGCTGTCTTCCTGCGACGAATTTTGCATACACCTGCCGCTCGTCGGCCAGATAGATGCAGCGCTCCAGCCGGGCGCGGACGCTCAGCTCCTGCGGATGATCCAAGAGCGCATCATCCACCACAACGGCATCCAGCTCATAGCCCTTGGCAAAGCTGCCGACCTTGCCGAAGAACGCACCGCCGCCCGCCGTCGCAATGTAAAATGCTTGATCAACACTCAGCGGTGCAACCGCCTGATCCAGCAGCCGCCAGCGCAGCTTGGAATCGCGGATGGCCTCGGCCATCACGCGGAACATATTTTCCGTCTCGCCGCCCGCAACGTCAGAAGCCAAGCCGACATGCAGCCCGCGGGCCAGATACTTCGACACCGGCGCCACGCCGGAAGACAGATTGGCATTGGACATCGGAGAATGCGCAACAAATACGCCGTTTTCCCGCATTCGCTCTATTTCCTCGTCCGAGGAATGGACGCAGTGCGCCATGATGCAGCGTTGTCCGCGGCCAAAGAGGCCGAAGCGGTCGTAGGCGTCGCCGTAGAACGCGGCGTCCGGGCAAAGCTCCTTCACCCAGGCGATCTCCCCGAAGTTTTCCGAAAGATGGGACTGCACCGGCACGTCATATTTCTCCGCCAGCTGCCCCAGACCGCGCAGCAGCGCATCCGAGCAGGAGGGAATGAAGCGGGGCGTCAGAATGGGCCTCGTATGCGCAAAGGCATCCTTCGTCTCGCAGAGCCACTGCTCCGTCGCCGCAAGGGACGCCGCCGCATCCGCCTCGCGCAGATAATCCGGGCTGTTGCGATCCATGTTTACCTTGCCAACATAGCTGACAAGACCGGCGGCCTCCAGCTTTTGCATCAGAAGCTCGGTCGCAGGCAGATGCAGCGTCGCAAACACCGCCGCACGCGTGGTCACGCTGCGGCGCAGGTGCGCAGCAAACTGCGTATATGCCCGCTCGGCATACGCCGGATCGGCGTACTTTGCCTCCTCGGGGAAGGTGTAGGCATTCAGCCAGTCCAGCAGCTCCATGTCCATGCCCAGCCCGCGGAAGGCGAACTGCGGCGCATGCACATGCAGATCGGTAACGCCTGGCAAAATCAGCCGGTCGCCATAGTCCAGAAGCGGCAGCGCGGCATAGCGCTCCGGCAGCGCTTCAAATACCCCCGCCGAAACGCCGTCCGCGCAGACGAGGTACCCGCCGGGAACGATCCGAATCTGATCCGGATTCTCACTGTAGCAGAGATTTCCTTTTAAAACAAAGTCTTTCACGGCACAACCTCCAAAAGGTGGTACCTTTAATTTTATATCAAATCGTTCAAATTGTCAATTCGTATTTTTCTTTTCCAACATTTTTTGTGCGTATTGACAAAGCTCAGCTTTTGTATTCGTCAAATTGCCCGAAATCACCTGCTGTAAAAGTGTCTCAAGCACATCGCCCAGCGCCCTGCCCTGCGGCATGCCAAGCGCCAGCAGGTCGCGTCCGGAGACGGCAAGCTGCTTCAGAGAGAAGCAGGCGTCCGCCGCAAGCTGTGCCTCGAGCATGCTCTCCGCCTCCTGCGTCTCGGCCTCCACAAGCGTTCTTTCCTGCGTCCCCGTACCGAGACGGTCGGCACGGTTCAGGCGCAGCAGCCGCCGTGCCTGTTCCGGCCCGGCCAGCGCCAGCAGGCGGCGCGCCGTGCGCTCCGTCGCCGGATAGCTTGGCCGCATGTGCCAGGCAACCAGCTCGCCCACCTCGCGGACCGTCGCCGCATCATAATGCAGCCGCCGCAGAATCTGCGCCGCCCGCGCCGCGCCGGCGGCCGCATGACCGGGGAAGTGTCCGATCAGATTTTTATCAAAGCAGAACACGTCCGGCTTTGCAACATCGTGCAGCAGAGCTGCCAGGCGCAGCGTCTCCTCCGGCTCCACGGCGTCCACAACGCGCAGCGTGTGCTGCCAGACGTCCAGGGTGTGGTGCGGATTATACTGCCGGAAGCCAATGCAGGGCTTCAATTCGGGAAGCGCCACGCAGAGCACATCGGAAAACTCATCAAGAATGCGCGCAGCATTTCTTCCCTTCAACATGCCGGAAAGCTCCTTGCGCAGACGCTCCGAGGAAACCTGCGTCAGCCTGCCGCAGAGCGCATGAATCGCCGCTGCCGTCTCCGGCGCAACGGCAAAGCCGAACCGCGCGGCAAAGCGCAGCGCGCGCAGTATCCGCAGCGCATCCTCGGAAAACCGCTGCTCCGGCTCTCCGACGCAGCGAATGACCCCCGCCGCCAGATCCTCCCGGCCGCCGAAGAGGTCGATCACCTCGCCATCCTCCCCTGCCGCCATGGCGTTGACGGTGAAATCCCGGCGCATCAGATCCCCCCGCAGCTCCGGCAGGAACATCACCGCATCAGGGTGACGGCTGTCGGAATAGCCCGCCTCGGCGCGGAAGGTCGTGATCTCATAGCCCTGGCCGCCGCGCAGCACCGTGACGGTGCCGTAGCGCTCGCCGGTGAGTACCACCCGGCCGGCAGCAAAGCAGGCCGCAGTTTCCTGCGGCTTGGCGTTTGTGCAGATATCCCAGTCCTGCGGCGCTTCGCCGCGCAGGCTGTCGCGGACGCAGCCGCCCACGGCATAGGCAGCAAAGCCCGCCTCGCGCAGCTGCCGCAAAAGTGCGGCAACCTCCGTCGGAAGTGTAATTTTCTCCGTCATTTCAGAGCTTTTCCCGGCAATACGGGCAAATTTTCAGATCCTTTTCGTTCAGCGGCAGCATTTTCCCGCAGTGCGGGCAGCGGTAAAATTTCACAGCGACAAACGTCCCTGCCACCAGCAGGAGCGTTGCAGCGCCTACCAGCCAGTATCTCGCGCTGCCGAGCTGCCCGCCCAGCACGATGGCCGCAAAGGCTATAGCGCCCGCGCCCCAGGCGCAGATCGTCCGAATCAGTTTCGCAGTTTCCGGTTTCATGCTTCCTCCCATTGCTTCCAGACCTCCGGGCAATAGCCCACGGTCGCTTTTTTCCCGTTGCGGACGACGGGCGTTTTCATCAGCTCCGGCCGCTCGAAGAGCTTATCCTCCTTCGCGCGGTCGTCGGCAAGATAGCGCAGCAGCGCGATGTCCGGGTCCTTGGAATCCCAGTCGATCAGCTTCTCCACGCCGCCGACAGCGCGCAGAACGTTCTCGAACTCGCCGTTCGACATGCCATAGCGCTTTAAGTCGATGTTCTGCACCTTGATGCGGCGCTCCTTAAAATATCGCTCCGCCTTTTTCGTGTCGAAGCACTTGGATTTTCCGAAAATTTGAATGTTCATTCGTAGCGTACCTCCATCAGGCAGAGTCCCTTTGCGGGCGCAGTCTCTCCGGCGTCCGCGCGGCATTTCCCCGCCAGCAGCGCCGGGAGCTCCTCCGGGCAGCGTTTGCCCGTGCCGACCTCCAGCAGCGTTCCGACGAGGATTCGCACCATGTGATACAGAAAGCCGTCGGCCGTGAGCGTGAAGCGTATCTCCTCGCCCAGCCGCTCAATTTCGCAGCGGCGCAGCGTGCGGACGGAGGATTTTTTCAGCTGCTTATTCGCGCAGAAGGCGCGGAAATCGTGCGTCCCGAGCAGCATTGCCGCCGCGCGGCGCATCTCGTCCAGCTTCAGCGTCTGCGGGAAGGGCACGCGCCAGCGGCGCTCAAACACATCCGGCGTCTCGCTGTTCCAGACGCGGTAGACATAGGTCTTTTCCACGGCGGACAGCCGCGCGTGAAAGCGCTCCGGCGCAAATTGCAGCGAAAGTGCGCCGATGTCCTCCGGCAGCCAGCGCCGCAGCTCACGCAGCAGCGCCTCCGGCTCGCGCTCCGGTGCACGGAAAGAGACAATCTGCCCCAGCGCATGCACCCCGGCGTCCGTCCGCCCGCTGCCCTGCACCTCAACCGGCTGCGCAAACAGGCGCGACAGGACGTTCTCCAGCTTTCCCTGTACCGTCAGCTCCGCCTGCGGCAGGCGCTGCCATCCGCGGTAGCGCGTTCCGTCATAAGCAAGCTTCAGGCAATAGACTCGCTCTCGCACTCTTCCATTTCCTCCAGCGCTTCGCGCTTCGTATCCGCCGAGCAGAGGAATCTGCCGTCAGCGGAGTAAACTTCATAATGGCCCCGAACGGAAAGAATGTACATACTTCACAGCTCCTTTGTGTTTCTGTACACAGTATACCATTCGGACTGTCCCATAAACCGGACTACAAGAGGCGTTTTTCCTCTTTTGGAAAACACCCTGTCAAGGGTCTGACAGGGTGTTGCTTCTCAGCTTTCGTAGGGCTCGATCAGGCCGAGATACCGCGCAATGAAGTCCATGCACTCCGCGCGTGTCGCGCCCTCGCGCGGACGCAGCTCGCCGTTTTCCACACGGTAGTAACCGTGCGCCAGCGCCCACTGCATCGGCAGATTCGAGAAGAGGGACATCTTCTCGCTGTCCTTGTACTGCGATAGATCATAGGTTGCCGAAACGTCCTCGCCCTTGAGCTGCGCATAGCGGTAGAACATCGTCGTCAGCTGTTCGCGCGTCAGGTAGGCATCCGGCTCGAAGGTCGAGCCGTCGTTCGTTCCCTTCGTCAGGTTGAATTTATAGGCCCAGGCGACCGGCAAAGTGTAGAACCGACCCGGTCTGACGTCCGTGAAGGGCATTTCAATGCTGACTTCAGGCTCCTTTTCCATGCGGTAGAGCATCGTGACGATCATGCTGCGCGTGAAGGGATAGAAGGGCTCGAAGGTCGTGTCGCTCGTGCCATTGGTCAGCCCCGCCTTGTAAACCGCGTAGACCGCGGGATAGTACCAGGCGTCCTTTGGAACATCCGTGAAGGGGAAGTCGTCCTCCGGCGGCTCCGGCTCCGTAATTTTCTCCCAATGCGCATAGAGCTTCAGGCGCGTATAGGCCGGGACGTTGGAGTTCTCCGTGAATTCGCGGCCGCCGGTGGCCGTTTCAAACCAGCCGAGGAAACGATAGCCGCTGCGGCTCGGCGCGGGAAGCGTGCCGAAGGGATTGCCGGTCTTGTAATAGTTATAATCGTAGTCGTCTTCCTTCTCAACGGTGCTGGTGTCGTAATTCAGGCGGAAAGTGACATAGAGATAGGCCGTGCTGCCCATGGAGTATTCGCCGTTGAGATAGAGGTTGACCTCGTCGATGCGGCGGTGCGCCAGGCCGTCGACGGTCTTGCCGCCGGCCTTGTTCCAGCTGCCGAAGCAGTTGACCAGCTCCATTTCCGTGTAGCCGCCGTTCATGACATAGCGGTAGATATTATAGCCGCTGCTCATCCAGCCTGTGCCGACGTTAAAGGTAAAGCTGACAAGCGCGTCATATTCCTGCCGGGAAAAGGCCTTGCCGCGCGTTTTCTCCAGCGCGTCGATCTTCGGCTCAAACTCCTCGGCGAGCATCCTGCGCAGGAGAACATCCGCCTGCTCCTCGGTGATGCCGTCGGGATATTCGTCCTTTTCGCAGCGCGTGCCATAGCCGATGGTGTACTGCGTGTAATCCCAGTACGCCATTCTGGAAAAGCCCTCGTGATCCTTGATGAACTGGATGCCCGCCTCGCTCGTGCGGACGGCGGGCGGCGCGTCCGGATCCACCACCGGCTCGGACGGCTCCGTCGGTTCTGTCGGTTCCGAAGGCTCCGTCGGCTCCGGATCGACCGGCTCCGTGTCCGACCAGTGCGCATAGACCGTGTAGTTTTCCTGAACGGTCATCGTGCTATGTATTCTCTGACCATCCGTCATCGCGGTAAACCAGCCGGCGAAGAATTTTCCCTCGCAGGCAGCCGTGGGCAGTTCGCCGTAGGGCTCGCCCGCCGTGTAGCACAGGACGGTGTTGTCCTCCAGCTTGCCGCCGTTCGGCTTGAAGATCAGATAACGGAAGGAAAGCTCGCTCTGCGTGCCGTCATAGTCGTCATAGAGGAAGAGCCGGAGCTCGCGCAGGCGGCGCTGTAACTGCGTTTCCGAAAAGCCGGTGCCGTTGCTCTTGTTGACCCAGGCGCACCAGGCGTCCGCCAGCTCGGCGTCCGTGTAGCCGCCTTCGGCGATCGTTCTGCCGTAGCGGTAGCCGAGGGTATAGCTGCCGATATCATAGGTAATGCTGACCAGGGCGTCAAATTGCGTCTGCGTCAGCTCGACGTTTTTTTCTTTTGCAAAGGAATTGACTGCATTTTCGCAGTTTTTCACGGAATCTGCCGTCGCGCCGCTTTCAAATTCCTGCAAAAACGCAAGGCCCTTCGCGCTGAGCGTATACTGCGCGGGCGCGGCAAGCGCCGGCAGAAGAAGGCTCGCCGCCAGGGAAAGCAGCAGTAGGACGCAGACGAAAATTCGCTTCATAGGTTCACCACCAACCGGGATTATGTCAATCGTATTTTAGCAGAGAAGGGCGAATCCGTCAAGCTTTTCCTGTCGCATGAGGGAACGGATTTGAAAAAAATCCTACAAAATTGTAACTTTTTGTCCGTCTCCCCGAATACGCGGAAACGATCAACGGGAAGACCTTTCGGTCTCCCCGTTTTGTGCCGGATCGCTTCTTTACAGGTACTTTCCGATAAATTTCCAGATGTCCACATACACGTCCGCGCGGTTCGGCTCGTTGAGGATTTCGTGCCGTCCCGGATAGAGATGCAGGAAAATCGTCTCCACGCCCGCCTCGCGGAAGTGCCGCGCCGTCTTCTTCACGCCCTCGCCCATATTGCCGACAGGATCGCTCTGCCCCGCAATAAAGAACACGGGAAGCTGCCTGTTCATCTTTTCCAGATTAACCTTTTTCTGGATCAGGCTCAGGCCGCCGAGCATATCGAGCGCAAGGCCCACCGTCGCCTCGCCGCCGCAGAGCGGATCGGCCGTGTAGCGGTCAACGACCTCGGGATCGGTGCAGATCCAGTCATTCGGCGTTCGCACCGGCTTGAACTTATTATTATAGGTGCCGAACATCAGACGGGTCACCAGGCTGCTCCTGCCCTCCAGACCGACGCGCCGCTTTTCTGCGTGGCAAAGCGCTTTGCCCGCCGCCAGAACCGCCGCAGGCTGCCAGCCCGTACCGCAGATCACCGCGCCGGACAGCGGCGCCTCCGGATGTTGAATCAAAATCGTCCGGGTCAGGAAGGAACCCATGCTGTGGCCGAAGAGGAAGTAGGGCAGCTCCGGAAATTCGGCATGCGTGCGCGTCAGAAGCGCATAGCTGTCCTCCGCCGCCGTCTCCCAGCCGCCGTTGAAATACAGCCGGATGCCCGTCGATTTTCCGTGGCCCATGTGATCCTCCGCCACGACCAGAACGCCGTGACTGTTCAGAAAACGCGCAAAATCGTCATAGCGCAGCATGTGCTCGGCGATGCCGTGGATGATCTGCACCACGGCGACCGGCTCGCCCGCCGGCTCCCAGCGATAGGCGTGGATGGTGCCGCCGCCAAGGGACGGGTATTCAAATTCTTTCATAAAGCTCCCTCCATAGTCCGGTTTATTGGACACCTTGTCTGATATACTGTTATTTGCCGGGTGGGAAACGCCCGCAGAAAGGAGCGCATCCACAATGAAAAACGTCATCGACCTCACGCCCTATCTCTCCGAAGCAGCCGTCCGCCCAGTGCGGAGGAGAAGGCGCTTCGGCAGCGTCGCCGCCTTTCTGGAATCCGTCGTCACGCTGATGATCGGCGCAATGTCCGTTCTGGTGCTCCTGGCGCTGCTCCTGACGCTTTAAGCGCGGACGTTCCGCCGGTAGATCAGGCCCAGCCCCTTGAGCATCAGGCTGCGGTCGTAGATCATCTCATGACGGCACATCGGAATGACAAATTTGGCAATGCCGCCGGTAATCACAATCTTCGCCGGCGTGCCCAGCTCCTCCTGCATGCGGTCAAGCAGGCCGTCGAGCATGGCCGCCGCGCCGTACATGATGCCGCTGCGCATGCAGTCGCGGGTGTTTCTGCCGATGACGCGCTGCGGCTCGTCCAGACGGATACCGGGCAGCTGCGCCGTTCTGCCGGTCAGCGCCTCCATGGAGATTTTGACGCCGGGGCAGATGCAGCCGCCGATGAAGCTGCCGTCCGCGTCCAGCACGGAAATGGTCGTCGCCGTGCCCATATCCACGAGCAGCAGCGGCGCGCCGTATTCCTGAATCGCGGCGACTGCCGCCACGATCAGATCGCTGCCCGTCTCCGCCGGATTTTCAATGCGGATGTTCAGACCCGTGCGAATGCCGGGGCCGACGACAAGGCAAGGCTTGCCCGTCAGCTTGCGGATGGCTGTTTTTACGGAGTTCAGAACCGGCGGCACGACCGAGGAGATGATGCTGCCGCCGATGTCTCCCGGCGCAACCTCGAACAGCGCCAGCATGTTTTTCAGCTCGGCGCAGTACTGGTCGGAGGTCTTGATCAGATCCGTCGCCATGCGCGCCTCAAAGAGGATCTTCTCCCCCTCCAGTCCGCCGAGGACGATGTTGGTATTCCCGATATCGATCGCTAATATCATAATTATCCCGCCTTTATTTTTCTGCTGCGTACATGTCCGTTACGCGGCAGTTCGCTTTTCCGTTTGCAATTTCCACAACGCCGTAGCCCGGCGCAGAGCCGCTGCATGCGCCGGGATTCAGAATCCACAGTCCCTGATAGCATTCGCAATAGGGCCGGTGCGTATGCCCAAAGAGCAGCACGTCCGCCCCGCGCTGCCGCGCCGCCAGCTCCGCAGGAAGCAGGTCGCGCTTGACGCCGTAGCGGTGCCCATGGACGCCGAACACCGTCACGCCCTCGAAGGTGCGCAGAAGCTCCTCCGCCCGCGGCAGAATATCACAGTTGCCGCGCACGCTCAGGACAGGCAGTCCGAGAAATTCCTCCGCCAACCGGTCGGCATCCGAAACGAGGTCGCCCAGATGGATGACCGCGTCCGGCCGCTCGCGCCGCACCGCCTCGCAGAGATAGGTCATCTCGCGGTGAGAATCCGAAACAATCAGCAGCTTCATGGTGTCACCTTCCGCAATGGTTCTGCATATATTATAGCAGGCCGGTCAAGGCCCTGCAAAGGAGGCAGAAACGCATGAAGTCGAATTTTTCAGAAGAACAGGCGCGGCAGCTTCTCGCCTCCGAGGAGGGCAGGGAGCTGATGCGTCTGCTCTCGCAGGACGGCGGCAGACAGCTGCGCCAGGCTGCCGCCGCCTTTCAGAGCGGCGACACCGCAGGCGCGCAGGAGGCGCTTTCTCCCCTGCTGTCCACGCCGGAGGCGACGCGGCTGCTGCACAAGATCAACGGAAAGTAGGTGGCGGCAACGGAGGGCTTTGAGGACAAACTGAACCAGATTTTAAGCGACCCCGACAGCATGGCAAAAATCATGAATCTCGCGCAGTCTCTCGGAGGCCCGCCGGGCGAGCCGCCCTCTCCCGCGCCCCCGCCGAAGCCTGCGCCGCAGAAGCCCGCGCCCCCGCCGCCGGACGACGCCTTTGTCAAGGGCATCCTTCGGCTGATGCGGCAGGCACAGCACACCGACGCGCGGCAGGAGGCGCTTTTGTGCGCGCTCAAGCCCTACCTTGCGCCGGAGCGCCAGGCAAAAATCGACGAGGCGCTGCGCATCGCGAAGCTCTCTCAGCTGGCAAGCCTGGCTCTGAAGGACTACGGCGGCTTTCCCGGAAAAGGAGGCTCGCATGTATAACCGTTATTCTCCCGGTCCCGGCGGGCAGTACCGCCGCATCCCGCAGCAGGAGCGCCCGGCGCCTCCCCCGAAACCGGCGCAGCCAATGCCGCCGCCACCGCCGTCTCCGCCGAAGCCGGAAGCAAAACCGGAGGCAAGGCCGCAGCCGCCCTATGGCGGGTCGCAGCTTCGTCTGCCGCTGCTGGACCGGCTTTTGCCCGGCGCGGACGACGGCGATCTGCTGCTGCTTCTGATTTTGCTTTTGCTGCTTTCGGACGGCAACGAGGATTCGCAGTCCGTCGCGCTCACACTGGCAATCTTTCTCTGCCTGCAATAACCGGATCTTATATTGTGCGCCGTACAGGGCGTAGCAGAGTCATGCCCGCAGGAAGGAATTCGTAAACTTGGTATTTCCTGCACACGGGCACGGCACGCCGCGCCCCTACGAAGTAGTTCAAATTTATACCGTATCCGTAGGGCCACGGCGTGCCGCGGCCGCAGAATAATCGCCGCAGCTTGCACCAGCGCCGCCCTTCTCACATCGGAAAGGGCGGCGCTGACTCATTATATATGGTTCGCCTCTTGCAAAAATGCGTCCAGCTCTGCGACGGTTTTGAAATAGAAATCGCAGTTTTTCTGCATAAATTCGCGAATCTCCGGCACGTCGTTCGCCCAACCCGCCGCCGCAAAGGGCACATTGCAGGCCCGGCACATGTCATAGCCCGGCTTCAGGTCGTCCACCATCAGAAGCTGCTCCGGACGCAGGCCCAGCTCCCCCATAAGCTGCTCCAGCGGGAAGGGATTCGGCTTGCGCTGCTCGGGCGGAAAGTCCCAGCCGTAAATAAAATCCGGCTCCGGCAGACCGTTCTGCCGGTAATCCCGGCGGATGTTCGCGCTGAGGGAGTGCGAAACGACCGCAATCGTCCCGCCCGCCGCACGATGCCGTTCCAGAAGCTCCCGCATTCCGGGATAGGCCTGCGGCACGCGCGTTTTGACATATTCCTGCCAGAATTCAAATTCCTCCTTCAGCTCCTGCTCGGACAGGCCGACGATATCGCGGAAGAATTCCAGCACGCCGGGCTCGAAATTCCAGCGGAAATAGTCGTCCAGAGAATAGCTTGCACCGGGACGCTTTTCCTTTAAAAAAGCCACAAAGGAGGGATAATGGATGGTCGCAGTGCTGTTGACCACGGTATCGTCGTGATCCAGAACAAGACAGGGATACTTCATCGGCTATACTCCTCGTGTTCGCTGAAAATCAAATCCCACTGGCCGATCTCCACGGGCCGCTCGCCGATGCCGGTGTAATACGCGTCGAGCTTGCTGAATTCATTGGTGATTGTGTCTCCGGCGCTGACGGTATACATAATATCGTTTGATTCGATTTTCGTGCAGTAATTGACAAAGGACTGGCTGATGCCGTTTCCGGCGTAGTACAGGTCGTGCGCGCCGAAGGCGTGCAGAATCTCATGCGCATAGGTCGCGGGCGGCGCGTCGTAGCCGCCGAATTTCAGATAGAGGTTCGTAAACTCCGTCAGGTAATCCTCGTTCGTCGTGTAGCCCAGGGACCAGGGGCGCACATCGCTCGTATAGGCCGTGTTGAAGAAGAAAAGGTAGACGAGGTTGTCCGCGCGGTATTTCTCCTTCAGGGCGTCGGCGTCGATGTTTTCCTGAATAAACGCCTCCTGCTTTGCGTACTTTCCGCTGTTGAAGACGACCAGATCCTCGTCAAAGGCCGCGCTGTAGCGCAGGTCGCTCTCCTGCGACCAGTCGTAGACAAAGCTTGCCTCCGTGCGGAACGCGGCAGCCTGCTGCGTCAGCCATTCCGCCGCCACGGTCAGATGCTGCAGGGATTTTTCCATCAGGGCGGCATCCGCCGTCTCATCCCAGCTCGTTGAGGCGTCCGATGCGAAGATGGAAACCAATATCGTCGTGCCCTTCAGGCTCCCGGCAGAGCCGAGCGAGCCGTCGTAGTCGGAGACGTAGGGCGGAAGCGTCTCCGGCGGCTGCGTCTCCGACGGTTCCGTCGGCTCCGTTTCCGTCGGCGGGACGGTCGTCTCCGTCTGAGGCGGCGCCGTCGATTCCTCCGGCTGCACGGCAGGCGCACAGCCGCAGAGCAGAAGCAGCGCCGCAAGAAGCAGCGCCAGTCGTTGTTTCATAAAAGCAATCCTCTTTTCGTTTTTTAGGATATTTTTTGTAAAAGGAGGCTCGGAAAACCTATAAGCACTGATGGCAAAAAAGATCCGCCATCAGTGTTTTCCCAAGTCCAAAGAGCGGCGGTAGGCCTCCAGCACCGCGTTTTCCGCCGCGGCGCGGAAGCCGCCCTGCTCCAGGGCATGGACGCCCGCGATCGTGCTGCCGCCGGGGCTGCACACGGCGTCCTTGAGCGCGGCGGGATGCTGCCCGGTTTGCAGCACCATCTGCGCCGCGCCGCAGAGCGTCTGCGCGGCGTATTCCGTCGCCTTTGCGCGCGGCAGGCCGCAGGCGACCGCCGCATCCGCCAGTGCCTCGATTAATACATACACAAAGGCCGGGCCGCAGCCGGACAGCGCGCCCGCTGCGTCGATCAGCCGCTCCGGCAGAGGGTCCAGCCGCCCCGCCGCAGACAGGATCTTGCAAAATTCCGCCGTTTCCTCCGGCGTGACCGCTTCATTTGCGCAATAGGGGATCATCCCCTCGCCCACGAAGGCGGGCGTGTTCGGCATGATGCGGATGACGGGGCATGCCCCGCCGGCCATGTCCGCAATCTGCGCCATGGAGAGTCCCGCCGCCATCGTGACGAGCACAAAGCGGTCCTGCCGCGCCGCCAGCACCGGCGCAAGCTCTGCGAGCATCTGGCGCATCATCTGCGGCTTGACGCCAAGGAAGAGCCAGCGTGAGCGCCGCGCCGCCTCCGCATTCGTCACGGCCGTGCAGCCGCAGGAGGCCGCAAAGCGCTGCGCATGCTCCGCCGTCCGGCTCGTGACGAGAATGCTCTCCGCACCGCATTGCCTCACGGCGGCGCGTGCCAGCGTGCCGCCCATATTTCCGACGCCGATAAATCCGATCATTGCGGCTCCTCCTCAGCGAATCTGCCCGTTTCCGTGCACAATATATTTATAAGTCGTCAGCTCCCGCAGACCCATCGGCCCGCGCGCGTGGAGCTTCTGCGTGGAGATGCCCATCTCGCAGCCAAGGCCGAACTCGCCGCCGTCGGTGAAGCGCGTGGACGCGTTGACGTAGACCGCCGCACTGTCCACGCCGCGCACAAAGGCATCCGCCGCCGCCTTGTCCGAGGTCAGAATGGCATCGCTGTGGCCGGTGGAATGCGCGGCAATGTGGGCGATCGCCTCTTCGACGCTGCCGACAACCTTGACCGCAAGAACATAATCCAGGAATTCGGTGTCGAAATCGCGCTCTCCCGCCGGAGTCCCACCGATGATGCCGAAGGCCTCGGGGTCCGTGCGCAGCTCCACGGGCGGCTTGCCCGCCGCAATGCGCTTGTCCACCAGCGTCTGCCGCAGCGCAGGCAGGAAGGCTGCCGCAATGTCGCGGTGCACGAGGCAGACCTCCTCGGCGTTGCACACGGAGGGACGGCTGGTTTTGGCGTTTTCGATCACCGTGAGGGCCATATAGGGATCGGCCGAGCGGTCAACATAGATGTGGCAGATTCCCGTGCCGGTCTGGATGCAGGGCACCTTTGCCTGTTCGGTACAGGCGCGGATCAGCCCCGCGCCGCCGCGCGGGATCAGCAGATCGATGTAGCCCACGCCGTGCATCAGCTCCGCGGCGCTCTCGTGCGAGGTATCCTCCACAAGGCCGATCAGCGTCTCCGGCAGCTCCGCCTGCCGCAGGCCCTCGCGCAGCGCGCCGGTGATGGCGTTAGCCGAGCGCCAGGCCTCTCTGCCGCAGCGCAGGATGCAGGCGTTGCCGCTCTTGATGCACAGGGCCGCCGCATCGGAGGTGACGTTCGGGCGGCTTTCGTAGATGATCGCAATCACGCCGAGCGGGACCGCCGTTTTTTCGATTTGCAGGCCGTTCGGGCGCGTTTCCTTCGCCAGAATTTCCCCCACGGGATCCGGCAGGGAAACGACGCTGCGCAGGCCGTCTGCCATGGCGCTCACCCTCGCCTGCATCAGAAGCAGGCGGTCGAGCATCACCTCGGAGATTTTTCCCCTCGCCGCGGCCATGTCCTCGGCGTTTGCGCGCAGGATTTCCTCGCAGCGCCGCTCCAGCGCCTCGGCCATTGCCAGAAGCGCGTTGTTCTTTTTCGCCGTGTCCGCCGCGGCAAGCACGGGCGCGGCAGCCTTTACGCGCCGCATCAGTTCCAGTGTCGTCATGTTGCCTTCCTCCCCGCAAAGCGCGTGCCCACGCGCTTGCCTTCCACGATTGCATAGAGATTTTCCGGCTCGCGGCCGTTGGCGATAACCATGTCGCAGTCGGCCTGCATGGCAAGCTGCGCCGCATGGAGCTTTGTCGCCATGCCGCCCGTGCCGAGGCCGGAGACGCTTCCGCCGCCAAGGGCAAGAAGCTCCGGCGTCAGCGCCTCCACACGCTCGATCAGCCGCGCATCCGGGTCGGTGTGCGGGTCGCCGGTGTAAAGGCCGTCGATGTCGGAGAGCAGGATCAAAAGGTCCGCTCCGGCATTGACCGCCACGATCGCACCGAGGGTATCGTTGTCGCCGATGACAATTTCCTCCGTGGCGATGGTGTCGTTTTCGTTGATGACCGGCAGCACGCCCAGCTCCAGCAGGCGGAAGAGCGTATTGTGGAAGTTCTCCCGGCGCTGCTCGTTGGCAATGTCGCTGCCGGTGAGCAGAATCTGCGCAACGGTGTGATGGTACTGAGAAAAGAGCCGGTCATAGGTATCCATCAGCTCACACTGGCCGACCGCGGCAGCCGCCTGCTTGGTCGGCATGTCCTGCGGGCGGCGCAGCAGCCCCAGCTTACCCACGCCCATGGCAATGGCGCCGGAAGAGACGAGCACAAGCTCGTGTCCCGCGTTTTTCAGGTCGCTGATGACCCTGCACAAAAGCTCCACCCGGCGGATATTGAGCCGTCCCGTGGGATAAGCCAGCGTGGAGGTGCCGACCTTGATGACAATGCGCATGAATATTTCTCCTTTTATTTTTGAATATTTTACCATTCAAAAAAGAGAAATGCAATCCTTGCGGCCGTCATATTTTTCCTTGCGGCTTCCGGCGGATTCCGGGCATACTGACAAAAAGGAAACGGAGGCAGACTCATGCATCTTTCAAATGAAGAATACCGGCGCTACGCAGACCGTCTCGCGCCGAAATCCCGGCTTTGCAGGGACCTGTTCAACGCCTTCTGGACCGGCGGCCTGATCTGCACGCTGGGCCAGCTCCTGCAAAATGCCTTTCTTGCCGCGGGGCTGGACAAACAGCTGGCGGGGACGGGCGTGAGCGTGTGCCTTGTGTTTTTGTCGGCGCTCCTCACAGGTCTGGCGGTCTACGACGACATCGCAAAGCTTGCCGGGGCGGGCACATTGGTTCCCATCACCGGCTTTGCCAACTCCATCGTCGCTCCGGCCGTGGAATTCCGCACGGAGGGCGTCGTGCTGGGCACCTGTGCAAAAATGTTCACCATCGCGGGGCCGGTACTGGTATTCGGCACGGCCGCCAGCGCAATCTACGGACTGATCTACTGGTTGGCAGGAATGCTGTAACGCCGGTCATTCAAAGCCGGAAAACTTTTGACAAGCCGGAGCAACTCTCTTTTTGACATGCAGTGCTTTTTGTGCTATACTCAGGCATAAGCTGTTTGCAGAAAGGAGTTTTGCTATGGCATTCTTAGATTGGCTGAAAATCATCTTTCTCGGCATTGTCGAGGGTGTAACGGAATGGCTGCCCATCAGCAGCACCGGCCATATGATTCTTGTTGACGCGCTCTGGAAGACGGAAAATCACCCCGTTTTGACCGACGACTTTATGAAAATGTTCGAGGTCGTCATCCAGTTCGGCGCAATTCTCGCCGTAATCGTCCTGTTCTGGTGCAAGCTCTGGCCCTTCCACACGAAGGCAAAGCGCCGCCACCGCTCCTGGTTCCGCGAGGCGAGTGACAACCGCGCCGTCTGCGCGATCCAGCGCTTCTGCGACAATTACTGCTACATGGATAAAATCGTCATGTGGCTGAAAATCGCCGTCTCCTGCGTTCCCGCAGCCGTTGCCGGTCTGCTGCTCGACGACTGGATGAGCGCCCATCTGTTCAACGCGCCCGTCGTCGCCGCCATGCTGATTCTCTACGGCATCGCCTTCCTCTTTGTGGAAAAGCGCAACGAGGGCCGCACGCCGCGCATCCGCACCATGAACGATTTCCGCTGGTCCGACGCGCTCCTCATCGGCCTGTTTCAGGTTCTGGCGCTGGTTCCGGGCACCTCCCGCTCCGGTGCGACGATCCTCGGCGGCATCCTTATCGGCGCTTCCCGCGGCCTTGCGGCGGAATACACCTTCTTCCTCGCCGTGCCCGTGATGCTGGGCGCGTCGCTGCTGAAGATCGTCAAATTCGGCGCGTTCACGGGCGTACAGGGCGTCATTCTCCTGCTGGGCATGCTGGTGGCCTTCGCCGTGTCGCTGTTTGCCATCAAATTCCTCATGGGCTACATCAAAAAGCACAGCTTCGCCGCCTTCGGCGTTTACCGCATTGTCCTCGGTGTGATCGTGCTGCTTTACTTCTTCGTCATCAAATAATCTCAGGCCGCCGGTTTCCCGGCGGCCTGAATTGCGTTCATATCCCCCCTGACGGGATAGGTTTTTTCTCGTCAAAATGTCCGGCATTCCCGGAAAATCCCCCGCGCATTCTACAAAAAAACTCCGTTCCGGCATTGACAAGCCGGGCATTTATTGATAAAATCATATCGGTATTTTAGGGGTGCTCTGCGCCCCCGAGACGATGCCTCCGGCATCGTACTATTTTTGTATCGAGAAATGATAATAACAGGAGGATTATTATGGATCGCGAACGCTACATCACTGTCGAGCAGATGGAGGAAGCGACCGCTTCGCTGTTGGAAAACGGCAAGAAGGTTGGCGCCGATAGCTGGCAGCAGCGTGTGAAAAACCAGACTCCCCACTGCGGCTTCGGCGAAGCAGGCACCTGCTGCCGAATCTGCTCGATGGGTCCCTGCCGCATCACGCCCAAGGCGCCGCGCGGCATCTGCGGCTGCGACGTTCACGGCATTGTCGGCCGTAACTATCTGCGCTTCACCGCCGGCGGCGCTGCAACGCACTCTGACCACGGCCGTGAGATCTGCCACACGCTCTACAACACCAAAGAGGGCGGCAACTACACCGTCAAGGATCCCGAAAAGCTCAAGCGCATCGCGCACGAGTGGGGCATCGAGACCGAGGGCAAGGACATCTATGATCTGGCCCACGAGGTCGCAGAGACCGGCCTGATGGAGTACGGCAAGCCCTTCGGCGTGCAGCGCTTCCTGAAGCGCGCGCCGGAGCACACGCAGAAGCTGTGGCACGACGCAGAGATCGAGCCGCGCGCCATTGACCGCGAGGTTTCCCAGTCCATGCACATGACGCATATGGGCTGCTCTTCCCTGCCCGAGGCTCTGATCCGCCAGGCGCTGCGCGCCGGTTTGTCCGACGGTTGGGGCGGCTCCATGATGGGCACCGAGTTCTCCGACGTCCTGTTCGGCACCCCGAAGCCCGTTGACACCACCGCCAACATCGGCGTCATGGACAAGGACATGGTCAACATCATCGTCCACGGTCATGATCCCTCTCTTTCCGAAATGATCGTCTTCTACGCCAACGATCCCGAAATGATCGCGCTCGCCAAGAGCGTCGGCGCAAAGGGCATCAATATCGCCGGTGTCTGCTGCACCTCCAACGAGGTCGCCATGCGCCACGGCATCCCCATGGCGGGCAACTTCCTGAACCAGGAAAACGTCGTTCTGACGGGCGCCTGCGAAGCCATCGTCGTTGACGTGCAGTGCATCTTCCCCGCACTCGGGCCCCTGTCCAAGTGCTTCCATACCAAGTTCATCACCACCTCTCCCATTGCGCAGATGCCGGACTCCGAGTTCATCCGCTTCTCCTCCGAGAACGCCGGTGAAAACGCGAAGAAGATCGTCCGCACCGCCATTGAGAACTTCACGAACCGTGACCCCGCACTGGTCAACATCCCGCAGCTCAAGACCAAGGCGACCGTCGGCTACTCCGTCGAGGCCATCAAGTCCTGCCTGGACGGCGTGACGAACAGCCATGTCGATGTCACCGGCACCACGAAGCCCCTGGTCGACGTCGTCAAGTCCGGCGTTCTCCGCGGTGCAGTGGCAATGGTCGGCTGTAACAACCCCAAGGTCCGTCCGGACACCGCGCACATTGAGCTGATGAAGAAGCTCATTAAAAATGATATCATCCTGATCGTCTCCGGCTGCTCCGCGCAGGCCGCCGCCAAGGCTGGCCTCATGGACAAGGAAGCCAAGGAGCTCTGCGGCGAAGGCCTGAAGCGCGTCTGCGAGCTGGTCGATATCCCGCCCGTGCTGCACATGGGCTCCTGCGTGGATATCTCCCGCATGATGATCCTTGCCTCCGACATCGCCAAGGACTGGGGCATCAACATCTCCCAGGTTCCCGTCGTCGGCTGCGCCCCCGAGTGGATGAGTGAGAAGGCCGTTTCCATCGGCAACTACGTCGTCGCCACCGGCATCGACACCTTCCTGGGCGTCGATCCCTACACCAAGGGCAGCTCCGAGGTCACGGCGCTCCTGCAGGGCGAGCACGGCATCAAGGATTGGGTCGAGGCCAACTTCACCGTAGAAACCGACATTGAAAAGCTCGGTGACAAGATGATCGAAGCCATCGAGGCCAAGCGCGCCGCGCTGGGGATCTGAGCATGAAGGTCGCGATCACCGGCAAGGGCGGCGTGGGCAAAACCACCTTCGCCGCCACGCTGGCAAGGCTCTATGCCGCCGAGGGGCGGCCGGTGCTGGCCGCCGACGTCGACCCCGACGCCAATCTCGGCCTTGCGCTGGGTCTGACCGAGGAGGAGGTCAACGCCATCGTCCCGGTCTCCAAGATGAAGCAGCTTGCGCGCGAGCGCACCGCCGCCAACCAGAGCAACACCTTTTACAAGCTGAACCCCGAGGTTTCCGACCTGCCGGACAAGCTGGCAAAGGAGATCAACGGCGTGAAGCTGCTGGTGATGGGCACGGTTGATACCGGCGGCAGCGGCTGCGTCTGCCCCGAGCACGTGATGCTCAAGGCCATCCTGTCCAGCCTCGTCTTCCGCAAGGACGACGTCGTCATCATGGACATGGAGGCAGGGCTGGAGCATCTGGGCCGCGGTACCGCCAGCATGATGGACCAGTTCATCGTGGTCATCGAGCCGGGTGCGCGCTCCATCCAGACCTACACCCGCATCAAGCAGCTCGCAAGGGACATCGGCATCACCAAGGTGCGCGTCGTGGCAAACAAGGTTCGCGACGATTCCGACCGGGAATTCCTGAAAAGCCGGATTCCCGCGGAGGACCTGTTGGGCTATATCAGCTATAACCCCGAGGTCATCGACGCCGACCGCCGCGGCCTGTCCCCCTATGACTGCTCCCCTTCCGCGCTGGCTGAGATCCGCGCGATCAAGGAAAAACTGGACCAGACTGATAAATGAAACGATCTGAAAGGATGATACGATAATGGCATTATTTGAACGTGTATTCCGCGGCTCTGACGAGATGTTCGCCAAGGCCGAGCAGGACCTGAACGCGGTCATCGCCGAGCTTGGCGAGAGCGCGCCCATGGCAATGCCCTCCACCGCATATTATCTGGCATGTATCTATGCTTACCTCGGCAAAAAGGTCACCACGCTGGGCGAGCTGAAGGCCGCTATGACCGACATTCGCGCCCTCATGACCCGTGAAAACCGCACCGCCTCCATCTTCTCCTCCGGCGTCGCCACCGCGATTGCCGCCGAGGTCATCGAGGCCTGCAAATACGCCCGCAGCGAAACGCCCTATGAGGGCACGAATTACCACGGTCACTTCGCGGACGCCGAGGTTCGTGAGCTGGGCGTTCCGCTCGTCACCGGTGATATCCCCGGCTTCGTCGTCATGATCGGGCCGGCTCCCTCCGTGGAAGAAGCCGTTGAGACCGTCAAGGGCTATCAGTCCCGCGGCATCTTCGTCTTCCTCATCGGCGGCATCATCGAGCAGCTCGTCTCCAAGGACTTCAAGATGGGCTTCCCCGTCCGTGTCGTCCCCGTGGGCGAGGACATCTGGTCCGTCGGCCATGTCATCTCTCTCGTCGTCCGTGCGGCAATGATCTTCGGTGCCATCCAGCCCGGCGACTGGGACGGCTTCCACCGCTACACCTTCGACCGCATCAACGCCTTCGTCAACGCCTATGCCCCCGTGCCCGATATCACCGTGGCCTGCGGCGCCGGCGCCATCAAGATGGGCTTCCCCGTCATCACGAACGACACCAACGACATGTGGGCCGTTCCGAAGAGCCTGATCGTCTATGAAAACACCAAGGACTGGATCGATACCTCCATCGAGGCCCGCGGCATCAAGCTGAAGATCACCAACATCGACATTCCCGTCTCCTACTCCTCCGCCTTCGAGGGCGAAATCATCCGCAAGGGCGATATGCAGGTCGAGGTCGACGGCTCCCGCAAGGACTGCTTCGAGCTGGTTGTCACCAAGGACGCCTCCGAAATCGAGGATCACAAGATCATCGTGGAAGGCCCCGAAATGGACGAGATCCCCGTCGGCAGCAAGATTTCCCTGTCCTACACCGTCGAGGTCGCGGGCAAGGCCATGCAGCCCGACTTCGAGCCGGTTTTCGAACGCAAGATTCACCAGTTCCTCAACTGCGTCGAGGGTCTGATGCATACCGGCCAGCGCGACATGATCCGTGTCCGCGTCTCCAAGGCAGACTTCGAGGCGGGCTTCCGCTTCAAGCACATCGGCGAAGTTCTCTACGCCAAGATCAAGAGCGAGTTCGACACCGTCGTGGATAAGTGCCAGGTCAAGATCGTCGTCGGCGACGAGCCGAACAAGGCCCTCCGCGCCGCCGCGAACGTGATCTTTGACAAGCGCGACGAGCGTCTTGCCTCCATGACGGACGAATCCGTTCCCGTCTTCTATTCCTGCATCATGTGCCAGGCCTTCTCGCCGAGCCATGTCTGCATTGTCACGCCGGAACGTCTTGGCCTCTGCGGTGCCGTTTCCTGGCTGGACGCCAAGGCAACGAACGAGCTCGACCCGCAGGGTCCCTGCCAGGTCGTCACAAAGGAAAAGTGCATCGACGAGCGTCTCGGCTCCTATGAGGACGTCGACGAGGCTGTTGCAAAGTTCTCCCACGGCGCTCTGGAGCACGTCACGCTGTACTCTCTCTTCCAGGATCCGATGACCTCCTGCGGCTGCTTCGAATGCATCTGCGGCGTGGAGCCGGTCACAATGGGCGTCGTCATCACCTCCCGTGAGCATGCGGGCATGACCCCCCTGGGCATGACCTTCTCCGAAATGGCCTCCATGACCGGCGGCGGCGTACAGACGCCCGGCTTCATGGGTCACGGCAAGCACTTTATCGCTTCCAAGAAGTTCATCGCAGCCGAAGGCGGCCTGGGCCGCATCGTTTGGCTGCCGAAGGAGCTCAAGGAGCAGATGCGCGAGAAGCTCGACGCGGCCGCCAAGGAGCTCTACGATGTCGACGGCTTCACCGATATGATCGCGGACGAAACCATCTGCACCGAGGATCCCGAGGAGTTGCTCAACTACCTCACCGAGGTCGGCCACCCCGTCCTCTCCATGGAACCCTTCGATATGTAATAAGCACAAACCCCTCCCGTCCGGAGCCCCGGACGGGAGGGGTTTGTTTGGGTGCACAGTTCATAACAGGAAGAGATGTTCTCCGTTTGCCCCGGTTTATTTCTATTTTTCTGCAAATATTTCTTCCAAATGATCCAACAGGAATTGCTGCGCCTCCTGGCTATAGTATACCGCCAAGTATTCTCCGTACTGGCCCTGCCGTGTTCCGGTAGACAGACCGATCTGCTTCCCAATTTCTGTCGGAAGCCGTTTCGGTTTGCCTTCCGGGTCCATCGTTTTTTTCATGAATCCTTTGGAGATTAGCCAGTCCGTAATCACCGTGGTCTTCGGACGTTTGGCATTCGGATCATCCGCAGCAGCGGCAAGCATTTCTGCAAATTCCGAAATTCGCAGAGGGCGTTTTGAAGGCGACAGGTGAAGCATCTTCTGTGTAAGAACAAATTCGCCTTTTTTCGGTTTGCGGCCGACATAACCACCGTTGTCGATCACCTGCTGCAAAATTCCCGAAACATAGAAGAAACATCGCGCGAGCCGCACCTGGTTCAGGACTGAATCCTCCGGCAGCTCATCCCCCATAATTGGGTCGCTCCCCTGCGCCAATTTGTCCATGTATAATTTTGCTCTCCGCAACATTTCAAGCTCTGTCATCTGTTCTCAACTTCCTTTCTTCGTCTTGATGTGCACAATGAAGACGCGCATCTTTTACCTCTGCTTATCAAATTATAACATCAATTTCCAGCAAATCCAAGCATATCACTCCAATTTGCCACATTTTTCGTAAAAAAGTTCAAGCCCACAGATGATCTCTCGATGGTAGGCAGCGATGCAAACGTCTCCGGTAGGAGGCAGTTTTTTGCTCTGCGTTATCCTAGTGCGGCTGGAGCGGTGCGGTCACGGCGGCGATATCACAGGACTCCCTGCGGTGCTCTTCCGGGCAGCGCCGACCGGCAGCCCACTTGCATTGCATGGTTCTTCCTGCTATAATTTATTATAATAAGAAACACCGGTTTGATGTGCAGTAGAGGCGATCGTGCCTGAGACGCCGATTTTCCGGCCGGTGGATGGCGAAGTCGCTGTGCGGAAGCATGGTGACCACAGCAGCGCCGATGCAGTAAGGTGATATATTATGATCAGAGAATTCCAACCGGCAGATACCGACCGGGTGGCCGAGCTATGGCTGGCTGCAAACCTACAGGCCCATGCCTTTATTGCCCCCGAATACTGGAGGGGCAATCAAGACATGGTAAAGGGGCTGCTGCCGCAGGCGGAGGTCTATGTCTATGAGAAGGACAGAGAAATTCTGGGCTTTGCGGGGCTGGACGGCGAGTATATCGAGGGTATTTTTGTTTCCGAGAAAATGCAGTCGCAGGGCGTTGGGAAATGCCTGCTGGACTTTCTGAAAGCAAAGAAGACCGAATTGCGCCTGAATGTCTATCAGAGGAACACCCGTGCGATTCATTTTTATGAGCGGGAAGGCTTTGAAATCCAGTGTGAGAGCCTGGATGAGGCCACCGGCGAGAAGGACTACACAATGGCGTGGCGGCAGGAGCAGAGATGAGGATACCAATGATTTTATATTTTTCCGCAACGGGCAACTGCAAATACGTGGCCGCCCGACTGGCAGAGGGCGGGGAGACGCTGTCCATCGTGGACTGCATCCGGGAAAACCGCTTCGCATTTGAGGCCGAAACCATCGGCGTGATTTCGCCCACCTACGACTGGGGCTTGCCCAGCATCGTCAAGACGTTTCTGGAAAAAGCGGCCTTCCGGACGGAATACCTGTATTTTGTCGCCACCTACGGGACCACGCCCGGCGCTTCCGGTGCCTTGGCCAACGAGGCCATTCGAGGGCGCAGCATCGATGCCTATTACGCCGTCCGGATGGTGGACACCTGGACGCCGATTTTCGACCTTTCCACTCCGGAAAAGGTAGCAAGGTACACGAAACACACGGAATCGCAGCTCGACGCCATTCTGCAAAGCGTTCGGGAGCGCCGCACCAACCGGCATATGTCGCCCCGCACCCCGGTGATCTTCACGAAGCTGTTTGCCGAGCCGATTTATAACCACAGCGTACGGCGCACGGCGAACCTTCACGTGGAGGACGGCTGCATCGGCTGCGGCCTGTGCGCCAAAAAATGCCCGGTGCAGGCCATCGAAATGCGGGAGAAAAGGCCGGTCTGGATTAAGGAGAAGTGCGTCATGTGCCTTGGCTGCCTGCACCGCTGCCCAAAGTTCGCCATCCAGTACGGAAACCGGACGCAAAACCACGGGCAGTATCAAAACCCGAAGGAACAGGTATAACCACCGCAGGAAGCGGAATTTTTATCAGGAAGTCAGTAAAAGCCCGGTATTCGCGACGAATACCGGGCTTTTATATCCCCGCGGCAGCAGCCGCCCCGCGCATGACGGAAATAATTCATTTTCCCGCAGCACGTCACCCTGTGTTGCATTTTTATGCATAATATCATGCAAAATATTAAAATTGTGAATATAGTGAAAATAATTATGAATAAATATTTAATTTTATGAAAATTTATTCTTGCTTTTTCCATGATTCACCAGCTATAATACAACATCATAATTATACCTGTTCCGCAGGTCGGATGTCGGGTGAATGAGAAAGGATGTATTTTATGAAACGGACGAAAACACGTCTGCTCGCCGTGCTTCTGGCACTGGTGCTGGTGTTGACCTCTCTGCCGCTTACGGCAATGGCAACGCCGGACACCAGGGACAACTGGAGCACGCTCCGCGTAGAGGACGTGACGGACACGCTCTCCGACGAGGATCGCAAGAGCATGTTTGAAGAAAACATGGATCCGGCCAAGGTTTCCGAATCCGAGCTTCCGAGTCCTGACGATATCGTCAGCGTGATCGTGGAGCTGGATGCGGACAGCCTGCTGGATGTCCGCGACCGCGTGAATTCCGCAATGTCCATGATGGACTTTCAGCGCACGCAGGCGGCAAAGGATCAGCTCTCCGAGATTGCCACCATGGAAGCCTCGGTAAAGGAAGCCATTGAGGCCGAGGGGATCACGCCGGAGTATGTATTCTCCTATGCGGCGATCATCAGCGGCTTCAGCGCAGAGGTTCCCTACAGAGACATTGAGGCCATCGAAGCGGTAGACGGTGTTGCAAGAGTGGTGCTCTGCGAGACCTACTATCCCGATGTCATGGGCGATGCAACCCTGGGCGAGGCGCTCAGCGCCGCCGAGGTCGCCGCTTATTCCAACAATACCGATTATCAGGGCGAAGGCATGCTCATCGGCATTCTGGACACCGGTCTGGACACCAACCATGAGGCATTTGCCAACGCACCGGCCGTCCAGAAGCTGCAAAAGTCCGCACTGGAGAAGCTGCTGTACACCACCGAGGAGGTTGACGGCAAGATCAACGTCACGGCCTACAGCTACGCGGCCCTCTGGTACGCGCAGAACAAGAGCACCTCTACGCAGTTGAATCTGCTGACGGCAGACATGCTCTATCAGAGCGGAAAGGTTCCCTTCGCCTTTGACTACGCCGATGCCGATGCGGACGTCATCCCCAGCGCGGATGCCGTGACCAAATACGGCAACGATCACGGCACGCATGTCGCAGGCATCGCAGCCGGCAAGGCCGTGGATGCCGATGGCAATGTGACCTTTGCCGGTCAGGCGCCCGAGGCGCAGCTCGCCATTTTCAAGGTTTTTTCCGACTCGACCAGCGGCGCCTCCACCGATAAGCTTCTGGCGGCGCTGAACGACGCGCTGCTGCTGGACGTGGACGTCATCAACATGTCCCTGGGCAGCGGCGGCGGCTTCTCCCGCGAGGAGGACACCAGCGCCGTCGCCAAGTACTACGACCTGGTGAAGGCAAGCGGCATTCTGCTGAACACCTCCGCAGGCAACTCCTATTCCTCCAGCTGGGGCGGCGCAAACGGCGACTATGCCTCCACCTCCGATCCGGACACGGGCATTGTCAGCTCTCCCTCGTCCTACGACGCCTCTCTTTCCGTCGCGTCTGTGAATACGGCGGCCTCCGCCGCGTTCCGCACGGAGGCAGGACGCGTTCCTTATAACGATGTCAGCGGCCACGACTTCGCCGCACTGCTGCTGGGCGAGGAAAGCACGAAGTCCTTTGAATATGTGGCCGTCGGCGGCACCGGCGATACCGCAGACTATGAAGGACTGGACGTCACCGGAAAGATCGCGCTGGTACAGCGCGGCGGGCTGTCCTTTGAACAGAAGCAGCTCAACGCGGCAGCGGCTGGCGCCATCGCCTGCGTGATCTATAACAACCTGGACGGTTACCTTCTGAACATGTCCGTAACCGATTACCAGATTCCTACCGTCAGCATCAGCCATGCCAACGGCGTGCTGATGGCCGAGCAGGAAAGCAAAACCATCACCCTGTCCGTTGAGGATAAGGGCGGCGTTACCATGAGCGATTTCTCCTCCTGGGGCCCGCTGCCTTCTCTGACGCTGAAGCCCGAAATCACGGCACCCGGCGGCACGATTTATTCCTCGCTGCCCTTCGCCCAGTACGGCTACATGAGCGGCACCTCCATGGCCTCGCCTTACATGGCCGGCGTTTCCGCAGGCATGAAGGAATACCTGAGTCAGGTTGCCTCCGGTCTCTCCGCCACGGAGAAGCAGGTTCTGGCCAACCGGATTCTCATGAGCACCGCCGACATTCTTTATGATGACGCAGGCGTTGCCTATTCTCCCCGGAAGCAGGGCTCCGGCATGGTTAACCTGTCCGCTGCAACCACAACTCCGGCATATTTGTACGTCCGCGGCTCCGAGCGCACCAAGATCGAACTGGGCGACGACGCAAACCGCACCGGCGTCTATGATCTGACCTTCGTGCTGAAGAACATGACCGCAGTCAGCCACAGCTATACCGTGACGCCGCAGGTGCAGACGGAAACCGCAAGCGCCTCCGGCTACATACTCCAGAAGGGCTATGTGCTGAATCCGGAGGTCAGCATCAGCGTTTCCGGCGGCACGCTCGACGGCAATACCGTGACCGTGAGCGGCAGCGGCGAGGCCACCATCCGCGTGAAGCTTCGCCTCAGCGATTCCGATAAGGAATATCTGGCCAAGTTTGCTAACGGCATTTATGTGGAAGGCTTCGTGGAGCTGACCAACAACGACGATCCCACGCTGTCCATCCCCTTCCTTGGCTTCTACGGTGATTGGAGCGAGGCTCCGATTCTGGAGGATGCCGACCTCTACAACGGCGAGCCCACAAAGATGTTCGCGACTACGCCCTCCGGCGTATACGCCATGATGTATGTCTTCCCTCTGGGTGCATACCCCTTCGTGGTTCCCGACGGCTCTGCCGACCCCGGTGTTTCCGCAGACCGGATCAGCGTTGATCTGGGCGGCGGCAACGGCATCGGCACCCTCTACTATCTCCAGGCCGGTATGCTGCGCGGCGCAAAGACCTCGTCCGGCACCATCGTGGATGCCGATACCGGCACGCTGTACAAGCAGTGGTCCGAAACCAATGTCCGCAAGGCCATGTACGTCTCCTCCACCGGTAAGGTGCGTGCCGGAATGCTCGGCGATCCGTGGCCCGCACTCACCGGAAAAGAGATCGTTCTGATCCCCAACAACACCCACATGACCTACACCGTCACCGCCTATGTCGACGGCGTTGACGCACAGCAGAACAAAAACGATACTTATTCCTTCGATTTCACCTCCGACGGCGAGATGCCGTACATTCTGGATCGGGACAAGCTGCACTTCCGCACGGGCGACGACGGCAGAACCTATCTGGATGTAACGCTCGCGGACAACTTCGCGCTTGCCGGTGCGACGCTGTACTCCGCCGTAAAGAAAATGACCTCTTCCGGCAGCACCGAGATCGGCACCGGAGAAAACTACTATTCCGGCATTTTCCCGGCAGTCAAGGAGGACGGCACCGTCCCCGGCGCCTATGAGGAATATACCTACACCTTCGACGTGACGGATTTCTGCAAGGATCTCACCGAGGGCTGCTTCTATGTCGTTGCCTACGACTACGCGATGAACCAGTGCGCTTACCGCGTGTCGCTGCCTGCGAACCCCGTCACCGAGATCAAGCTGGACAAGACCAGCCTAACGCTCCCCATCAACGGCTATGATACGCTGACAGCAAGCGTGTCCCCGGAGGACGCCACCGATCAGCATCTGACCTGGACCTCCTCGGACAGCTCGATCGTGGAAGTCCGCAGTGGCATGCTGGCCGCCAAGAAGGCCGGCACCGTAACCATCACCGCCGCCTCCACCGTCTGGCCTGACGTGAAGGCAACCTGCGAGGTCACCGTCACGGAAGAGATCGGCCCGGCCGTTCCCATCTCCGAGCTGCGCCTGAACAAGACCGCTCTGACGCTGGCAGAGGGCGGCACCAATACCGATGTCAAGCTCTATGCCTACGCCCCCTTCTATGCCACCGATCTGACGCTGGAGTGGAGCTCCTCCGACACCAGCGTTGCAACGGTACAGGCCAATGGCCCGGAGGGCATGTATCAGACGGCCTATGCCAAAATTGACGCGGTCGGCCCCGGCACCGCAACCATTACCGCCTCCGTAAAGGCAACCGGCGCAACGGCCGAGGTTGCCGTTACCGTCACCAAGGCCTCCACCGTCGGCAGCTTCCAGATCGTCGGCGATACGCTGACGGCCTACAGCGGCAGCGAATCCAATGTTACCGTTCCGGACGGTGTCCGGGTCATCGGCAAGGAAGCCTTCAAGGGCAACACCGGTATCATCACCGTCACCCTGCCCTCCACGGTGGAGGAGATCGATTACCGCGCCTTCTACGGCTGCACCAACCTGAAATCCATCAATCTGCCGGAAACGCTCAAGATTCTTGAGGAAGGTGCCTTCCAGAACTGCAAGAATCTGGCAACCACAGGCTGCGAAAATGTGCTGCCCGCCGCAATCGAAGCCGCCGGCAAAAACGCCTTCTACTCCTGCGGTCTGCTTGCAGGCAAGCTGGTTCTGCCGAAGGGTCTGACTGCACTGGGCGAGAGCGCCTTCTACGGCTGCGCGTCCCTGACCGGTCTGACCATGGAAGAGGGCTTCAACGGTCTGGATGCCGCAGGCGGCCAGTTCAACGGCTGCGACGGTCTGACCGCCGTAACGCTCTCCTCCGATCTGACGGAGCTGCCCGTGCGCACCTTCTTTGACTGCGGTCTGACAGAGCTGCCGGATCTGAAGAACGTGACCAGCATCGGTCAGGCATGCTTCCAGAGAAACGACAACCTGACGGAAATCACCGTCCCCGAAACGGTCACCATGCTGGCCGGCAACGCCTTTGCCTACTGCAAGGGTCTGAAAAAGATCACCGTTCTGGGCGATCCCGCACAGGGCAGCGGCGCGTTCTCCAAGGACACGGCTCTGACGGAGTTCGTCGCGCCCAAGCTGACCTCCATCGGCAAAAACGCCTTTGAAGGCGACACGGCTCTGACGACCTTTACCGTTCCCGACAACATTGTTCTGATCGATGACTATGCCTTCAAGGGCTGCACCGCACTGGAAGCGCTGGTGTTCCCCGCCACCTACAAGGCATCCACCCTGACGATGGGTCTGCTGGTATTCCAGAACTGCAAAGCATTTACGGGAATCGTTGTGGAAGACGGCGCGAACATCCGTCTGGATTCCGAGGGCGTCCTGTTCAGCGGCGACGGAAAGACTCTGATCGGCACGGTCGATACCTTTGCCGCCACCTCTTACACGGTTCCCGACGGCGTGGAGCAGATCAGCAGCTATGCCTTCTATAAGAAGACCAAGCTTGCCAGCGTAACGCTTCCCGAGAGCCTGAAATCCATCGGCGATTATGCCTTCAATGGCTGCACCGCGCTGAAGACGGTCTCCCTCCCCGCCGGTCTGGAAACGCTGGGCACCTATGCGTTCAGCGAATGCTCCGCGCTGACTGCCGTGGACTTCGGCGAGGCGCTGACTGCAATCCCTCCTTACGCATTCAACAAGTGCGCCGCGCTGACGAAGGTCGAGCTTCCGGCAACGGTCACGACGATTGCCAACAACGCCTTCTACAACAACTCCAAGCTGACCGCCGTGACCTTCCCCGAAGGTCTGACGGAGATCGGCAAGAGCGCCTTCTACGGCTGCTCCAAGCTGACCAAGGCGATTCTGCCGCAGTCCTTGACCACCATGGACACCGAAGCGTTCAGCGGCTGCTCCGCCCTGACCGAGATCGACTGCGGCGGTCTGACCGTGATCCCCGCCAAGGCATTCCGCGGCGTATCGAAGCTGGTAAAGCTGACCCTGTCCGACAATGTGACGGACATCGGCGACTCCGCATTCAGCAGCTGCTATCTGCTGAAGGATTTTGGCTGGCCCAGCCAGCTGAAGACCGTCGGCGCATCTGCGTTCAGCGGCTGCCGCGTATTGCAGGATCTCGATTTCTCCGGCACCAAGCTGGTCCGCATCGGCAAGCAGGCGTTCTACCAGGCCTATGAGGCACGGACGCTGAAGTTCCCCGAAACGCTGGAAACCATCGGCGCACAGGCCTTTGGCTCCCTGAACTACAACAAGACCGCCTATATCACGGAGGTCACCCTGCCCGCCGCCCTGACCGACCTCGCCAAGAACGCCTTTGACAAGGTCACCGGCCTCAAGGCCCTGAACGTCGAGGACGGAAACAAGATCTACGTCTCCACCGACGGCGTTGTGCTGCTGCGGGAGAGCGGCGAGATCTACATCTGGCCCGCCGCCAATGAGATCACAGAATTTACCATTCCCGAAACCATGACCGTGATTCCCGCGAAGATGTTCCAGAACAACAGCTCCATCAAGAAGCTCTATGTGCCCGCGACGGTCACGCAGGTCGGCGCCAACGCCTTCACCGGTTCCGCCCTGGAGGAGGTCTATTTTGAGGATTCGGCCACAAGCCTGGTCATCGAAAACGCCGCCTTCCAGAACTGTAAGTCTCTGAAGAAGCTGGTTCTGCCCTACGGCCTGACCTCCACCGGCACGAACGCCTTCTCCGGAACGGGCCTGGAAGAGCTGACGCTTCCGGATACGCTGGCGAGCATGGGCTCCAACGCGATGAGCTCCAATACGCAGCTCAAGCGCGTAAAGCTCTCCGCCGCCATGACGGCAATCCCCGATCGCGGCTTTACGGATTGCTCCGCATTGGAGGAGATCACCTTCCCCGCCTCCATCACCGATTGGGGTGCAGGCAACTCCACAAGCGCATTTTTGGGCTGCACCAGTCTGAAAAACGTCTATGTGGACAGCCGTTCCTTCTCCTACAAGAGCGTGGACGGCGTGCTGTACGACTACTCCGGAAAGACGCTGGTCTATTATCCGCAGGGCCGTACCGCCGAGAAATTCGTCATTCCGGAGGGCACCGTCCGCATCGGTGCGCACGCCTTCCGCGGCAACACCTCTCTGCAAAAGGTCGTCTACCCGAGCACGCTGGTCCGCATCGGCAACCACGCGTTCTTTGGCTGCACCAGCCTGAAGGATTACTACTTCACCGGCATGACGGCTCCTCTGCTGGAGACCACGGCAGCCACCACCGGCCCGCTGGCCAATCTGGCGCTGTACTGCAACTTCGTCGGCATCTGGGTCGACTACAAAGTGGGCGTCGGCTATGTATACCACGATTACGGCCTGAACCTCTACTACCCCGAGGGTGCAGAAGGCTACACGGCTTACGTCTGGGATAAGTATTTCAACACCGAAACCGGCAGCGTCACCGTCATGGAAAAGAGCTACTTCACGCCGATCGACCTGACCGTTTCCGAAACCGGCAAGCACAACGCCGCGCTGACCTGGACCGCCGCAAAGCAGGCCGAGCTGGAGGACGTCACCTATACCGTGGAGCGCTCTCTTGCACACAAGGTCTCCGACGGCGAACAGGACACCTGGGTGTACGACGGCTTTGAAACGCTGGCTGAGGGTCTGACCGAATGCGCCTACACTGACACAACAACCCTGAACATCGGCTGCACCTACGCTTACCGCGTGACCGCCTTTGCAGGCTCCAAGACCGGCCCCGGCGCGGTTGCAACGCTTTACATCGACGCCGCGAAGGACGATCCCGATGAGCAGGCGGTGCTGGAGATCATCAAGAAGATCGAAGCGCTCAAGCCCATCGACCTGCTGACCGCGGCGGACGAAGCCCGTCTGCGTGAGCTGCTTGCCGAGTACAATGCGCTGACCGACGAGCAGAAGGCACTGGTATTCAACTATCAGACGCTGCTCGACGCCATCGCACTCGTCGGCCACAACTCCAAGCTGGTCAATCATAAGGATGCCACCTGCACGGAAGACGGCTACACCGGAGACATCGTTTGCAGCGTCTGCAGCGAGGTATTGGAAACCGGTACCGTCACGCCCGCCCTGGGTCACAGCTACGGCGAGCCCGTCTGGACGTGGGATGAGGCCTTCAGCGCCGCTTCCGTAACCTTCACCTGTGCGCGCGACGACAGCCACGTGGAAACGCTGGATGCGGAAGTGACCTCCGAGATCACCAAGGAGGCCGCCTGCGGCGTAGCCGGTGAGGAAACGCGGACCGCCTCCGTGACCTTCGCCGGAGAAACCTACACCGACAGCCGGGTTCTCCCCATCACGGCGCTGGAGCATGAAGCAGAGCTGCGCAACGCCAAGGACGCCACCTGCACGGAAGACGGCTACACCGGCGACAGCGTATGCAAGCATTGCGGCGAAACGCTGGCCAAGGGCGAGGTCATCAAGGCCACCGGCCACGACTATAAGAGCGGCAAGTGCGTCAAGTGCGGCGCCGTCGAGCCTGACCACGGCGTCAAGACCGGCGATGAAAGCCGCCTCGCGCTCTGGATCGCAGCAATGGCTTTCGCCGCGCTGCTGTCCGCCGCCGCAGCAATTCTTCTCCGCAAAAAGCGCAACAGCTAAGTAACGCAATTAAAACAGCCGCAGTTCGTCACCGGTTTTACCGGTGGCGAACTGCGGTATTTCTATTGGGAGCCACGGCAGGGGGCAAACAAATCGCAGCGCAAATTCGGCCGATTATTTATTGTTCTTTTTGTATAGATACCGATCAAGGACTTCATCCCAATACCCGTGCTTTTTCAACCAATCTTCTTTGGGTTTAGTATCGTATCCCTTGGCCTGATCAGCCCAAACATTTGATCGCTGTTCCTTGTTAAATCGTATGTACTGTTGGAATACTGTACCGGCTTTGTCGGTATAGTTGTTTACAATAGCGAAGTCACAACTTTGTAGTATCTTTGAGCGCCAATGATCAATTTCTTTGATTGTAAATACACGGGTTGAATCTTCGCAGTATCCATATCCATACCGACGAACCACTGCGTTAAAAGCATCCATCATGATATGTTTGATTTCTCCGGGGTCATATCTATCGTCATCATCGTTGCAGGTTGCCGTGGATGTCTGATAATACATAGGTCATCGTTTCATCTCACTTATTCGTTCCATCGTGTCCGGTGGTTTCATATTTCTAAAAGCATGCATTTCGTATCCTCCGTTTCGAACTTTATTTCGGAATATTTTCAAACCCTGTTGACAAAACTATCGTTGCAATGATATAATATGGTTGTGTCATCACAATGATATAGGGAGGCTTGGTTTTATGAGCACAATTCAATTACTTCACGGAACGGATCACATCATCGAGGTTCCGGATATCAATATCGGCAATCCACACAATGACTACGGAAGAGGCTTTTACTGCACCCGTCTCGATGAGATGGCCAAGGAATGGGCCTGCAAAAAGAACACGGATGGCTTTGTAAATGTCTATGACTTTGACGACGATGGACTGAAAGTGCTGAACCTACTAAGCGGCAATCATACAGTCCTTAACTGGATTGCTTTGCTTCTTCAGTTCCGTACATTCAAACTCGATTCCGAGGTTGCCATTGACGCTCGGGATTATATCATAGAGCATTACTCGGTTGATCTTTCCGGCTACGACATTGTTGTCGGATACCGCGCGGACGATTCTTACTTTCAGTATGCTGAGTCCTTTGTATCCAACACACTTCCTCTCAGAAGTCTGAACAAGGCGCTTCGTCTCGGCAAGCTCGGCGAACAAACCGTTGTTATCTCGCAAAGAGGATTTGAGCGTTTGAAGTTTGTCGATGCATATTCGGTCGATAAGAATGTCTATTATCCCAAGTTCCTGGATAGAGACACCAAAGCGGGAGATACTTATCGTAAAGAGAACAAGAAGACCAAATCGTATCGGGATGATATCTTTGTACTTGATATCTTGAGAGAGGAGATGAGCAATGATGACCCACGCATACAACGAATCCTATTTGAGTAATGCAAAGGATCGTCTGTCCTCATTCTTCGATTATGCTATCAATGACTGCAAGATTAAGCCGGATTGGATAACCGCGCTTTTTATCAACACAGGCTATGCAGAGCAGTTTGAGCGCGGCAATCCTGCCTATGTTGCAGGTATGTCCGGTGTTGAACTTGCCCGTGCAGTTATCTTGAAAGCATACGGCAGAAAGGAACTTCCGAAGCCTACAAACTCTGAGGAATGCTCTCACGAGTATTGGGCAGGTTGGGCGCTTGCAGAATATCAATGGTACTGCGGCCGCAGGTTCAAAGATATCTTCGAGCGGATTCCCTTGACTAAGATTATCGGAATGTACTCCGTCTATCACGAGATGGATATCACGAACTTCATTGATACGATGGAAGAGTTCTACAAGGCTGCCGAAGGCGATTCCAATCTGAAACGCATTCGGGAAAGCAGAGGCTTATCTCAGTCAGAACTTGCAGAACAATCGGGCATCAAAGTCCGAAACATTCAGATGTATGAGCAGCGAGTCAACAACATTGATAAGGCACAGGCACAAACACTCTATAAGTTATCCCGTGTTCTTGGTTGCGATATCGAAGACCTGCTTGAAAATCCTATGATGTAAATCCATTTGTGCACCTGCTTCGGCAGGCAACTATTACTACATTGCTAGTAACCTGAAAGCAGTAAAGGGTGCCAGACACTATGTCTTTGCAGACAAGGCGAACGGCTTGAAAGCTGCCGGTTGGTACTGGTTCAACGCGGATGGCACGATGTTCCTTGAAGGTATCCGCGAAGAAAACGGCACGAAGTATTACTACAAGGATGGAGCGAAGAATTATGCCGGCCTGATCGAGATTTCCGGCGAATATTACTATGTTAAGAGTGACTATACCTTTGGAGAAGACGGTAAGATGGCGTGCAGTGTGTAGGTGATCGCGTCGCCCTTGGAAAAGCTGCCGATGTTCGCCTCCCAATGGGTATCGTTGCCGCTGTTATACTTCCAGTCAGCGTTGATGACCGGCTGCTCCACGCCATTTTTCGTCCATGTGACCCAGACTGCGTCGCTGCTCTCGATAGGCCACGTTTTGGACTTCAGGTACACCGTTTCACCCGCGCTAGGGTCGCGCGGATACCGCTCGCAGTCGTTGCTTGCGACCTCCGTTCCGCCGTAGAGGTCATCCCATCCAGTCGGCTCGTGGTAAATACCCTCGATCGCGTAAACCGCCGTGAGGGTGCCCGACAGCATCGTGGTGATGAGAAGGAAGGCCAGGATACGAAAAGGCACTCGTTTTCTTTGGTTCATTGCTTTACCGCCTTTCTTTGGTTGCATTCAATGATACACAATCCGTTTTCCGTACAGTTTGCGCGGCTTGCAAAAAACCTCCTTTCTTCCGCGCGTCGTTCCTCGCACCAAGCAGCCTTTCTCTCTCTTTCGGGTCGCTGTGGCTAGGAAAGCGCTGATTGGATCAGCACTCCCCCAGGAGTTCCAACTGCTCTTTCAGCAGTCCTTTTTCGACATCGCCCAGCGCAAGCGCTTCGATCCACTTGAGCCACGCCGCACGATCAACGATGCTTTTCGCAGTTTCCCATTGTGCTTCCTTATTTTGGTTGTCCATCTCCTGCCGCAGAAAGCATTGCAGCATTCGTTCGCGCACGGTCTCGGCATCGCTTTTTTCCTGCGGTGTGACCAGCAGCTCTGCATTCTCCGAAGCCTCAAGCGTGAAGCTCGCCTGCAAGCAGCGATTGTGTCGCAGCACAGGCTGTGCGGGTCTGCCCGCAACGGTGAGACTGCACGCGCCATCCTCCACGTTTTTGAAATATATATGATAGGTCAGTTTTCTTGTTCCGCAAATACGCAGGCGCAGTCTCTCGGATATCCTCTGCTGGCAGAACTGCGTCCGCGCACCGTTTTCCTCAATCAGATCGTAGCTACCGTCGCCGGTGTAGACGAAAACGTCCAGTGCCTCCGGCGCGGAGCAGGCGTTGTCCTGCGCTTCATCCAGCGGCAGGATACAGCCCGCCCTTGCAAATACAGGCATACTGCCGCTGTCGCGCCAAACCGTGACCCAGCGCCCACCGGTGTAAATCCCGTCGGTGAAAATGTCCGTCCAGCGTCCAGGAGGGAGCCAGACACGCTTTGCTGCAATGCCGCGTGCCTGCGATTTTTCCGTGATGGGCGCAACCAGCAGCTCGCCAAACAGATACTGATGGTCGGCTTCGTAGGCTGCAGCCTCCTCCGGCCATTCGTAATACATCGGCCGTACCGGCAGGACGCCCTCGAGCGCGTTTCTCCACGATGCGCTGTAAAGGTAAGGAACCAGCCTACGCCGCAGGCGCAGCCATTTCTCCGCCATGGCGCGCACCGGCGCGGAGAACGTCCACGGCTCCTTCGACGCGGTGACTGACGGGCAGCAATGCAGTCGGTTGATCGGGCTGAACACGCCGAATTGCAGCCAGCGCAGGTATAGCTCCTCATCGCGCAGACCTCGATGGTGGCCGCCGATGTCGTGGCTCCACCAGCCATAGCCCGCATTCGCCGCCGTCGCGGTGAAATAGGGCATATAGTCCAGGAATTCCCAGTCCATGTGCGTATCACCGCTGAAGCCGACAGGATAGCGGTGTGAGCCGATACCCGCGTAGCGCGATAGGATCAGCCCTTCTCCCCTGCGCTGCACTCTATCGAGATAGTGATAGTGGTTCAGCGCCCACAGGGGATCCAGCCCCGCAAGTGCAGAGGTCTTGCCCTGCTGCCAGTCGATCCACCAGAAATCGACGCCCTCGTCCTCCAACGGATGATGCAGTAGCTCCAGATATGCGTTCACGAATCGCGGATTTGCAATTTGAAATGGCACGACCAGCTTTTCCGACGGGTCAAGTCCCATGCGCTCGGCCATGGCGCGATAGGGCTTTTCGTACCAGCGCACACCCAGCGCAGGATGCAGATTGAGCGAGATATGCATCCCGCGCGCGTGAAGCTCCCGCAAGAGCGCCATGTGGTCGGGAAAGAGCGCTTCATTCCATGTGTAGCCCGTCCAGCCGTCTGTACCGCCGTGCGCCTCATCGTCCAACCCCTTTTCCCGCAGGCCGAAATCGCGGTCGATTTGGACATAGTGCCAGTCCATATCGATAACGGCGACAGAGACGGGAATCCCGTCATCGGAAAAATTATCCATCAGGTTCAAATATTCCTGCTGCGTATACGGCCAATAGCGGCACCACCAGTTGCCAAGTGCCCAGCGCGGAAGCACCGGTGTGCATCCACACAGGCGATAGAGTGCACGCACGGCGGCAGGATAGTCGTGCCCGTAGGCAAAGACATAGCGGTCCGTCCCGCTGCGCGGAAGCAGTCGGCCGTCCGGAAGCAGCAGCAGGCTGTGTGAATCGTCGTAGACCGCCGCGCCGTTTTTTGCGCAGACACCCGGCTCCAGAGGAATGTGCGCGCGGTCGTAGCGCGTTACGTCGGGATGTTCGCGCAGATGCTCGCCGTTGGTGTCAAGGGTGCTACAGGTGCCGAGCAGATTCTCGGCATTGTCCAGCTTGGCGCGGCTGCCGTCGGCAAACTCGACCTCGCTGTTTTCCAGCCGCTGCGGATCGAGATTTAGGGTCAGCGCCGCCGTTTTGAGGAGGATGCGGCCGTTTTCGCAGCGCCATGTGTATTCGACCGCCGGAAAATCGCGGTACCAAACCGCCTGCGTCGCCTCGTCTGTAAAGCTGCCGCACTCGATACGGAACAGGCGGTCAGTTAGAACCGTCACGCGCGTGTCGCCGCAGCGCAGAATGTTCTCACGCACGGCCTGCGGCCTTGCCGTGATGCAAAGATGCGGCCGCAGCGCGGCTCCCTCCTGTTTGGTCATGACGTTTCTCCTCCCAGCGTCCAGTTTTCGGTGGGTGTGCCGTTTTCAGTGAGCGTTGTGCCGTCGAATTTGACCGCGACACTCGTTTGGTTTCCATAATCATACCACGTATATTCGCCGTTTCCATGAAATACCAAATAGTTTATGTTGACATAATCTTCTGCATCATTGCCGATATAGCTTGCGAGCTGCCCTGTCTGCGCAGTGTTGACCGGCAGAATGGCGCCCTCGCGCACAAACACCGGAATTTCGTCCGCCGCGACAGGAATCTGATACACGCCGCCCTCATAGCGTGCGCCGGTAAAGAAATGATACCAGATACCGTCGGGCAGATAGACCTCCGCGTGCTTCGCGTTCGGCTTCGTCACGGGCGCAACAAGCAGCTCCCGTCCGAACAGATATTGAAATTCATAGTCCGCCGCTGCGCTGTCCTGTGGGAAAGCGTAGGCCATGCTGCGCATCAGAGGTTCGCCGCTCTCAGCGGCCCATTTTGCCTCGGTGTAAATGTAAGGAATCAGATTCATGCGCAGGTTCGCATAGTAGCGATAGGTTTCCAGGCAGGCATCCTCTCCCTTACGCTGCGCCATATTCCACGGCGTGCGCGCCTGCGAGGGCTGCGGATCACCGGAATTCTCCGAATGCACCTGCATCACCGCCGAAAATGCCGCCTGCGCCACGCTGCGCTGATAAAGCTCCGCCGAGGGAACGTCGCCGCTGAAGCCCGCAATGTCCCACGCGACAAAGGGAATGCCTGACTGACTCGCGCTGAGCGTCGCACGGATGGCCGCCTGAAACGCCTTGAAATCCGAGTTCTGGTCGCCCACCCAGCAAAGCGGATGCTTCTGCATCCCGCTGCCTCCCGCACGGCTGAAGGTCACGAAATCGCCCGAAAGCGCCGTGCCGAAGTCGTAGTAAGCCTGCGCATAGAGGTCGGGATAAGCGTTACGCAGCTCATCGCCCCTGCGTCCGTCAGAGGCCGTAACGCCGCGTCCCCAGACAAATTCCCCTCCGTCTGTCTTGAAGCCGTCGATGCCGATGTCCTCGATCAGATAACGCCGCTTTTCCAAAAACCAGTCCGTCGCCTCTCGGTCGGTAAAGTCCAAAAGCAGAGAATTGCCGAACCATGTTCCGGCGGGCAGTCGGTAGGTGCCGCCGTCCTCGGTTTGCAGGACGTAGCCCTGCTCGGCTGCGTAAATCTGATCGCGCACAGACTGTGCCGTCGCCTTCACATCATATTTGAGCACCGGGATCTGCCAGAGAATACAGCGGATGCCGTTTTCATGGAGCTGCTGCACCATGCCCTTGGGATCCGGCCAGCGGCCTGTGAACGTAAAGTCCTCGTAGCGCAGCGCGGTCTCGCCCGCCACGGTTTCAAACTCGGAATCATTGAAGGTATAAAAGGTCTGCTCGTCGCTCCACGCCTCGATGACGATTACGCCGGTGGGAATCTGCGCTTCCAGCGTTGCGTCTAGCTGCTCGAGGATCTCCGACTGTCTGTTCCACTCGTTCGCGGAAATCCACGGGCTGAACGCCCACACCGGCGGTAGTACGGCGTGACCGGCCGTCTCGGCATAGGACGCAGCAATCTGCGCGTTGTCCCCTGTGAAGAGATGCAACGGCAGCACAAACTCCTCCGAGCCGCCCAGATGCGCCTCAATGACGCAGGCCGCATCCGACTGCGCACAGAGATCGAAGCGGGTATAGTAGGTCGAATCGATGAAAATGCCGTACTTGTCCGGCACGAAGTAATATGGCACAGGCGTGTAGGTTTCGCCGCGTTGCTCCTTGTACCAGTTGACGCAATAGGTATCAACCGACTTGCCGCGCTGGTCGAGCGCATCGTATTTCATGCCGAAGCCGTAAAAGCGGTCGTTTTTTTCCGCGGATAGTCTGAGGCGCACCGCGCGCACCGCCGCGCCGTCTGTCAGCAGTTCGAAGGCCGTGCCGCCAACCAGCGCTGTGCCGTCTTTGCACAGGGAAAAGCCGCCGTTTTTTGCCACGGTAAAGGTCATGCGGTCTACCGAAAGCGTTGCAGGGAGAGTCTCGCCGTCCTCAAGCGTAGCATCGGAAACGAGCAGATGGAGCGTCCCGCCGTCAAACTCGGCGCTGAACGCAGCGTTTTTTTCGCCCGCCGTGCCGGAAACCGTGAGTTTTTCATCGGAAAGCAGCGCCCGTTCGGGTTGGAAGCGCTCCCACGCCGAAACACGGAACGAGAACGGCCCGAGCCGCTTCTGCGCAATGCCATGTTCGCCCGCGCAGATCGCATACTGCACCTCGTCGCCGCGTTCCATAGCCGGAAGGCAGGCGAGATACTGCGTCCGTTCGACGCCATCCGTCTGTAAATTGGCTCGCTTGCTACAAGCAATCGGCTCCATGTCTTGGCCGTTTTTCTTCCATTCAAGCCAAAGCTCCAAGCTACCGAGCTGCTTGCCCGCCGCGACGACAATCTCGGTTTCCTCTCCTGCAATCGGGTCGCGCGGCGTGCGCTGCCACCACTTTTCCGGCACCTCCTTGCTGCCGTAGAGGTTCTCCCAACCGTAAGGCTCGTGCAGCAGGCCGTCCGAGGGCAGCGCCGCAGGCGCGGCCTCCTGCGCGGTGCAGGCGGTCAGCAGGAGCAGCAGGACAAGAATCATCAAAATCTTTTTCATATCACTCTCCTGTCAGTCCGGTGCGCTCGATGCTCTCGACAAACTGCTTCTGCACGATGAAATACAGAACGATCAGCGGCAGGATGGTCAAAAGCGTGCCAGCCAGCCGGATGGACTCATTCAAGGAGCCGCCGGTACTGACGCCAACGGAGGCATAGAGCTTGTTAAAGCGTTCGACAAATTGTTGCAGATGCATGGGCAGCGTTGTGACCGCGCCCGTGGAATACTGCGGGAGCTGGGTTGTATCGTTCCAGATCCAGATAAAGGAAAAGAGGTAGGTCAGCACCAGTGCGGGCTTTGCCATGGGCAACGCGATACGAAAAAACACCGTCGCCGCGCCGGCGCCGTCGATCTTTGCGGCTTCATCCATGGATTTGGGATAGGACCTGAAGAAATTATAATAGATCAGCAGAAAAACCGAACTTTTCACACCCTGCCCGAACAAACTGATGAGATATACCGGCCAGATCGTGCCGATGGTGTGATAGGAATTAAAAAGCAGAAAGCGCGGAATCATGGTGACCTGCGTCGGAATCAGGAAAATGAACACCGCAAGCACCAGCCAAAAGCGCTTACCCGGCACGCGATAGAGCGCAAGTCCGTAGCCCGCCAGCGCCAGCGTAAAGGTTTGCAGTGCCGCCGGAATGACCGTCATAATGAGCGAATCCTTCAAGCCGTCCCAAAATTGCAGTGTTTTTGCCGCCTTGACAAAGCTCTCCACGGAAAGATGTGTCGGAATCCACGTCACCGTGGCATCCACAAGGTCCTCCGTGTCCATGAAGCTGACCGAGAGCATATATAAAAGCGGGTACAAAAACACAAAGCCCATGCCCGTCAGGATGAAATAGGTTGTGAACCTGCCGAGGCGGCTGTCATTGTTGCCGTGGCTGCCGACAAGCCAGTATGCGCTCCTGCGCAGCGCGGATTTTCCCGTTTTCATGTGGAACTCCCCTTTCTCGGTCGGAGCAGCAGGAACGCAAGCAGAATCAGCAGCAGCAAGCCGAAGGCATAGATCCACGAAAGCACCGCCGCATAGCTGTACGGCCGGGCAATGTCACGGATTGCGCCGACAATCTTTCCGTTCGTCGCATCGTCGGCCGCCGTGCCCATCTCGATGATGGTATAGATCGCGTTGAGCAGGATGATCGGCCGCAGATGCGGCAGCGTGATCTTCCAAAATGCCTCCCATGCCGTCGCGCCGTCGATGGCGGCAGCCTCATACATATTGCGGTCGACCTTTTGCAGTCCGGCCAGAAATACAATAATCTGCACGCCGCAGAACCAGAGAATGCGTACGAAGCTGCTCAAAAACGTCATCAGAATCCGCGCCCAGCCGTAGTCCAGCTCCATCAGAATACTGCGCAGACCCATGATGTCCATGTTGATGCTCATGGCCGAAGATTCCGTCATCAGCTCGGACATCACAGGGCCGGACATGATGACCACCGGCAGGAAAAACACGATGCGGTAGACCGTCCTGCCGCGGAATTTGCGATTCAGCAGCAGCGCAATCACAAGGGAAAACACCACAACAAGCGGCGTTCCCAGCAGCACGCTCGCCAGGGATGCAAGGAGCTTTGTGGGATATTCCGTATCCACCGCAAAGGCCTGCCGGAAATACTCCCAGCCGATCGGCTTCAACTCAATCGCGCCGGGCTTGATCTGTACCTGGTTGAAGCAAATGACAAGAGAATAGACCAGCGGATAGGCCGTGATGGCGAAAAAACCGATGAGCCAAGGCAGGAAAAAGAGCGTTCCAGTGATTGTACTGCGGGTGCGCGGACGCAGGCTGCGGCGCGGTTTCGTCTGATTTCTTTTCATCTTGCGCCTCCCTGTATGACTGTAAAGCCGCCCGGCTGCACGCTGACGCCCTCGGCCGACAGCGCAGCATCGGTATAGTTGAGGAAAATGTACACGCCGTTGTCATATCCCACGCGAATCAGGCCGTTTTTCAGGCAGCGGTGCGAGACGATGGCGTGTCCCCAGACAGAGGAAAGTCCCTCAGCCACAGTCTGATAGCTCTCCACGATCTGCGCCCGCCAGTCGGCAAAGCCCGTGGAGAAATAGGCCTCCTGCGCGGTGTTGTAAAGCTCCAGGCTCTCGCAGCCGGTCACGACGAAGCTCGGTGCCATACCATACTCAATCTGCCGCAGCATACGCTCGGAGGAATAGGACGAGGTGTTGATCGCTCCGCCATACAGCTCGGTGCAGCCGCTGAGCACAATCTGCAAAAACGGCACGCAATCGGATTCGTAGAGAATCTGGCTGTTGGACACGGGCAGGTCAAAGAATCTGTCCGCATACTGCCAGAGATACTGATTCGGACGGTACATGGCGATACGGCTGCCGTCCGCAAGGGATTCCGTCAGTGCGGTCAGGCGCGTCAGGCTCTCGGCGCGCGTCACCTCTTTGCCGGAGGTAAAATCACTGTAGAGCTTGTTGCTTGCCTGCGCAAGTGCAAAGTCCGCGCCATAATTGCGAGAAAGCGCCTTCTGCGTGCGCGCTTCGGCCTCGCTCAAGCGGTAGAGATAGGTATAGGGATACATCCGCGATGCAAGATTGTCGATCCAGCGAATCTCCTGCCGAGAAAGATTGTTCGCAGCCTCGGTGCGCAGTGTGATCTGATCTTCGTTCGCGGTAATGGGGTCGAGATAGAGGGAGAAGGAGCCGCCCGTCTCGCGAAGCGCGCGGTCGAGTGCGGCAATGTCCTCTTTGTTTCCGAGACGGGACAGCAGCTTTGCGCCGCATTCGTTTTTCTTTGCGTAGCAACGCAGCACCATGTCCAGCTTTGTAATCCCCACATCGGCAAGGCTTTGACGCATTTCCTCCGCCTGTGCGAGCGTGGTAAAGACCTGCGTCGTATTCCAGAGGAAATTCTCCTTTTTATCCGCGCCAAGCACCTCCAAATGCAGCGGAACCGTGGTATCCCGCTGCGTCAGCGGCGTCAAAACGCCCTGTTCAATCAGCATCTGACGGTAAAGCACCGCCATGCCGTCGTAATTGGCCTGTTCACCCTGTGTAAAATAGAAGGAAATCCTCGGCGTGACCGCATTGGGCGTTTCCTGATAGACATTTGCCCCCGCGCCCTCCTTGCGGTTGATGTTTTTCACATACTTCTGGCGAAATTCGAAGCGCGCCGACGCCCAGTTATAGGGATTGTTCGTCTGTGCAGGCGCAGCGACGAGGCTGGCATATTCCGCGCCCGCGTCCACGACGGCCAGAAAGCCATTCTGCCCCGCGCCGTGTATCATCGCATAGACGGGCATGAGCGCCTGCGCCTCCGGACGGGCGGTGTTGTCCGCAGTGCTGGCAAGAGATTCTATGCCGTAATCCCTGCCATAGATGCGCGCGGCGTAGGTCGAGCTGTAATTAGCGGGCTTGCGGTAGCGGATAAGCGCGCCGCAGCCGTCGGGAAGCAGGATGTAGCCGTCCACGGAGTCAGAATAGGAACTGCCAAGGAAGGGCAGAAAGCTCATGGATTTGAGAAAGAAGCCCTCGTCGCGCTCGATGAGACTGCCGTCCACCAGCTCCAAACTCACGCGGCTGCCCGACCACGAGACCTTTACCTGAAAGGCAATCCCCTGCTCGGAGAAGTCTACGCTGCAAAGGAGACCCTCCTCTGAGATTTCGTACTTTGCCTTGCCGTCCTTGCCAATGCTAACACGGCTCTCCGCGCCCTCAGCATTCACGCACTCAATGGACACAAGACCGTTGCCGTAGCAGCGCCACGCGGTGTTTAGTCCCTCTGCCTCCCCGATGGGCAGTGCGCCCCAGAGATAGCCTGTGGTTTTGTTGTAAATGCGCAGCGCGGCCTCCTTTCGGTTGAGATAAACTTTGAGTTCCTGTGTTTCTCCGACTTTTTCAAAGCCCTCGGTAGTGAATTGGCTCTCCACCGGCACGTCGGAGAAAGGATGCACCTGCCGGTTGGAATTGGCCTCCAGCAGACCGTCGGTCAGAGGTGTTTCGTCTGCGGCAAAGGCGCACAGCGCCAGCAGCGCCGCACTCAAAAGCAGCGCACCGAGCCGGACGAACCATTTACGAGAACACACGGTAACGCACCTCCTCAAAAACTTCCGAAAGATAGGACAGCAGCTCGCGCCAGAGGATAAAGAGGATAATCGCCGCAAGAATCGCCACCGCCATGAAAAACAACGTGAGAAAAATGTTCGCAGCCGTCTTGCGCAGATTGTAGACCTGTGCCTCCTTGATGCTGATGAAGATCAGCGTGCCGCTGTAGCCCAGAAGCAGGAAGGCCAGCAATCGGTAGACGAACAGCTCCGTGAGCGTAAAGGCGTGGGAAAGCAGCGTCAGAAGTGGCCAGCCGATCACAAAGGCGGAAAGGCTGTAAGCAAAGGTGACATACACCGTTTTCAGGCTGCCCTCGCCGTCGTGAATGGCACTGACCAGATAGCTGCCGAACAGGAACAGCACGGACGGCACAAGGATGATCAGCAGAATTGCAACCGGATCATTGTAATACGAATACCCGCCGCCGAACACAAAGGACGTCAGCCCACGACAGAGCATATAGATTACCAGTGCTGCAAAATAGAGGATTGACGCTGCGCCCACGCTGCCGCGTTGCCCAATTTTCAAATAGTATACGCCGTCGATGGGATGGCGCAGGAAATAGAATACATCCGCCGTCAGCGCCCTGCCCAGCTTATGCCTGCCGCACCAACGCACGTAACGCTCGGAAAGTGTATCGCACCAGCCGAAGCGCTTCTGCAGGAGCGCCAGAAGTGCGCACAGAACGGCAAAGCCGGCAAGTCCGACCAGGATTTTTCCCATGTTCGCACGCATCCATGCGCTGCGTAGCTCCCAGAAGCAGTCGGAATAGCCGTTTTCATGACGAATCTCGCGGAATCTCTCCGCCGCCTCGCTGTAGCGTCCGAGCTGGAACAGCGCCCTGGCATAGCCGAGATTGGACATGTAAGCCGTCGGATTCATGCGCAGGATCTGCGTCCACGCGGTAAGGCTGTCCTCGTAATGTCCCAGCTTGAAGCTGTCCTCGGCACGGTGCAGGAGCTTGGCATAATCCGTGGGATACCAGACCTGAAGCACGCCGCGTTCCTTGTCGAGCACATAGAGATTGCAGCTTTCGTCCGCCTCGATCGCGCTGACCACGGCGGTCAGGCCGTTGCGGTCGGTTTTCTTAGCCTCACCGCCGAATTCCAGCAGAAAATCACCTTCCTCGCTGAATTCGTCGATCAACCCCGTGTTCGTCACAGCAAAAACGCTGCCGTTGGACAGGACGGCAACATCGGCATAGTTGCCGTAGCCCCAATCGAGACCGTCCGAATAAACATTGACACCCGCCATATTCAGCTTTTTAAGAGCCTGTTTCCGGTCGTTCTGCGTGACAGAAAAGACCATGTCGGAAGCAGCGACATCCAGCGCGACGATGTTCGGCGGCGTGCGGAAAGACATCTTAGCCTTCTGCTCTTCGGTGTAGAAAATCTTCTGGAACCACTCTATCGCACTCAGATTCTTGGTTCTGTTCGCGCCGAAAAAGCCGTTGAAGCTTCCGTTTCGGTCAAACTGCAAAATGCCCTCATAGGTGCCCTCGCTGATAACGAACAGATTGCCGTAGCTGTCCAGATCCACCTTCTGCGGCTTATAGGGGCTTGCGCCGTAATATGCTTCCGCCGGGCGTGTCAGGCGGCGCTCCACGCTGCGGTCTGGCGCGAAAATCACGACCTGCTCCGCGCCGTAATCGGCGACGTATGCCCTGCCTGCGCCGTCCACGCTAAGGCCGGTGGGCTTTTTCAGATCGTTCTCTCCGAAGGAGGTCAGGCTACCCGTGTCCATGGAATAGACCACAATGCGGTGGTTGCCGGTATCCGCGATGTAAAGCTCCCGCCCGCTGAGATATAAGTCCTCAGGCGAGCTTAATCCTGCGTCGGCAAGGTAGATACCGGCGGGCAGATAGGCATCGGCCGTCAGGACGAGCTTTGTCCGGTCTGCGGAGAGCGTGTAGGTATAACTCGTTCCCTCGACCGCACGGGCAGGTAGTAACAGGAGACATGCGAGACACAGCAGCAGCGTGCCGAGCCGCAAGCAGTTTCGTTTCATGCGCAGGCCCTCCTATTTCATGCCGGAATGGGACATGGTATTCATGACCCTTGACTGCAAAATGATGAACAAAATCAGGTTCGGCAGGAACATGATGAGCGTCGCCGCAGCCTGCATACCAAGACCGGCGACCGCGTTGCCCGCAAGCTGGCCGACCATGGCGTTGGCGTTGCCCGAAGTTTGCGTCAGCGTGGACATATAGAATGAGAAGCTCTTAAGCGCCTCGTTATTGATGTAGTAATTTGAGGCCTCCATACTGTTCCACGAGGCCTGAAAGGCCAGAATTGCAACAGTTGCCAAGGTTGGCTTGATATTCGGCAGGACGATTTTCCGAAGGATATAAAAATCACCCGCACCGTCCAGCCGCGCCGCCTCGATCATCTCATCCGGCAGGTCGTCTATGAATTGCTTGACCAGATATAGTCCCACCGGCATGGAGAGCATGGGCACGATGTGCGCCCAGATACTGTCCACCAATCCAAGCTTGCTGATGATGATATAACGTGGGATTGCCACAGCCGCCGAGACAAACATCAGAGCCGCCTCGTTGATGCCGAACAGGAGCTTCTTCAGGCGATAGTTCTTCTTGGACATACAGTAGGCCGCCATGGTCGTAATCATCAGCGTGAAGAACACGACGGCCAACGTCGTCAGGATACTGTTGAACAGGTAGCGGCTCATGGGAATGGCCTTATTGGCCGAGGTCGCCATGAGGTTACGGAAATTCTGGAGAGTCGGGCGCAGCGTATAGAACTTCGGCGGGTAATTGAGCAGCTCATCGAGCGGCTTGAAGGCATTGAAGAAGATAAACACGATGGGAAGCCCCATCAAAACCGTGATCGGAACCAGGTACAGGAAAAACTTGATCTGCGAGCGGTCGAAGCGTGCGGGATTGATGCCGATAATCTGCAAGTGCCGTCTTCTCATGTCCTCACCCCCTGACTGCAAAGAGTTTTTTGGAAAGCTGCGACACGCCCCAGACGATCAGCAGCAAAATCACCGATAGCGCCGCGCTGTACCCCATCTCATAGCGGACAAAGGCGTATTCCTCCGCGTGCGTGACGAGGAGCTGACCGGCGTAGCCGGGCGTCGGGTTCGCGCCCGAGAGCTGCACTCCGATGCTGCCGTTCTGGAAGGCGTTGACAATGGCCATGATTGCGCCGAACATCATGTGCGGTTTGATGGCCGGGATGGTAATGTAGATAATCTCTTGAATACGGTTTTTCACGCCGTCGATGTGTGCAGCCTCGTAAAGCTCGCGGTTGACGTTCAGAATGCCCGCGAGCATGGAGAGAAAACCGATACCCATGCTGCTCCAGAGGGAAACAACGATCATAATAAGCATCAGATACCTCGAATCCGACAGCCACGTGACCGGGCTTTGGATCAGGTCGAGCTTGAGCAGAATCGCGTTCAGATAGCCGACCTTATCGCCTGCAAAGAACACCTGCCAGACCGTCGAAAGCATGATGCCCGCCGTCATAGACGGCAGATAGAGAATAATCGCCATGACCGTGCGCGGCCCCTTGGGAACCTGCGCCAGCGACCACGCCAGAAAGAAGGAGAGAATGTATCCGCCCACGCCGACGATGACGGAATAGACAATGGTGTTCGGAATCGCAAACTCCGTGAAAATGTTGTCGTTGGTCAAAATGTTGATGTAGTTTTCCAGGCCGACGAAGCGCGGCTTTTCGATGGAATTGAAGTCCGTGAAGGAAATGCCGATGGCAATGGCGACGGGAATGATGATAAACAGCAGAAACAGAATCACAAACGGCGCCTGCATATAAAGCACCGTGTGCCGGTTCATGTGTCTCTGCAAGGGAGAGAGCGTCCGTCGCAGGGAAAAGGGCGCACGCTTCTTTTTCTCTTTGCAGTTCATTGTCCCTCCTCCTCTCTGCTTTCGATCAAGTCCTCGATCAGATGGATGTTATAGTCTCTGCACTTTTTTCCGTTCTCGTCCAGATAGCCGAACTCCGTGAGCTTGCGCTGAATTTCCCGATTGGAGGCAAGCGCCGCCTCGTCAATGCGAGCTTGGAATGGCTCTCCCTGCGTAACAATGGCGATCCAGGCGTTGGAGACCTCGCGTTCGAGAATATAGCTTGCCGGATGGCGCAGCGCCTCGTGTTGCCACGACCACTGCTCCAGAATTACTTTCTTGTGCGCGAGCGGATAGGACATCCCCGCCAGTGCGACGTGGTTGCCGGTATTCCAGATGTAGTCCGGACCGTATTTCATTTGCAGGTCGGTCGCATATTTTAGCTGTGTCTCGGACGACAGCCACCACTTTAGGAAGCGATACGCCTCCTGCTTTTTCTGTGAATTAGAGAAGATCATCGAAGAGGTCGCATCGGCAGACCAGTCACGGCGCACCGTGCCGTCAGCCTGCCGTGTGCCCGGAACGAGCGCAATGTCCCAGCGTCCGTTCAATTCCGGCGCACCCACCTGAAGCTGCAAATACGTTGAGAAATTCGACACGCCGATGGGCACGCTTCCTGAACGAAATGCATTAAAAAAGTTCGGAATATTCTGTGCAAGGCCGTAGACCTGATACAATTCGACCATTTCCCGCAGACCGCGCAGGGTATTCGGATCGCCAAAGTTCGAGGCAAAGCCGTCCGGCGAATAATAGTCGCCGCCGTTCTGAAAGAGGAAGCCGCCTGTCGCCTCAAAGCTCTTGTAGCCGACGTTGTTCGCTAACGGAAGATTGAAATTCATCGCGTTGCGGTGCAGCACCGGCATCATGGCCTTGACGTCCTCCCAGGTATCCGGAACCGTCAGGCCAAGGCTGTCGAGAATGTCCTTGCGGTAGAACAGAACGTAAAACTCCTGCGTCTCGCTTGCGCCGTAAACCCCGTCCTCGTAAGCCATGGGCGCCAGCGCACGAAGGTTGTACTCCGCACCGTACCAGTCCAGAAAATCGTCAAATTCCAGCAAATCTACCGCCATACCGCGCATGGCAAACTCCGCGGGCCGGTAGTAACTCAAGCCGAGGGCGAGATCTGGATTGCTGCCGGTGGAATTGGCCAGCGTGATCTTCTTTTCGTCAGGCATGATGGAAAAGCTGACCTCGATGCCCGTTTCGCGGGTGAACTCGTCAGCGGTGAGCTGGCGCAGCGTTTCAACATACTGAGACGGCTTGTTGATCCACACCGTGAGTGTCTGCCCTTCGTTCTGCACGTCCGCACTCTCGTTCATGTCGCGGGAGAAGGAATATAGAAACTGCTTGATGCCTGTGGTAAGGCCGGAGAATATTCCCGCCTTTGGCGCGGGCAGCGTTTCGTTTTCACCATGCAGATAGATGCAGTCGATGCTCAGATTCTGTTCGTAGATCTTCGTCAGCGTCAGCGCGGCAAGCTGAGCAGCCGAGCTGGAATCGTCACTGAGCAGGCTCAGCTTGTTGGGGATCTCGCGCGGCTTTTCTGCAAGGCGCTGCAAATTCTGCACCGTCAACATCAGGTCGGAGACATAGGCAGGCTCCATGCCGCCGATGTCTTTTAATTGATTATAAACCGCCGTCAGGCTCGCAGACCAGTCCTTAAGTCTTTCAAGAATGTCCGGCATATACTGCAAAATGTCCCACGTCCGGTTGGTATCCACGCCCGCGCTCTCGCCGGAGTTGTTGCCCTTGATGCGCTTGAGGGCGATGCCGGTGTCGTTGATCTCATTGACAATGGTCATCAGCTCGCGGTACGGGGCCTGCATCGGCTCAGCCGTAACCTCGAGCGCAAGCAGATGCACGCCGCGCGTCAGATAAACACCGGTTTCCAATGTTTTGTTTTGATATGTATTGATGCCGGTATACGCAAAGCCTACATCGCGCAGCTCGGTATACGGCACATTGCCGTCAATTTCAATGGTTCTGTAGGAACAGCCGCCGGTCTTTTTCGGCTGACAGTACTTGAAGCTGATAAAATAAAGTCCGTCCTCCGGCGCTTCCACTTCATAGTACAGCTTCTGTCCCATGCGCTTGTTGGATTCGTCCGCAGTGGCGTTAATGCGCCTCACATAGGGACTGGCCGGAGAAACGGAGGTATTCGGAACGTTGGTTCCGCGGATAGCGCTGTCATTTTTCGCACGGTAAGCCTCACCCTGAAGGGTCAGGCAGTCGCCGGTATAGACAGGCGCAGAGGAAAGCGCGGATAGATATTCCGCATAAGACTGCTCCTGCTGCGGTTCGACCGCATACAGGCCGTAGAGCAGGAGACTCTGGTTTTGCGGCCGGACCGTAACGCTGACCTCGCCCGCAGGCAGGTCGAGCGCAAGCGGGCGGCCGGAGAAGGATTCGGATTCTTTCAGATATGATGCCGCCCACGGAAGCTGATACTGCTCGGGCAGTACCTCGTTTCCATAGCGGTCGGTTTTCCTCTCGGAGATGTCGTCCGCCCAGAGGAAGGAGAGCGTGCAGGTAAACTGCTCACCGTTCACCGTGAAATTCACAGGATTTTCAAAGAGGTTTTTCTCCGGCGCGACATAGACCGCCACGAGGTCATATCGCCCCGCCGTTTCCACGCGCAGAGAGACGGCAGTCGTCTCCTCTGCGGCGATTTGCAGGCCGCTCGGGAACTCTGCCGCAGCCGCAATACGGCTTCGGAAGTCGAGCTGCCTTTCCGCGACGCTCTCATCCGAGAGAGAATAGCTTCTTCCTTCTGCAGCTTCGCTGTGCAGCTCGGCCGTTTCCCTGTGCACAATTCCCGCAAACACCGTCAGTACCGCAAGGCAGACGACAAGCAGCGCACCGACCACGCCCAATAGAATCCGTTTCATTGATGTCCCCTCCCTGAGATACCGTTTGTTTTCCCACCCGACAGGTTGTCGGGTGGGAAACGTTTATATTACTTGCTGACTTTTTCGTTGAAGATCTCAAGCTGCTCTGCGAGCGCCGCATTGACGATGGAGTCAATCTGGCCAGCAACATCGGCAGCGTTGGCCTTGCCCTCGCGGACGGAGTTGATCATTCCTGAAACCTCATCGTTGAACACGCTGCTGTAGCCCGGGACGATCTTGTTGAGGTCGCCGCGGATGGAGTGTTCAAGGCTCTTATATAGCGCCATCAGGCCCTCGCTGACATTCGGCGCCTGCTCGAACTTGGCCAGAACGTCCGGATGCTGCGTGCAGGGGATGAACCACGTCTTGATGAGCTTGGTGTCCTCGCCCGCGGTCTGACCATCCACGCGCGCAGCGAAGATGTCCAGACGCTGCATATTGCCCTCAACACCGTAGGTCAGCCACTTGAGAAGCTGGAAGGCAGCATCGGGATCGGCGCAGGTGCTCGTTAAGTAAGCGCAGTCCACATGGATCGGGGTGTAGGTCGGAGTATTGGCATTGGCACGCGGGTAGGGCCAGTAATCCCAGTTGACCTGGCACTCGCCACGCATCCAGTTATCGTTCCACGTTGCGTTGGTGCACAGCAGCGCCATGCCGTTCTTGAAGGTGTAGTGCGTATCGTCCTTACCTGCCTCACCGAACTTTGCGACATATTCGGAATCGGTGGAGGTAGTGCCGTCCTCATTCTTGGGGAAGCGCATCGACCATGCCTCAAAACCTGGGATAGCGCGCATTTCGGCGAGCTGGTTCATTGCGGGAACCCACTTGTTCGTGAAGTCGAAGGTGTGGTTTACATAGTCATATGCGGGATAGAACAATCCGTCAGCCTGCGCGGAGTAGACCTGATCCCAGTCCTCCAGCGTCGCGGCGGCGCAGGTGTCGGCAGTGATGGCCTTTTTGCAGATCTCCATAAATTCATCTACCGTCCAGTCGTAGCTGGGCTTCTCGATGTTCAGTGCTTCGAGCATATCCAGGTTCATCGTGATGCCCATGGCGTTCATCTGGCAGGGCAGCGCATAGAGCTTGCCGCCGTAGACATAGGGATCGGTCATGCCGCTGGGCACATACTCCGACTCGGGGTCGGCAAAGAAGTAGTCGTCAAGAGGCATGACGAAGCCGCTGGCGACCTCGGGTGCGAAGTCGTTCCAGTCCAGCCACATCAGGTCAGGCATTGCGTTGGCCGCCGCCTTCTGCGTCAGATACTCGTTGAAGGCACCGCCGGTGGAGCCGGGGAAGGGTTCCTCCACGACTTCGATGTTGGGATACTGTGCGCGGAAGGCTTCAAGCACGGGCTGGATTTCCGCAACCTCCCCCTCGGGATAGGCGATGGTCACAGAGCCCTTGAGCTGATAGATGTCCTCGCTCGGCGTCGCCTTGGACTCGGATGACGGCGCTTCGGACGGTTTTTCGGAGCCGCCGGAAGGGATCGCAGGGTCGCCCGTGCAGCCTGCCAGCATCCCGACAAGGAGAAGTACAGCAAGGAGCAAGGACACAATAGAACTCATTTTCTTCATTTCATTACCTCCATAATTTTATTATATCATCAACCGTTTTCACATTCCAGAGAAGAACAACTCTCCCGCATGTTTTTTTCACTGGAACTGCAAAGCGGTCAATTTCAAAGTTCCCGCACGGACGGTGCTTCGCCGCGCCGCAGGCGGATCTCGTAACGCGTCCCGTGCCACTGCACGCGGTAGCGCATGGCTGTCAGTGTCTCTGGCAGATGATCGCTGACGTGCAGCGCACCGCCGCGCTCCTCCAGACCGCCGAAGCCCAGCACCATTGCCTGCCACGTCGCGCCGAGGGCGGCGGTGTGAATGCCCTCGTTCGCGGTGTTCCCCATAATATTTTTCAGGTCAAGGAACAGCGATTTTTCAAAATACTCCGTCGCCCGCGCAAAGCCGTAGCGCGCGGCCAGCAGTGCATGAATGCCGAAGCTCAGCGTGGAATCGTGCAGTGTGCGCGGCTCGTAATACGCCCATGCCGCACGCACCTCCGTGTCGGAGAAGCACTCGGGCCGCAGCGCCATGTACATCAGCACATCCGGCTGCTTGAGTACCTGATAGCGCTGCAAGCGGTCGAAGCTGATCGTGCGGTACAGCGGAACATCTCCGGTCTTTGCTGTGGCGATGTCCATCGGTTCAAGATAATCGAAGGTTGAATCCTGCCGCCACAGAAGCCCGTCGCGCACGAGTACAACCTTGCGCGCGATTTCCTCCCAGAGCGCCGGCTCCTGCGAGGTCAGGCCAGTTTTTTCCACAAGCGCCTGAAGATGCCTGGCAGGCAGTGCGCGGACATACTGCGCGGCATATTGCAGATTGTCACGTGCCATGCAGACGGTGTAAAAATCGTCCGTCGTTACGCCGCCGTATTCGTCCGGCCCTTTGACAAACAGCAGATGATAGCGATCCTCCTTCGCAGAATAGTTGAAGCGGTCAACCCAGTAGCGCGCCGTCTGTGTAAGGACTTCCGCCGACTGATTCCTCATTTTTTCGCCAGAAATCACGGAATTGTAACGGTAAAATGCATAAGCAATATCCGCAGTTATATGAATTTCACAGCAACCGGTATCCCAGCTCTCACACTGCTCAAAGCCAGTGTCCGAGGACATCCACGAATAACGTGCTCCCTTGGCTGAGAAACGCTCGGCGCTTTCCATCGCATCGGGGAGGGTGTGGTAGCGGTAGCCCAGCAGCGATTCCGCATCCTCCGGCCGCGTCCACAGGAACATGGGCAGCATGAAAATCTCTGTGTCCCAGAAATAACAGCCCTTATAACGTCCGTGGGTCAGCCCGCGCGCGCCGATGCTGGCGCGGCTGTCGCCTGAGGGCATCGCCTGCACAAGCTGGAAGATGTTGTAGCGGATCGCGCCCTGCCATTCGTCGTTTCCCTCCAGCTCGACGTCTGTATCCTGCCAGATTTCCTCCCACGCCGCCGCACTCTGCCGCAGGCGCAGCTCAAAGTTCGTTTCCGCACCGCAGAGCGTCTCACGCACGCGCTGCATGGGATCAGCGTCACGGTAGGTCGCGCAGCAGATGAGCTTTTCCAGTGCCCACGGCACGCCCTTGGCAAGCTGCCTGCGAATGCGGGTAGCGACCGCGCGCGGCGCGCGCTCCGTGCTGCCCGCTTGGGAAAGGCAATAGCCCATAACCGTTTCCCGGCCTGAAATGCGCGTTTTGGCCGTGAGCAGACTGCCGCGCTCTCCCTCCTGCACCTGAACCTCCGACCAAAGATCGAAAAATTCCGTGTTTTGCGTGAGCTGATCGTCCGCGATGGGAAGATTCATGACGCCCGCGTCGATGCCTGTCTCGATCTCTGCCTCGCCCGACCAGTTTTCCGCCGTGAGCGTCAGCCGTAACGCAGCCAGATGCCGGTCGGCCATGCTCAGAAATTTCTCCTGTCGCACATGCGTCACGTGTCCGTCCGCATCGGTCAGGCGGTAGTCCCAGCGCAGCAGACCGCAGCGCAGATCGAGTGTCTGCGTGTAGTCCGAGAGCAGGAGCGTCTCGCTGTCCGCACCGTTCAGCGAAAATTGCAGGGCGGAAAAGTCCGGCTGATTGACAAGATCCGTGATTCCCGGCTTGACGTATTCATAGAAGCCGGAGACAAAGGTCGAGCGCCACGCCGGATGCTCGCCGCGCCGATCCGGACGGTAGCCGCGCGTGCCCATATAGCCGTTGCCGAGGGAGAAAATGCTCTCGGCAAACGCACGGTGTTCAGGGTCGGTATTCCGAATGCTCCATGTGCCGATGTGCAGCCCGTTCATGAGCCTTTCTCCTTTCTCCGGCCGGCAAAGGCCGCATCAATGGCGTAGGCGAGGAAGCCCGCACAGGTCGCGAAGGCCTCTCCCGTCACACTCTCTCCGGTAAATTCGTCCACACTCTCACAGGCGATGCCGTTGTCCAGCTTACAACGCAGAAGATGCGTTCTTGCGCTGTCGCGGTTGCCGGAGAGCAGACTGTTTGCAATACTCAGAACCCACGGATGCGGTGCGTGAGGGCAGCCAATCTCCGCAATGGGACAGCCTGCAAAGGAATAGGGATAGCTCTTCGCGCGGATGACCTCGGCGGTGTGCTGCCAGATCGGGTCGTCCTGCCCACAGAAGCCGAAGTGCGGCAGCAGGAGCAGACTCCCTGGCGGCTCGTCGTAGACATCCCAGCCGCCTTGCAGATCGACCGACCACGCGAACATCTTCTCCCCATCTTTTTCGTGGACGCAGTGCGCGTAGATCGCGCTGCGCACCTCCTCGGCCATCCCGGCAAGGGCAGCATGCTGCGGAAAGAGCGCCGCCAGCGCGCGCAGGCCGTACCAGACAAGCACATTGTCATAGGTCAGATAGGGATAGCGTCTTAAATCGTCCGTCGGCTGCAAAAAAGTCTCGTAAAGCGCCGCTTCTGCGCTTCGCTTGCTTTGCAGTCGCGCGAGAATGTGCTCGATTCCCTCACGCAACCATGGCTTCTGCAAAATCGCACAGTCGCCGGTCTTTTCCACATAGCGCGACAGAGCAATCACGGGTGCGAGCAGCTCGTCAAGCTCGAAGCCCGGCTCTAGCAATGTGCCGTCGATAAAGCGGCTGTGCAGACCGACGTTGCGAATCTGCCGGGTGAACACATAGTACAGCATTTGTCGCGCCGTTTCATGATCGGCAAGCAAAATCGCCGGAAAACTCCAGAGCAGGCTGTCCCTGTCCCAATAGGCGGCGCTGACATAATAGCGCGGGCTGCGCGAGGTGACAAGAACAAATTCTTCGGTGTCGAGTGTCCGTCCTGCGCCGAAAAAATAGCTGAAAAAGAGGTTGGTATTCAAAATTTGATCAAGCCGTGCATCGCCCACGATACGTTCGCGCACGGAAAGCCAGCGTTCTGTGCGCTCCAGCTCCTGTGTAAAGCCCTGCCGCAGCAGCTCCTTTGCCGAGGTCGCCGCCGAGACTTCCTCAAAGCCGAGGCCAAACCAGACCGTCAGCTCCAGTGTCTCGCCGGGCGCAAGGGCTTGGCTCTGCTCGATGCAATAATGAATTTCCTCGCCCACGCATTCAAACTGCGAGCGAATCGGACAATGCTCCGGCTGCTCGGTATAGATCGGTGCAAACGCAAAAAGTGACAGCCCCGATCGCAGCTCCATGACATGACAATGGTTCCAGCCGCTGGGATAGAGGTGCTTTTTAGCGTCCACGGGCTTGCTCTCGTTGACCGAATGCAGCGTCTGCATCCAAGAGCCGCGTAGCCCGAGCGTAACCTCTGCTGCACCCTCGCAGTTCGTCGCGCGCAGCCGCCAGCCGAAGCCTCGCTCGTCTATGGGCGTGAGCAAGACGCCCTCAAGCGCAAGGCCGCAAAGCTTCGCCGTGAAGCGCGGGATCCACGAATGCAGGCGCTCCCAATGCAGTCCGTCAAGCAGTACCTCGCTCCCCGCCCGTTGTACAAAGGGTGCAAGCAGCGGCCGTTCCTGCGTGCCGCAAAGCTCGAGCATCCCCTTCGCACCCATGTGCAGAAAGCTCAGGCCTTCAAGCGCGGCATCCGCCTCGCGCAGCGTAGGCAGGGCGATATATTCGTTTCCTGTCACCTGATAGTTCATTGTGGCTCCTTTCTGATCCCGTAGACCGTTCTTCCGAATAGCTTGGCTGCCACACCGGCCGTGAGAAAGTCTGCAAGCACCGTGACGGGACAGGTAATCGTACCCTCTGTTTGTATTTCTCCGTTCTGCCAGCGCAGCGTCAGATCGTTGCCCAATTCGTCGTGGAAACGACTCTCACCGCGTGCGCCAAAGAGCAGGAAACAGAGGTTTTCATAACCGTCCGTCCGGTTACCCATCACGCCATCCGGCTCCGTTGTACCCATAATCATGGCATCGTTCAGATTCAACGGAAGCGCCGTGCCGTCGCGGACGAACACCGGCAGCTCCGTAAGCGGACAGGAAACTCGGATTGTCTGCCCGCCCTCCTGCGCTCTCCCCGTCCACAGTGCGTGCCACACGCCCTGCGGAAGATACACCTCGCGTTCCGTCATTCCCTCCTCGATCGCCGGTGTGACCAGTAGCGACCGTCCGAGAAAGTATTCGTCCTCCATGCGCAGGACGTTTGCATCCTGCGGGTAATCATAGACGAGATGCGCCATCATCGGCCGAAGCGTCCGGCTGCAATGCTGCGCCTCCTGCCAGAGATAGGGCAGAAGATTCATGCGCAGATTGGCAAAGAGGCGATAGATCGGAATAATGCTTTCGTCGCGGTTGGCCAGCGCCATATTCCACGGGCTGCGGTCGTTGTTCCAATGGTTGCGCTGCACCATATAATATTGCCCGCCGCGCGGCTCGGAGTGAAACTGCATCACCGGCGCAAAGGCCGCCAGCGCGGCGCTGCGCAGGTACAGCTCCGTGCTCGGGAAATCGCCCGCAAAGCCGCCGATGTCGAAGCCCCAAAAGGGCACGCCGGAAAGCCCGGCGGACAGTCCCGCCGTAAGCTGACCCTTCAGCTCTGCAAACGTAGAAAGCTGGTCGCCCGCCCAATGGATTGGATATTTCTGCGCACCGGTGTAGCCCGCGCGGCTGAAGGTGACATCTGCCAGCTCGTGATAGACGCTCTCATAGAGATTCGGGAAAGTGTTGTGCGCCTCCGCAACGCTGCGCCCATCAGAAAAGCGCGCATCCGGATCGAACAGAAACTCCCCGCCGTCTGTCTTGAAGCCCGCCACGCCCAGCTCCTCGACAAGATAGCGACGGCAGTCCAACCACCAACGCTTTGTCTCCGGATTGGTAAAATCGGGAATCAGAGAATTGCCAAACCACATTTCTGTGATCTGGTATGGCGTTCCGTCTGCGTTTTTCAGGCAAAGGCCGTGCCTCTTCGCATATTCCCAGTCAAAATCGAGCTGCATCCCGTGCGGTGCGGCCTCGTATTTGATGACCGGAATCTGCCACAGGAGCAGCTTGACGTTCTCGTCCGCAAGCGTCCGGCAGAACCCCTTGGGATCCGGCCATTTTCCCTCCGGGGGGAAAGTGAAATCATCATAGTGAACTGCACCGCCGTCCGCGCGCGGCGTATAGCTTGCGTCGTTCCAGACGTAAAAGGTCTCCTCGTCGCTCCACGCCTCGAGTACCATCACGGTTGCGGGAATCGCCGTCTCTCGCATTTTCTCGAGCTGCTCCATGGCCTCCTTCTGTGTGTTCCAGCCGTTGGAGGACATCCATGGGCCGAAAGCCCACTTGGGCGGAAGGACAGCCTCGCCGGTATCGGCGGCATAGGCGCGCAGGAGCGCGGCGGGCGTTCCCACGTGGATACTGCCCTCGAAGAGAGTGCCCGACTGTGCGCACACCGTGAACATCTCCACTGTGACCCAACCGTCCGCCTCCGGTACGGAAAAAGTGAAAGACGAGGGGTAGGACGTTTTTTGCAGAAAGCTCACACCGGCCTCGGTGAAAAAGAACGGAATGGGCAGATACGTCTTGTCCTGCTGGTTGGAAAATTGCTCGACAACGTAATTCAGCGGCGATTTTCCCGTCTGATCGACTGCGTCGAATTTCTCGCCCAATCCAAATACCGCCTTGCCGCGAATTTTCAGCCGCAGGCGGAGATTTTTGGCCGAGCCGTGTTCATCGACCATCACGCGCAGCTCAGGCAGCACGCGCAGCAGCGGCGTACCGTCCTCGCCGTTGAGCGTCAGTTCTTTTTGATTATATTTCTGTATCTTATGTAATTCGTTTATTTTAACGGTTAAATTATCTTCCAAAATAACTCGGATACAAGGTCCGTCCGAAAACTCGATTTTGTACGCCTGTGTATCCGTTTGAAAAATGATCTGTCTTTCTTTCTCGATCTGTACATCCGCCGGAGTAAACGTCAGCTCCCGCAGGATTGGGCATTCATAATCCCGGCTCGTCTCGCCGCGCGACGTGACGAAGCGGTAGCGCAGGGTTCGTTCGGCCCCCTGCGTTCGATAGACAAAGCGGAAATACCGTTGTCCGCGGTCGTTCACGCTGTGGTAGGCTCCCGGCACGCGCACCGTCCGTGCGCCGTCCGTCAACTCCAGCCGGACGGAATCCGCCGTGCTGCCATCCAGACGGCAGCCGAACTCTACCTGCTCCCCTGCTTTGACAAAGTATGGACGCCGTTCCAGCCCGCTGTCAAAATGCGGAAACAGGCCGCTGGGCATATGCTTGATTGCCATCAACTCGCTTCACCGTTCCTCTCTCAATCAGTTCCATGGGAATGATCCGCTCCGCGCGAGGCAGGCTGTGATCCTGCACCGCCTCAATCATGAGTCGTGCGGACTGTTTCCCCTTCTCCATAATATTCTGGCGGATCGTCGTTAATCCGGGATAACACATTTTTGCATATTCCACATCGTCGAAGCCAATGACGGAAACATCCTCCGGCACACGCAAGCCGGCCGCGTGCAGCCCGTTGATGAGGCCGATGGCCGTGATGTCTGCCGAGGCGAACAGCGCAGTGAGATCCCGATGTGTCCGTGCCAACGCGTTGGCAACCTCAAAGCCGTAGTCATAGCCAACCAGCCCCTCGAAAACGTCGTCCAGCGACGGTGTAAGTCCCGCCTCACGCAGTGCATCCAGATAGCCCTGATAACGCTCGGTGTTGACGCCATGTGCCTTTAGCTCGCCCGTCACAATGGCGATGCGGCGATGTCCCTGCTCGATCAGATATTTAGTCGCAAGATAGCCGCCGAGACGGTCATCCGTGCGAACGCTGTAAAAAAAGCTGTCGCCGCTGCCGTAGCAATCAACCAGCACGGCAGGGATTTTATACTTTTTATATTCCGTCTCGTCGTCTGAAGGGTAGGCGCCGAGGATAATCACGCCGTCGAGTGTGCGGCTTTTTGCAATGTCAATATAGCTCTGGCCGGGATTGGTTCCCGAAAGGAGGAGCTGATAGCCTGCGCGCCGCGCCTCCAGCTCCACTGCGCTGAGGAATGTGCCGTAAAAGGGATTGCCAAACATGATGTGAGATTCCTTGCGCTTGTTCTCGGTCTGTGGGATGACCACGCCGATGAGCCTGGACTGGACGATGCCCTCCACACGGCCGGAGCCGAGCGTTTTCGCAGCCTGATTCGCAACATAATGCAGCTTTTCCGCCGCAGCCAGCACACGCTGCCGTGTTTCGGGAGTAAAAGACAGGCCTGGCGTGTCATTGAGGATATAGGAGACTGTCGCCGGTGATACGCCCGCCTCCCTTGCAACATCCCGCACACTGACCTGTTTTCTCACGCTTTTCTCTCCTTCCGCGCCCTTTGTCGAAATTATTTTAACGGTTCAATAGCATTATAGCTCCTCTCAATTCATTTGTCAAGCACTTTGCACAAGATTTTGAAAATTTCTTTTCCGATTTTGTGCAGTCCGATTAGAGGTCACGCAGGGTAGCAAGCCATGATGTTTTCACTGGCAATGTGTTAAAAGCCTATTTGTCAAGATTCACGCTACGATTTATTCTTGTAGTGGATGCACGGAAGGCTGAAACGGACGCTTTCCATCCCGGGAAGCATCCGTTATTTCGTGCCTCTATTGCACGGGCGCAATCTCTGTGTATTCTGTTTTCAAGGTTCACGAGGGAATTCGTTTTGTCCCTCAATAGGTAGCCAGCGAGAAGGCTCATTTATAGACCCCCAAAACGAAAAAATTTCAAATAATTTTTTGGGAACGAAAAAAGCCGCGATTTCATAGCGAAACCAACGGCTTGATTTGCGGTGTGTTCAGCTGAAAATGGGCAAAAAAATAACGGTCACACAATCCTGACGGACTGTGTGACCGTATTTATATCAGTTGTTTTGCCTATCCGCTTCCGTTTCGATGGAGTCCCGGATGGTATCTATATGCTCGGTTTCTCTGTCCCGGAACTCCTTAATAGTCTCAGACACTTCGAATAGTATTGCCGGGCGAAGCTCGGTGTTGCCCTGATTGAAAACCTGCCCACCATTATCGTGGAGATCGTCAAGGCCGTGCCGCAGATCATTGCGGGTATCGTGAAAGCCTTCGGCTCTCTGATGTATAAGATCGTGGAGATCGGCGGCAACATCGTCAAGGGACTGTGGAGCGGTATTACCCAGCTTGCCTCGTGGCTGTGGGATAAAGTGTCCGGGTGGATCTCTTCCATCTGGGACGGTATCTGTGATTTCTTCGGCATCCATTCGCCCTCGAAGGAGATGGCATGGGTCGGTGAAATGCTGGTCAAAGGCTTGTCCGGCTCCATTGATGATAACGGTGATGAAGCGGTCAAAGCTGCAGAAGGAATGGCCGAGGACATCAACGGCGTCATGGGCGACCTCGCCCACGATATGCAGACAGCCCTGCCCACGGACTTCGATGTCAGCGGCAGCTTCCGTTCGGCGGTGGACGGTGTGACCGGCAAGGCAGCATCCGCTTTCACCATCGCTCTGAACATCGCCACCTTCAACAATTACAGCAGCGAGGACATCCGCCAGCTCACCAACGAAGTCATGGAAACGGCGAACCAGTTCGCCCAGCGGAAAGGAGTGGTATTCGCATGACCTATTTTACCTACAACGGTCGCAGTTCCGCTGATTTCGGTCTGCATATCGAGAAGAAGGATGTGTTCTCCGCACCGGAATACGATGCGGAGTTCATCTCTATTCCCGGCAGGAGCGGCGACATCATCAATCCGAACCGCCGCTTTGCCAACATCAAAGTGACCTACACGGTGTTCCTCACACGGAAGAACGCAGCCGCCCTTGCATCCGTCCTGCGGGACATCAAAGGCTGGCTGTATTCCGAGCCGGACAGATACCATGAGCTCACCGACTCCTACGATGCGGAGTATTTCCGCTACGGCGTCATCTCCGGCAATCTGGACATTGAGGAGCAGTTCAACAAAATCGGCAGTTTTACTGTAGTCTTCAACTGCAAGCCGTATAAATACAGCTTTGCGGGGCAGCAGACGATGGCGGCAGATGATTCCACGCTGACCATTACCAATCCGACGGCTTTTGAGAGCCGACCGTACATCAAGCTCTACGGCAGCGGTACGGTGGCGCTGTTGATACAGCCCCAAGGCCGTGGCATTGGTCGCTCCTTTCTATTTTTCAATCCAGACCGGGGCTGTTGCGGCAAATTTTCCGTTCTTCAGTCGAACTTTCAGGAAACAGTAGGGCCCGGGCTCTGTAACGGAAAGGCTGAGTTTTGCTTCATATCCCGTCAGAAAGTGGGTGTAGAGGACGCTTCCACCCTCACCGATAATCTCCACGCGCTCCAATTCGGCGTCGGCATCAAGATTCTGCGCTGCGATGTCAAATATAACCTTCTCCGTCTTTGGAATCGTTGCACCCATCAGATGCCCATTCGCACAGAAAAGAACGCGTAGCCGTCTGGCGCTGGAATAGTAGGTTCGGTGCCGTCTGATAGCGTCATAAAAGTCCGCCTTGGTCAGCCGTCTGACGACCACGCCGGTACGTATGTCGTTCTCCGTGCCCCAATCCTCGTGGTGATTATCCTGGCTGCCAACCGGGCTGACGTGCCAGCCCTGATCGAGCGCATGGATATAGTACATCAGACATTTTTCTTCGGGCACCTCAATGCTGTTGATCTCGATAGTGTACATGACCTTGTCCAGCTCCACATCATACGGCTCAAACATATCCAGATGCCGGTTTCCGCACGACCATGGATGGTTCCACTGATTTATCACGCGCGGAAACCGCTTGAGCGTCCGATAATACTCCGCCGTGTCGTTGTACTTCACCTCGTAGGGATTCAGGAAGAAGTCCGCGCCGTAAATATTCATATGACCGAACTGGTTATACCACGTCGTTTCCGAACCCATGAGGGCAAGGAATTTCCCCGGTTCGGTTTTTTCCTCTGCGAAGCGCTTCAGGTCACGCCACTTGCGGCTCAAGGTCGCATCGAAGGCATCGTCGAGCAGATTGCTGTGCTCAGTGATACCCAAAAAATCCAGTCCGGCTCTGTATCTGGCATAGTCATAGGCATACGCCGGTGTCCTAACGCCGTCGGAAAAGCCGGTGTGACAGTGCAGATTTCCAAAAAACACCTGAAACGGACCGTCGGTCGGGACAGCCTCGTCTGCATGGTCGATTATCTCTGTGCGCAAAATCGGGCGCTTTTTAATACGCAGCCACAGAATGCCGAGCTTTTGCGGCGCATCAATTCGGGTAACGCACAGGTAGAGGTCGCGGATGCCGTAGTCTCCAGGCTCCAGATCGCAGGCAAGTTGCAGCCACGGCGTATACTGGCGGGTAACATTCATCGAGCCGATGCACCGCCCTTCTGGCGAGTCCAGCCGAACCTCGAGACAAACATACAGCGCTCTGTCTTTTTCTGCGAGATCGTACATTCCGCATAACTGATGGCTGCACAGCTCGCGCAGATCCACACCGTGAAAGGCAAGCCACGCATTGTTGTTACAGGAGAGCATGGTATCTACCCACCCCGGCTCCAACTCTCCGGTTTTTTCCGAAAGGAATCCCTCCTGCCGGGCGCACTCGACCACGCGCACGCGTGCTTCCGTAAGGGGCTTTCTCTCCGGTTCCGCACAGGGTTCGCCGATGAGCGTCACATTTTGCAAGGAAACCACATCTCCCGAAGAGCAAAACGTAATCGTAATGCGAAGATAGCGAGCCTTGATCTCTACAGCATAGTACTCGCCCGCTGCGGGACATTCCCTATCGTCGGTCTTTTCGCATAGCTGCGTCCAGTTGATTCGATCGAGGCTGTAATCTATCGCGTAGCGGCAAAATTCACCCTGCGGTAGGCCGGTTTGCACGGTAACGGATTCAATCCTGCAGATGCTTCCGCAATCCATCATCCACCAGCGATAATAAGGAGCTGCTTTCCAGCAGCGCTCTGCGCCTGGTTTGAGCGCGTTTTGCGGCGCAAAGCCCTCCAGACTGCTCTGAGCACAGGCGGTTCCGATAATTTGTTTTCTTTCCATATTGCTGCGCCTACTTTATGGTGATACTGCCGATTGCAACTCTCTCACCCGAGGCGCGGTCAAACAGACAAATCCCACTGCCAGAAAAATCGAATTGCACCGGTGCGTCCACGTCAAAATCAATCGCACCGAAAACCACCGAAGAAAGAAGCCGGCCGCCAATTGCAAGTTTCACCGTAGTTTCCATGCCCGCGGGCAGCGTGGAGTACGCGGTGGCGTGCACGCTGCCGGTGTCCGAAATGGGCAGCGCCTCAGGACGGACACCCACCACAACGTCTTCGCTCTGCAAATCGAATTTTTCTCCGGAGTGGTACTGCACTGAAATCCCGAGAAGCTCCAATTCGGCCTCATTTTCTCCGATGCGCTTTGCTTTGGCAGGAATCAAATTCATGGTAGGATTGCCAACAAAGTCTGCAACAAACAGATTCCGCGGCCTGCAGTAAACCGTGAGCGGCGGCTCATACTGCTGCAGGCGTCCCCTGTTCATCAGGCAGATTTTCGTGGCCAGCGTCATAGCCTCGAGCTGGTCATGCGTCACATAGAGGAAAGTCGCCTCCGTATCGGCATGAAGCCGCTTCAACTCCGTCCGCATCTCGCCGCGTAGCTTGGCATCAAGATTAGAAAGCGGCTCATCCATAAACAACACCTTGGGCGCAGGCGCCAGCGTGCGGGCAATAGCCACGCGCTGCTGCTGCCCACCGGAAAGCTCGGCAGGATAACGGTGCGCAAATTCCTCAATTTTCAGGAGCCGGAGCATCTCTTCCACACGTGCCTTGATATCGTTTTTCTTCCACTTCATATTCTCAAGACCGAACGAAATATTCTGCCAGACCGTCATATGCGGCCACAGCGCATAATTCTGGAACAAAAATCCGATGTCGCGCTTTTGCGGCGGGAGGTTGATCCCGCGTGCAGAATCGAACACCACCTTGCCGCCAATGGTGATGGTTCCCTCCGTTGGCGTTTCCAAACCGGCGATCATACGCAGCGTGGTCGTCTTTCCGCAGCCGGAAGGGCCGAGTAACGTGATGAAATCCCGATCGACGACGGTCATGTTCAAATTATCAACAGCGACAAAGTCACCCCAGCGCTTTGTCACGTTTTTCAAAATAATTTCTGGCATATTACTCTCTCCTATCTTCCGCCGATCGGCGCGCCGCTGTCAACACCCTTGGCAATCGATGCGCCGGTCAATTTGCTGGACAACCCGTTTACGATCAGCACAATAACGATGATCAACAACGTGATTGCGCTGGCATATTGTTCATACCCTGTCTGGTTGAATGCAAGCAGCATCGTCGTCAGCAAATAATTGCTATTGGCGACCAGCAGCGCAAACAGATCGACCTCTCTCATGGCTGCCACAAAAGGCAGCAGATAACCGGACATGATGCTCGTTTTCTGAATAGGGATCAGAATGCGAATCAGGCGCTTCCACCACGGAACGCCGACGATTACCGCCGCCTCTTCGATCTCCGGTGAGATCTGAAGCATAGAATTGATTGCGCCTCGCGAGGCCATAGGGAGGTACTTGATGCCGCCGACAATTACCAGAAGCATAAAGGTATTATATAGGAAGGAAAACGCTTCCGTGGACGCCGCAGACAAATACAGCGTAGAAAAAGCAATGGTCGGAATCAAATACGGGAAAAATGCCATGCTTTCGACTGCGCGTGCCAGCTTAGTACCTCTCTGCTTGACCGCCGCATAACCGATCAAAAGGCCACCAGTTCCGGAGAACACCGCGCAGCAGACTGACAGGAGCAGCAGCCGTCCCAGTGCGGAAAGGATGGTATTGTTGACCAGAACGCCGCCGACCATGCCATTCTTATAGGCATCTAGATCGCGCCCAATCCAGAAATCCAGCGTGATATTCTGCACCGAGTAATTTCCCGGTACCATGGTGATGGTCTGAAGCGCAAAGACAACCAGCGGCACGACAGAGAAGAAAATCACCAAAACCAGCAGTACCACCGTAATCGGCCGGTTTGCCCTTTTCAGATCAACAAGAGAGATCTGGCCGGATTTTCCCGTGACGGTAGTGAAAGATTTCCGCTTACCGGTGTATTTCTGATTAATCCAGAGAATGAAGATACCGGCCGCGATCATCACAGTGGCGATGATATACGCCTGTCCGTTGTAGCCCGCACTCATCAGGGATTTCATCTTCGAAGCCAGCGTGTTAAATTTCACTGCGCCGCCCAAAAACACCGGCGCAGTATAGGACGAAAAGCCGCTGGAGAACACCAGAAGAAACGTGGACAGCATTGCTGGCATGACAATGGGCAGCGTGATTCTGCGAAGGATCTTGCCTCGGCTTGCCTTTAAGATCGTCGCGGATTCCTCCAGCGTCGCATCCATATTTTGTAGAATGCCGCCGATCAGAATATACGCAAAGGGCGCGAAATGCAGTCCCGTTACGATAATGCAGGGAAACAGGCCGTAAACAAACCACTGCGGCATACACACACCGAACAGCGACTCTACGATGCCAACATTTCCACCGCCCAGCTTGCTGTTGCGGAACAGGTTCAGCCAAAACAGCGCCAGCGTCCATGCGGGCATGATGTATGGAAACATAAACAGAGAGGTGATGATCTTTTTGCATTTCATATTGGAACGTGCCAGCAGCCATGCCACACTTCCGCCAATTCCAATGCCCAGAACAGCACCGCCGAAGCCAACCATGAAGGAATTGAGCAATGGCTTCCAAAAGGTTTCCTTTGACCATTCCCCTCCGCCGAACAGTTTTGTCCAGTGAAACAGGGTAAATTCGCCGCTTTTCAATCCGGTCAGCGTTTTCTCCACGCCGACGTGAACGACAAACATCTCCCGCAGAATCGACAGCAGCGGCACAAACGTCAAGCCCAACAGCGCAATACCGAAGATCAGCAGCATGACGTTCGCGGGCTTTGAGAGGAACGTTTTTGCATGATTGATACGTCGTTCGGCTGAAAGGAATCTATGCTTTTTCCGCATAGTCCGCCCTCCTTATCGCATAATAGAGTGGTAAATAGCAACGGGTCGGGAATGCCCCGACCCGTATGGTGTTCTGATTCAATCAGCTAGTGCGAAGGGCGGGGAAGCTTTTGTGTTAAACCGAAAATCGGGCAGAAAAGCTCCACCGTCCGTGCAGAGGATTGCTTCAGAGATTCTTTAGGAAAGTCGGACAGAAATAAACTCGTAGGCTTCGGGATACTTCTCCGCGACAACCACGCCGTCCTCGATAACCAGACAATTCAGCCAGTAACTGATTTCTCTGTCAAGGCCGGTCGCATCGGGCACCAACGCGATATCGACATTGGGAGAGTAAACGCCCATGCTGTTCTCATTGTTCCACGCGGAGAAGCCCTCCTCGGAAAGCAGATAGTTGATGAACAGGCAGCAGGTGTAGGGCATGTCAGTGTCCTTGCAGATCTGCGCATAGGTCGCATACATAAAGCCGGAGAAGCCGGTCAGACCCTTGCCGTCGTTGGCCGCATAGGATGCCAGTTGGATATTGTCCTTGACAACGGAATCCGAACGCAGTTTGGAGAATACAAACAAGCCGACGTTGCCGGGCGCACCGGTGGACACACCTTCGGCAATGCCGCCATCCGCAGCATAGGTGAAGTTGCAGTTTGCAAGGAAGCCATCCAGGAATTCGTAGCCGGCGTTGGCATAGCCAGAGTCTGCGCTCCAGTCCTTGCCGTAGTATGCCTTGTAAGCCTCAGCCAGCTTTGCAGACCACTCGTCGCCGGTCAACATAACAAGGAAGTTCATACCGACAGGTTCATTTGCGGGATCCTTGAAGAAAATCTTATCCGCATAGGCTTCTTCGGTCAACTGCCAGACATTGTTCAGTCCGATGTCGCCGCCAGTGCTGTTGTAGATAAAAATTTTCTGGCAGAACAGGATAACGCAGGGATCCCAGTATTCTTCGGCAACGCTTGCCTTATACATTTCCGGGAAGTAGTTCAGCAGCAGGCCCTCGGAGATCAACTCGTTTTCCATGCGGTAGGAATTTTGCAGCAGCGCCATGTCGGCACCCTCGGCAGCGGTGCCGATCTCTGTGCTCAGCTTGGTGAACATATCTGCCTCGCCGACAGAGGAATAAGCGCCGTTCACGTCGGGATACTTCTCAAGGAAGTTGTTCATCGCCGTTTCGCACAGGCTGGTAGTGGAGTAGACCATCATCGTGCCGGATTCGGCCTTAGCCAGCTCGTAAAGCTCCTCGTTGCTCAGCGTAGCAGCATAAGCCAGCTTTTCCTCGGTAGTGGTAGGGAGTGTCCCGGATGCAGTGGGTTCCGAAACCGCATTGGAAGATGCAGGCTCACTTCCGGAGGGAGAAACAGGTTCCTCTGCGTCGTTGCAGCCTCCGAACAAAGCAACCATCATCACAAGTGCCAAAATCAGTGCCAGTGTTTTTTTCATTTTCTTCTTCCTTTCTATTCTATTTTTACATATTGCATACGGCCTTCTTTGTCGCGCCGCAAATGCCAAACCTGAAAGTTAGCGCTGCCGAATGGTGTGATGGAAATTATAGCGCTGTCCGTAAACATAGCTCTTGCAGTATTCCACACACTTTTCACGGGCAAAGGTGTATCTCTTTACACGAAACACGGCGCTTTTGTTCCGAATTCCCATCGCTGCGGCAACTTTATCCGGACAGATGACCGACTCGACACTCTCGTCGGCATATTCCGGAAACAGCTCGCTGCATTTCTTCATGGTCGGATAAAGGCCGAACTGATCGATATCCTCCGCAGATGCGCCCATGAGATAACGCTCCGGCACGACGGATTCTTCATAGGCATATGCTTCGCCATTGATGGTTCTGACACGGGTGATGCAGACGACCTGCTCCTCCGCAGGAATTCTGAATGCACCCTGATAGAAATTACCGGGCTTTTCTTTGGCAAAGTCGACAATCGTAAATTTGGATTCCAGGCCCTTGGTTTCCAGTTCTTTTGACAAGCTGAAAACGCTCGACAGGGTATATTCCACGGTAGGCGCGGCAACGAAGGTTCCCTTACCCTGCTTGCGGACAAGATAGTTGGCTTGCACCAGCTCCCGCAGCGCCTCGCGGACTGTAATCCTGCTGACTCCGTATTCGTCGCAAAGTTCCTTTTCGCTGGGGATCAACTGCCCCGGCAGCCACTCCTTGCTGGCAATCTTTTCGTAAAACTCTTTTTTTAGCTGATGTTGCAGCGTGTATGGCGAGTTCGCATCCAAAACAGCCACCCTCTTTCTAACTTGTTATAACATTATAATAACTTCATTTACAAACCCTGTCAAGCCCTTTTTATATTTTGAAAAAAGTTTTTGCACCCGCCACGCCTGCAGCGCCAAGCCTACAGTGCCTCGTAGCTTAAGCATTACAGATTTAACAAGCGGCCGGCGATGCAAAAGCATCGCCGGCCGCTTCAGAAAGTTTCGGAGGGGTAGTTTTTTGACTAGCCGGTTTTATTCCTCATTGATGTGATAGATGTAGTCGAGCGAACGCAGTGCCTCGATGATCTCGCAGTGCGTCTTGTACTTTTTCAGCTCCGGACTGCAAATCGTGACCGACACGGAATACACGCTCAGACCCGAATTGACATAGGCCGGGTTGGACTCGATGTCGTCAATGCGCATTCCCAGCCGCCGCAGCGTCGTGACGAAGTCCTGCAAATGGCTGCTGCTCGTCAGCTCCAGGTGGATCTCAAAGTGGTTCGAGCGGTTTTTCAGGTAGGTCTCAAAGGGCGGGAACCAGCGCAGACAGCACAGCAGCGCCGCAAAGCCCAGGATCGCCACCGTATACAGCCCCGCGCCCGAAGCCAGACCAATGGCCACGCACACCCACAGGCCGACCGAGGTCGTCAAGCCTTTGATCTGACTTTTGGAGCTGTACAGCACGGAATTAACGCTTAAAATCGCCGTTGCGATCACCGCCGCCGCCGAGATCAGATAGCGGCTGCCGAGGTAGACATCCAGCATCATGCAGATTGCCCCGGCGAGCGTCACAAGGATGAACGTGCGCAAGCCGGCGGCGTGACGTTTCTCCGAGCGTTCGCAGCCTGCGATTGCGCCAAGGAGCATCGCCAGCCCCAGCCGCAGCGCCACCGCGCCCGCCGTCAGCTCCTGAGACCATGCGCCGAGAATTCTTGCAATGGGATCCATAACTTACCTCCTCCCGGCCAAATGGCCGTGGTAAAAATTCTCCTGCTCACGCGCCGCGCGCGTGAAAGCCGCCTCCTCCTGCGAGGGCTGCGCATGCGCGGGCAGCTCCTGCTGGATCTTCTGGATGCGCTCAATGAGCAGCTCGACCTCGGATTTCTGCGGCTCATCGGGCGCAAGCGGCGCAACGTCCTCGAGTTTGTCGGAATAGGAATGCGATAAATAGAGCGACAATTTTGCCAATGCCGGGCCGACCAGCTCATATAAAACGCTCGAGGCCAGCACAATGGTCTGCAGGGCATCGCCCGTCGCGCCGCCCAGCGTCCGCGCTCCCAGCGCCGCAAGGCCGATGGCCACGCCCGCCTGCGGTGCAAGCGCCATGCCGAGGTAATTGCGCGTGGTTTTCGGCTTATGCACCAGCGCACAGCCCACAAACGCACCGACGTACTTGCCCGCCATACGCACGAGGAAATACAACGCGCCGACGAGCAGCAAAGGTGTTCCGCCAATGCCGCCTGCGCCGTGCAGGAGCGTATCGAGCTTGAAATTCAGGCCGGAACGGACGAAAAACAGCAGCAGGATCGGCGGACTGAAATAGTTGAGCTGGCTGAACAGGTCGGTGTCGTCCGTCAGATTCAGATAGACAATGCCCATGGACATACAGCCGAGCAGCGGCGAGACGTCCACCGTCGTGCAAATGCCGCAAAAAGCGAACAGCACCGCAACCGAAACGATCAGCCGGTTGTCACGTGAACGGTTGCCGAGCAGCAGCTTCAAAACGAGTCCGAACACGCCACCCAAGGCCAGCACCGCAAGGTTTGCAAGGATGGGCAGCGCGACCGTTTTAACGCTCACGCCCGCGCCCAGCGAGGCCAGCGCCAGCGAGATGGCCACACTGTAAGCCACGAGGCTGACGACGTCGTCCATTGCCACGACCTGCAGGAGCGTATCGACAAAGTCGCCGCGTGCGCCGAGCTGACGGATGGTCATCATGGTTGAGGCGGGCGCTGTGGCCGAGGCCAGCGCCGCCAGAACCGCCGAAAAGGCCAGATCCATGCGCAGGATATAATAGGTTAAAATAAAAACGAAGGCCGATGCGATACAGGCTTCAAAAATCGTGATGACTGCCGCCTTGCCGCCGGTCTTTTTTAGTGTCGAAAAGCGGAAAAACTCGCCCACGCTGAAGGCGATAAAGGCCAGCGCAATGTCCGATAAAAAGTCCATGCCGTCGATGACCCTCTGCGGCACGAGGTCGAGGCAATACGGCCCGATTAAAATCCCGCACAGTATATAAGCCGTCACGTTCGGCAGGTGCAGCTTCTTGGTCAGGCGCGTCATGGCAAAGCCGAGAAACAGCATCAGCGCCACGGAAATAATGACCTGCGAGGACTGCGGCAGCGTTTGAAAGAGCTTCACACGGCTTCCCCCCTTGCATTTTTGTTTTCTCTATGTTACGATAGAGCTGCCATAAATGCAAATCATAGTATTTAATGAATCCATAAAGAAACGGAATGAACGCCATGCTTGATCCCAAGGTACAAACGCTGCTGGCCGTCGTGGAGACCGGCAGCTTCACCCGCGCCGCCGCGCAGCTTTCGCTCACGCAGCCGGCTGTCAGCCACCACATTGCGCAGCTCGAGCAGGAGCTGGATATTCGGATTTTTTTGCGTGAAAAGGGCCGTCTTTCCTTGACAAGAGAGGGGAAAATCGTCGTGCGTTGTGCACGGCGGCTGAACGCAATGTATGAAAAGCTCCACACCGACCTTGCCGATGCGGAGCGCAACCTGACCCGTCTGCGGGTGGGCATCACTCACACCGCCGAGAGCAATCTGATTACCGAGGTGCTCGCCCGATTCAGCCACGAAAACAGCGGTATTCTCATAACGATCACAACAGATACCATAAATAATCTTTATGATGCGCTGGACAACTACGAGCTGGATCTTGCCGTCGTTGAGGGCAAACCGCACACGCAGAGCCTGAACTCGCTGATGCTCGACACGGACTATATCGTCTGTGCGCTCTCGAACAACAATCCACTCTCACGTCACGCGATGGTCACGTTGGACGATCTGAAGCGCGAGCGCATGATCCTGCGCCTGCCAAGCTCGGCCACGCGCAAGCAGTTTGAAAGCCATTTGGCCGGCCGCGGCGAGAGCATCGGCGCCTTCGACGTGGCACTGGAGGTGGACAACATCGCGACGATCAAGGATCTGATCCGCAAGGACTTCGGTGTGTCCATTCTCGCGCGCAGTGCCTGCATGGATGAGGTGCGCAAGGGAAAAATGACGATCCTGCCCATCGAAAACCTCAGCATGGCGCGCGAAATGAGCCTTGTCTACCACCGGGACTTTTCTCACATGGACGTGTTGCAGGAAATTCTGAAGCTCTATCACGAGACCGTCGTGGAAAATTCCTAGCGCTCCCCTGCCCTGCACCGTTTGCGTCAGGAGCATTGACCTGCCGGTTCAAATTTTCAAGTCAAGCACGGCCGTACCGCGCTATTGCACTGAGAAGGACCGTCGCACACCACATTTCTCTACAAAGCCCTCTCAAACGCTTGACACAATTCTGCTCCCCCGCTATAATATCTCCAAACAACCAATCGGGCACAAGGACATTTTACATATACAGCAGGAATTCTGCCGGTATGCTCGTCCCTGTGCCCGGTGTTTTTTTACAGAAACGGAGGAATTGAATGAAAGAGGAAAAATTCAGAAGCTACGATAAGCTGCCGCTGACCTTAACCGTGCCGGAGGTTGGCGAAGTGTTGGCAATCTCCCGCGCGAAAGCGTATGATCTTGCGCGGAGCGAAGGCTTTCCAAGCATGAGAATCGGCACGCGGATTCTCGTCCCGCGGGACAAGCTGATTCGCTGGATCGACGAGCAAACGGAGGCGCAGAAATGAGAAAATACCAACCGCCGAAAGATCACTTTTTTCGCCTCCCAAACAGCGTTTTTGCCCTGCCGCTGGACGCCGTGCAGTTCAAGCTGTACGCCTACCTCGTTTGCCGTTCCGGCAGCAAGGGCTACGGCGAGGGCAGCATCCGCAAGCGCAGAGACGGACGCTGGGAGGGCCGCTACACTGCCGGAATCAACCCGGAAACCGGCAAGCAGATCTTCAAAAACGTGCTGGGTAAGACACAGGCCGAGGTCAAAGAGAAGCTGGCAAAGGCGCTGGCAGAGAATCAGAAACTGGATTTCACAAAACAGGGCAAGTACAATGTCGCGCAGTGGATGGACGAATGGTTTGAAAACGTCTGCAAAATCAAGGTGCGGCCGTCGAGCCACCAGACCTACCGCGGCTATATCGACCGTCACATCGCACCGAACATTGGCAAAATTCCACTCGAAAAGCTCAGCACCATGGATTTGCAGAAATTCTATCGCAGGCTGCTGGCTGACGGCAGAGTGGAACGAATCGAATCCAAAGGGCAGCCGAAGGGCTTATCCGCAAAAACCGTTCGGAACATCAATCAGGTCATTTCTTCGGCCATGGACTTCGCCGTGGCGCAGAGGATCCTTGCAGAGAATCCCTGTAAGGCCGTGGCGCTGCCCAAGCCCGAGCACAGGGAAATGCAGACGATTCCCGCAGTGCAACTGAGCGCCTTCCTCGACGAAGCCAGGGCCTCCGGCGTTTACGAGCTATACTACATCGAGTTGGCGACCGGCCTGCGGCGCGGCGAGTTGCTGGGATTGAAATGGGAGGACATTGACCTGACCGTCGGAGTGATTCATGTCCGACGGCAGGTGTCGAGAATTGATGGAAAGATTGCCGAAGCACCGCTGAAAACGAGAAACGCCTACCGCGCGGTGACGATTTCCCCGCAGGCGATAGAAGTTCTGAACACGCAAAAAGCAAAAACGCACGACGAATGGAGAAAAGCAAAAAAGAGGGCCGATAACCCGTGCTGCCTGATGGCTCACGGATTATCGGCCCTGCGTCTATGCGTCTGGCTCAGA
>CAKTVG010000007.1 GCA_934622035.1 uncultured Oscillospiraceae bacterium
GTTTTCGCCCTGGATGTTCTCCGAGCGTATGGCGATCCGTGATAAGGTTAAACGCAGCACGGAAAACTGTCGAGTCGTTCTTTTTGTGGATGACGAAAGCAACAAAAATCTTACCGAGGAAGTACAGCAGGCAAAGCGCGAGGGTCTTATCGACGCTTTCTTGTTCGACTCGGTTTCCGAGAACTACTTTGCTTCGGGTAGTGTCAAGGTTTATGCGCAAATTTGATTCTGGTATCTGGCAGAAATCTATTACAGGGGGGTGCTTCGGCGCCCCCCTTGGTTACTTTAGGGCGATCGGTGCGCAAAGGGTCAAGGGCGGCGGCAGCCGCTTGTCTTTCCCTTGACGCTTCGCGAGCCGACTGCCACTCACCCGACCAGCAGGTCTTGCTCGAGATAATGTACAATAACTTGCGCAAATTGAAAAGAGCAAAAAGGAGACATAGCTTGCAGGCTCTGGTAGAATGAAGTCACGACACACACATTCGAAAGGAGACAGCAAACTATGTCCGAGAAAATTGTACATTATCAAAGGAGGTGAAGGCGCACAGCAGCATAGCCGCGCAAAGCACGGGCACATAGCGCCACGCCTCCTGATAGGCCGCATCGGCCAGAATGCGGATTTCGATTTTCGTCAGAGCGACCATTGCGCTGCACACCAGAAACAGCATCGAAAGCAGCCCAAGCCACACGTTGCTGTAAAACTCGGCCTGCGCCTGCAGGCTGCTTTTTGACTCGCTGACGGCAGAATATTGCCACGCCTGCATCAAAACGCCCGAGAGAAGCGTCAGCAGGGTCGGCAGCTTGTTTGCCACGGTGTAGATGCCGTTTGCCTCGCTGCCGAGCATGGCCGAGATCATATAGCGGTCGGAAACGCTGGTGATCCACCAGAACACCGTCGTCGGGATGAGCGGAATGCTGTAGCGGAGCATTCTTTTCAGCAGCTTCCGGTTCGGGCGGAGGGTCAGACGCTGCCAGAGGCGCTGCCTGCATACGAGATAGGCCGTGCAGAGGGTATCCGCCAGCCCGACGGATAAAACGTAACCGGATACACCGAGCCGGAGAACCATCAAAAACAGAAGATTCAGCGAGACGACCAGCACGGTGTTCAGCAGTCCCTGCTTTGCATACAGCAGCGTGTCTCCGACTGTGCGGACGTACTGCTCGCAGACGGCGTGATAGCAGGCGGCCAGCGTCAGAAATGCCAGCATCAGAGAATAGCCCTGAAGACCCTCGACCAGCCGCAGAAGCGGCAAAAGCGCCGCCAACACTGCCGCGCCTGCCGTAACCGTATAGATTCCGATGCTGAAAATGCTCTTTTTTGCGCGGGGATATTCCGGCAGAAAGCGGAACACGCCGTCGGAGATGCCGAAGGATACAAAGGGCATCAACAGGCTGACGGTGGTGATCAGCAGATCGCCCGTGCCGTACTCCGCCGGGGTGAGCACGCCGGTGTAAAGCCGCACCATGAAAAACGTGACCAGCTTGGAAAGCAGCGTGCCCGCGCTGATGATCACCGTGTTGCGGGCAAGTGCTCTGTACTTTCCCATAGCGTTCTCCCTTTCGTTCAGATTTCTTCCCCGCCGGTACGGGCAAGCTCCTCTGCGGATACGCTTTTGCTGCGTGTGATCGGCTTCCAGTCTGGCTTGCAGACGATTGCCGCGGCCGTGACCGGCAGATAGGTCAGCATAAACAGCGGAAATGTCACTGCGGCCAGAATCTTCCGCCCGGCGGAGCAGCGAAGCTGCTTCCATTCACTGATCGTCGTAATGAGGCCGAGAATCAATACGGTCAGGCAGAGATGGCGGTCATGCCGCCGGGGACGGTCGTGGGGACGGTGATGACATAGACCTTGCTGTCGCTGCCGTGAATGCCGACGCGGCTGAGCATATAGATCGTTTTCTGCGCCAGCCTGCTTTCAAACGCGCTGTCGTCGTCGTAATCGGAGCGGATTTTGCCGAAATCCTTGTTGATGATGGAGTTGATCATGAACTCCTCGCTCTTGACATACTGGAATACGGCATCCGGATGCGCGGCGGAGGTGAGATATTTCTTCTCGCTGCCCGCCTTGACAAGCTCCAGCGTCCCGGACGCGAACGCCGAGTTCTTTGCAGAATAGGTCACCTGCCCGTTTCCGTCCAGAATCAGCACGTCAACAACATCTGCGGATGCGGCGGCGGTTTTATCCGCAGCCGTTTTCAGCGCAGCCTCATCCCTCGCTTCCTCCAGGCGGGAATACTGCCAGGCAAAATCCAGCCGCTCCTGGTAGAGAAATCCCACCGCGCCCGCGCAGGCGACCCCCGCCATAATGGCAAGGATGAGATACCAGACGGCGATTTTTTAAAATTCCATTTGGATAAGATTTTTTCAAGCTTGTTCATAAACGACTCCTCCCTGATTTGCTGCTTTGCCGGAGAGCAGCACCGGCAGCAGGAACAGCACGCTCAGCGCCATAAAGGCCAGCGGAGCGATCAACACGGTGAGCGACACGCCCACAAACACCAGCAGCGCCGGAATCAGCGCCACCATAGCGCAGAGCAGCACAAACAGGCGGGATTGCAGCCGTTCCTTCCGCGCTCTGCGCAGCTCCCCGCATTTCTGCTCGATGGCGGGTGTCAGATTGCTTATTATGCGGTCCACATTCGGGTCCATGCTTATCCGCTCCTTTCCTTGAGTTTTTTCCGCAGCTTTGCCGTACCGTCGTGGATGCGGCTTTTGATGGTTTTGGGCTGTACGCCGAAGCGCTCTGCGATCTGCGCAAGGGTCATGTCCTCCACATATTTCAGCCGGATGGCCAGCGCCTGCTCCGGCGGAAGCGTTTCCATGGCCGGACATGATCTGCTCATATTGCAGCCTCCGCTCCACCTCGTTTGCGACATTCCGCGCATCCTCCAGCTGTATGGAATCAATATCCTCCAGGCGGATGCGGTTTCGCCGCAGCTGGTCGATGTAGCAGTTTCTGGCGATCGTGATGAGCCATGTGCCGAAGGACGCGCTGCCGCCGGGATCAAACCTCTCAATGCTTCGGATCATTTTCAAAAAGGTCTCCTGCGTCAGGTCCTCGCAGAGCGTTTCGTTCTCCGTAGCTTTCCGAAGGAAGCCGGAAACATAGTCATAGTACAGCCGGATCAGCTCGTCGAACGCCTGCCGGTCGCCGCGCTGACAGCGTTTGATCAAGGCCTTTTCATTCACCGTTTCCTCCTCCTCCTTCTTGGTTTCATTTCCTTACACGCGGGAGCGGCAAAGAGGTTGGTGCAAATGATCCTTGTTTGCAGAAATATTATATTTTGCCGGACGGAAGAATACAAGAAAGAAAATGGTCTTCCCCCCAAAACCGCCGCCCCCGGCATCATATTGCGCCGCAGGAGCGAATATACTCTCCCATAAGAACTGAACGAGGTGGGAGAATGGACTATATCACAAATCACATCGATCTGACCGGCTGCCTTGCGTCCGCGCCGCAATTTTCGCACGATAACCATGGCAAAAGGTTTTTTTCCTTTTATCTGGAGGTGGAGCGTCTCTCCGGCACGCTCGACCGTCTGCCGGTGCTCGCGTCCGAGGCGCTGCTGCGCAGCGTTCCGGTGCAGGAGGGGGATGCGCTGCATATCACGGGACAAATCCGCTCGTTTAACAGCCGCATCCCCGGCGGGCGGCGGCTCGTCATCTCCGTGCTGGCGTCCTCGCTGGAGGTCTGCGGCGCACCGCACGACAATCTGGTCACGCTGACGGGCGTCATCTGCAAGGAGCCAGTCTACCGCCGCACGCCCCTCGGGCGGGAAATCTGCGACATCATGCTTGCGGTCAACCGCGCCTACCGCCGCGCGGACTATCTGCCCTGCATCCTCTGGGGCAAAACCGCCGAAAGCGCCGCAGGGCTGCCCATCGGGACACACCTGACGCTGACCGGCCGCCTGCAAAGCCGGTCGTACATCAAGCTGATCGACGGCCGGGCCGAGCAGCGCACCGCCTATGAGATCTCCGCCATTTCCGCAGAGCCGATTTAAGAAGAATGCCCTACGGATGCACCAAAATTAGAATTGGCCGCAGGGGCGTGGCTCTGCCGCGCCCGGCGCGGGCAGCTACGGATTGGCAAATCCCCCTCCGCGGCATCTGGCAATTTTGCGCAAAAACGCCCCCGTTCCGGCTGCACCGGAACGGGGGCCTGTTTTGAATTACTTTGCGTATTCCGTCGCTTTGGTTTCGCGAATGACATTGATCTTGATCTGACCGGGATATTCGAGCTCGGCTTCGATCTTCTTTGCGATATCGCGGGCGAGCAGCACCATATTGTCCTCGGAAACCTCCTCGGGCTTGACCATGATGCGGACCTCGCGGCCGGCCTGAATCGCATAGGACTTTTCGACACCGGGGTAAGTGCCGGTCAGCTCTTCCAGCTTTTCCAGACGGCGGATATAATTCTCCACGTTTTCGCGGCGAGCGCCGGGACGTGCGGCGGAGATGGCGTCGGCGGCCTGCACCAGGCAGGCGATGATCGTCCGCGGCTCCACGTCGTTGTGGTGCGCCTCGATGGCGTGAATGACGTCGGGGGATTCGTTGTACTTCCGCGCCAGCTCAACGCCGAGCTGCACGTGGCTGCCCTCCATTTCGTGGTCAACGGATTTGCCCAGGTCGTGCAGCAGACCCGCACGCTTGGCAAGCGCCACGTCCACGCCCAGCTCGCTGGCGAGCAGGCCCGCGATGTGCGCGACCTCAATGGAGTGGTTGAGCACGTTCTGGCCATAGGACGTGCGGTACTTCTGACGGCCGAGGAGCTTGATCAGCTCCGGATGGAGGTTGTTGACGCCGGTTTCAAAGGCGGCGCGCTCGCCCTCCTGCTTGATGACGCGGTCGACCTCCTTGCGGGCCTTCTCGACCAGATCCTCGATGCGCGTCGGATGGATGCGGCCGTCGGCGATGAGCTTTTCCAGCGCCAGACGGGCGACCTCGCGGCGGACGGGATCGAAGGAGGAGACGGTGATCGCCTCGGGGGTATCGTCGATGATGAGATCGACGCCGGTGATGGATTCGAGCGTGCGGATATTGCGGCCCTCGCGGCCGATGATGCGGCCTTTCATCTCGTCGTTCGGCAGCGGCACGACGGAGACCGTCGCCTCTGCGGAGTGATCCGCAGCGCAGCGCTGGATGGCGATGGAGATGATCTCGCGGGCGAGCTGTTCGGAATTTTCCTTCAGATTTGCTTCGATTTCACGGATTTTCACGGCTGCATCGTGGCGGCAGTCGTTTTCAAGGCTTTGCAGGAGCTGGGCCTTGGCCTCGTCCTGCGTCAGGCCGGAGATTTTCTCCAGCACCTCGAGCTGACTTTTCTTGATGAGATTGACCTCTTCCTGCGTGGAAGCGATGGCAGCCTGACGCTTGCGCAGGTCGTCCTCCTTGCGCTCGAAGGCGTCGAGCTTCTTGTCCAGCGATTCTTCCTTCTGCTGCAAGCGGCGCTCCTGCTTTTGCAGGTCGGAGCGGCGCTCCTTAACTTCTTTTTCGTATTCCGTGCGGGATTTATGGATTTCTTCCTTTGCCTCGACCAGTATTTCACGCTTCTTATTCTCGCCGCCCTTGATGGCTTCGTTGATGATGCGTGTGGCTTCCGTCTCTGCGCTGCCGATCTCGCGCTCGGCGACCTTCTTGCGGTAGGCAATGCCGGCCAGGAAGAAAACAACTGCTACAATCAGTACTCCTAAAACAATCAGGAGATAAAAGTACCATTCCATATTCCTTGAATACACCTCCTGTTCACAGTATTGGGGAAATGGAGCACCGTGTGCTCCACGGGAAGCGCCGCAGGGATTGTCCTCGGCCATCGCCGGAGCATCCGCATCAATTCTGCGTTTGCCGGATGCGCAGGCCGGATTTTGCAGCGCTTCTGAAGAAAAAGTAACGCCCGCGCACCACCACCCCTTGCGGCGGCGGACAAACTAATCCACCGTTTATTGTATCTGCAAGCGCCCGGCTTGTCAAGAGATTTCCCCGGATTTTTGCATAGGATTGTGTCTGTAATTTGTGTATGTACCATCAAACCATCCTGTAGGGGACAGGTTACCCGTCCCGGGTGCAGGAATTTTCAAATTTGTAACTGCCGTGGCCGCAATATACGTGAAGGGTAGGACACATGGGTCCTGCCCCACAGGTGTGGTTGTGAATGAATTGCGGGCGCGGGAAGAAAGCCCTAATCCTCCCGCAATGTCTCGCGCAGCTGCAAATACTGCTGCTCCAGCCCCTTCCATAATGCGGAAAGCGTTTGATATTCCTCCAGCGCGGCCGTCATTTCCGGAGAATCATATGCCGTTCCGTCCGCCGCCAGGGCGCGCAGACGTTCCCGTGCCGTCTCGACCTCTACGCCTATGCTATATAGCCTCGCCGCTGCCTTCAGAAGCAGTGCTTTTTCTTCCTGTATTTCAATCTCCTTATCACGGCAATTTGCATTTTTATTTTATATCATTCAAACGAAAATAGCAATATGCTGTAATAGATTGTTTTCACAAAAACCACCATCCACTACAATAAGAAAAACATTTGTTGGACGGTGGAATCATGCAGGAAGTCGATTATCAGAAGCTCGGGCAGAGAATACGCCAGCTGCGCGTGCAGCGGGGACTGACGCAGGCGGAGCTGAGCGTCATGGCCGGCTGCTCAAACAATTACCTGAGCCACATTGAAACTGCGCAGTGCAAGCTCTCTCTTTCCATGCTGCTCCGTCTTTCCGCCGTTCTCGGCGAGAGCACGGACTATTTCCTGCTGGACACGCCCTATGCCCCGCCGGAGGCCATCATCAACCGCGAGATTTCCGCAAAGCTGGAAAAATGCCGTCCGGAGACGCTCGTCGCCGTATCGCAGATGATCGATGTGCTTTTGCAGCAGCAGACGCAGCTGACAGAAGAATAAAAAGACCACGCCGCCGGGGGTTCTCCGGCGGCGTGTACTTTTATAATATAAAAGCAAAATCAGTCTCTGTCCCAGTTGTGCCAGACGTTCTGGACATCGTCGTCGTCCTCAAAGAGGTCGAGCATTTTTTCCATGTTGGCGGCATCGTCGGGGTTGTCGAGCTTCTTATACTCGCCCGGTACCATCTCAATCTGCGCGGAGACGAAGCTGTAGCCCTTTGCGGTCAGCGCATCGGCCACGGCGTTGAAATCGTCCGGCGTGGTGTAGACGGTGAAGCAGTCCTCCTCGGCCTCGAAATCGTCCGCGCCGCAGTCCATGGCGTCCATCATGACGTCGTCTTCCTCATAGTCGCCGTCCTCGTTGTCGATGACGAGCACGCCCTTCTTGCTGAAGTTCCAGGAGACGCAGCCGTTGGCGCCCATCTTGCCGCCGTACTTGTCGAAATGGTGGCGGATGTTGCCCGCGGTGCGGTTGCGGTTGTCGGTCATGGTCTCGACGATCACGGCGATACCGGCGGGGCCGTAGCCCTCATAGGTGATGGAATCGTAGGCATCGCCGCTGCCGGCGCTTGCAGCCTTTTCCAGCACGCGCTTGATGTTATCGTTGGGCATGTTGGCGGCCTTTGCCTTGGTGATGACGGTGGCCAGGCGGGAGTTATAGTTCGGGTCGGCGGAGCCGCCTTCCTTCACGGCGACGTACATCTCCTTCGCAATCTTGGTAAAAGCGGCAGCGCGCTTTGCGTCCTGCGCACCCTTCGTTTTCTGAATGTTATGCCACTTGGAATGTCCGGACATAAGTATGCTTCCTCTCTGATAAAGTTTTCGTACGGATTATTTTAGCACACGCAGCGCGGCTTGACAAGCCGTTTATGCGAATTTTATGGGGTCTGCATGCATTTTTGACACAAAAACCTCGAGTTCCGGGAAGGCGGCGCGCAGCTTCTCCGCCAGCACGGCGCAGACGGGATTCTCGGTTTCGAAATGTCCTGCGTCGATGAGCGTGACGCCCAGCGCGGCGGCGTCGGCAAAGGCGTTGTATTTGACGTCCGCCGTGACGAAGGCCTCGCAGCCCAGCGCCGCGGCCTGTGCCAGCGCGTCCGCGCAGGCGCCGCCGCCCACGGCGACGGTTTCGATGTTCCGCCCGCCGTCTACATAGCGCACACCGGGGCAGTGCAGCGCCGTTTTGACGTGCTGCACGAAGGCCTCCGGCGCCTGCGGCGCGGTTTTGCCGATGCGCACGAGGCCGTAGGGCCGTCCCTGCGCGTCCGTTCCCTCCGGCGCGGCGACGGTCACGTCCGTCAGACCCAGCGCGGCGGCAAGGATGTCGTTCACGCCGCCGGGCGCCTTGTCCAGATTTGTGTGCGCATTCAGCGCGGCAATGCCGTTTTCAATCAGAAAAAGGAGGTTTCTCCCCTGCTCGGTCTGGTCGTTGACGGTTTCCAGATGCCAGATGGCCGGGTGGTGCGTGAGCAGAAGCTGCGCGCCGAGGGCTTTTGCCTCCTCGCAGGCGGCGCGGAAGGGATCGAGCGCGACCAGAACGCGCGTGACCGGCGCGTTCGCATGGCCGCAGAGCAGACCTACGTGGTCCCAGCTCTCCTGCATGGCTTCCGGCGCAAGGGCCTGCAAAAACGAATGAATGTCACGGACGGTTTTCATAGGTATTCCTCATTTCCCGCACCTCACGGAGGGCGGTTTCGTAATAGCGGAGCTTTTCCGGGTCGCGGCCGCCGCGGCGAATGCCCTCGGCCGCCATGGTCAGCGCATGCTCCATGCGCTCGAAATATTCCGGCAGCAGCGCATCGCCGGAGGCCAGCAGGGCGGGCGAGACATATTGCTGCCCCGGCGTGAGCGGCGCGGCACAGCCGTAGCGCACGCACAGCACCTGATATAAAAAGCCACCGTCGCGCACGAGCGTCTCGCGCTCGATGCCGAAGCCCAGCTCCGTCAGGCTGCGGCGCAGGTCGCAGGCGGAGGACTGCGGCTGTAGGATCAGAAGATAGGCCGGATCGCGCACCCACGCGCAGCCGCGCAGAATGTGGGTGATCAGGTCGCCGCCCATCCCGGCGCAGACGATGGTGTCCACCTCTGCGGGATCGATCGCCGCAAGGCCGTCCGCGCGGGAAAAGCGCATGCGCTCCGCTACGCCGTAGCGCAGGGCGTTGGCCATGGCGCGCTTGAGCGGACCTTCGCGCAGCTCGGAGGCGTGGACGAAGGCGGCACGGCCCGTGCGCAGAAGCTCGATGCCGAGATAGCCGTGATCCGCGCCGATGTCGGCGACGCGCGCGCCCTGCGGCACCTGCGCCGCGCAGCACAGCAGCCGGTCGGAAATGGGTAGTTTCATGGGATTCTCCTGAAATGTTTGTTGTATTTATAAAACAGCGTAGGGAACGGGCTTCCCGTCTCGTGTGCAGGCATTTACAAATCTGCGACTGCCCGCAAAAAAGGAGAGGTAAAAGCCTCTCCTTTTTGCGTTCTTCCTTACTGATTCGCTTCGCTGGCTTCGATGAAGCGGTTGACCTGCGCCAGGAAGGCGTCGGCGTCCACGCCGTGCACCATGCAGGCTTCCTCAACGGTCTCGCCGCGGGAGGACGGGCAGCCAAGGCAGTGCATGCCGATCGCCATGAAGAGGGGCGCGGTCTGCGGAGCGATATCGAGGACATCACCGATGATGGTGGTTTTTTCAATTTTTGCAGCCATGAAAATGGGCCTCCTTTGTGGGATTTTTCTTTATTATATCCAATCTTTCTGCAAAAATCAACCCGCCGCACCCTTGATTTTTCCCGCGGCGGTGCTAAGATAATGGCGGGAGGGATTTCCTTGTTTGATTTCATTATTCGCGGCGGACGGCTGCTCGACGGCAGCGGCAGTCCGGCATATGCCGCCGAGCTTGCCGTCTCCGGCGGAAAAATTGCTGCCATCGGCCATGACCTGGGCCGGGCGGAGAAGGTCGTTGACGCCTCCGGCTGCTATGTCACGCCCGGTTTTCTTGATATCCACCGCCACGGCGACGCCGAGGCCTTCCGCGGCAGCTTCGGCGGCGCGGAGCTGCATCAGGGCCTGACGACCATTCTCAACGGCAACTGCGGCCTGTCCCTTGCGCCCTTCGGCGCGGCGCACCGCGAGGAAATTCTGCGCTATTTGCAGCCCATCACGGGCGGCGCGGTCGAGGGCATCCCGACGGACTCGATGGACGCCTATCTTTCCGCCTTGCAGACGCGGGCGCTTCCCCTGAATGTGGGTATGCTTGTGGGCGGCGGCACCGTCCGCACGGACGTCTGCGGCTACCGCGCCGAGGCGCCGGACGATTACGCCCCCATCCACCACCGTCTGGAGCGTGCGCTGGCCGAGGGCGCCTTTGCCGTTTCTCTCGGCCTCGGCTATGCGCCGGAGTGCTTTTACACGACACAGGAGCTGATCCGCGCCCTTGCGCCGCTTGACCACAGCGGCATTCCCATCGCCGTGCACATGCGCGAGGAGGGCGATATGGTCTGCCAGGCCGTGGAGGAGATGCTCACCGTTGCCCGTGCGCTGCACACGCCGCTGCACATCAGCCACCTCAAGGCCATGGGCATGCGCAACTGGGGCAAGCGCATCCCGCACGCGCTGGAGCTGATGGCCCGCGCCCGCGAGGACGGCATGGACGTCACCTGCGACGTCTACCCCTACACCGCCGGCTCTACGCAGCTGCTGCATCTGCTGCCGCCGGATCTGCTCGAGGGCGGCACGGAGGCGATCTCCGAGCGACTGCGCCGCCCGGAAATTCATGCACAGCTGCGTGAGCGCATCCGCAGCGGGCACGATTTTGACAACATCGCCCAGATGGTCGGCTGGGACAACATCGTCCTGTCTACCCTGAACCTGCCGGAGCACCAGGCGCTGACCGGCCTGACCGTTGCGCAGGCGGCGCGGGAGATGGACCTCGAGCCGGTGGATTGCCTGTGCGAGCTGCTGGCCAGCGAGCATTGCAGCGTGACGATGATCGACCGCATCACCTGCGAGGAGGACATCCGCACCATTCTGCGCGACCCCTTCGCCAGCGTGATCTCCGACAGCACCTACCCCACCGTCGGCCTGCCGCACCCGCGCGTCTACGCGACCTGTACGCGCCTTCTGGAAAAGTACGTCCGCGAGGAACAGGTTCTGACCCTGCCGGAGGCGGTGAAGAAGCTGACCTCCCTGCCCGCGCAGGCCATGCGCCTGCACACAAAGGGGCTGCTGCGCGAGGGCATGGACGCCGACCTCAATATTTTCCGGCTGGAGGAAATTCACGAGCGTGCGACCTACGCCAATCCGCGGCAGGAGAGCGAGGGCATGCGCTATGTGTTCGTCGGCGGCAAACCGGCCATTGCGCAGGGCGAACGCACAAAGGAAACCGGCGGCAGCGTCCTGCGCCGGAAATAAAGGAATCATATTGTCCCCTTCCCGGCGCATAGATTGTCCGGGGAGGGGATTTTTATGGTAATGGGCGCGATCTGGATGGTTCTGGTGCTGGCCTCGGCAGTCGCGGCGGCGCTGAACGGCAGGCTTGGGGCGCTTTCCCCGGCAGTTATGGCGGGGGCGCGGGCGGCGGTGGAGCTGGCGCTGTCGCTGGCGGGGGCGCTGTGCCTCTGGAGCGGGCTTGCAAAGCTTATGGAGGAGGCGGGCTTCCTGCGCGGGCTTGCAAAGGTGCTGCGGCCGGTGTTTCGACGGCTTTTCCCGCAGGCCAGCCGGGACGAGAAGGCGATGGGCTACCTCTGCGGCAATGTCTCCGCCAATCTCCTCGGCCTGGGCAACGCGGCCACGCCCATGGGCATTGCCGCCGTGAAGCGGATGCAGGAGCTTTCGCACACGCACACGGCGACGGACGAAATGTGCCGCCTGATCGTGATGAACACGGCCTCCATCCAGCTTTTGCCGACGACCGTCGCGGCGGTGCGCGCCTCGCTGGGCGCGGCCGCGCCCTTTGACATTCTTCCAGCGGTCTGGCTGACCTCGGCGCTGAGCGTGACGGCGGGGCTGCTGGCGGCCTCGCTTTTCCGGAGGTTCCGCCGTGCTTGATCTGCTGATCCCGCTTCTGATGATTTTCACCGCCGCCGCCGCGCTGGCAAAGAAGCAGGATGTCTACGGCGCGCTGCTGCAAGGCGGCCTGGAGGGGCTGAAGCTGCTGGTTTCCATCGTCCCGGCGCTCGTGATGCTTCTGACGGCGGTGCATATGCTGCGCGCCTCCGGCGCGGTCGAGGCGTTGACACGTTGGCTGGCGCCCGCGGCAAACGCGGTGGGTATCCCCGCCGAAACGCTGCCGCTCGTGCTGCTGCGGCCGATCTCCGGCAGCGCGGCGCTGGCCGTCGGCGCGGATCTGATGGCGGTGCACGGGCCGGATTCTCTCATCGGCCGGACGGCGGCCATCATGCTGGGCAGCACGGAGACGACATTTTATACCATCTCCGTCTATTTCGGCGCCGCCGGGATTCACAAGACGCGCTACACCATCCCCGCCGCGCTGATCGCCGACGCCACCGGCTTTCTCGCCGCCGCCTTGACGGCAAAATATTTGTAGGAGCGATAAAATCATACGAACCCGCCGTCCCTGGTGCAGGAACCGCCAAATTCCCCCGTGCATCGATAAAATTACCCCGTAAGGGACTGGTTTGCGCAAATGAAAATTCCCCGGTGGGTCTGACGGCCCGCCGGGGAATTTGCTATTCTTCCACGCTTGCTGTTTTCCTTCTCAATCGCCGATGGCGTCGGTGCGGTAGATGAACTTCACCTGGCCGTCCATGTCCTCGGAGAGGCCGGAGAAGGAGCGGTAATTTGCGGAAACGTCCGCAATCGCCTTGACGCGCTCAAGCAGACCGTCCAGGTCGCCCTCCACGACGTCCACGAGCTTCTCCACGCCCTTTTCGTTGAATTCCTTCAGGCCGTCGGACAGCTGCATCGCGCCATCGCGGAGCTGCGTGACGCCGTCCACCAGCGCGGGCGCGCCGTTCTTCAGCGTCAGGATACCCTGGTAAAGCTCCTGCGCGCCGTCGGCTGCGGAGGAAACGCCTGCGGTGTAGTCCTTCAGGCCGGTGTAGAAGGTGTTGTAGCTGTCGAGCTGGCTCTTCAGCGCGCTGATGCTGGCCGCGCCGGACTTCGCCTGCTCCAGCGCTGCGGTGATCTGATCCTGCACCTCGGGAGAGTTCATCGTCTCGTCGATTTTGGCCTGACGCGTTTCGGCGACCTTCTGCTCGATGAGCGCCTGTACCTCCTTGGTCTGCATCTGCTGGGAAACCAGGGCGTCGATCGTGCCGTTCGTCTCCGCGGCGCTGACCAGCGCGTCAATGGTGCCGTCGGTCTGCGCGGCCTCCACCAGAGCGGCGACCTTCGCGTCCACCTGCGCCTTGATTTCGGCGCTGCTGTTATACGTTTCCTCGGAAATGCCCATGGCCTGCAGAACCTGCGCCAGCGCCTGCTTGCGGTAACCCTCGACCACCTGCGCGCGGTAGGCGGTGAGCACCTGCTCCTTCACGCCTGCCTGCACGGCCTGCGTGACGCCCGCGGTGATCTCGTCCATCCTGGCATCGACCGCCGCAGTGACCTTGGCCAGCGCGGTGGCATAGGCCGTCTGGTAGACGTTCGTCTCGTCGAGCTGGGCGAGGACGCCGTTGAGAACCTGGGGATAATTGTCGATCGTGAGCTGCGGGACGGTCAGTCCGGCCTTGGCCAGCTCGCTGTCTGCCGTGGCGAGCAGCGTTTCAAAGACCTGCTGTGCGCCGCCGTTGAGCTCGCTGCTGTGGGAATCCAGCTCGTTCAGACCGGAGGAGAGCTGATTGGCGCCCGCTGCCAGTTTGTCTATGCCGGAGATCAGCGTCTGAGAGCTTTCCAGCAGGGTGTTCAGCCCGTCATAAAGGGCGGAGGAGCCGTCGAGCAGCTGCTTCATGCCGGAGGTCAGGTCGTTCAGGGAGGACTTCAGATCGTCGGCGGAGTCGAGCTGATCGGTGTCGATCTGGTTGAAGAGTTCATTCGTCGCGATGGTGACGGTGTTCATCATAGCAAAATCGGTGACATCCGCGGTGATTTCCACATAATCCGGAATATCGAGCGTCTTTTCGTCGATGCCGAGGCTCTCCTGCATGCCCGGCAGGGCGATGCCGGCGACGACGTAGCGGCTGCCGTCATTGATGAGCTTGCCATTGGAAACCTCGACGTTGCTGAAATGCTCGTTGTCGAGCAGCATGCCGGTCAGCATGACGAAGGGAACATAGATCTTTTCCTGCTTGCCGTTCACGCTTACGGTTTCATACTGGTTGTTTTCATAATCATAGCGGATGATGACCTTGCCGCTCTTGCCTGCCAGCTCCTCTGGCGAGACGGTCTTACCGTCCAGCGTGTAGCTGACCTTGAGCGTGACGGGCAGCTCCTTTTCGATGTTGCCCTGGTAGTAGATGTCGTTACCGGCGGCGTCCCAGACGCGGGCGTTGGAGGCATCCATGGTGTAGCCCTCGTCGCCCTTGACGTTCTCGACGTTCGTCAGCTCGGAGGCGTCCGTCAGCTTATCGCTTGCGAGCGTATTTTTGATCCAGTCGCTGACGATGATCTTCTGCACGGAACCGTCCGCGCCGGCCAGAACGTAAACCGTCTCGTCCTTTTCGGGCTGCGTGGTTTCCGTCTGTACGGAGGCGCTCACGGTCTGGGCGGTCTCCTGCTTGGGCTCCTGATTCTTTGCACCGCGTGCATACACGGTCGCGCCGATGCTGCTCACACATACCGCCGCGCACAGTCCCAGCGCCAGCGGCTTGAAAATCTTCTTAGACATGATTCAGCTTACCTCCGAATTCGATTTTTTGGATTTCATTCCCAGCGTGGTGACGCGGATGAGCTTATCGCAGAGCATCAGCAGCGCCGGCAGGATGAAGATAACACAAAGCATACTGATAATTGCACCGCGCGCCATCAGCATGCACATGGAGCTGATGATGTCGATGTCCGAGTAAATGGCCACGCCGAAGGTGGCGGCGAACAGGCCCATGCCGCTGACGATGATCGACGGGATGGACGCTGCCAGCGCGGTGTTGACGGCGCTGCGCTTGTCGTTACCGGCGCTGCGTTCGGCCTTATAGCGGGTGGTCATCAGAATGGCGTAGTCCACGGTCGCGCCGAGCTGAATCGTGGAGATGCAGATCGGGGCGATGAAGGGCAGCGACTGCCCGAGATAATGCGGCAGGCCGAGGTTGATGAAGATGGCCAGCTCAATGACCGCAATGAGCAGGAAGGGAAGAGAAATGCTCTTCTCGACCAGCAGAATGATGATGAAGATCGCGAGGATGGAGACGGTGTTGACGACCTTGAAGTCGTGGTCGGTCGTTTCGATCATGTCCTTCATGCAGGGCGCCTCGCCGATGAGCATGCCGTTTTCGTCATACTTCTTGAGGATGGCGTTCAGGCTGTCGATCTGCTCGTTGACCTTGTCGCTTGCGACCTTGTATTCCGAGTTGATGAGCAGCAGCTCCCAGTTTTCGCTCTTGAGCGTGTTGACCAGGCGCTCCGGCAGCACCTCCTCAGGCACGCGGGAGCCGAGGACGGATTCCAGACCGAGGACGTATTTCACGCCGTCCACGTCTTCCATCTCGTCTATCATGTTCCGCACGTCCTTTGCGGGCAGGTCGGCGTTGACGAGCACCATGTGTGTCGAGGCGATGTCGAATTCCTCGGACAGCTTGGAGTTTGCAATGACGTACTCTATGTCCTCCGGCAGGCACTGGCCCATGTCGTAGTAGACCTCGTCGTTCGTCTTGTCGTAGCCGTAATAGGCCGGGAAAATCAGCATGGCGAAGATGATGAGGAAGACCGGGAAGACCTTCGTCACGCCGCGGGAGAACTTGCTCATGTTCGGGATGAGGGAGCGGTGCTTCGTCTTTTGCAGCGGCTTGTCGAGGATCAGAATCAGCGACGGCAGAACCGTGACGCAGCCCAGCACGCCCAGCAGCACGCCCTTTGCCATGACGATGCCGAGGTCGCGGCCGAGGGTGAAGGACATGAAGCACAGCGCGGCAAAGCCGGCGATGGTCGTGACGGAGGAGCCGATGACGCTCGTCAGCGTATCGCGGATGGCGACGGCCATGGCCTCCTTATTGTCCTCGTATTTTTCGCGCTGCTCGTTGTAGCTGTGCCAGAGGAAGATGGAATAGTCCATCGTGACGGCCAGCTGCAAGACGGCGGACAGCGCCTTGGTGATGTAGGAAATTTCGCCGAAGAAGTAGTTCGTGCCGAGGTTCAGGACGATCATCATGCCGATGCTGGCCAGGAACACGAAGGGGACGAGCCAGCCGTCCAGGAAGATCATCATTGCCACGCAGGCGCACAGCACGGCAAGACCGACGTAAATCGGCTCCTCCTGCTCGCACAGATCCTTCAGATCGGTGACCAGCGCGGACATGCCGGACACGAAGCATTGCTTGCCCGCAATGGAGCGGATCTCGCGGATGGCGTCCATGGTCACGTCCTCGCTCGTTGCGGAGTCGAAGAAGACGGCCATCATCGTGGAGTGGTCGGTGTTAAACTCCTTCCAGACCTTTTCCGGAAGCAGCTCCATCGGCACGGAGATGTCTGCGACGTCGTCATACCAGAGGACGGTCTCCACATGATCGACCTTCGCGATCTTTTCCTTCAGGGCGACGACGTCCTTGGCGGGCATATCCTCCAGAATAATGAAGGAGAAGGCGCCCTTGCCGAAGTCCTCTTTCAGAAGATCCTGCCCGATGACGGTGTCCATATCCGAGGGCAGGTAATCGAGCATATCATAGTTGATCCTGGTGCCGATCATGCCGAGCACGGCGGGGATCATCAGCGCAAGCGTGACGATCAGAATCACAACGCGGTATTTCACAACCGCTTTGGAAAAACGCATGGTTTCTCATTCCTCACTTTCATAAAATTCCGCGTCGATGACATCCTTTTTCTGATGCTTGACGATCTTTACGGCGGTAATAACGGTGCTGAGATTCAGAATACCCTCGGCCAGCAGCGTAACGCCGAGCAGCGTCGTCAGGATCCGCGTGGAATCCGTGATGCGGAAGATCAGCGTCAATCCGAGCAGCGCGGCGAGAATCGCCTCGGCGAGGATCAGCCACCAGCGGCGCAGCCCGAACTGCCGGGCGTCCATGGAAATCTGAATCTTGAACAGGCCGTCGGTCAGGATGTAAATCCCGAGCGCAACGCAGATGAAGTTGAGCAGGCTGTCCGGCCGCAGGAGCATCACCGCGCCAAGCAGAATCAGCAGACTGCCGCAGGCCAGGTCATACTGAAAGGCCAGCCGGTAAAGATCTCTGGAAAAGTAGCCGACCAGCTTGACGACGCCGAAAAGAATCATCACGACGCCGCACAGCACGCCGAGCATCTTCGCGGAAAAGCCGGGGTAGAGCATCAGGACGATGCCGAAGACGCACAGCAGGGCGGAAAGAACAATATATCCGATTTTTGCGGTTCTCATTGGTGTTACGGAACGCATACCGGACACCTCCTCTTGATTTCTGGCCTAAGTATACCCCTTCAGAATGCATTTGAAAACGGGCAAAGAAAACCCCGTGCCGTAAAATCAGGCACGGGGCAAATTGTATCCGAAATTCAGACAGATGAGCAGAAATGCCTAAAGCCAAGGGAAGCTCTGAAGCAACAACAAAGATGGAAATTGTTATTCAGGGCACTCAAAGGGAAGCTCTGAACAAATCAACAAGGATGGGCGGCGAGGGATTTTTCGTCAAATCGAGGTTTGGAAAACGCAGGAATACTGGATGTACCCGCAAGGGGTATGCCGCATCCGTAAGGCAGCAGAGCTGCCGACGGCTGCGCAATCTTTCAAGTTTTTCGAACCGATGAGTTGGCGGAAAAGAGCCGCCGCCCGCCGCAGGGGATTTTTTCAGAGTTTCCCAAATCAAAGAAGGCAGCCGCCGGTAACATCTAGGTTGGCGCCGATGATGTGCTTTGCATAGTCGCTGCCGAGGTAGGCGGCCATTGCGCCGATCTCCGCGGGGTCGGTCAGATCCTTCAGGGAGCCGACGCGTGTTTCGCCCGTGATATAGGCGTAAGCCTCGCTGCCGGTCAGCGCGGGGTCAAGCACGCGGCCGGGGATGATGCCGTTGATCGTGATGCCGTAGGGGGCCATCTGGTGGGCAAGCGTGCGGGTGTACATGAGGATGCCCGCCTTGGCGGCGGCATAGGGCGCGGTGCCGGGGACGGAGCAGATCTTCACGCCCTCCGCGGCGGAGATGTTGATGATATGGCAGGGCTTTTTTGCGGCCATGCAGTCCTGGCAGAGCATGCGCGTGTGCAGATACATGGGCAGAATGGCCTCGAACATCTCCGCGTTCCAGTATTCCGGCGTCATGTCCTGAAGCGCCATTTTCCGCTTGCCTGCGGAGCAGGCGTTGTTGACCAGAATGTCCACGCCGCCCATGGCCTCATAGCAGAAATCGATCGTCTCGCGAACCTCGTCCTCCTGCATGGCGTCGGCGCGGTGCGCGGCAAAATAGCCCTGCGCCAGGGGCTTCAGCTCCTGATAGGCGGCCTCGGCCGCCGCCTCGTCGGCGTGCCAGGTGAAAACGACGTTCGCGCCCTCCTCGAGATAGGCCCTGACGATGGCCTTGCCAATGTTCTTCGAGCCGCCGGTGACCAGTACGTTCTTTCCGTTCAAATGCAGATTCATCGCTCTTCCTCCTTATTGCAGCAGGCGGCCGCCCGTCATGTCCACGACCTCGCCGATGGCGAAATCGCCCGCGGGGCCGCACAGGGCCACGACCATCTCCGCCATATCCCTGCCGCAGGCCACGCGCCCGACGGCGCCGATGTTCTGGCTGTTGGCATGGCCGGAGAAGCGCGTGCCGCCCTTGTAGAAATCGTCGTCCACGAAGCCGGGCATGATGCCCGTCGTAATAATGCCGTATTTTCCCAGCTCAATGCCGCACACATGCGTCAGCATGCTCACGCCCGCCTTGGCGGCGGCGTAGGCGAGAATGCCTGATTTTGTGCTGACGGCGGCCTTGGAGGAGAGGTTCACGATGCGGCCGCCGCGGCCGTCGCGGATGCAGTCGCGCACCATGCGGTTGATGTGATAGAACACGGAGCTGAGCGTGCCGGTGAGCTGATCCTTGAATTCCTCCGTCGTGGTTTGCAGGATGGTGGGAACGGGGCGGGCGGGCGTGGTGTTGGAGGCGTTTTTGAGGTTTGCGGCGTTGTTGATGAGGAAATCCACCGGGCCCATGACCCTTTCGCAGTAGTCAAAGGTCGCCTCGACGTCTGCAATATTGTCGCAGCTCGCGCGGAAATAGGAAAAATGTCCCTGCGCCTTCGGCAGAAGCTCCTGCCGCGTCTGCTCGGCGCGCGCCTCGCTTCCGTGGAAGGTGAAGACGACGTTTGCGCCGGTTTCCAGGAAGCACTCCACAATGCCTTTGCCAATGTTGCGGGAGCCGCCTGTGACCAGCACGTTTTTGCCCTTGAAATCAAGACTCATAGTAAAACATTCCTTTCTGTTCGGTATGAAAAGCCTGCGTACTGCAAGGCAGAGCTTACGCTTTTTTGCCGGGGAAGAAGGGCGTCCGCCAGAGCGCCTGCGAGAGAAGAAACAGCGCGCTGAGCGCCAGCATCACCGCGCCGCAGCCGCGCGTCAGCGCCAGAATGCCGAAGCGGGAGATCAGCCGCCCGCCGAGGAAGCTTCCACCCACGGCGACGAGCGTCGTGACAAAGGCGGCGAGCGTCTGCGCCGTGTTTTGCAGGGCGGCCGGGACGATGTTGTGGATATAGGCCGGGCCCATGCCGTAGAAAACACCGCCGGCCAGGCCGGAGAGCGTCATGGAAACGAAGATCGGAGCCATGCCGGGCGCGCTGCCGTAGAGCAGATGCTCCAGCCCGCCGAAGAGGCCGGGAAGCGCGACGAGATAGCCCGCGCTGACCCTTTGGCTGAGCAGAGTGAGCAGCACCAGCATGGTCAGCACCTCAATGCCGGAGCGCAGGCCCGTAAAAATGCCAATGCGGTCCGTGCTGACCCCGGCCAGCTCGAGAACATAGGGGAAGTACACCAGCGTCACGCCCACAAAAATGTTCGGCCCGATACTGAAAAACAGATACATCAGGAACTTTTTGTTCTTCAAAAGCCGGAGAAAATCACGCAGCCCCGGCTTTGCTTCCCCGCCGGAGGCAGCTCCGCCCCGCTGCGCGAAGGTCCACGCGGCAAGCGCAAGCCCCAGCGCGGCGCAGAGCCGGAAGGCCGTCCGGACGGAAAGCACCTTTCCGACGGTCAGACCGAGCAGCAGGCAGAAGGAGGCAAAGCCCACCGAGCCCCAGACGCGCACGCGGCTGTAGGCCACGCCGTGCGGCGCAAGCTCGCTGATGGCCCAGCCGTCGAGCAGAGAATTGGTCGGCTGCTGGAAGAGATATTTCAGAAGCAGCAGCAGAAATATCAGCGCGGGCGCGGCAGGCAGACCCGCGCCAAGGAAGGAAAACAGGAGGGTGGCCGCCGCGGCGCCTGCCATGCACAGGCCGAACACTACGCGCGCGGAGCGGAGCTTATCGCTCAGAACGCCCCACAGCGGAATAAACGCCAGGCTGATGACGGCGCAGCCCGCGGTCAGGCTGCCGATCTCTGCGCTGCTCAGGCCGAGAGTATCCTTCAGAAAAACGGTCTGATAGGAGAGCAGTGAGCCGAATGCAAAGAACAGAAATTCTGCGGCAGAGAAGCGCAGCAGCGTCCTGCGGCGGGCGGTATCGGAAATCATCGGGCGGTCCCCTTCCTATTTTTCTCGCTTTTCATTATGCAGGCGGGGCGGCGGTATTTCAATATTGAAAAAGAAAATGCAGCGAATGCCCGTGAAATAATTTTCAGGCCGCGCGGCGTGCGAAAAATTTCTTGCATCTACTTTCGATGAAAATAGTAGCGATATTGCTTTCCGACGCGGCGGCTGATATTATCGTGTTGTGCAGTGAGCATGTGGCTCACAAAAATTGAGCTTATAATTTGTGCACCATGCACAATAAGCAAGCTTACATTCCGAAAACAGAGACAAGGAGGAATGCTTCATGCAGGACGAAAGAGACGTCGTTCTCCGGATCAAGGGCATAGACAAATCCTTCGGACCAACGCACGCAGTCAATAACGTCAGCCTGGACTTCTATCGCGGAGAGGTTCGGGGTCTGATTGGAGAAAACGGCTCCGGAAAATCGACGCTCACTTCCATGATCGCCGGCTTTCAGCAGCCGGACAGCGGCGAAATGGAAAAGGACGGCAAGCTCTACCGCCCCGCAACCATGCTGGACGGCAAACAGAACGGCATCTGCATTCTCGTGCAGGAGATGGGCACCATCAACGGCCTGACCGTTGCGGCGAACCTCTTCCTCGGCAACGAGGGACAGTTTGCCACGGCGGGCGTGGTCAGCCAGCGGCGGATGCAGGCCGCGGCGAAGGAGGCGCTCGAGCGCGTCGGCATCACGGACATCGACCCGGCGGCGATGGTGGACACGGTTTCCTTTGAGGACCGCAAGCTCATCGAGGTTGCCGCCGCGATGAACAGCAATCCCGACATCATCATCTTCGACGAGACGACGACGGCGCTGTCCCAGAAGGGCCGCGACAAGGTCTATGAGATCATGCGCAGCATGCGCGAGGCCAACCGCACGGTCATCTTCATCTCCCACGATTTGCAGGAGCTGGAGAGCATTTGCGACAACATCAGCGTCCTGCGCGACGGCGCGCTCATCAAAACGCTGGAAAACAAGGACGTTTCCGTCGAGGCGATGCGCAGCTATATGATCGGCCGCGAGCTTTCCGGTCACTATTACCGCGAGGACGAAACGGCAAACTACGGCGACGAGGTCGTTTTGAAGGCGGAGCACATCTCCTGGGGCGGCGTGCTGCACGACGTTTCCTTCGAGCTGCACCGCGGCGAGATCCTCGGCTTCGGCGGTCTGTCCGAGTGCGGCATGCACGAGCTGTGCAAGGTGGCCTACGGCCTGATCCAGCCGGATGAGGGAAGGGTGACGCTGGTGCGCGATAACATCGAAATCAAAAATCCGGAAACTGCCGCCGCGCACGGCATGGCCTTCATTCCCAAAAACCGCGAGCAGGAGGCCATCATGGTCAGCTCCAGCGTGCGGGACAACATCCTGCTGACCTCCTATGACAAGGTCAAATCCGGCCCCTTTATCTGGGGAAAGCAGGAGAAAAGACTTGCGACGGAAATGCGCGACCTGCTGAGCATCAAGCTCGAGAACGTCGATTCGCCGGTGTCCAGCCTCTCCGGCGGCAACAAGCAGAAGGTCGTGCTCGCCAAGTGGCTGGCAAACGACTCCAACCTCTTCATTTTCGACTGCCCGACGCGCGGCATCGACATTGGCGTCAAGGCTTCGATCTATGCGCTGATGGAGGAGCTGAAGGCAAAGGGCTGCGCCATGATTATGGTTTCCGAGGAAATGCCCGAGCTTCTGGGTATGTCGGACCGGGTGCTGATCCTGCGGGACGGAAGGGCCATGGGCGAATTGAGCCGCGGTCCGGAGTTCACGGAGGAAAACGTCATCCGGATGATGATTTGACACGGAGGGACCGGTTATGAACGAAAAGAAATCCCGGCGTCTGACATCCTTTACGCAGACGCCTGTCGGGCGCGAGGTGGTGCGCTTCGGCGGTCTGCTGGCCGTTATCCTGATTTTTGCGATCTGGACAAAGGGCAGCATCCTGAGCGCGACCTCGCTGAAAAGCATCTGGAAGCAGTCGATGTTCCTGCTCATCGGCGGCGCGGGCGCGGTGTTCGTCATGGCGCAGGGCAACCTGAACTTCTCCATCGGCGGCGTCGTCGCACTGTCTGCGATGATGTTCGGCATCATCGGCCAGAGCAACCCCGCGCTGGGTCTGGTCATGTCGGTGGTGACCGGCGTCGTGTGCGAGCTGATTCTGGTCTACGCGCATCTGCTTCTGAAGGTTCCGGCCTTCGTCGTGTCCTTTGCGGTCATGTTCCTGACCAAGGGCGCGCTGGCCGGCTACACGCAGCGGGGCATCGTCTCCCTGCCGAAGGTCTTCAAATCCTGGAATACGCCGAACCTCTTCTATTTTGTCACGCTTGGCGTTCTGGTGCTGGCCTTCCTGCTCTTCGAATTCACCAAGCTCGGCAAATACAACAAGGCCATGGGCGCGAACATGCAGACGGCGGTTTGCAGCGGCGTCAAGGTCCGCAAGTTTAAGGTGCTGGGCTACCTGATCTGCGGCGTCTGCTGCGGCATCGCGGGTGCGCTCCTGCTCATCCGCAGCAGCAGCGTCACCGGAGGCAGTGCCTCCGGCCTGGAAACGGAAATTCTGATTGCTATGGTGCTTGGCGGCATTCCGCTCTCCGGCGGCCACAATGTCAAAATGTCCGGCATTCTCGTCGGCGCGCTGATGCTCTCCGTCCTGGAGGCAGGCATGATCCTCGTCGGTCTGAACGACGACCTGACCGGCCTTGTCAAGGGCGTGGTCTTCCTGATCGCGGTTGCGATTTCCTACGACCGCAAGCCGGGGCAGATCATCGCATAATGAACCTCGTTATTTCCACGAAAAGTGGTCATAAAAAGAAAAAGGAGAATTGAAATGAAAAAACTCATCGCACTCGTACTCATCGCTTGCTTGACCCTGTGCATGTTTGCAGGCTGCACCCCGGCCGAAACGCCGAGCACACCCGACAGCCAGGCTCCCGCTTCGTCTCAGGATTCCGCCCAGCCTGGCGAGCCCGATCTCTCCCCGAAGACCATCGGCGTCGTCATCTGGGGCACCGACGACGCCACCACCGCTCCCATCAAGGCGCTTCTGGAATACCTGGCCGACTCCATCGGCTACTCCGTCATCTGGAAGACCGGCGACTTTGATGGCGATGCCCAGCTCGCAGCCGTCGAAAACCTCATCAACTCCGGCGTGGACGGCGTTATCATGATGCCCATCGTCGACCTGGCGATCGAAAACTACTATCAGGCCTGCGAGGATGCGGGCATCCCCTACATCCAGTTCTTCCGCGGCATTCAGGACGAGGAGCTGCGCAATGACATGCTCACCCGTGACTACTTCCTCGGCTGGACGAACGAGGACGACGTCGCCGCCGGCTACAAGATGGTCGAGCTTCTGGCCGCCAAGGGCTGCAAGAACTTTGCCGGCATCTACATGGCGCCCGGCAACCCCGCCACGGACGACCGTCAGGCCGGCTTTGAAAAGGCCTTCGCCGACGGCGTTGCCACCAAGGTTACCGAGTACATGCTGCCCTTCGGCAACGGCACCGACCCCAACCTCTACACCCAGGCGACCATGAACTTCTTTGACCAGTACGGCGACGGCATCGACGCGATCGTCTCCTCCGTCGGCTCCAACGGCGGTTCCGAGGCCATCCTCGCCGCCATCGAGAGCGCGGGCAAGAAGTGCGTCGCTGGCGAATTCGACATGCCCTCCACCGCAGCGCAGACCCTGGAAAAGGGCACCCTCGGCTGCACCGCCGAAGGCATGATGTGCGACATCGTCTACGTCTTCGCCATCATGGCCAACTATCTCATGGGCACCCCGCTGAGCGAAGAACCCGTCTGCTTGGATACCGGCTACATCTTCGTCACCTCCGCCGAGGAGCAGAACCAGTATTATGAGTACGTCGAGTCCGACGGCGTTTACGCCTACACTGCTGAGGAATTCAAGCAGATGCTCAGAGCGTACAACCCCGAGTTCACCGCAGAGGATCTTCAGGCGCTTGCCAGCGCATGGAGCCTGCAGGACGTTATCGACCGTCACAGCAAGTAAATCACAACTGCGTGGGAGGGAGCCCTCCCTCCCACGCGCGGCCAAAAAGGTGGTTTTGTTATGGGTAAAAAGGCTTTGAAGTTCGGAAAGAGGGTTCTGATTTCTCTTTCCATCCCCTTGATTCTTCTTTTGATTCTTTTCGTGTTCGCCGGGAAATCGGTTTCCGGCAGTTCGGTTCTGCTGTGGATGCAGCTGGCCATCCCGCCCGCGATTCTGGCCTGGGGCGTGTGCTTCTCGCTGAAGGTCGGCATGTGGGACTTCTCCGTCGGCGGCGTCATCTTCCTCGCCGGTATCATCGGCGGCAACCTCGCCAAGGCGATCGGCCTGGAGGTCTGGGGCGTGATTCTGCTGTGCCCGCTGTGCGGCGCGCTGCTCGGCCTCGTCACCGGCTCCATCTTCCGCTGGGGCAAGATCCCCTCCATCGTCGCCTCCGTCGGCGCGCTGCTGCTGTATGAGTGTGCAACGGAATTCGTCTTCAACGGCGACGGCGTCCTCCTGTCGGACAAGATCTATGTGATCTATACCTTCCCCTACAACGTCATCATCGGCGTTGCGGCCTTCGTTATCATCTATTTCATCTATAATTTCACGAAATTCGGCTATCACGTCCGCGCCGTCGGCAACGGCATCCAGGCCGCGAAAATGGCGGGCATCAATGTCGACCGTGTGCGCTGGGTCTGCTTCATCCTCGGCGGCATGTTCGCCGGACTCTACGCCGTCATGACCCTCGGCAGCGCGGGCGTCATGGTGCCGATCAAGAACATGTCCTCCATGAGTCTGGTCTTCGACGGCATCATCTGCGTATTCATCGCGCTGGCGCTGGAATCGCAGTGTAATCTCATCATCGGTGTTTACATCGGCGCGTTCGTCGCGCAGATCATCAAGGGCGGTATCCTCGCCATCGGCTTCCCGACCATGTACCAGCAGTGCGTGATCGCGGTGCTGCTGCTGATCTTCATGAGCGCCAACACCGAGGGCCGCGAGCTGCTGCACAAGCTGAAGCTCCGCCTGCACAGAACAAAAACGGTTTGAAGGGAGCGTTGCGCTATGGAAAAATTAAAAGCGTTAATTATTGTCGATGTGATGAAGGTTGACGAGTTTCTCGCCAACCGCGACATTCAGGAAAGCCTTGCCAGAATCTCCGACCGCGTGGACGTCGAGGTCGTCCAGGACGAGATCATGTTCGGCTCCGGCGACCCCGGCGCCTATGTCGGAAGAATGGAAAAGGAAGGCCCGGAATGGGTTCAGCCGCCCGAGTGGCTTCTGGAGAAGCTCGCGGACGTGGACATCCTTCTGGTGCACTGGGCGGCGGTCAACAGCAAGATGATCGACGCCGCAAAGAAGCTGAAATTCATCGGCGCGATGCGTTCCGGCTTTGAACACATTAATAAAAAGTATGCCGAGGCGCGCGGCATCACCGTGCGCAACTGTCCCGGCCGCCTGGCAAACTCCGTGGCGGACCTGACCCTCGGCCTCATCCTCAGCGAAAACAAGGGTCTGCTGCGCAACAACCTCCGCGCGACCGGCGGCGTGTTCCAGCAGGAAAAGAAGTACTATGACGAGGGCAACCGCCCGCTGTGCATGCAGAAGGCCGGTCTGGTCGGCTTCGGCATCATCGCGCAGAGCGTGGCGCAGCGCCTTCAGGCCTGCGGCTGCTCCGTCATGGCCTACGACCCCTTCATGCCCGCGCATGTCTTCGAGGAAAAGGGCGTGAAGCAGGTCGATCTGGACACGCTGCTGGAAAACAGCGACATCGTCTCCATCCATGTGCGCCTGTCCGATGAGACGCGCGGCATGTTCGGCCGTGCACAGTTCGCCAAAATGAAGCCCACGGCGATTTTCATCAACACCGCCCGCGCGGGTCTGGTGGACTACGACGCGCTGACCGAGGCATTGCAAACGCGGAAAATCCGCGGCGCGGGACTGGACGTCTATGTGGACGAGGGCGGCCATGCGCTCGACCCGGCCAATCCCCTGCTCGCGCTGGACAACGTGACGCTGATGCCGCACTGCGGCGGACAGTTCTTCGGCATGCTGGAGCTGTCCTGCTCCATGCTGATCGCGACCCTTGTAAAGTGGCTGGAAACCGTCTGACCTGCTGCGAAACGGAGGCAACATGAAAAAAGCGCATCTTATCATCGATATCGGCACGGGCAACAGCCGTGCCGGCGTAATCAGCACCGAGGGCGAGCTGCTCTCCGTTGCAACACGCGACTCCGTATATTATACCGACACCGATTTTGCCGACAGCATCTACTTTAAGCCGGAGGAATGGAAGCTCACGCTCAAGGAGCTGGTCAAGGAGGCAATCGCCGGCGCCGGAAATGTTAAAATTCTCGCCGTCTCCGCCTCCAGCCAGCGGCAGGGCATCGTCCTGATTTCCGAAGCGGGTGAGTCGCTCGTGGGCTATCAGAACGGCGACAACCGCGGCGCGGCGTATCTGGACGAGATCGACTGGGCGCCGGTCAAGGAGCTGACGGGATTGGAGCCAATGCCGCTGTATTCCTGCGTCAAGTTCCTCGGCACCATGCGCAAGCAGCCCTATGTCGCCGAAAAGACGAAGGTCTATACCTCCATCAGCGACTGGGTGGGCTTCTGCTTCACCGGCAAGGTCGTCTGGGAGCGTTCGCAGGCCATCCAGACCGCGGTCTACGACGTTGCGAAGCGGGAATGGTCCGAGCGGCTGTGCCGCGCGGTCGGCGTGGAGCGCTGCAAGCTGCCGCCCATCGTTTCGGCGGGCAGCGTTCTGGGCAAGGTGAAGTCCGCGCTGGCCGACGAGCTGGGCCTGCCGCGCTCGACGGTCTTCGTCGTCGGCGCCGCCGACACGCAGATCGCCCTGACCGGCTCCGGCGCGCGGCTCAACGAGGTGACCATCGTCTCCGGAACGACCACGCCGGTCGTGAAGATCAAGGATGTGTTCCGATTCTACCCCGTGTGGAACAGCCCGCACGCCATCGACGGGCAGTATATGCTCGAATGCAACGCGGCAAGCACCGGCATCAATTTGCAGCGCTTTAAGGATCTGATGCTGCCCGACCGCAGCTATGCCGAGCTCATTGCGGAGGCGAAGCAGCGAAAGGTTCCGCGCTGCATGGCCATGATGGGCATGTGCCCGCACAACGGCGACGTTCCGCCGCTGAACGGCGGCTTCCTGATGAGCAATCCCATCTCCCACGAGCTGACGCAGGCGGACTTCTTCCATGCGCTCAGCCTGGACATCGCCATGTCGATCGTGCTGTGCATCAAGCGCATCAACGCGCTGGATGCCTATGACCGCGACTACGTCGTCGGCTGCGGCGGCGGATTGCGCTCCGAGCTGATCTGCCAGGCCATCGCCGATCTGAGCGGCTTTAAGATCCAGATTTTCCGCGGCTTCGATCAGGCGACCATGATGGGCTGCATGTACCTGTGCAACGACGCGCTGGGCGTCCCCTCTCAGCCCCGCGAGCTGATTCGCACCGTCGAGCCACACGACAACCCCGAGCTGGAGGCCTATTTTGCACGTTGGCAGAAGCTGCGCAGCGTTCTGACAGAAATGAATTGAGACAGGAGAAGTTATGAAGAAGAATATTTTTGATAAAGTTCGGCTGAACAACGGCTATGAGATCCCCTGCTATTACATCGGCCCGGCGCACCCGGTCTGGTCCGACAAGGCCAAGAACGACGGCAAGGTGGACGGCACCGGCTTTGCCACCGTTGACGTCAGCGGCGCGACGATTGAGGACGTCATGCACACCGCGCTGGAGTGCGGCGTCCGCGGCTTCGACACCGGCGCACGCTACGGCACCGAGGAGGACATCGGCAAATTCTTCCGCACCTGCGGCCTGCCGCGCAAGGAGCTGTTCGTGACCACGAAGGTCAACAACATCATGCAGGGCTACGATAACACCATGATCGACTTTGAAAACTCCATGAAGAAGCTCGGTCTGGACTATGTGGACGTCTACATGATTCACTGCCCCGTCCCGCAGCGGGGGCTGTATGTGGATACCTGGCGCGCCTTTGAGGAAATCTACCGCTCCGGCCGCGCGAAGGCCATTGCAGTTTCCAACTTCAACGTGCAGCATTTTTACGATCTTGCCGAGGTTTCGGACATCGTCCCGGCCATCAACCAGATCGAGCAGCATCCCTTCTATGTACAGGAAAACCTGAAGGCCTATGAGAAAAAGCACGGCATCGTCTCCATGTCCTACAGCCCGCTCGGCCAGGGCCGCTTTGCAAAGGACCCGCGCCTTGCCTGGATGGCGGAGAAATACGGCAAGACCATCGCTCAGATCATCCTGCGCTGGCATGTGCAGAAGGGCTTCATCCCCGTCACGCGTTCCTCCAATCCCAAGCGCGTGAAGGAAAACGCGGAAATCTTCGATTTTGACATTGAACCGGCGGATATGGCCTTCCTGGAGGCGCTGAACCACCACGACCGCGTCTGGCATATGCCCGACCGCTTCCCGGGCACCTATGCCCATGTGCACACGGAGGACGTTTTCCGCAAGAGCGTCGAGGAGGAGCTGAACGCGCCGGACATCCCCGCCGAAAAGCGCGAGGAGATCCGCAGCACCGTCGAACAGCTGCTGACCTATCAGGACATCGACGGCACCAAGGACTATATCATCTGGTGCTTCACGCACGCCGTCGCCGTCTACGGCCCGCGCGCCGACATCGAGGACTGCGCCTGCAAGATGGCGCAGCTGCACGCAAAGCACCTCGTCCGCGGCATGGCCGGTCTGCGCAAGCCCACTGACCCGTAAATTTTCCGACAAAGGAGTAAAATACAATGGTATATCCGAATGAATTTGAAGCAAAGGCATTGATCGTCGAATTCGGCCGCCGCTGCTACGAGCGCGGGCTGGTTTCCGGCAACGAGGGCAACCTCTCCTGCCGCGTCGGCGAGAATGAGGTCTGGTGCACGCCGACCATGGAGAGCAAGGGCTATCTGACGACGGACATGCTCATCAAGGTCGATCTGAACGCGAACGTGCTCAACAGCACCTCCTACAAGCCGACCTCCGAGATCAAGATGCACCTGGGTATCTACCAGGAAAACCCCGAGGCCATCGCGGTCATCCATACCCACGCGCAGACGGCCACGGCCTTCGCCTGCTGCGGCAAGCCTGTGCCATCGAAGATGCTGCCCGAAGCGGCGATCATTTTCGGCGCACAGATCGACATCGCGCCCTACGGCACGCCCGGCACCTTCGAGATTCCCGACGGCGTCCGCCCCTTCGCCAAAAAGGCCAAGGCGGTTCTGCTGGAAAACCACGGCGCTCTGACCTGGGGCCCCACGATGAAGGACGCGTACTTCACCATGGAGACGCTGGAAAACTACTGCAAAATTTACAAAACGGCCTATCTTGAGCTGGGCGGCGCGCATGATGTGCCCCGCGGCATCGATGAGATGCTCAAGCTCCACGAGATGATCACCTGGAACGGCGTAAAATAAGGAGAGAGCTATGGTTAATTTTGAATTCTATTCTCCCACGAGATTTTTCTTCGGCAAGGAGCAGCATAAAAACGTCGGCAAGATCCTGAAGGAATACGGCGCAAAGAAAATCCTCCTTCTGTACTACGGCCAGCCCTATGAGGAAAAGCTGATCGGCGAGATCACCGCCGCGCTGGACGAGGCGGGCATTGCCTATGTCAAATTCTCCGGCATCAAGGCCAACCCGACCTATGAGCGCGCCGTTGAGGGCACGCAGATCGTGAAAAAGGAAGGCATCGACTTCCTGCTCGCCGTGGGCGGCGGCTCCGTCATCGATACCGCGAAGTTCATCGGCGTCGATGCGCTCTTCGAGGGCGACCTCTGGGATTACTGCTACCTTCGCGGCAATATCGCCGATAAGACCCTCCCCGTCGGCACCATTCTGACCATCGCCGCGACCGGCTCGGAAAGCTCCGCCAGCTCCGTCATCACCCGCGGCAACCTGAAGAAGAACATGGGCGGCGACCTGATCCGCCCGACCTTCTCCATTCTCAACCCCGAGCTGACCTATACCCTGCCGCCGTATCAGACGGCCTCCGGCATTGTGGACATGATTGCGCATCTGCACGAGCGCTACTTCACCAACGCGCCGGAAAACACCCTGACAGACGAGCTGTCCGAGGGCGTCTTCCGCACGATCATCAAATATGCGCCCGTCGTCATGAAGGACCCGAAGAACTATGAGGCGCGCGCCGCGCTGATGTGGAGCGGCACCATCGCCCACAACGAAACCTGCGGCGTAGGCCGCATCCCCGATCTGGCGGTGCATCTGATCCAGCACCCGATCAGCGCCTTCTTCAACTCCGCGCACGGCGCGGGCTGCGGCGTCATTACGCTCGGCTGGATGAAATATGTCTATAAGCACGATATGCCGCGCTTTGTCCGCTATTTCACCCGCGTCTGGGGCGTGGACAACGACGAGTTCCATCCGGAAAGCGTTATCCTTGCCGGCATCGAGAAGCAGAAGAAGTTCTATGAATCCATCGGCATGCCCACCACGCTCGAGGGCGTCGGCATGCACGAGGAGGACATCGACAAGCTGACGGCGACCGTCGATACCTTCCCCCACGGCAAGACCGGCAACTTTGTCATGCTCGACCGCGAGGATGTCAAGAACATCTACCGTCTCTGCCTCGAGAAAAACGCGTAATGTCCTGCCTGCCGCACCCGAGGTGCAAGACGGCGCGGCAGGCGGCATAATAAACCTCCTTTTTAGGGCTGCGTCCTCCTAAGAAAACACAGCCCCTTCGCCGAGCCTTTCCCGCCGGATCTGTGCTGGTTTTTCTTGCGTTACACCAAGCAGCGCTGCGGAAAAAACATCTTGTTCCAGCAAAAAATTCTTCGGCGAATGACACAGCACCCCCACAGACGTTGTCTGTGGGGGTGCATCTGTGTTTTCTTATTTCGGACACCGCGTTCAGGCGCTTTCCCGTGCTCCGCTTTTCCGCCCTTTCGCTTCGTAGGGGCGAGGCTCTGCCTCGCCCGTGTGCAGGCAGTCGCAGAATGGTAAGCTCCTTCCCGCGGCCACGGCGCGCCGTGGCCCTACAGGTGCGGACGAAAATTAGTGCAGGCAGCTGCGAATTTGCAAATTCCTCCCCGCGGGGCGAGGCTGCCGGAAAAATTTTTCCGCTGCCGTGCGTTTTGGAACGCAGACATTGACATTTCCTGCCGGATTGTGTATTATGGTATAATATAAAGTGGAAAGCGGGGTGGTTTTGTGCGCAAAAAGCGGGAGGTTCCCGCACTTTCTCCAACGGAGCGGAAATTTGCGGAGGAGCTGTACCGCGAATACGCCGGCCTGATGTTTCACACGGCGCTGCGGCTGACGGGGAACCGGCAGGAGGCAGAAGACCTCGTTCAGGAGACGCTGATCGCCCTGATGCGAAATATTTCAAAAATTTTTTCGTTAGACCGTTGCAAAATCGCCGGTTATATTGTTATTACAATCAGAAGACTCAATATTAATCGCAGCAAGACTGACGGCGGCGTTATCGCGCTGGGGGATGCCGGCGCCGAGCTTCAGAGCAGCGGCATAAAGGAACATGTCCCGCTCGATGCGGACGCGCGGCTGGATGTGCTCTGGCTGATGGACGCGCTGCCGCCCAGAGACCGTTACTTGCTCGAGCAGTGGTATCTTTACGGCTGCTCGGAGGAGGAGCTTTCCCGCGAGCTGGACTGCAAGCCGGAGAGCCTGCGGGGGATGCTTTCGCGCGTGCGCCGCCGTGCCGCAGCGCTGCTGCAAGAAGAAAAGGAGAAAGGAGACTGAACATGGAACCGAATATGGATTTCCCTGATCTGGATTTTTCCGACCGGAGCTTTCTGGTGCAGACCATGGACGAGTATGCCGCCGCCCTCGGCGAGGAAGCGCTGAAGACTGCCGATACGCCCGTGCCGGAGGAGCTGGACCGCGCCTGCCTGGACCTGGTGCGCCGGACGGCGAAACCGCATTCCAAGCGGCTCATCCGCGCCTGCGCGCTGCTTGCGGCGTCGATCTCCCTGCTCATTCTGACGCTCATTATCGCAGACGCGGCGGGCGCCGCCATTCTGGGCGGCCGGTGGCGCTGGGACGATGATTATCTGTACATGGGCACCATCGGCAGCAGCCCCTATATCTATTCCAACCGCGCTCCCGTTCCGGACAGCTCCATCGACGAGGCGATGCTGAAGGCGGGTCTTCCCCTTTCTCTGGCGCCCACATGGATCCCTGAGGACTGCACGCTTCTTGCGTCCGACATCTACCGACGGAAAGACGAGACTATGGCAAGCGTATACTACAGCCGCCCCGGCAAGCCAACGCTCAGCATCGATATTGCTTCCTCAAAGACAGGTCATCTCTGTTATATTTCAAAGGACAAGGGCGACCCGGAGTCTTACATCGCCGGGGACAGAATGTTCTATCTGTATACCAATGCGAAACGATGGTGCGCGGTCTGGACCGACGGCCAATATGAAATTCTTATCTGCGACTGTGTGTCGCGGGAGGAGCTTTTGCAGATTGTTGACTCTATAGAAGGGAGTATTTCATGAAAAAACGACTGATTTCTGTTCTTCTGGTTCTGGCGCTGGTACTGAGCGCATTCCCCGTGCTGGCGCAGGCCCGCACCAGCGACTACATTAAGACGAAAGATGCGAGGATTTCCACCGGCAGCGGAAGCGGAGAATTGATTTTAGACTACAGTGTATTTGCAAGGAACATCATGCAGATGGTCGGCGTGAAGAAGGTGCAGATTTACACCGCCGCCGGCACGCTTGTGCGCGTGATCGAGGGCGCGCCCTCGAATAATCTTCTGAAAATGAACGCGGTGAGCATCAGTAACAGCTACACGGTGCACAAGCTGACGCCCGGTGCGAGCTATTATTGCGTCGTGACGGCCTATGCCAAGGATGCAAGCGGCTCAGAATCTATTATCATTACCACCAATACCGCCAAGGCGGGAACCTGATTCCGCCAAAACGTGCGCAGGGGGACGGGTTTCCCGTCCCGCAGGAAGGTACCCGCGAGCCTGTGGATGCCTGCACCGGGCGAGCCACGCCCCTACGGATTGTGGTAATTCAGAACCCGCCGTGACCCTACGAAATGGCTCAATATTTTATACTTCACCCCGAAAAAAGTCCGGCGTCGGATTTCCGACGCCGGACGATTCATTATATAATACCTTATAATTCGCGAAGCGCATCGACCAGAACGGTCTTCGCGTTCGTCTTTTCGTCGCGGTATTTGATGATGCGCGCGGGCGCGCCTGCGACGACGGCATTTGCCGGTACGTCCTGCGTGACAATGGCGCCCGCAGCCACGACTGCGCCGTCTCCGATCTGCACGCCCTCCAGCACGACCGCATTCGCGCCGACGACCACGTCGTCGCCCACGGTCACGGGCTTTGCGCTGGGCGGCTCGATGACGCCCGCCAGCACCACGCCGGCCGCAATGTGGCAGCGCTTGCCGACGGTTGCACGGCCGCCGAGAACCGCGCCCATGTCGATCATCGTGCCTTCGCCGACGACTGCACCGATATTGATGATCGCGCCCATCATGATAACGGCGTTTTCGCCGATTTCCACGCCGTCGCGGATGATGGCGCCCGGCTCCACGCGCGCGCGGAGCTTCTTCAGGTCGAGCATGGGCAGCGCGGAATTGCAGGCGCTGTTTTCCACATGCAGGGCGGCAATGTGCCCGGCCTGCGCGGTGAGCTGCGGCTCGAGGACCTTCCAGTCGCCGTAGAGAATTTTCAGACCGTTTCCGCCGGAGAAAACCTCGGCGTCCGTGAATTCGCAGGGAGCGCTTTCCTGAAGCGTCACGCGCACGGGCGTCTTCTTCTCGGCCTTGCGGATCATTTCAATGATTTCCAGAGCTTCCATGGCTTCTCCCTCAGCGGATGGAGCGCCGGGGCTTCATCATCTCGCGCCAGTCGAGGTCGCCGCGCTGGAGCCCGAGGATGAGCATTTCCGCGGCGGCAAGATTCGTTGCGATGGGAACGTTATGCGTATCGCAGAGGTGGATCGTCTGGACAAGCTGCTGATCCTCCCAGGGATTGATGCCGTTGGGGTCGGTGAAAAGGAGAACCAGATCGATCTCGTTGTAGGCGATGCGGGCGTTGACCTGCTGGTGGCCGCCCTGGTTGTGGGACAGGAACAGCGTTACGGGCAGACCCGTCGCGTCCGCGACGAGGCGGCCTGTCGTCGCCGTGGCGGAAAGCGTGTGCTTGGCCAGGATGCTCTTGTAGGCGGTGCAGAACTGCACCATGAGTTCTTTCTTCTTGTCGTGCGCCATGAGCGTTATGTTCATATCGTCACCTCATAATTTAGAATCAGAGTTTCATCAGCGGGATGTATTCGCCGCGCAGGCGGCGGGAAATGCGCAGGCAGGCCTCTGCCGCGCCGTCTTCGGCGGCCAGCACCAGCGCCACGCCCTGTGCGGCGGCCAGAACGACCTCCGGATCCTCCGGCACGATGCCCAGAAGCGGCACGCCGACCGTGTCCATAATGTCGTCCACCGTCAGCGCCATGCGGGAAAACATGCGCGGGCTGACGCGGTTGACGACAAGGCAGAGATCCTGCTTGCCGCGCAGCGTCAGAAGGTCGGCGGTGCAGGCGGCATCGCGCATGGAGGCGGGGTCGGCCGTGCAGACGATCACGCAGCGCCCGGCGGCCTGCGTCGCCAGGCGGAAGCCCTCGCCAATCCCGGCGGCGGAATCGAGCAGGCAGAAATCGTATTCCTCCCGCGCCCGGCGCAGAAGCTGCGCAAAGGCTGCCGGGTCGATCTTCTCGCCGCGCTCCGGCGCGGTCAGGAGGGAAAGATTCGGGAATTCCGGATGCACCGCCGCGTCGGACAGCGTGTACTCGCCGCGCAGCACCTCCGTGAAGGCAATCGCCGGAAGCTCGGCCATGCCGAGGGCGATGTCCAGATTGCGAAGGCCGATGTCCGCATCGATGCAGAGCACCCTTTTCCCCTCCGCAGCCAGGCAGGAGGCAACCGCCGCGCAGACGGTGGTTTTGCCCGTGCCGCCCTTGCCGGAGATGATCGAAATCACTTCTCCCACGCTTTTGCCTCCTTTTGATACTTCTTCGCGTATAGTATAACGGATTTTTTCTCACATTTCAACCGGATTGCAGAAAAAGTCCCCTGAAGTTTTTCAAAAAACCGGAGGCTGCGCCTGAAAAACTGCGCTTTTTTGAAAAAAGTGCTTGAAATTCGGGCCGATCTATGCTAGTATAATGATTACTGTTTGAAATTAATGTTCGCAAGAACTGATCTTTGGAGGTTACTCATGGAAGCATTGAAAATTGTCCTGCTGGTTTTCCAGCTCATCTCCTGCGCCGCACTGACCGTTATCATCCTGCTCCAGTCCAGCAAGAGCGACGGCATGAGCGCCCTGACCGGCAACACGGATTCCTTCCTCGGCAGAAACAAGGCCGCCACGATGGATGCCAAGCTTGAGCGCATGACCAAGTGGGTCGCTGCGGCGTTCATCCTGCTGACGCTCTTTGTCGCAATGCTGTACTCCATGTAATTCAAAATTGCACCAAAATGGGAACCCGGATGGGTTCCCATTTTTTGTCAAGATTTTTTGTAAGAAATTCGGAGCTTGCGCGTCTATTGAACGGGTGGTGAAAGCATGGAACAGTTTGAGCAGGTCTATGAAACCTATTTTGGCGACGTCTATCGCTATGCGCTGGCGCTGACGCGGGACGCCGAAACGGCGCAGGACATCACGTCCGAGACGTTTTTGAAGGCGCTGGAGTCCATCGACCGCTTCCGCGGCGACTGCGACCTGCGCTTCTGGCTCTGCCGCATCGCGAAAAACTGCTATACCTCCCGGCTTCGCAGGGACGGCCGCCTGACGGAGCTGCCGGAGGAGCTGCCGCAGAGTGGCGCGCTGGAGGAAACGGTGCTGCGTGCGGAGCTTTCCGAGCGGGCCCAGGCCGCGCTGCACGCGCTGCCGGAACCGTACAAGGAGGTTTTCATGCTGCGCGTCTACGGCGAGCTGAGCTTCCGGCGCATCGGCGCGCTGTTCGGCAAGACGGAAAACTGGGCCTGCGTCGTCTTTCACCGCGCCAAAACCAAACTTTCCACGAAATTGGAGGAATCAAAATGAATCTGCCCTGTTCGGTCATTACGGATCTGCTGCCGCTGTATGCCGAAAATCTTGCGGGCGCGGAGTCGCGCGCCCTTGTGGAGGAGCATTTGAACGGCTGTCCTGCCTGCCGGGCGCGGCTGGAGGAGCTGAAGACGCCGGCGGCGGTACCGGCGGCCGATCCGGCGCCCCTGAAGCAGGTGCGGCGGGCCGTGCGCAGAAAGCGCCGTATTGCGGTTTTGCTTGCGGTTTTGCTGTCGCTGGCGGCGGCGGTGGGGGTGTTCGGCGCACTGAGCACGCCGGAATACCTGCCGCAGGCGCGGGCCGTGCGGCTGGAAACGCGCGAGGACGGCCTTGTGACCATAGAATTCCTGCCCGGCGTGACCGGCTATGAGCTGACGCGGGAGAAGCTGCCGGATTCCGGCGGCATCAGCTACAGCCTTTCCGCCTATTCCACGGCGCTGGCGCGGCTGACCGGACGCGGCACGCCGCAGGAGATCGTCCTGAACCCGCAGCAGGAGCGGCTCGAGCGCGTCTACTACTGCGAGATGACCGGCAGCGACGATGTGCTGCTCTACGGCGACGCCGATGGCGGACGCATTACGCTGCCGCGGCTGTCGCTGAGCTTTTACGCGCTGGCGGCCTTTGCCGCCGTGACCGCGGGCGTCGTTCTGACGCTTGTGTTCCATAAAAATGCCCGCCTGCGCGGCTGGCTGATCGATCTGACGCTGCTGCCTGCGTGCTGGCTTGCCGCGCAGCTGTGCATCTGCGGAGTCTCTTTGACAAGCTACACGCTCACACGGGATTTTGTCCTTGCAGCGCTGCTGGCGGCGCTTTTGTACGCCGCCTGCGTGGTGCTCCACCGCGCCGTGCTCGGGAAAAAGCACTGAGCGGCAAAAAAACGTAGGGGCGCGGCACGCTGTGCCCGGTGCAGGCAGTTACAAATTTGCAGGTGCCTACACACGGGACGGGAAACCCGTCTCCCTACGCAGGCCGCTTCACGCAGACTGTTTGCGATCATGCTTGGGGATAAGGTGATCGGGGAATTGCAATTGAAGCAGATCGACCATGATAAGAAAGAAGGGCGCACTTCTATACACCTTTCGGTGTACCGTGCGAGCATCCCTTGCCTCTCCCCTTGGGAGAGGTGGCCGAGCGCAGCGAGGACGGAGCTGAACGTTCTCAATTTCTGATGTCTCTTGGGCTGGAGCTTTTGCGATTCTCCAACCGGGATATCGACAGGGATTTCCGTAATGTGCAAATTGATCTTATCATTCGAAAAAGGCTGCAAGCCCCTCTCAGTCACCTGCGGTGACAGCTCTACCAAAGGGAGAACCAAGGGGCTGCACCTCGTTACATAGTATGTTGGCATGAGAAATGGAGCGTATCTGTATTGATACGCTCCATTGACTGCTTTATGAACACCCATCTAACGCTCGCGGGGGCCTTGTGTCATGAAGAGGCTTTTATGCCGAGAAGAAGGCCGTGCACAGGCGGCAGAAGGCGTCCTGATCGCGCAGGCCCATCAGCTCACGCGCCGAGTGCATTGCCAGAAGCGGCACGCCGATGTCCGCCGCAGGCATCGCCAGAAGCGCCGAGGCCATGGAGCCGACGGTGCTGCCGCCGGGCAGATCGGCGCGGTTCATGTACACCTGCAGCGGAATGTCGTGCGCCAGACAGAGCGCCTGCACGACCGCGCAGGTCTCGGCTTCGGAGGAGTAGCGCGGTGAGCGCTTGAGCGCCACGCCGCCGTTCAGCAGAGGCGCGCAGAGCGGGTCTGCGTACTCCGGATGGTTCGGGTGCAGGGCGTGCGCCGCGTCACAGGAGAGAAGCATCCCGTTGACGCAGGCGTTGAGAAACGCAGCGCGGTCCATGCCCAGCGCGAGGGCGAGCTTTTCCAGAACGACCGTCAGCGTCGCGCTGTCCGCGCCGCGGCGGGTGTTGCTGCCGATCTCCTCGTTGTCGTAGAGCACGGCGACGTTAATCTCCTCGCCCTTCGCATGCTTCAGCGCATGCAGGCAGGCGTGCACGGAGGTCAGATTGTCCAGCCGCGGGGAGGAAAGCAGATCCTCGCCAATCACCTGCGCCCGCTCGGCACAGTAGACGTACAGCTCAAAGGACAGAATGTCCTGCGCGGGAACATCCAGCTTTTCGCCCAGCCTCTTCAGCAGCCAACCGTCCTTCTCCCAGCCCTGCGCAACGGTGGCGCACAGGGGGAACATGTCCACGTTTGCCTTCGTCGGCACGCCCTTGTTGACCTCGCGGTTCATGTGAATGGCGACGTTGGGGATGGTGAGCAGGGGCTCGTCCCACTTGACCAGCCGCCGCTGCGGCTGCATGGGGTCCTGCGTGCGCAGCAGCACCGCGCCCGCCAGAGAGAGCGGGCGGTCCAGCCACGTGTTCAGAATCGCGCCACCATATGGCTCGACGTTCAGCTTGCAGCAGCCGCCGGTGACGATCTCCGCCGCGGGCTTGACGCGCAGGCAGGGCCAATCGGTGTGCGCCGCGGCGATGCGGAAGGCCTTTGCCGACGCGCCGACGGAGAAGGCGATCAGGTTGGTACCGTTTTCAACGTAATAGCGGCCGCCCGGCTTGACGTCGAATTCGCCGCCCAGCGCCAGCGCGGCAAAGCCGGCCTCATGCAGCTGCCGCACCGCCAGCGCGACGGTGTGATAGGGCGAAACGCCGTTGTCCAGCCAGAAGAACAGGGCCTCTTCGATTTTTGTCATGACTTTTCCTCCTCAGCTTGCAGAAATCGTGCCCGGAAGCTCTCCGAGCCGTCGGATTTTACGCCGCGGACGCAGCCGTCCTGCGCGAACAGGTGCAGCGTCTCGCCCAGAAGGCACTCGCGGTCGTAGATGATCTCAAAAAATTTCGTCTCGGGCGGGGCGAAGCGCTGCGCGTGCCGAACGTAGACAACATTGTTCAGGTGGCCGTTGTCGTCGATCTCCTCCGGCGTGACGGTCCACGCGCCCGCCTCGGGCAGGGCCTCCGGCAGAACGAGCCGCCGGATCGTCTCGCGCCGCTCGGGCTGCACGGTGGGCAGCTCCCAGAGTACGGAAATGTCGCGCATGGCGACGATGTGCCGCTCCTTCTCACTCGCGAGCACCCAGTATTGCAGGCCGCGGCCGACGACCTCGCCCTCCCGGACAAAATCGTAGTCGCGGACGCTCATCGCGGGCGAGGGCCTGCGCAGCCAGGTCCGCACCGTCAGCGGTTCTCCCGGCGGCGGCAGCAGCCGCATGGCGATCCGGCTGCGCACCAGCATCCACAGGCAGCCGTAGCGCTCGACCATCTCGTCGTGGCCGATGCCAAGCTCGTTGGCGTGATCCGTCGCCGCCTGCGCCAGCGCGGCCATCAGCGCTTCCGGCGTCCAGGCGCCCTGCGGCGTGTAGGTAATTTCAAGACAGGCTTTCACAAAAAAGCTCCTTCATCATGGATTGTTTCTATTGTACCACGGCGCGGGCGGCGCGTCAATTGTGCGGGGTTTGTAAACTTTTTTCCGAAATGGCCGCGGATTCTGCCAAATCGATTGAAAAATACCGCCATTTGTGATAGGATGAACGGGTAAATTATCGAAAGGGAGAAAAAGCCAATGAACCCCGAAAACGAAAACAAGGAAGAATTGACCGCCGCAGAGCCTGCGCAGGACGAAACCGTGCAGGAACCGGCGGAGGAAGCTGGCGAAGAGGCCGCGGAAGAAACCGCCGCCGAAGCGGCCGAAGAAGCAACGGAAGAGACAGCGGAAGAGACCGAGCAGGCCGAGGAAGCGCCGGAGTCCGGCGAGCCGAAGAAAAAGGACCTGTCCAAGGGCACGAAGATCGGCATTATCATTGCCGCGGTCGTCGTTGTGCTGGGCCTGATCGCAGGCGGCGTGGTCTGGTACCTGTCCGCGCACCCCGAGCTGACCATGAAGAAGGTGGAAACCGCCTACGGCGATACCGCTTACCTGCCCGAGGAGAACGCCTTCGGCACCAGCGATATTACGACAAAGGACCGCTATGACATCACGGACACTACGCCGGACAGCGTGGAGATGATGACCGCCATCGGCCGCGATAAGGACGGCGCCTATTTCCTGACGAACGGCGATTTGCAGGCGGCCTACTGGATGGATTTCTATCAGATGATGAACACCTACGGCGCCTATGCCTCGATGATGGGCCTGGACACGACCAAGCCGCTGTATCAGCAGCAGTCCCTGGTTGAGGGCAACACCTGGGAGCAGTATTTCCTGTCCAATGTGCTGCTGAATCTGACCGAGTTCCGCACGCTTTCCCGCGCGGCGGAGGCCAGCGGCTACACCCTCCCCGAGGATGTCGAGACGCAGCTGAGCTCGCTCATTTCCGACGACGGCGACCTGGCGATGGAGGCTCTGACCGCCGGCTTCGACACGCTGGACGAATACCTCCAGGAGAACTTCGGCGCCGGCGTGACGGCGAAAAACTACCTGAATTACATGCGCCTGTATATCACCGCCATGTACTATTATCAGGACGTGCTCTACGGCGAGCCCTACGCCTCCGCGACCGAGGCCGAGGTCGAGGCCTATTTCGATTCCCACACGGATACCTACTCCGCCAAGAACCTGACCAAGGCAAACGACATCAACGTCCGCCACATCCTCATCACCCCGCAGGGCGAGAAGGATTCCGACGGTAACTACTCCGAGGAAGCCTGGGCGGCGGCGGAGACCGAGGCCAACCGCATCTATGCCCTCTGGCAGCAGGATGCAACGGAGGATCATTTCTCCGAGCTGGCAAAGGAATATTCCAAGGACAATAACGCAAGCGACGGCGGCCTGTATGAGAACGTCTATCCGGGCCAGATGCTGACCGAGTTCAACGACTGGTGCTTCGATTCCTCCCGCAAGACCGGCGACAGCGGCATCGTGCGCACGCAGTACGGCTATCATATCATGTACTTCGGCGGCGTGCAGGAAAGCCGCACCTGGTTTGAAACCGCAAAGCAGGATCTGGCGACGGAGCTCGCCGATGAGAAGATCACCGAGCTCAAGACGACCTACCCCGTGGAGATCGACTATTCCAACATCCGCATCTTTGACATGGTGACCTACGCCGCCACGAAGAACCAGACCGACGCCAGCGAGGCGACGGATACCGGCAGCGCAAGCGACAGTAGCGCGGCAAGCGAGTCCGGCGAGGCCGAGAGCGGCACGGAGGGCGAAAGCGGCGCGGCCGGTTAACCGTGTACTGATTTCAGAGGAATAGAGGTGGCGTAAGCCGTGGAGATCCTGTTTTTCGTGGTCAGCTTTCTGGCCAGTATTGTCGGCGCGATTTGCGGCATCGGCGGCGGCGTCGTCATCAAGCCGGTGCTGGACATGCTGCAAATGGCAGAGGTCAGCACGATCAATTTCCTGTCGGGCTGCACGGTTCTGGCCATGAGCCTTTACTCCGTGGTCAAGTCCCTGCACGCCGGGGACAGCAAGGTGGAGATGTCCACGGGTACGCCTCTGGCCATCGGCGCAGCCCTGGGCGGCGTCGCGGGCAAGCAGCTGTTCTCGCTCATCAAGAGCCTGTTTGAAAATCCCGCCATGGTCGGCGGCGTGCAGGCCATCAGCCTGGGCATCATCACGGTCGGCACGCTGCTGTACACCATCTTCAAAAAGCACATCCGCACGCACCACACCAAAAACAAGCTGGTCTGCGCGGTCATCGGCCTGCTGCTGGGCATCATGTCCAGCTTCCTGGGCATCGGCGGCGGCCCGATCAATCTGGTCGTGCTGAGCTTTTTCTTCAGCATGGACACCAAGACCGCGGCGGCCAACAGCCTGTATATCATTCTGTTCAGCCAGGCGGCAAACCTGCTGGCGACGCTCGTCACGGCCTCCGTGCCGGAGTTCCGCGTTCTGGCGCTGATTCTGATGGTCGCGGGAGGCATCGGCGGCGGCATCGTCGGGCGCATGCTGAACAAGCGGATGAACAACAAGGCGGTTGATAAGCTCTTTATCGGACTGATGGTGCTGATCGTTCTGATCTGCGTGTACAACACGGCGACGGCATTTGCCGGTTGACAACGGCGCGAAAGCGTGCTAAAATACGGGCGCAGCAGGAGCGGTGGAGTCTGTCATAGGCGCGCAAGCGTCCTATTCCTGTTGACTGCCGAATAGAAATGCAGAGACAGAACCAGCCGGTTCTGTCTCTTTTTTCGGAAGAGGAACAGACTCCGTCCGGCTTGCCGCAGCAGGCCGGATGAAGTCTCTTTATTTTTGCGGAAGGGGAAGAAATTATGAGAAAAACCAAGATTATTGCCACGATCGGCCCTGCCAGCAGCGATGCGCTGACCTTTACCGCCATGTGCCGCGCAGGCCTGAACGTCGCCCGCCTGAACTTCTCTCACGGCACGCACGCAGAGCATAAGCAGAAGCTGGACATGATCAAGCAGGTTCGCGAGACGCTCGGCCTGCCCATTGCCATCATGCTCGACACCAAGGGACCGGAATACTGCATCCGCACCTTTGAAAAGGGCAAGGTCACGCTGACCGACGGCGCGGACTTTACCTTCACCACGCGGGACGTTCCCGGCGACGAGCATATCGTCAGCGTCAGCTACAGCGGCCTGCCGGAGAATCTGCACGTCGGCGATACGATCCTGGTCAACAACGGCTTGGTCAGCTTCTGCGTGACGGCCATTGAGGGCACGGAGATCCGCTGCCATGTGACGGCGGGCGGCGAGCTGTCCGACCGCAAGAGCATGAGCTTCCCCGGCAAGGTGCTCGACCATGCCTACCTCAGCGAGCAGGACAAGGAGGATCTGCTCTTCGGCATAGAAAACGGCGTGGATTTTGTCGCGGCCTCCTTCATTTCGCGCCGGCAGGATGTGCTGGACCTGAAAACCTTCCTGGCAGAGCACGGCGGCGCAGGAATCGACGTTATCGCCAAGATCGAAAACCGCAGCGGCGTGGACAACATCGACGAGATCTGCGAGGCCTGCGAGGGCATCATGATCGGTCGCGGCGATCTGGGCGTGGAGGTGCCCTTCACGGAGCTGCCCGCCATCCAGAAATACCTGATCACCAAGTGCCGCCTGCTCGGCAAGCGCGTCATCACCGCTACGGAGATGCTCGAGTCCATGGTGCACAATCCCCGCCCCACGCGTGCGGAAATTTCCGATGTCGCCAATGCCGTCTATGACGGCACGAGCGCCATCATGCTCTCCGCCGAGTCCGCCGCGGGCAAATATCCCGTCCGCGCCGTGGAGACCATGGCCTCCATTGCTGAGGAGACGGAGCAGCACATCAGCTACGAAAAGCGCTTCAAGAATACGGATTTCCGGATGAAAAACATCCCCGACGCCGTTTCCCACGCGACGTGCTGCATGGCGATCGACATTCACGCGAAGGCGATTGTCGTCAGCTCCCTTTCCGGCACGACGGTGCGCATGGTTTCGCGCTTCCGCGCACCGACGGATATCATCGGTATGGCCACCAGCAAGGCCGTGTGGTATAAGCTGGCGCTGTCCTGGGGCGTGCTGCCCGTGCTGAGTGAACAGTTCAATTCCACGGACGTGCTGTTCTACCATGCGCTGCGCACCGCCAAGGAGCTGCTGCATTTGCAGCCGGGCGACAATGTCGTCATGACCGGCGGCATTACCAACAGCACCTCCGGCAACACCAATACCATCAAGGTCGAAACCGTGCGCTGAGCCGGTGATTACGTAAGGGGCAGAGCCCCGCCCCTGCGCAGTGCAGACGCTATTTTGAAGGCACATGCAAAATTTGCAGGCGCCAACTTGCGGCCACGGCACGCCGTGGCCCTACGGCGGGTTCTGAATTACGGCATATCCGTAGGGTCACGGCGTGTCGTGACCGGTGCAGGCAGTTATAGATTTGCAGGTTCCTTCCCACGGGCGTACTGTAAACCAGAACCCTCAAAATATGCAGGCAGCGGCTTCCGAAAGGAAGCCGCTGTTGACAAATATGGGAGAAATCGCGTAAAATACGGGAGAATCAGTCTTTGACCACGACGCCCTTTTTGAGGATGATGTTCGCATAGAGGGCGCTTTCGCCGGTGGCGACGACGGCGTATGCCGCGCGTGCGGCGTCATAGAACGCAAAGCGCTCCAGCTTGGCGATGCTCCAGCCCTCGCCCTCGTGCTTTTCGATGGTCCTGAAGTATTCCGGCCAGATTTCCGGCTCGCCTGCGGTGGGGTCCTCCACCTGCATCAGCGCGACGGTGTCGGAGACGGTCTTGTCCAACGGGAAGAGCGCCAGCATGGCGTCGAGCAGCTCGTTGACGCCGTGCCCGTCGCAGCGCACAAGGCGCTTTGCGCAGGAGGCGGCGGGGAAATTGCCGTCGCCGATGACCAGCGTGTCGCCGTGGCCCATTTCCATCATGATTTTCAGAAGCTCCGGCGGCAGAAGCGGAGAAATTCCTTTCAGCATTTGTCTGCCTCCTTATTTTTCGTTTTCACGCAGCTTGCCGAGCGAGCCGCCCGGATGGCGCTTGACATATTCCTGCGGAGTGATGGTGCAGCGGTCCTGCAAGATGACCGACAGCACCTGAAGCACGAAGGCCTCCGAGAGGATGGAGGTGCGCGGCGCGCGGTTGAGCGGGCCGCCCTCGTTGTCCACGTGGGCGCAGAGGTGCAGGTCGGCGAACGTCGCCAGCCAGGAATTCGGGTTGCCGGTCACGCCGATGATCTTGCAGCCGTTGTTGCGGATGGCGGCGGCGGTGGCCTTCATCTCGGCGGTCTCGCCGCTGTTGGAGATGCAGATGACGATGTCCCCCTCGACCAGCTGGCCGCAGGAGCCGTGCACGGCCTCGGTGCCGTGCAGGAAATAGGCCGGCGTGCCTGTGGAGGAGAAGAGCGAGGCGAGATAGCCCGCAATGTGGCCCGGCTTGCCGATGCCGGTGACGTGCAGGCGGTTGCCCTGCGCCTTGGCCCGGCAGATCATGTCGGCGGCACGGTTGAGCGCGTCGAGGTCGAGCGCCTTCAGCGCGGCGTCAAATTCCGCCTGCGCGGTGGTCAGAAATGTCTGTACGGCATCCATTGTGCTTACCCCCTTCTCAGCTCGTCAAAAACGGAGATATCCTTGCCGCAGGATTTCATAAAGTCCAGCACCTCTTCGATGCGCGGCAGACTGGGCTGTGCGCCGGGGCGGCAGACGGTGATGGCGGCGGTGTGGGCGGCGAACTCCAGTGCGCTGCGGTTGTCCGCGCCGCTGCAAACGGCCGTGCAGTATGCGCCGACGAAGCTGTCGCCCGCGGCGGTCGGATCGACGGCAGTGCCGTAGTGCGCGCAGGGGACCGTCAGGAAGCCGGAGGTGTTGCCGAAGGCCGCGCCCTTGTCGCCCATGGTGATGATGACGTTCTTCACGCCCTTTTCCAGCAGTGCGGCGATGGCGGCGGAGGCGCTCTCCTCATCCGTGACGCGGATGCCAGTCAGGTCGTAGGCCTCGTGCTCATTGGGAGAGATGTAGGTGATGTGGCGCAGCAGCTCGTCGCTCAGCGGCGCGGAGGGCGCGGAGTTCAGCATGACCGGCACGCCCTTTTCATAGGCGGCGGCAGCGACCAGCTCGTTGATCTCCATCGGGATTTCCAGCTGCAAAATGACCATGCGGTAATCGCCGAGCCTGTCCAGCACGGGGGCCAGATCCTCCGGATGGATGTCCATGTTGGCGCCGGGGATGACGAGAATGCGGTTTGCGCTGCCCTCGGCGGACTGTTCGATCTGAATGCTGCCGACGGCGGAGGGGCGGGTTTCGGACTCCCGGATCATGGAGACGTCCGCGCCTGCGCCCGCGAGGGAGGAGACGAGCTTCTTGCCGAAATCGTCCTTGCCGACCTTGCCGGCCATGGAGACGGCCGCGCCGAGCAGCGCGGCCTGCATGGCCTGGTTTGCGCCCTTGCCGCCGGGCGCCATGGAGAAGTCGAGGCCGAGCTTCGTCTCGCCCTTCTGCGGGAAGCTGCTGCAGGTGCAGACAAGGTCGAGTACAAGGCTGCCGACGACCAGAATTTTCGGTTTCATCAAACATAAATCCTTTCTGTTTGTTTTTCTTCATTATACCGCAGGAAAGGCCAAAGAAACTTTGCAATAATTTCTGATAACTATGCAATTATTGCTTTTTACCGGGAGGGAAAAACATGAACGGCGTGCAGGAGCTTCGCCGCTACGAGGACGATTTTCGCGTCTGGTACGGCTGCTATCGGAATATGCATTTTTTGCCCCATTGGCACCGAGAGCTGGAGCTTCTGCGCGTGGCGGAGGGCAGTGTTGCGGTGACGGTGGAGGGAAAGACGCTTTCTCTGAGCGAGGGCGATCTGCTGCTGTGCGGCAGCGAGTGCGTCCACCGAGCCGAGGGCGGCGGGGAGAACCGGCTGGAGTTTCTGCTCTTTGACCCGGCCTTCGTGCGCTGCGTCATCGGGACGTACCAGTCCGGCCTGCTCCTGAGCGCCGGGGCGCTGGAGGCTGCCGGCTTGCAGCGGCAGTGCGTGCAGACGTTTGCCCGGATTCAAGAGGAGCTGGCGCAGCGGCGGCCCTATTATCAAAGCATCGTCGCGGGCCTGCTTCAGCAGCTTTGGGCGGCGCTCTGCCGTGCATTTCCGGACATTCTTGCCTCCAAGCAGCGCGATTCGCGCACGGAAAAGCTCATGGAGAAGCTGACGGAGTATCTTGCGGCGAATTTCCGTGAAAGAATCACGCTGGGGGATGCGGCAAAGCAGGTCTATCTCAGCAAGTACCGCCTGTCGCATCTGTTTGTGCAGCACACGGGGTTTCACCTTGTGGAATATGTGAATTACCTTCGCGTAGAGGCGGCGGTGGACGCGCTGCGGCGCACGGACCGGCCGATCACGCAGGTCGCCTATGAAAACGGCTTCCGGGATATCAGCACCTTCAACCGCGTATTCCGCAGATACACGGGTCATGCGCCGGGGGACTATCGAAGGGATGTCCCGCCGCTGCTCGGCGCAGTGTGCACGCCGCTGAACAAGGGCGAAACGCTGGTCGTGACGCAGGATTCGCCGGTTGTGCAGACAGCGCCGCAGACGCGATGAAAGCGGCATGCTGTGAAACAGATTCGGGCGCGGCTCTGCCGCGCCCGTTATTTTTTCGCTGCACCCGCAAAAATGTCCGTAGGAGCGGGGCTCTGCCGCGCCCGTGTGTAGGAATTTGTAAACCTGCAACTGCCTGCACCGGTCACGGCGTGCCGTGACCCTACAGAATCGCTCATTCACAGATTCCGGCGCGGAGCTTTAAGGTCAGGATGCGCAGGACGCTTTCGTCGATGCGCGCCTGCGTCAGGCTGCCGTCCGCCGCGGCGTCCAGCACGCCCTGCACGGCCTGCTCCAAATTTTCCGGCATGAGGACGATGTCGCACCCGGCCTGAAGTGCCAGCACCGCCGCCTCAGCGGGGGTGTAATATTCCGTAATCGCGCCCATTTCGTGGGAGTCCGTAATGACCACGCCCGCGAAGCCCAGCTCGCCGCGCAGCAGGTCCGTCACAACAACGGGCGAGAGGTCGCAGGGGACGTCGCTGCCCGTGACGTTCGGCGCGGACATGTGGGAAATCATCACCAGCCCCGCGCCCGCCGCGATTCCCGCGCGGAAGGGGACAAGCTCCGTCCCGCGCAGCTCGTCCGCCGTGCGCTGCGTCACGGATGCGCCCTTGTGGGAGTCGGCCTCCGTACTGCCGTGGCCGGGGAAATGCTTCAGGCAGGAGAGCACGCCGCCGGATTGCAGGCCGTCCACCATCGCCGCGACCATCTCGGCCGCGACGGCCGGGTCGCTGCTGAAGGAGCGGTTGCCGATCTCGCGGTTGTTGGGATTTGTGACCACGTCTGCCACGGGTGCAAAGTCGAGATTGAAGCCGAAGGCAGAGATGTCCGCGGCAATCGTCGCGCCGGCGTCCCGCACGGCACCGGCATCGCCCGCCGCGCCGTACTGCGCCATGGGCGCGAAGGCCGTGGTACCGAGCTTATCGCTCACCCGCGCGACCAGGCCGCCCTCCTCGTCCACGCCGATGAAAAGCGGAATGCGGCTGAAGCGCTGCGCGCCTGCAATCAGCTGCGCGGTCTGCTCGCGCGATTCCAGATTGTCCGCAAAGCAGATGATGCCGCCGACGGGCAGACGCTCCAGCGCCTCGCGCAGGGCGTCGTTTGCCTCCGTGACGGCCTCGCCGTTCGTCAGCGATTGCGGCGTGACGATAAAGAGCTGGCAGACGCGCTCCTGCGCGGTCATGCCGTCCAGAAGCGCCTGTGCGCGCTGCCGCAGCAGCGTCTCGGCATCCGGCTCCGTCGGTGCGTCCGTCACGGTGGGCGCCTGCGTGTCCGTTGCGATCACCGGCTGCGTTGGCGCAGCGCTGGGCAGCGGCTCCTCCACGCCGCAGGCTGTCAAAAGAAAAAGAAGTCCAAGAACAAGGACAGTCCATCGTCTCATGGCGAATTCCTCCTTATTCTACGATTATAGCCGCTGCCGCGCGGAAATACAAGACCTCCGCGGCAGGAGTTGACAATCATCAAATTTCTGGATATACTTATATTAATATATCGAAAACTCTGAAGAAATCCTCTGCGGCGGACGCCGGATCTTTTCCGCCAACTCGTCGGCTTGAAAAACCTGAAAGGCATCCAGTATTCCTGCGTTTTCCAAGCCTTGATTTGACGAAAAATCTCTCGCCGTCCGTTCTTGCTGATTTCATCAGAGCTTTCTTATGGTCTTGTAAAAATTAGATATCTGTGCGCAGGGCGCACAGATCGTCGTGAGGGATACTATGGCAAAAAAACAGGTTTACGGAAACGAAAGCATTACCACGCTCAAAGGCGCGGACCGCGTGCGCAAGCGCCCGGCGGTTATCTTCGGCTCGGACGGGCTGGACGGCTGCGAGCACGCCGTCTTTGAAATTCTCTCCAACGCCATCGACGAGGCGCGCGAGGGCTACGGCAATCTCGTAATCGTCACGCGCTACGAGGATCACAGCATCGAGGTCGAGGACTTCGGCCGCGGCTGCCCCGTGGACTGGAACGAAAAGGAGCAGCGCTATAACTGGGAGCTGGTCTTCTGCGAAATGTACGCCGGCGGCAAGTATAACAACAACGCCGGGACAAACTATGAATACAGCCTCGGCCTGAACGGCCTGGGCACCTGCGCCACGCAGTACGCCTCGCGCTATTTTGACGCGCGGGTCTACCGCGACGGCTTCAAATATACGCTCCACTTTGAGCGCGGCAACATCGTCGGCAAGATGGTCAAGGAGCCCGCCGACCGCAAAAAGACCGGCTCCTGCTTCCGCTGGCTGCCCGATCTGGAGGTCTTCACGGACATCAACATTCCCGTGGAATACTACCTTGACACGCTCAAGCGGCAGGCCGTCGTGAACGCGGGCGTGACCTTCCGCTTCCGCAACCAGGTGGGCGGGAAGTTTGAAACGACGGAATTCTGCTATGAACACGGCATTCTGGACTATATCACCGAGCTGACCGAGGGCAACGCCTTCACCATGCCGCAGTACTGGGAGACGGAGCGCAAGGGCCGCGACCGCGAGGATAAGCCGGAATACAAGGTGAAGATCACGGCGGCGGTGTGCTTCTCCCGCAGTCTGAGCAGGCTGGAATATTATCACAATTCCTCCTGGCTGGAGCACGGCGGCGCGCCGGACAAGGCCGCGCGGAACGCCTTTGTCTACGCCATCGACGCCTATCTCAAGCAGACGGGCAAATATGTGAAGAACGAATCGAAAATCACCTTTCAGGACGTGGCCGACTGCCTTGTGCTGGTGACGAACTGCTTCTCCACGCAGACGTCCTATGAAAACCAGACGAAAAAATCCATCAACAACAAGTTTATTCAGGAGGCCATGACGGAGTTCTTCCGCAGCCGCCTTCAGGTCTACTTCATCGAAAACAAGGGCGAGGCCGACAAGATCGCCGAGCAGGTGCTCATCAACAAGCGCAGCCGCGAAACGGCCGAGCGCGCCCGCGTGACCGTGAAGAAGAAGCTCTCCGGCAATCTGGATATCTCCAACCGTGTGCAGAAGTTCGTCGACTGCCGCAGCCGCGACGCGGAAAAGCGCGAATTGTATATCGTCGAGGGCGATTCCGCTATGGGCGCGGTCAAGCTCTCGCGCGACGCGGAATTCCAGGGCATCATGCCCGTGCGCGGCAAGATCCTCAACTGCCTCAAGGCAGACTACGCCCGCATTTTCAAGAGCGAGATCATCACCGATCTGCTGCGCGTGATGGGCTGCGGTGTGGAGGTCAAGGACAAGCACGTCAAGGACCTGGCTTCCTTCGACCTGTCCGCCCTGCGCTGGAGCAAGATCATCATCTGCACCGATGCCGACGTGGACGGCTACCAGATCCGCACGCTGATTCTGACGATGCTCTACCGCCTTGTGCCCACGCTCATCCGCGAGGGCTATGTGTATATCGCGGAATCTCCGCTCTTTGAGATCACGACGAAGGACAAGACCTATTTTGCCTACACCGAAAAGGAAAAGGCGGAAATTCTCAAAAAGCTCGACGGGCAGAGGTGCGCCGTCGCGCGCTCCAAGGGTCTCGGCGAAAACGAGCCGGAGATGATGTGGCTGACGACGATGAACCCCGCCTCGCGGCGGCTCATCAAGGTCATGCCGGAGGAGGCGGAAAAGACCGCGCTCTATTTTGACCTGCTGCTGGGCGACAATCTCGCCGGGCGCAAGGATTATATCGCGGAAAACGGCAGCCAGTATCTCGACCTGGCTGACCTGTCGTAAGGGAGGGGACGTTCTATGGCGAGAAAGAAAAAGGAACCGGAGCAGAAGAAGCTCGCGCCCACGAACGTCGAGGGACTGCATGCGGAGGTCCTGGAGCAGCCGATCACCGACACCCTGACCGTCAACTATATGCCCTATGCGATGTCCGTCATCGTCTCCCGCGCAATTCCGGAGATCGACGGCTTCAAGCCCTCGCACCGTAAGCTCCTGTACACCATGTACAAAATGGGCCTTTTGAACGGCGCGCGCCGCAAGTCGGCGGACATCGTCGGCCAGACCATGGGCCTGAACCCTCACGGCGACGCCGCAATTTATGAGACCATGGTCCGCCTGGCTCGCGGCAATGAGGCGCTGCTCGCGCCCTTCGTCGATTCCAAGGGCAACTTCGGCAAGGTCTATTCCCGCGACATGGCCTACGCCGCCTCACGTTACACCGAGGCAAAGCTCGAGCCGATCTGCGCCGAGATTTTCCGGGACATCGATTCGGAAACGGTCGATTTTGTGGACAATTATTCCAACACGATGAAGGAGCCGGTGCTCCTGCCCACGGCCTATCCGAACGTGCTTGTTTCGGCCAACACGGGCATCGCCGTCGGTATGGCCAGCAACATCTGCGGCTTCAACCTACGCGAGGTCTGCCGCGCGACCGCCGCGTGGATCAAAAATCCGGACTGCGACCTGCTGGAGGTTATGCCCGCGCCGGATTTCCCGACGGGCGGCGAGATTCTCTACAACGCCGCGGAAATGGCGGAGGTCTACCGCACGGGCCGCGGCTCCGTGAAAATCCGCGCCCGCTGGCGCTATGTCAAAGAGGGAAACCTCATCGAGGTCTATGAAATTCCCTACACCACGACCACCGAGGCCATTATCGACAAGGTTTCCGAGCTGATCAAGGCCGGAAAAATCCGCGAAATCGCGGATATGCGCGACGAAACCGACCTCTCCGGCCTCAAGCTGACCATAGACCTCAAGCGCGGCGTCGATCCGGACAAGCTCATGCAGAAGCTCTTCCGCTCCACGCCGCTGCTCGACAGCTTTGCCTGCAACTTCAATATTCTGATTGCCGGCATGCCGCGCGTGCTGGGCGTGCGCGAGATCATCGAGGAATGGACGGCCTGGCGGACGGAGTGCGTGCGGCGCCGCGTGTACTTCCAGAAGCGCAAAAAAACCGAAAAGCTGCATCTGCTCAAGGGTCTGCGCCGCATCCTGCTCGACATCGACAAGGCCATCCGCATCATCCGTGAGACGGAGTCTGACGCGGAGGTCATCCCGAACCTCATGATCGGCTTCGGCATCGACCAGATTCAGGCCGAGTACGTCGCGGAGATCAAGCTGCGCAACATCAACAAGGAATACATTCTCAAGCGCACGCAGGAGGTCGATGCGCTGGCCGCCGAAATTGCGGAGCTGGACGCTCTCCTCGGCAGCGAGCGGCGCATCCGCGAGGTGATCGTCGGCGAGCTGAACGCCATTGCGGAAAAATACGGAAAGGATCGCCGCACGGGCATTGTCTATGACCATGAAATCGAGACGCCCGAGGAGGAAGAGGCCGTCCCGGATTATCCCGTGACCGTGTTCGTCTCCCGCGAGGGCTATTTCAAAAAAATCACGGCGCAGTCTCTGCGCATGTCCGGCGAGCAGCGCTTTAAGGAGGGCGATGCGCTGAAAACCACCTGCGAGACGACAAACGCCGCCGAGCTTCTGATCTTCACCGACCGCTATCAGGTCTACAAGGCGCGCTGTGCCGATTTCGACGACAGCAAGGCCTCCCTCCTCGGCGACTACCTGCCGACAAAGCTGGGCTTTGACGAGGGCGAGAGCGTCCTGGACGTCTGCTTCCCCGGAGACTATACCGGAAGCGTGGTCTTCGTGTTTGAAAACGGCAAGGTCGCCAAGGTGGAGCTTGCCGCCTATCAGACGAAATCCAACCGCCGCAAGCTCACGGGCGCCTACTCCGACAAGAGTCCTCTGAAGGCGGTGTTCCTGCTCAAGGAGGATGTGCAGCTTGCGCTTTACTCCACGGAGGGCCGTGCGCTCATCTTCTCCACGGCGCAGCTTGCCGCCAAGACCACGCGCAGCACGCAGGGCGTCGCCGTAATGACGCTCAAGCGCAAGGCCGTGCTCGACCGCGCCGCCCTGCTGGAGTCCAGCGGCATTGTCAACGCCGCCCGCTACCGCACCCGTACCATTCCCGCCGCCGGCGCGCTGCTGCGCGAGGAGGACGCGGAGGAAAAACAGATCGTAATGGAGATTTGAGAGATGAAACACAGCAAATCGCTTCTTGTGCGGAACTTTTTGATGATTGCCCTGGGCAGCGCCATCTTCTCCCTCGGCTTTGACCTCTTTCTGGAGCCGGCGGGCATCAGCTGCGGCGGCGTCTCCGGCATCGCCATGCTGATCGTCTACGCAACGCGCTCAAAATTCCTCACGGTCGGCATTCTCAGCGCACTGATTAACCTGCCGCTGTTCTTCTTCGGTTACAGAAAAATCGGCAAGCTGTTTTTCTTCGGCAGCCTTTTGGGCATGGTCGTCACCTCCGTGGGCTTCGACCTCTTCGCCAAGATTTTGCCCATTCCGCAGACGGAGCCGCTGGTCGCGGCCATCTTCGGCGGCGTGATCATCGGCGGCGGCCTCGGCATCGTGTTCATCGCGGGCGCCTCAACCGGCGGCGTGGATATCGTCGCGCGGCTTCTGAAGCTGAAATTCCGCAATTTCCCCATCGGCAAAATTCTTCTGTGCATGGACCTGTGCACCGCCGTCGCCACCGGCATTGTCTACGGCGAGTTCAACAACACGCTCTACAGCGTCATTACGCTGGTGATTTCCTCGGTTGTGCTGGACAAGGTCGTCTACGGCATGGACTATTCCAAGGTCGCGCTGATCATCTCCGACCGCTACGAGGAAATTGCCCAGGCCATCGACAGCCAGCTCGACCGCGGCGTGACGCTCCTGCGCGGCCAGGGCTTCTACCGCCGCTGCGATAAGTACGTCCTTCTGAGCGCGGTCAAGCGTAAGCAGCTTGCCCAGCTGAAGGATCTGGTCATGTCCATCGACCCGGATGCCTTCCTGATCCTGCAGGATGCGCATCAGGTGCTGGGCGACGGCTTCAAGCGCTACGACCGTAACGAGCTTTAACGGAAAGGAGGCGCGGCGGATGAAGCGCCTGACCCTTGCGCTCCTGCTTCTGGCGCTGCTTTTTACGGCAGCGGGCTGCGGGCGCATCATCAAAAACGACTACCGCTCCGTCGAGCCTCACAGCGAGCCGAGCGGCGGCGCGCAGGCGCAGCCGCAGGAGGAGCAGATTCCCGTGGTCGGCAACCGCAACGAGCTGCGCGGCAACGTGCTCTCCTTTGTCCGCAGCTGGACGGAGCTGGGCACGCTCAGGGTGCGCGGCTACGACGGCGACATCTCCGCCGACCTCGCCGAAACAATCAACTATATCACCAAGGAGGACCCCACGGGGGCCTATGCGCTGGACTATGCCGACGCGGAGCTGACCGGCAGCGCCGCCGAGGGCACGATAGAGGTGCGGCTGGTCTTCCGCCGCTCCGCCGCGGAGATCGACTCCATCGTGACCGTCAGCGGTCACGCGGACGCGGACGGGAAAATCCGCGCGGCGCTGGCGAACTTCGACAGCGCGCTGACGCTGCGCATCCGAAACTATGAGGAAGCGGACTTTGCCGAAGAGATCCGCAGCTACTGCCTGTGCAATCCCGCGCTGACGCCGGTGCTGCCGGAGGTTTCGGCGAGCGTCTACCCGCAGGAGGGCCAGACGCGCATTCTGGAGCTGCATTTCACCTACGCCGCGACGCGCGACGAGATGCGCCTGATGCGCAGCGCCATGGAAACGCTGCTGACCTCCGCCTCGGCCTATATCCGTTCCGGCGAGGACGACACGGAGCGGCTTTCGCTTCTGCTGCGCTATCTGGTCGTCAGCCGGAGCTATGCACCCCTCGAGGGAGAGACGGACCGCCCGGCCTATCAGCTTCTGCGCGAGCGGCAGGCGGACAGCCTGGCCTTTGCCAGCGCGGTGTGCGCCGTGTGCCGTCAGGCGGGCATCGACTGCGAGCTGATCGAGGGCACGCGCGGCGGCGAACCCTGGGCCTGGAACCGCATCCGCATGGGCGGCGAGAGCTGCGAGGTGGACTTCATGCGCGCCGAGCTGCTGGACGAGACGGAGCTGACCCTGCTGACGCCGGAGCTTCTGGCGGAAGAGGGATACCTGGCGCAGGAATCCGGCAATTGATTAACATAATTTTTTCAGACGGAGGGAACTATTTGCAGTTTTCTTCGTCTGATTTGTTACAGCCGTTATTAAACATAGAAAGAGAGGGGTTGTAATGAAGAAAAAAACGAATCGAGGATGGATTATCGGCCTGCTGACGCCGCTTTTGGTACTGCTGCTGGCAGCGGGCTTTTTCTTTGGCGTGAACCGCTTTTCCATTCGCATGGAGCTGACGGGTGAGCCGGTGCAGACGCTGGAAAGCGGCGTGGATACTTACACCGAGGAGGGCGCGAAGGCCTATTTCTGCGGCTCTCTGATTTTCAAGAAGGGCTTTGCGTTGGACGTGCGCCGCGCAGGCAGCATCAACTTGGACCGTCTCGGTGAGCAGTCCGTCACCTACCGCGCGGACTTCCTGCTCTGGCACGGAAAAGCGAAAAGAACCGTCACGGTGCAGGATACCCTTGCGCCGGAGATCACGCTCAAGGGCAACCCGGATACCTTCACCCTGCCCGGCACACCCTATCAGGAGGAGGGCTACAGCGCCACCGACCTGCGCGACGGCGACCTGACCGACAAGGTGCAGCATGAGGAAAAGGACGGCAAGGTCTATTATTCCGTGGCTGACCGCGCGGGCAACACCGCCGAGGCCGTCCGCACGATCAATTATAAGGACATCACCCCGCCGGAGATCACGCTCAAGGGCGACGCAGAGGTGACGATCAACGCCGGTACGGCCTACACCGACCCCGGCGCGACCGCCGTGGATAACAACGACGGCGACCTAACGGATAAAATGACCGTTGAGGGCAGCGTGGACATCTACCGTGCAGGCACCTATACCATCACCTACACCGCCACGGACAGCTTTGGCAACACCGCAACGAAGGAGCGCACCGTCTGCGTCAAGGCGCTGCGCCAGCCGGACAAGGTGGAGCCGGGCAGCAAGACCGTCTATCTGACCTTTGACGACGGCCCGAGCAAGTATACCTCGGAGCTGCTGGACGTGCTGAAAAAATACAACGTCAAGGCAACATTCTTCATTGTCAACACGGGCTACACCGATCTGATCTCCCGTGAGCTGTCCGAGGGCCACAGCGTCGGCATCCACAGCGCGACGCACCAGTATTCCACAATCTACGCCAGCGAGGAGGCCTATTTTGCCGATTTGCAGAAGGTGCAGGACGCAATCGTCGCCCTGAGCGGCAAGGAAACGACCCTCGTCCGCTTCCCCGGCGGCAGCTCAAACACCGTCAGCTCCTTCAACCCCGGCATTATGACGCGCCTGACGCAGGCGCTGACCGACATGGGCTACCAGTACTTTGACTGGAACGTCTCCAGCGGCGACGCCGGCGAGACGACCAGCACGGATCAGGTCTTTGAGAATGTCATTTCCGGCATGCAGAACCACAATGTCTCCATCGTTTTGCAGCACGACATCAAGGGCTTCAGCGTCGCGGCGGTGGAGCGCATCATCGTCTGGGGCCTTGCCAACGGCTATACCTTCCTGCCGCTGGACGCCAGCAGCCCCACGGCGCACCACAGAGTCAACAACTGAGCTTTTCCCCGCATGACAATATCCGGACAGGCAGCCCAATGGCGCCCTGCCCGGATATTTTTATTAAAATCAGCAGATTTCGGCCTGAAAAGTTCCGCATTTTTGGAATGATTCCGGATTGACAGAAGGAGCCTTTGGTGTTACTATCTGTGCGTTTCGAAAAAATCTAAAAAATCTGATAAAATGAGGCGGAAAAATGGCAAAAACCAAGAATATGACGACGGGCGCGCCCATGCCCCTGCTGGTCTCGTTTCTACTGCCGCTGCTGCTGGGGATGCTGTTCCAGCAGTTCTATGCCATGGTGGACACCGTGGTCGTGGGCAATTCTCTCGGCATGAAGGCGCTGGCGGGCGTCGGCTCGACGGGCTCGATCAGCTTTCTCGTGATCGGCCTGTGCAACGGCATCTGCTCGGGCTTCGCCATCCCCATCGCGCAGAAATTCGGCGAGGGAGACATCAAAGGGCTGCGCGCCTTTCTCGGCAACATGATCTGGCTGACGACGGCAATCGCGCTCCTGGTCACGGCCGTCACCACGGTGGGCTGCGGCTGGATCCTGCGCCTGATGCGCACACCGGAGGAGACATTCTCCTTCGCATACGACTACATTTTCGTGATTTTCCTCGGCATCCCGGCGACAATGCTGTATAACCTGCTTTCGGGCATCCTGCGCTCGCTGGGCGACAGCCGCACGCCGCTGTTCTTTTTGATCTTCTCGAGCCTGCTGAACGTGGGGCTGGATCTCCTGTGTGTCGTCACACTGCAAATGGGCGTGGCGGGCGCGGGCTGGGCGACGCTGGCAAGCCAGCTCATCTCCGGCATTTTGTGCCTGGTGTATATAGCGAAAAAGTTCCCGATTCTTCACTTGCAGCGGGAGGATCTGCACTTTCGGTGGAGCTATGCGCTGCGGCTTCTGATGATGGGGCTGCCCATGGGCCTGCAATACTCCATCACGGCCATCGGCAGCATTCTGCTGCAAACCGCGGTCAACGACCTCGGCACGATCTCCATGGCCGCCGTGACGGCGGGCAGCAAGGTCGGCGCTTTCTTTGCCTGCCCCTTCGACGCGCTGGGCGCGACGGCGGCGACCTACGCCGGGCAGAACCTCGGCGCGGGCAAGATCGGCCGCGTGCATCAGGGCGTGAAGGCGAGCGCTGTGCTCGGCGCGATTTACTCCGCCGTGGCGCTGGCGGCGCTGTATTTCGGCGGCTCCGGCCTGTCCGGCCTGTTCCTTGACCCGGAGGACGCCGCCGCGGCGGGAGAAATTCTGCCGCTGGCGCGGGATTTGCTGGTCTGGAACGCAGCGTTTTATCTCTCTCTGCTCGGCGTGAATCTGCTGCGCTTTACGATTCAGGGACTGGGCTATTCGAATCTTGCGACGATCTCCGGCGTTCTGGAGATGGTTGCGCGCGGCGTGACTGCGCTGGGGCTGGTTCCGGCACTGGGCTACCGCGCGGTGTGCCTTGCCAGCCCGGCGGCCTGGGTGCTGGCGGACTGCTTCCTGCTGCCGGCCTATTTCATCTGTATGAAAAAGCGCGGCTTCCGGCGCGAGCCACGTACAAAAGCGCCCCGGCTTGCGGTCATCCACAGATAACGCACAAAAATGCCCCCGAACGGCGGAGTATTCCGCCATTCGGGGGCTTTGCATTTGTAATACGCCGCGATTTCAAGCCATCCGCAAAGGCGCGCCGATCGTTAGAACCCTCCGCAGAGCCTCGCCCCTACGCAGTACAAACGTTATTTCGATAGTGTGTGCGGAATTTACAAGCGCCAACGTGCGGCCACGGCACGCCGTGGCCCTACGGAAAAGCCGAAAATTGAAATCAGCCGTAGGGTCTACCCGCAAGGGGCACGCCGCATCCGTAGCGCTCCTTTGTCGCTGACGGCTGCGCAGACGGCGCGCCGTGACCGGTGCAGACAGGTACAAATCCGCGATTTCCTGCACGCGGGACAGGGAAAAACGTCCCCTACGGGCGCAATCGAAAATCAGCTCTGCTGCGGCCTTCGCACGGAGACGAACAGCAGCCCCGTGCCGAGCACGGAAACGGCGATGACGATCAGCAGCATGTTCCGCACGCCGAGGCCGTCGACCAGAACGCCCGCGAGAATGCTTGCCAGCAGATTGCCGATGTTGTTCGCCGCGCCGAGGTAGGCCTGCCCCTTGACGACGTCCCGCGCCTCGACTGCCGCGCCGACATAGTAGACGGAGCTGACGGTGTAAAGCGCAAAGCCGAGCGTCTGCATCAGCTGCGCGGCATACAGCCCGCCGATGCCGGGCAGCACCAGGGACAAAACCAGCCGCAGCGTGCAGAAAATGCCGGAAATCTTCAGCCAGAAGTCGCAGCGCGCCCTGCGCAGCATTTTCAGGAAGAGGAACATGACCGGCAGCTCCGACAGCGCCGAAAGCATCACGGCCGTGCCCTGCGCGTTGCCGTCGCCCTTGTAGAGCGCGACCTGATACATAAAGTTCGTCAGCGCGTTGTGCCCGAGGTACAGAAAGCATCCGCCCAGCAGGAAGACGAAAAACAGCCGGTTTGCCCGGAAGAATTCCCCGAAGCCGGAGGCGGCCTGCCGCGCCTGCTGCATCCCCTCCAGACGCGGGAAGAGCATGGCGGAAAGCAGCGTGCCGAGCGCCGTGACGAGGGCGCACAGCGCCAGCACGTCCATACCGAACCGGACAATCAGCCGGTTCACCAGCCGCACGACCAGCGCAAAGCTCACCGAGCCGCAGCCGCGGCTCAGACCGTAATTCAGCCGGTAGCCCTGCTGGATGGCGCTCATGCCCAGGGCGTTGATAAAGCCGGGCAGCAATTGCAGCAGCATGCAGCTCAGTGTGAACAGCGGCACGGCCGCGCCGGGCGTTTTCCCCAGCGGAACCAGCGCGGCGCTGAACAGCACGATCAGCCCCGCCGCCGCGCAGACCACGCGCTGCACGCTGACGTGCAGCCGCTCGATCACGGCAGTGACTGCGGGCTGGAGCAGAAATGCGCCCAGCAGAGACGCCGCCAGAAGCAGCCCCGCCTGTGCATTCGTCAGGCCAAGGGAGAGAAAGTAGCGGCTGGCGTAGGTGACGTTCACGCCGATATTGCCCCAGAAAAAGGCGTTCAGGAGGGTATACAGTGCGTAGGCTCTGCGGTTTTTCATCGAATCAGCCCTTGATTTTTGCATAATACCAGGCGGTCAGCAGATCGACGACCTCGCCGTAGGACTGCTTGCCGGATTCCACGGAGAAGGCCTTGAGATAGGAATCGTAGACCCTGTAGGTCGCCTCGGATACCTTTTCGTTTTCGACCTTTTCGTAATGCTCACGCGAAGCGGCGGCGTCGGCCTTGATTTCGCCGCAGGCGGAGGCCCAGAGCGCCGAGGCCGCGTCGCGGTCGACGCGGTAGAGTGCATTGTAGCAATAGACAAAGGCCAGATAGTAGCCGGAATAGCGGAAATCCGCGCGTTCGGAGACGCTGCACGCCAGGAACGCCGCGAAATTCGCCTCGTTTTCCCGCGCGAAGGCCATGCGGTGGCCGATCTCGTGGCACATGGTGAAGGGCAGAGAGGAGCGGAAGGTCGTTGAGCTGACGCTGCTTTCGCCTGTGAAGGCGATGAAAATGCCCGTCGTGCCTGTCGCGCCCATGAATTTGCTGCTCAAAAGCTTCTTTACCCGCGCGGTCGAGCCGTCAAAGCAGGGCATCGTTTCGGCAAGGGCCTGATAACCGTCTCCTGCGTGCTCCGCCAGGTCGGCAAAGTCCTCCTCGAGCATCACGCCGTCCGCGCCGCGGGGCACCTCCTGCGCGGCGGCGTTCGCCTGCGCAAGGTAGTATTCCGCCGCTTCGCGCAGCTCCTGCACGGTGTACTGCTCCACCTCGAAGCCGAGCCGCTCCTGCATGGGCGGGGCGAAGTAATTCAGCCCCCAGATCGCCACGAAGACAAAGGCGGCGCCGCAGACGAATTCCACCACGCCCGTCAGCCAGAGCAGAAAGCGCGACCGCTTCAGCGCAAGGACGAAAGAAACAATCAGCCAGACGGCCAGCGCGCAGACCGCCAGCTCCCACACGGGGACGGGAACGGGCGCGGTCAGCCCGGCGAGAAACGCAAGAATTTTGCGGGAGATTTTCGGATAAAAGGCAAAAAACGGCTCCGTCCATTTCTTTGCCGCAAGCACCAGCGCTCCCAGCAGGAGCAGAAAGGCGCCGGCGGAGATCAGACGGCGAAGGGGCTTGATCATGGGATACCTTCTTTCTTTTACAGCAGCGCGCGGAAGAGCGCGACGCCCGTGTCCAGAACGGACATGTCAAAGTCAAAGTCCGGGGTGTGCAGCGGCTTGCCTCCTGTGCCGAGGAAGAAAAAGACGCCGGGCACGCGCCGCTGGAACTCCGAAAAATCCTCCGTGGTGAAGGTGGGCTGCGCCTCCTCAATGGGATAGCGCTCCCGCGCCTGTACCAGAAGCGCAGCGTCGTTCGTCACGGGCGGATAGCCCTCGCTGCGCGACAGACGCAGGGTGCAGCCGGTCTGTGCGGAGATGCGCCGGGCAAGCTCCTCCAGCGACTGCCAGAGGGAAGCGAACAGCGTATCGTCAAAGCAGCGCAGCGTGCCCTCCAGACGGGTGCTGCCGCTGACGGCGTTGCGGGCGCTGCCGCTTTCCATGCGTCCGAAGCGCAGCAGACAGGGCTTTCCCTCTGCCAGACGGTAGGATTTCTCCAGGAAGCGGACGCCTGCCAGCAGCGCGTCGCAGCCCTCGGAAAAATGGGCGATATGTACGGGCTTGCCGCCGATTTCCACCGTCAGCTCACAGGAGCGGGCCATCATGCCGCCTGCGCGGGAGGCGACCACGCCCTTCGGCAGCTCCGGCCAGAGATGCAGGCCGTAGACCCGTGTGACGTGGAAGCGTTCCAGGATGCCGCTTTCGCAGATGTGTCTTGCGCCGCCGGTCGTTTCCTCGGCAGGCTCGAAAATGAGAAGCACGTTGCGCTCCGGCGCGGCATCCTTCAGGGACTCCGCCAGTGCCAGCGCGATGGACATATGACCGTCGTGGCCGCAGGCGTGCATGCAGCCGGGGTGCTGCGATGCGAAGGGAAGACCCGTCGTTTCCTGCATGGGCAGGGCGTCCATATCGCTGCGGAAGGCGACGGTTTCCGCCTTTCCAAAGTCGAAATAGGCGCACACTGCGCTTTCCCACGGTGCGGAAAGCGTGCAGGGCAGCGCAGACAAAACGCGCCTCACATACGCCGCGGTCTGCGGCAGTGTATGGTCCAGCTCCGGGATGCGGTGCAGAGCGATTCTGTGGCGTGACGGCATGGGCTTTCCCTCCGATTCTGATTCTTTGGATGTACTATTGTATCGTAATTTTTCCGCTTTTTCAACTGCGAAAAAAGCGCCGGCGTGAGCGCCTGCGCTTCTGGCATTGTGATTTTTTGAAATTTGACCGGAACAAATTGCGGCGGCGCCCATGGGTGCCGCCTTACGCGCTGCAACTGTTTTCCGATGGATATTACCGGCGTGCCCCTTGCGGGCAGGCCCTGCAAACGATCGCCGGAATCTGCTATGGCCCGGCGCTATTTTCCGCTTTCCAGGCGCTTTCGCAGAACCTCGTGCATGGAGCAGCCGTAATGAACATAAAAGGCAAGGCAGATCACGGTTTCTCGGGGCGGAAAGGAGGTAATGACCTTCCTGCCGAGGATGTCACGCAGCAGCTCCGGATCTCCGTCGCTCCAGCAGCGGGCGCTCAGACGTTCAACACTGCGCGCGATGGCTGTTACGGGCTTTCCCAGCCGGACGGCGACCACCGGATAGACGCTTTTCGTAATTCGAACGTCATCCAGCGGAACCCCGCCCTCAAAGAGAAGCTCCGCCACACAGTCCACAACGGCGGCAAGCGGACGAACATCCTCCCGGACCGGCCCCAAGAGCGCTCGGAGAAGGGCTTCTGTTTGTGTCATAATGATCTCCTTTGCGTTTGAATTACCATTCATTATAAGACCGCTTCCGCTTTTTCGAAAATTATCGACAGAATTCGACAAATTCGGAACATGCGTGCGTTGTAACACGTTTCCGACACGGAATTGCAGCACAAAAAGCAACAGCCGCCGGATTCTTCCGGCGGCTGCAGGAGATACGATTATTTGTGGTATTTTGTTCCGGCGAGAATGGTCTGCGCGCGGTAGAGCTGCTCGAGCGCCATGACGCGCATCAGGTGGTGCGGGAAGGTCATCGGCCCGAAGGACAGGCGGAAATCCGCCAGCTTTTTTACCTCCGGCGCAATGCCGAAGGAGGAGCCGATCAAAAAGCAGGCAGCGCCCCTGCCGGAGAGCTTGACCTCCTCCAGCTTCTGCGCGAGCTGCTCGGAGGAAAGCTCCCTTCCCTCCGGCGTCAGGACGCAGAACCACGCGCCCTTCGGGATTTTGGCGCAGATCAGCTCCGCCTCCTTGGACAGCCCGGCGGCGATCTGCGCGGGGCCGGGATCGTCCGGCAGGCGCGTCTCCGGCAGCTCAAGCAGCGTGAACTCGCAGTAGCTTTTCAGGCGCTTGAGGTATTCCTCCACGGCGGCAAGGTAAAAATTCTCCTTGAGCTTGCCGACCGTCAGCAGCGTGACGCGGAACATCAGCGCAGGAACCCTTCGAGAATTTTTTCCTCCGCCTCCTGCGCGCTCAGGCCGAGGGTCATGAGCTTGAGGATCTGGTCGCCCGCGATGCGGCCGATGGCCGCCTCATGGATCAGGCTGGCGTCCACATGGTTGCAGGTAATCTCCGGGATGGCGCGAACTTTTGCGCTGCCCATCAGAATGGCGTCGCACTGCACATGGCCGAAGCAGCGGTTGTTGCCCTGCACGCGCGGATAGAAGATCTGGGAGGACTGGTCCTGCGCGACGGAGCGGGAGACGACCTGCGTTTTCGTGTTCACGCCATTGAGGAAGACGTCCATTTCGCTCACGGCGTGCTGGCCGCCGTGCGTCAGCAGCTTCTCGCGGATGACGATTTCGCTGTTTTCGCCGTTGCATTCGGCTTTGGTGTAGCGCTTGGTGTCGTCCACACCGCGAATCTGACTGGTTTCCAGCGTCACCGATGCGCCCTCCTCCAGATAGAGGATGGTCTGCGGGTTGAGGATGCGCTTGCCGCTGCCCTCGCCCTCGCCGTAGTGCTTTTCGATATACTTGACCTTCGCGTTTTTGCCGACGTAGAAGGTATGGATGCCGTCGTGCTGGCTGTCGCAGTCGCCGCAGTTGTGGATGCCGCAGCCTGCGACGATGGTCACGTCCGCGCCCTCGCCCACAAAAAAGTCGTTATAGACCATGTCGCGGAAGCCGGATTTCGTCAGGATGACCGGAATGTGCACGGACTCGTTCTTCGTGAACGGCGCGATGCGGATATCGATGCCGTCCTTGTCCGTCTTGGATTCGATCACGATGTTTTCGGAATTGCGGCGGAAGGCCTTCTGTCCGTCGGAGCGGATGTTGACCGCGCCCTCGCCGGTTCCCTTCATGTCCGCGACGATTTGCAGAATTTTCTCTTGAATTTCATTCAGCATGCGTTGTTCCCTCCCAGACGGTTGCAGCCCATGACGGTGTCCGCCATGATCTTCGGATACACCTCGTCCACGCTGCCGCGCGCGGCGACCTGGCCGTTTGCAATGAGGACGATCTCATCGGCCAGGCGGATGATGCGCTCCTGATGGGAAATGATGAGGATCGTCGCCTCTTTTTTGTCGTGGATTTCCTGGAAGGTTTCGGTCAGACGGGCGAAGGACCAGAGGTCGATGCCGGCCTCCGGCTCGTCGAAGATCATCAGGCCGCTGTGCCGCGCGAGCACGGTTGCGATCTCGATGCGCTTGACCTCGCCGCCGGAGAGGCTGGTGTCCACGTCCCGGTCGATATAATCCCGCGCACACAGGCCGACCTTGGTCAGATAGCCGCAGGCGGCGTCATGCGACATTGGTGCACCGGCGGCGATGTTCAGCAGGTCGCGGACCTTCATGCCCTTGAAGCGCGGCGGCTGCTGGAAGCCGTAGGAAATGCCGAGCCTTGCGCGCTCGGTCACGGAGAGCTTGGTGATGTCCTGTCCGTTCCAGACGATGGAGCCGGACGTGGCGGGATTGATGCCCATGATGGTGCGGGCGAGGCTGGTCTTGCCGCCGCCGTTCGGGCCGGTGATGACCACAAAGCGCTTGTCCGCGATGGACAGGCTGACGTCGCGCAGGATGTCCGCTTTGCCGGATTCATCCTCGACGCGATAGGAAAGGTGTTTGATCTCTAGCATAGTATCCTCACTGTTAACGCTCCCGCAGCGGCGTATCCCGCCGGGAAGGGAAATTTCTCAAGGCGAATATAGCATATTTTTCCCGAAGTTGCAAGGATTATCATGCGTTTCATGCGCTTCGGGCGGAAAAGGGCCATGTCCGCATCCGCGGACATGGCCCCTTTGAGATTCCCCGGCGGAATACGCGCCGGATACAGGCAATTTATGTGCGGTATGTCTCTTCCTGCTGCCAATCCGGAAAGCATTCCAGATAGTAATCGCATTCGTCGCACTCCGTTTCATAGCCCTCCTTCTCCCCGGAGAACGGACAAAGCTCCCCGTGATAGCTCGGTGTAAGCAGCGGTTCCATGCATTGCCTCCCGATGATTGTGTTTATCGTAATTATTATACGATATAAGTGATTAAAATACAACAACATATCCAAGTATAATTAACGAAAAACACCAGCATGAGGAGGATTGCAATGAAGGACATTTTGGCGGCAATTCTGGAATACCGGACGGCGCGCGGCTGGTCGGAATATCAGCTTGCAGAGCGTTCCGGTCTGCCGCAATCCACGATTTCCTCCTGGTACCGCAAAAATATGGTGCCGTCCGTGCCCTCGCTGGAGAAAATCTGCGCCGCGTTCGGAATCACGCTTTCGCAGCTCTTTTCCAATGGCGAGGAGGCCGTTGTGCTCACGCCGTCGCAGCGGGCGCTTCTTATGCGCTGGGACAGGCTTGAGGAGGATCAGAAGAGCGTCGTTTTTGCACTGCTGGATAAGATGTAAACCCCTGAGGAAACGCCTCAGGGGTTTCTGTAATTGTGCTTTTCGGACAAACGGAAAAGCTGACCTCGTCGTAGGGTCACGGCGTGCCGTGACCGGTGCAGGCAGCTGCGGCTTTTGGGGTTCCCGGCCGCGGGACGGGGAAACCGTCCCCTGCGGATGAATCGGGAATCAGACGTCCCCCCGCAGGGAAGCCTCATCAATAGCGCAGATAGCGCCGCAATCTGGCCTCCGCGCGGTGCAGCGTCCGGCAGATGGTCGAGCAGTTCACGCCCCGCTCCCGCGCCAGCTGGCTCTGTGTCCTTCCTTCAAGATAAATTGCCCGCAGCACCTCGCGCTGCCAGGGTGTCAGCTCCCGCTCCATCACGCGCTGCAACCGCCGCAGCTGCACACTGCGCGGCAGATAGGGGTCTGCATATTCAGAGAGTATATCTTTCGTCACGGCAATAGCCCCTTTCGTAATAGTGCGCCGTCAGCTCCGCCAGAGCGTAGCACTGCTCCTGCATCGCGCCGAGCACCGCAATGCGGTGGCGCAGGGCGGCGCGCGCCTGCGCGTCCTCGCAGCGCTTCAGCTCGCGGCGCAGCAGGGAAAGCCGCTGCCGCAGCAGCAGCGCCGAGTGCAGATAGCCCTCGGAAAGCGCCTCCAGCCTCATTCGATCAGCTCCAGCGCACTGCGGAAGTACTCCCGCGCAAAGGCGGGCAGGCAGTCGGGGCACAGGCGCAGCTCTCCGATGCGGTAGCAAAAGCTCCCGGCATACATCTCAGAGCCGCAGCGGCTGCACCAGCATAAGGTTCCGGTCATCTGGATTCACCTCCCGTTGAAATTCAGCTTATCCAAGCGGGGCGTTCCAAAACAGCCGATATGGAGAAAGAAATGAAAAAGTCGGAATATTTTTAAGTAACTTATTTTCCAGTTATTTCCAGTTCCTAAGATGAGTCTACTGCGCCGGGAGCGATATGTCAAGTACTTTTTTCCATTCGACAAAACATTACAAAAACCCCGCCGTGCAGTTTTGAATGCACGGCGGGGCCTGCGTGTTTTCTCAGAACGATACCGTAAGCTGCATCTTGAAGCGCTCGAGGCCATAGACCGCATGGGGGACGCCCTTGGGCATGATCAGCGTCTCGCCCGCTTCCAGAACGTACTCCACGCCGCCGACGGTAAATCTGCCCGTTCCGTCGAGCACCGTCACCATGGCGTCGCCGCCGGCGCTGTGGGAGGAGATTTCCTCGCCCTTGTCAAAGGAAAAAATGGTCATGCTGACCATTTCGTTCTGCACGAGCGTCTTGCTGACAACCTGACCCTCGCAGTAGTCAACCAAATCGGCAAGCCGCAGCGTTGCCTCTTTTTCGATGTTCTTATATATATTCTCAGCTCCTTTTCCGATAGTTTACTCCGTATTCTGCCAAATATCAAGGTTCTTTTACGCATTTTTCTGCCGGATGCTCCGGGCAGAGCTAAGCAGAAAGGATGCCCTTGCGCCGGCATGCCGCGAAGGCCCCTGCTTTCGAATTCCATGTGGCAGTCAGGTATAAAAAAGACTCCATCCAAACGGATGGAGTCTTTTTAAGTGGCGGAGCAGAAGGGATTCGAACCCTTGGACGGCTTTTGACCGTCACACGATTTCCAGTCGTGCCCGTTATGACCTCTTCGATACTGCTCCATATTCTTGACAAGCTGAAATCAGCCTTAGTATCATACTCGATTTTTCTACGTTTGTCAAGCATTTTCTTTTTGAATGCGCCGATTTTTACAAATCCTGCGCCCAGAGCGTTTCCAGCTCGCTCGTGGAGGAGAGTGGGTAGTCCGGCGCCTGCGTCGTGACGGCGACATGGATGCCGACGGCGCGCATGCCCGCCGCATGAATGGCCTCAACGCCTGCCTGCGCGTCCTCAAAGCCGAGGCACTCTGCCGGGCTCAGCGCCAGCGCATGGGCGCAGTTGAGGAAAATCTCCGGGTCGGGCTTCGGGCGCCGGATTTTTGCCGCGTCCGCAACATAGTCAAACAGCTCGGTAAGCTGCAATTTTTCCAGGACGGCGCTCGCGTTCCGGCTGGAGGACGCGACGGCAAGCAGGATGCCCCGCGCCTGCGCGGCATGCAGGAAGGGCACGATGCCCGGCAGGACGTCCGCAGGGCGCAGTAGCTCAAGATATTCGCGGTAATAGCCGTTCTTGCGCTCAGTCAGCGCCGCCCGCTGCGCCGCGGTAAAGTCGTTTTCCCGATGATTCCGCTCCAGAAGGATTTCAAAGGCGCGCTGGCGCGAAACGCCCTTCAGCGCCTCGCTGTCCTGCTGCGTGAAGCGCAGGCCAAGCTCCTGCGCCAGTCGCTGCCAGGCGAGGTTGTGAAAACGCTGCGTATCCGTCAGCACGCCGTCCAGATCAAACAAAAAGCCCTTATAGTGCATCGTTCCGCCTCCGTTTTTCTGCTCTTTGGGGCATTATAGTACGGCAGCGGCGAAAATGCAATGCCCCGCGCAGTTTTTTATTGTGCTGCGCCGCCCGATCTATTATAATAGTATCAGAGATTTCCGACACCAAAAGACCAGACAAAGAGGCGACTGCCATGCTGTTTTCCCAGGAAAAACTTGAACAGATTCTGCATTCTTCCGAGCTTACCGCGGCGCTTTCCGGCGTGGAATTCGACCGTGCGGCGCTCTGCACGCAGGCGGCCGGGCGGCTTGCGCCCGCGCTGGCGCGGTATGCGCCCGAGCCGGAGGGCGGCTGGCTCCCGGCGCTGTATGCCCGGCTGACCGACGGGCTGTTTCCCGACCCGGCATATGCCCCGCCCGATGCGCAGACACAGCGGGGACTTTCCGCGCTGTGCAGCGCGCTCGAGGCGCTGCTTGCCTGCGAGGAAGCGCCCTTTGACCCGCTGACGGATCTTCAGCCCTTCGATGAAGCGCTGCCGACGCGCGTGCCGGAGGAGGCAAGGCGCTTTCAGGCGGCCATCGCCGACGCGCATTTTCTGCTGACGCTGCGCATCAGCCGGGAGCTGATGCCCTTTGACGCCGCGTCGCACACCATAGGCGTGCGGAACGTCGCCGTGCGCACGGCGCTCGCCGCCCACGCCGCCGGGCTGCCTGTGGATCTGCCGCTGGTGGCTGTGGCCTCCCTATCGCACGACATCGGCAAATTCGGCTGCCGCGGCAGCGATGCTGCGCGCGTGCCCTATCTGCACTATTATTTCACCCGCCAGTGGCTTGCCGAGCGCGGCATGGAGGAGATAGCCCACATCGCCGCAAACCACTCAACCTGGGATCTGGAATTTGAGAATCTGTCGATCGAATCTCTGCTCCTGATCTATGCGGACTTCCGCGTGCGCGGCAGCCGGGAGGACGGCCGGGAGCGCATGCGCATCTGCTCTCTGGACGAGGCCTACGGCATCATTCTCTCCAAGCTGGCCGACGTCACACCGGAAAAGCGGCAGCGCTATCAGCTCGTCTACACCAAGCTGAGCGACTTTGAGCGCTTTCTACGCGACCGCGGCGTGCAGGACGACGGCAGTACCGTTCCGCCTCTGCGCCGCGACACGGCGCTCCTGTCCCAGACGGAGGCGCTCGACGCGCTGCGCGACCTGACCTTTGACAACAACATCCGCCTGATGAACGCCATCAGCACGGACAGCTCCTTCGACCTGCTGCTCGAGCAGGCGCGCGGAGAGAAAAACACCCAGCGCATCCGCACCTACCTGCGCCTGTTCGACGAATACAACACCTATATGTCCCGCGGCAATAAGCAGAAGCTGCTGAGCTTCCTCTATGAGCTGCTCATGTATCCTGAGGGCGATGTGCGCCGTATTGCCGGGCACATCATGGGCCAGATTCTGGCCAACAGCGGCCCGAAATACCGCAAGATGCTCCCCGCCGCCGCACCGAAGTCCGCCATGGCGCCGACCATGCTGGCGCTGCTGGACGAATCCGTCGCGCTTTGGGACAGCTATGTGACGCTCTGCCTGCATCCGGATCATAAAATCGCGCACAAGCACGCGCTGCGCATCTCCAACTCCTTGAAGGCCATCTGCGAATCGCTTTTCCGAAGCTGTGAGCCACAGCTGGCCGGGGAGCTGGCGCGGCCGCTGTTTTCCCATCTGGAGGGGCTGCCGGAGACGGACTGCTTTGTCCTGCTGGACGCCATGTGCCATGTGCCCCCGGCGGCGGTGTCCCCGGCGCTGTTCGCCGCCGCGGAGGAGCCGCTGCTGCGAATGCTGCGCAGCGGCGTGGACCGCTGGCAGCTCGTCGCTCTGCGCTGCATTGCCCATCTGCGCCCCTGCGCCGGGGAGGCTTTCCTGCGCACGGCCGCGCAGCCCTGCGGCGAGGAGTCGCTTCCCGTGCGCTATCTGCGCGAAACGCTTCTGCTGGGCGCGTCCGGCGCGGCGGCGCAGGCCGATGCGGCGCTGCTCTACCTGAGCAACCTGAAAAACGCCGTGCACTGGACGGTGAAGCTCGTGCAGATCGACATGCTCTGCGACGACGTCGCCCTGCACCCGGAAAATGCCTTCCACACGGCGATGCACCTTTCCAATCTGCTGTCCGTCAGCGAGCACCTACCGGTGCGCGAGCACGCAGGCGAGGCGCTGCTGCGCATTGCCGGCTGCCTGACGGTTGACCAGCGCAACGAGATCGTGGTTGATCTGCTGCGCGAGCTGGAAAACGGGCAGGAGCAGATCGCCCGCTTCATCCCGCCCTATCTGGGCAGACTCGTGTGCACCCTGCCGGAAAAGGAGATCACCGAGGCCGTCGACTATCTGGAAAATCTGCTGCGCTCCGGCACGCTGCGGCCTGCCGGGCCGGCGCTGCGCTCCCTCGGCAGTCTCGTCGCCGCCCTGCCGGAGCACAGCCGTCCGCTCACGGACCGCTGCCTCGGCCTGCTGCTCGTGGGCGTGGCGCACTATCATGCGCGCATCCACCAGGACGCGCTGTGCGTGCTGTGCCACGACCTGATCGCAAACGAGTCGCTCACACCGGAGCTGCGCCGCTATTGCTTTATCAAAACGCACAAGAAGCTTCTGACCCTGCTGGCGGAGCCGATGCCGGGGCAGCTGACCTTCTTCAACCGCGCCGCCATGCTCAACCATCTCTACCGCTTCCTCGTCCACGACACGGTGGAGCACGGCGCGCCCGTCTTCCCCGCGCCCCTGCCGGTGGCCTTCTTCCCCGGCACCTTCGACCCCTTCTCCGCCGGGCATAAGGCCATTGTGGAGGAAATCCGCGCGCGCGGCTTTGAAATTTATCTCGCCGTGGACGAATTCTCCTGGAGCAAGCGGACGCTTGCCAAGCTCCTGCGGCGCAAGATCGTCCGTATGTCCATCGCGGATCAGTGGGACGCCTATCTCTTCCCGGACGACATCCCCATCAACATCGCCATGCCTGAGGACCTGGCGGCGCTGCGCGCCTGCTTCCCCGGAAGGCCGGTCTATCTGGTCGCGGGCAGCGACGTCATCCGCAACGCCTCGGCCTATCGCACCGGCGCGCCGGACGGCGCGGCGGGATTCGACCACATCATCATCCGCCGTCCCGCCGCCGAGGAGGCCGGGAAGCCGCCCGTGACCTCGCTTCTGCGCGGGCGGGTGCTGGAGCTGTCTCTGCCCGCCGCGCTCGAGGACATCAGCTCCACGCGCATCCGCGATGCGATCGACAAAAATCTCGACATCTCCGCGCTGGTCGACCCCATCGTGCAGGCGTATATCTATGAATACGGCCTGTATCTGCGCTTTCCCTTCCTCAAGCACGTGCTCGCGCCGCAGGATCTCTACTTCGATTCCGAGCTGGGCGGCGGCACGGCGGAGGTGCGCCTGCGTTCCCGCCGTCTGGAGCGAATCATCGGAACGGCGCGCGGCCGCACCGTCACCGTCGCCGGGCTTTATGACGAGCTGCACGACGTCAATGCCTGCTCCGGCGTGCGCCGCTGCACCTCCGGTAAGCTGCTGATGATCGATTTCGTGCAGGCCGCCGCGCCGGAGCATATGCGGATGCTTCTGAACGAGCTGCTCGTGCGAAGCCTTTCCGAGGATCACACCTATGCGCTCTGCCGCTGCGCTGAGGACGATACGCTCCTTGACGTCTTGCGGCAGCTGGGCTTCATTCCCGTGCCCGAGGCGGAGGCGCTGCTTTATGTGGACATGCGCATGCCGATGATTCTGATTCAGGACCTTCTGCTCGGCATCAAGGCCCCGCACCGCGACGCGCCGGAGCTGCGCGAGGCGGTCGCCCTCTCCCGGCCGCGTCTGCGCGGCGCGCTCACGTCGCTCTACCCCGGCAAGCTGCTGCTCTGCTTTGACGCGGAGCTGCTCAATCAGGCGCTGATGTACCGCGTCTCCCAGCACGACCGCGCCTTCGGCGGGCCGCGCGGCGCGCTGTGCGTGCCCTATGGCAAAATCCTCTCCGGCGAGGTTGTTCCCGGCACCGTCACCAAGACGCTGCACGCCGACAAGTGCTTTGCCCCGGACGGCAGCAGCTTCTCGGTCGTGGAGTATCCGGGCTACAGCTCGCTGCCCAATCAGGTGCGCACGCTCAAATCCTTCCGCCGTCCGGTCATTCTGGTGGACGACCTGCTGCACAAGGGCTACCGCATCGGCAAGCTCAACCCCATTTTCGAGCGCGAGGGGCTGGAGATCAGCCGCATCATCGTCGGCATTCTCTCCGGCCGCGGCAGCGACCTCATGCGCGAGCAGCACCGGCAGGTGGACTGCGAATATTTCATCCCGAATCTGCACTACTGGGTGACCGAGAGCCTGCTCTACCCCTTCCTCGGCGGCGATTCCGTCAGCGGACGGGAGGAGCAGAGCCGCATGCTGCCCTCGGTCAACCTGATTCTTCCCTATTTCTATCCCCGCCACTTCTCCGACGCTTCGGAGGAGGCCGTCCGCAATCTGAGCCGCACGGCGCTGGAGAACGCGCTGAGCGTTCTTCGCGCGCTGGAACGGGCGCATCAGCGCAGCTTCAACACCGTGCTGACCCTCCGGCGGCTGGGCGAGGCGGTGGAGCATCCGCGCCTGCCCGACCGCGGCAGTGCGCTGACCTATGATTTTGCCCTGTCCGCATCGGCCTATCTGGAGGACGATTTGCTGGCACTCGACCGTATTCGCAGCGCAGGAGGTGCTGTACATGGAGCTTAAACGCTGGAAAAACTACTGCCTTTGCTCGCTGGGCGGGCGCTTCCCGGAGGACGCCGCGCCGGTCTCGGCGGCCTTTGCGCCGCTGGTGCTGCTCGTTGACCGGGATCCGCTGCGCTCGCGCGGCTGCTTTGCCGTAACCAACGCCGCCGAGGCGCTGGAGCCGGAGGATACCTCGGCGCTGCTGCCCGCCGCCGGTGCGGGGGATGCGGCGTTGGACGCCCTGATTTCCCACTGCGGCGGCGCGACTGTTCTGAATACGGCCTTCGCCCGTGCCTTTGCCTGGCTCGACCGGCCGCGGGCAGCCTCCCGCGTGACGCTCGTCGGCCTGGGCGACGTCGGCGGGACGCTCCTGACGGTGTTGAAGCTGTTGGGCCGCGAATTCTCGCGCATCGCCATCTATGACCCGAACGAGGCGCTCTGCCGCCGCTACGCGCTGGAGCTGAACCAGGTGCTCTCGCCCGACGGCGGGCCTCTGCCGGAAATTACGATCTGTCCCGAGGACGAGCTGTTTGACTGCGACCTCTTCCTTTTCACCGCCTCGCGCGGCGTGCCGCCGGTGGGCGCGGAGGTCAAAGACGTGCGCATGGCGCAGTTTGCGCGCAACCGCGAGATGCTGGACGGTTACGCTGCCCGCGCGAGAGAGGTGCATTTCGGCGGCCTGTTCTGCCAGATTTCCGACCCGGTCGATCTTCTGTGCCGGTCGGTCTTCCTGCGCAGCAACCGGGACGGCGCCGGACGCTTTGACGCGGCGGGGCTGCTGCCCGAGCAGATTCGCGGCTTTGGCCTGGGCGTCATGGCGGCGCGCGCCGCCTATTACGCCAAGCAGGAAGGCGTAGATTTCTCCGAAGGGCGCGTCTATGGCCCGCACGGCGCGGAGCTGATCGTCGCCGACCATCCGCAGAATTACGACGCCGCGCGCTCCGCGTGCCTGACAAAGCGAACCGTCGAGGCCAATCTGCGCGTGCGCGAGCTGGGCTTCAAGCCCTATATCGCCCCGGCGCTCTCCTCCGCCGCGGTGAGCCTGCTGCGGCTGCTCCGCGGAGAAACCTGCTTCAGCGCCGTGCCCATGGGCGCGGCCTACTTCGGCTGCCGCAGCCGCATGACGGAATACGGCATCCGGACGGAGCGTGAGCCTCTGCACCCGGCGCTGCTTGCGCGGATCCGGGAGGTGCACCGGCGATTGGAGCAGGTGAATTATGATTGACGTTCTGATGCCTGCGGCCGCGCCGCGCCTGACGCGGGCGCTGGAATTCGCCCTACAGGGGCTGCCGCACCGTTTTCTTTCCGAAGGGGACTGCCTGCAAAACCGCCGCATTCTCTTCGCCCTGCACACGGACGCCGGCGGCATGGACGCGCCCACGCTTGCCCTGCTGCGCCGCCTGCGGCTGGAGCCGGAGGCGCTGCGCGGGAGTCTCGGCGCAGTGCTGCTCGACGGCGACGGTGAGCTTTACACCAAGCAGCTGGCGCAGGAGCTCGTCTTCTCGGCAAACGGCGCGGGCTGCGCCTTCCCCGGCAAGCCCCTCGTGGAGGGCACCGGCTCTCTTTATAACCAGCACATCCTCGCGCAGCAGCGCGGGCTGAGCCTGGAGCAGACGTATTTCGCCCGCGCCAGGGAGCTGGCGCAGCGGCTGGACGGCTTCACGCCGCCGCGCTTTCCAAGACCGCGCCTTCTGGTGCTGCATTCCTCGGAGAGCGGCCGCTCAAGCACGCTCTGGATGGGGCGGGAAATCTGCCGAAAGCTCTCCGATTGCTGCGAAATTCAGGAGATTTCCCTGCAAAACGGCACCATTCACGATTGCCGCGGCTGCTCCTACCGGACGTGCCTGCACTTTGCGGAAAACGGCGGCTGCTTCTACGGCGGCGCCCTCTCGGAGACGGTGCTGCCCGCCATCCGCGACTGTGACGCGATGCTCTTCCTCTGCCCGAACTTCAACGACGCCGTCAGCGCGAACATTTCGGCGCTGTTCAACCGCCTGACCAGCCTGCTGCTGCAAAGCGATCTGTATGAAAAATACCTTTTCGGCATCGTCGTCTCCGGCTATTCCGGCGGCGACCTCGTCGCGCGGCAGCTGCTCGGCGCAATGTGCCTGAACAAAACCGCCATGCTCCCGCCGCGCTTCTGCCTGCTGCGCACAGCCAACGACCTTGCCACGGCGCAGAGCGCGCCGGATATCGCCGAGCGCCTTGCGGAATTCGCCGCCCGGCTCCGCGGAACGCTTCTGGCCGAATCCCGCCAAAAAAGTCCTTGACTTTTTTGGCTTTGTGCGTATAATTTGTTATACAAGTAATACAAAGAAGTGATTCTATGGGCAATTCCTTTTTCCCGGAGGGAAAATTCATGGCCGTGGTCAAGGTCGGACCAAAGGGACAAATTGTCATTCCTGCCGAGGTGCGGGAGATGTTTTCCATTGCGCCGGGGGATTCGCTGTTGCTGCTGGCGGACGTTGGTCAGGGCATCGCCATCCCGCCCGCCGCGCAGGCGCAGCAGATCATGGCGCAGATCACCGCACATATGAACGGAGGGAAACCGGAATGAACGCGATTCAAACGCAGGCGCTGACGAAGCGCTACCGCGAAAAGACCGCCGTGGATGCGCTGGAGCTGACGGTCCGGCAGGGCGAGCTGCTGGCGCTTCTGGGCGTCAACGGCGCGGGCAAGACGACGACGGTCAAAATGCTCTCCGGCCTGCTGCGCCCTACGTCCGGTGACGCGGAGGTACTTGGCTATCGCCTGACCACGCAGACGCAGGAGGTCAAAAAGCGCATCAACCTCTCCCCGCAGGAGACGGCCGTCGCGCCGAAGCTGACCGTGCGGGAAAACCTCGAGCTGATCGCCGGGATCTACGGCAGCACGCGCCGCGAGGCAAAGACACGCGCCGCGGCGATGCTGGAGGAATTCCACATGCAAGCCATTGCCGGGCAGAAGGCTGGGACGCTCTCCGGCGGCTGGCAGCGCCGCCTTTCCATCGCGATGGCGCTGATCTCCGAGCCGGAAATCCTCTTTCTCGACGAGCCGACGCTGGGGCTGGATGTGCTGGCGCGGCGCGAGCTCTGGGAGGTCATCCGCGGGCTGAAGGGGCGCGTCAGCGTCATTCTGACGACGCACTATCTTGAGGAGGCCGCCGCGCTTGCAGACCGCGTCGCCGTCATGGCGCAGGGAAGGCTGCGCATTTGCGGAACGGTGCAGGAGCTGCTGGACGCAGCCGGGACGCAGGACTTTGAGGAAGCCTTCATCCGGCTGGCAGGAGGGACGGCACAATGAGAAAAATGCTGTTTTTTGCCTCGCGCAATCGAAAAGAGCTGCTGCGCGACCCGCTGAGCCTGATTTTCGGCATCGGCTTCCCGGTCGTTCTGCTGCTTCTGCTGCACCTTTTGCAGCGCAACATTCCCTCGGAGGCGAACATGACGCTCTTCGAGCTGGAAAATCTGACGCCCGGCATCGGCGTGTTCGGCCTGAGCTTCATCGCGCTGTTTGCCGCGATGCTGATCTCCAAGGACCGCTCGACCTCCTTCATGCTGCGGCTGTTTGCCTCGCCGCTGTGCGGCTGGCAGTTCATTCTCGGCTACCTGCTGCCGCTTGTGCCCATGGCCGCGGCGCAGCTCGGCGTCTGCTTCGTCACGGCGATGCTCCTGGGGCTGCGTTTCAGCTGGAGCATGCTGCTGTGCGTCCTCGTCAGCATGCCCGTCGCGCTGGTGAACATGGCGCTGGGCTTCCTCTGCGGCACGCTTCTGAGCGACAAGGCCGTCGGCGGGGTCTGCGGCGCGCTTCTGACGAACGTCTCGGCCTGGCTCTCGGGCACCTGGTTCTCGCTCGACCTCGTCGGGGGCGGCTTCAAGAAGGTTGCCTACTGCCTGCCCTTTGCCAACGCCGTGGATGCCGGGCGCGCCGCGCTCGCGGGGGACTATGGCGCGATTTTCCCCAAGCTCTGGATCGTCATCGCCTGGTCGGCCGCGCTGCTGCTCGCCGCCGTGCTGGTCTTCCGGCAGAAAATGAAGCTGAAATGAGTAACAAATCTGCTGTCGAAAACGACAGCAGGTTTTTTATGGAATTTCCGGCGCGGGACTGGTTTTTTTCGCAGAATGTGATAAGATGGTCGGTAGCAATGAGGTGATTTTTATGTCGATTCGCGCCGCCGCGCCGGAGGATATTCCGGCCATGCTGGCCATCTATTCCTATTTTGTGGAGCACACCGCCGTGAGCTTCGAGTACGTCACGCCCTCGCCGGAGGAATTCGCCGAACGCCTGCGGACACACCGCGACTATCCGTGGCTCGTCTGGGAGGAGGACGGGCGCGTGCTGGGCTATGCCTACGCCGGGCGGGCCTTTGAACGCGCGGCCTACCGCTGGGGTGCGGAAATCTCCTGCTATCTGGCCGAGGAGGCGTGCGGACGCGGCGTCGGCCGCAGGCTCTACGCCGAAATCGAGGACATTCTGCGCCGTCAGGGCGTGCGCAAGCTCTATGCCGTCGTGACCTCGGAGAACGCGCCCTCGCTCGCCTTTCACCGGGCGCTCGGCTTTGCGCAAACGGCCTATTTCCCCGATGTCGGCTACAAAAACGGCGCGTGGTACGGCGTGACCTGGCTGGAAAAGACGCTTCAGCCGCTCGGTACGCCGGAACAATTTCCAATTTCGTGGAGGGAGCTCAAATGATTCAGGACATTTTCCCGCATGTATATCACAACGAATTTCAGAAGACTTCGGCCCGGCCGGAGGATCTGCTGCTTGCCTACCGCGGCGGCGCCGTGCTCAGCGTGCCGGAGGAGCTGCGCCTGCCGCGCTGCGGCGATTTCCCGGCGCTGAAAACGCGCTATGCCTTTTCCATCGACGAGACGCGCTACTTTCTCGCCGACGCACCGGAGACGGATGACTGGCGGCTGCTCCCTTCGGTGGAGTACCGCTACGCCCAGCCGCAGGAGACGGCCTTTGCCTGCGCGGTGGGCGAAACGCTCTGGCGCTGGTACCGCGGCAACCGCTTCTGCGGCAGCTGCGGCGCAGAGATGACGGACAGCCAAACGGAGCGGGCGCTGGGCTGCCCGCGCTGCGGCGCAACCGTCTACCCGCGCATCAATCCGGCGGTCATCGTCGCGGTTACGGACGGCGACCGCCTGCTTCTGACGAAATACGCCGGGCGCGCCTTCCGCCGTTTTGCGCTGGTGGCGGGCTTCTGCGAGATCGGCGAGCGGGTGGAGGACACCGTGCGCCGCGAGGTCTGGGAGGAGACGGGCCTGCGGGTGAAGAATCTGCGCTTCTACAAATCCCAGCCATGGGTTCTGACCGACAGCCTGCTCCTGGGCTTTTTCTGCGATCTCGACGGTGAGGACACACCGCAGTTGCGCGACGGCGAGCTGGCGCTGGCGCAGTGGTTCCGGCGCGAAGAACTGCCGGAGGATCACTCCAACATCAGCCTGACCGGCGAAATGATCGAAATTTTCCGAAAAAACCGGGAAAAACAGGGTTGACATTTTCTGCGCCGCTGCTATAATAAGCATTAGATTAGAAAATAAACTTTTACTTAGGCGGTGAGTGCATGACACAGCGGGAACGGCAGATTTTGCAGTGGATCGAGGAAGACCCGATGATCTCGCAGGAGGCTCTGGCAGAGCGCGCGGGGATCGCCCGCTCCTCCGTGGCGGTTCATATCTCCAATCTGATGAAAAAGGGCTACATTGCCGGCAAGGGCTATGTCCTGCGCTCCGGAACCTACGCCGTCGTCGCTGGCGGCGTCAACGTGGACATCGGCGGCCGCTCCTTCGCCCCCATGATCGCGCGGGACTCCAATCCCGGCACCGTGACGACCAGCCTCGGCGGCGTCGGCCGCAACATTGCCCACAACCTGAGCCTGCTCGGCGTGTATGTGCGCTTCCTGACCGCCTTCGGCGACGACCTCTACGCGCAGCGCATCGCCGCCTCCTGCGGCGAGCTGGGCATCGACATCAGCCACGCGCTTCAGGTTCCCGGCGGCGCGACCTCCACCTACCTCTTCCTGAGCGACACGGACGGCGACATGGCAATGGCCGTGTCCGACATGGCCATTTGCGAGAAGCTGACGCCGCAGTATTTCGCCGCCAACCTGTCCGTCCTGAACCGCGCGCAGGTCGTCATTGCGGACACGAACCTGCCGCAGGCCTCACTGGAATATCTGGCGACGCACTGCACCGCGCCGCTGTTCGTCGATCCCGTCTCGACCAGTAAGGCAGAAAAGCTGCGCGGCATCCTCGGCAAGGTGCACACGCTCAAGCCCAACCGCCTCGAGGCGGAGCTGCTGTCCGGCGTGAAGATCACCGACGAGGCCAGCCTGCACGAGGCCGCAAGGCGGCTGCTGGACACCGGTATGCACCGCGTGTTCATCTCCCTCGGCTCGGACGGCGTCTTCGCCGCTGACCGGAACACCTGTCTGCATCAGCCCTGTTTCCCGGCGCATATGGTCAACGCCACCGGCGCGGGCGACGCCTTCATGGCGGCGCTTGCCTGGGCCTATCTGGAGGGCACCGACCTAGCGGGCACCGCCGCAGCGGCCAGCGCCGCCGCCTCTCTGGCCGTCGAGGGTGCGCAGACGATCAACCCCGTACTTTCCGTTGCCACGCTTCGCGAGCGCTGCAGCGTTCAAAAGTAATCTTTGTAATAAATCATAAAGGAGAAATTCTTATGCTGAACAAATATCTTGACGTCAAGCCTGAGGTTGCGCAGGCCATCGCAGAGGGCAAGCCCGTCGTCGCCCTCGAATCCACCATCATCTCCCATGGCATGCCCTATCCCCAGAACGTCCAGACCGCTCTGGAGGTTGAGAAAATCATCCGCGAAAACGGCGCCGTTCCGGCGACCATCGCCATCATCGGCGGCCGCCTGAAGGCCGGCCTGACTCCCGAGGAGATCGAGTATTTCGGCAAGAAGGGCACCGCCATTGCAAAGGCCTCCCGCCGCGACCTGGCCGTGTTGTGCGCCAGAGGCGAGGACGGCGCAACGACCGTCACCACGACCATGATCATCGCCCACATGGCAGGCATTAAGATCTTCGCCACCGGCGGCATCGGCGGCGTGCATCGCGGTGCGGAAACCACCATGGACATCTCCGCTGACCTCGAAGAGCTGGCCTCCACGCCCGTTATGGTCGTCTGCGCCGGTGCAAAGTCCATCCTGGACCTCGGCCTCACGCTCGAATATCTCGAGACCCACGGCGTGCCCGTCATCGGCTACGGCACGAAGGAGCTGCCCGCCTTCTATACCCGCAAGTCCGGCTTCAGCGTCGACTATGAGATCGACACCCCGGAGGAGCTGGCAAAGGCCTTCAAGACCCAGCACGAGCTCGGCCTGCGCGGCGGCATGCTCGTCACCAACCCCATCCCCGAGGAATATTCCATGGATCCCGACGTCATCAACAAGGCCATCGACGAGGCCATCAAGGAAAGCCGCGAGCAGGGCATCCACGGCAAGGCCACCACGCCCTTCCTGCTGGCAAAGGTCAAGGAGCTGACCGGCGGCGACAGCCTCGATTCCAACATCCAGCTTGTCTATAACAACGCCCGTCTGGCCGCCAAGACTGCAAAGGCTTACTGCGAGCAGTAAATAATCTCTCGCTGGCCAGCGGATCTTTTCTGCCAACTCTTCCGTTTGAAAAACTTGAAGTACACAAAGTACTCCTGCGTTTTCCAAACCTCGATTTGACAAAAAATCTCTCGCTGGCCGTTCCCATCAATTTTTAGGGCTTCTCTAAAAACTTAGAAACTGCATAATGAAATCCCCTCCGGCATAGATTGCATCGGAGGGGATTTTTTTGGTATTGACAGAGCTTGCCCTGCGCCGCGCGGGGTGTGAATCCATGCAGGAATTTCAAAAGCGGGAGGGACTTTATCCCTCCGGGCGGGAGGACGTGCTGACCATGCAGCGGCTGACGCCCTATCTTCTGGGCTATGAGCGCTACATGGTCAAGCCCGGCGACAGCTATTACCGCCTTGCCCGCGCCTTCGGCACGACGGTACGCGCGATCCTGACCGCCAACCCGAACCAGGACCCAAACCGGCTGCAGGTCGGGCAGTATCTCAATCTGCCCTATGGCTTCCCGGTCGTGCCGGTGGACGTGCCCTTCACCTCGGAGCTGGTGCAGGTGTGCATTCAGGGACTGATGGTGCGCTATCCCTTTCTCTCCCGCCGGACCATCGCCGCGACGGCCTATCGCCGTCCGGTCAGCGCACTATGCATGGGCGCGGGGCCGCGCGCCGTGCTCTATAACGCCAGCCACCATGCCAACGAGTGGATCACCACGCCGGTGCTGCTGAAGTTTTTGGAGGAATACGCCCATGCCGTCAGCGTGAACGGGCGCATCTTCGGACTGGACGCGCAGACGCTGTTTCAGAAAACGCGGCTGTACCTCGTGCCCATGGTCAATCCGGACGGCGTCGATCTGGTCACGGGCGCCATCCCGCCGGACTCCGCGCAGTACGCCGCCGCGCAGCGCATTGCCGCGCGTTATCCGGAGATTCCCTTTCCCGACGGGTGGAAGGCGAATCTGGCGGGCGTTGACCTGAATCTGAACTACCCGGCCGAGTGGGAGCAGGCCAAGAAGAACAAATACGCCCTCGGCTTCACCACGCCCGCGCCGCGGGATTACGTCGGCGGCAGTCCGCTCGACCAGCCGGAGAGCGCAGGCATGGCCGCGCTGACGCGTCTGGTCGATCCGCGGATGACCCTGTCCTACCACGCACAGGGCGAGGTCATCTATTGGAAATTTCTCGACCTCGAGCCGGAGGGCGCGGAGGAGATCGGACGGCGCTTTGCAGAGGTCAGCGGCTACGCGCTGGAGGACACGCCCTTTGCCTCCGGCTTTGCGGGCTACAAGGACTGGTTCGTGCTTACCTACGACCGGCCGGGCTACACCATCGAGGTCGGATTGGGAGAAAATCCGCTGCCGCTGTCGCAGTTTGCGGAGATTTACCGCCGGAATCTGGGAATTCTTGCACTGGGGCTGGAGGTTTGAGGAAAAGACAATGTACCAGCCTTGTACAGTTCGGATTGGAAGGCATAAAAAAGAGAGGAAAGACCGCAATGGAGCAGACAGGCACAAAAAGGACGAGCTTTTACAAGCTCGTCAACATGACCGAAAACAACTAAATTGAGGACACATTTTCGCAAGACACATTTCTCTGCTTTTGGACAACTGAAAAAGCGACGGGACACGCAAAGGAAACAGACGCAAAAAGAGAGGAAGCAGTTTTGTTCCTGCTTCCTCTCCAAAAGGCTTATTTTAGGCTGAATTACTTGCCGAAGTAGCGCTCCAGCAGGCCCTTCAGCGCTCTGCCATGCCGGGCTTCGTCGCGAGCCATTTCGTGGACGGTGTCATGGATTGCATCGAGGTTGTTCTTCTTTGCGACCTTCGCCAGCTCGACCTTGCCGGCCGTTGCGCCGAACTCGCAGTCCACGCGCCATGCCAGGTTCTTCTTCGTAGAGGCGGTCATGTTCGGCTCCAGCTCGCTGCCCAGCAGCTCGGCAAACTTCGCTGCGTGCTCGGCCTCTTCATAGGCAGCCTTTTCCCAGTACAGGCCGATCTCGGGATAGCCCTCGCGATGGGCGATGCGGGCCATGCACAGGTACATGCCGACCTCGGAGCACTCGCCGGTGAAATTCGCCTTGAGCTGCTCAAGGATAAACTTCTTGTCCTCTTCGGGGACGCCGTCGAGCTTGGCGCCGATGCCGAACTCATGCTCCGCAGCCAGGGTCAGGTCGCCTTCGACCGCCTTGAACTTCGTGCCGGGGACGCCGCAGACAGGGCACTTGAAACCTTCGGGGAGCTCGCCTTCATGGATATAACCGCAAACGGGGCAGACATACTTTTTCATATTATAATTCCTCCTGATTTTTGACATCCTTCTGGATGCATTGATTACAAATTCCGGTAAAAATGAGATCGCAGGAGCGGACCGTTCCGCAGGTGACCTGTTCGATCAGCTCCTCCGGCGGCTCGACGCCCTCAACGTCGATGACCGCATTGCAGTGGGTACAGATAAAATGCGGGTGCGGGGCGCAATTCCGGTCAAACCGCTCCATGCCGTCCACCACGCCGACCGTGGCGACCAGACCCTCCTGCTTGAACATTGCAAGATTGCGGTAAACCGTGCCAAGGGAAAGATCCGGGATCTGCGGCTTGAGCTGCGCGTAGACCCAGTCGGCGGTGGGATGCGTCGCCGTGGAGCGCACGCACTCCAGAATTGCCTCGCGCTTTTTGCTTCTCTTATGCGTAGGCATCGCATCGCCTCCATAAATAATAATAATTATCATTTGCGTTATTATAATAACATGCTGCCTCCGGTTTGTCAATAGTCCAGGCAAACTTTTTTTATCTTTTTTTGCGGAAACGGAAGCGCGTCCCTTTCCCGCGAAAAAAGCGGGCTTGTCTTTTGCGGGAAAATGGGCTATACTGTGCGCGTACCATTCTTAAGGAGATCTTCGCATGAAACTGCACAAGCTTACCCCGGCGCGGCTGATCGCGCTGAGCTTTTTTGCGGTGATTCTGGCCGGCGCGGGGCTTCTGATGCTGCCCATCGCCTCGAAGGGCGCGCCCGCCGCGCCTCTGGACGCGCTGTTCACGGCGACCAGCGCCACCTGCGTTACCGGCTTGATCGTCCGGGATACCTTCACCGGCTGGACCACCTTCGGCCAGATTGTCATCCTGACACTGATCCAGCTTGGCGGTCTGGGCTTCATGACCGTGATTACGCTTGTTTCCTTCGCGGCCGGAAAGCGCCTGAGCCTGTATGACCGCAAGGTGCTGATGCAGTCGGCCGGAAACCCGACGCTGAGCGGCGTCGGCGGGCTGATCCGCCGCATCATTCCCTTCACCTTCGTTTTCGAGCTGACAGGCGCGGGGCTGCTTGCCACGCGCCTTGTGCCGCAATTCGGCTGGGGACGCGGGCTTTACGCCTCTGTTTTCCATGCGATTTCCGCCTTCTGCAACGCAGGCTTTGATTTGATGGGCATGCGCGCGCCCTATTCCTCGCTGACCTCCTTTGTCGCCGATCCCGTGGTCAATCTGACGATCTGCGTGCTGATCGTCGTCGGCGGCCTGGGCTTTCTGGTCTGGCGGGACGTGATCCGCTGCCGCTTCCGTTTTGCGAAAATGCAGCTGCACACGAAGCTCGTGCTCGTCACGAGCGGCATCCTGCTCCTGGGCGGCTGGGCGCTGTTCCTGCTCTTTGAGCGAAATGCCTCCATGGCGGAGCTGAGCTGGCCGCAGAAGGTGCTCGCCTCGCTGTTTCAGTCCGTCTCTCCGCGCACGGCGGGCTTTAATACCGTCGATCTGTCCAAGCTTTCCGAATCCGGGAATCTTCTGACGGATTTCCTCATGCTCATCGGCGGCAGCCCCGGCTCGACTGCCGGCGGCATCAAGACCACCACCGTCGCGGTGCTATTTCTGAGCGCGCTGTCGTCCGCGAAGGGCCGCATGCGCGTCAACGCATTCCGCTATTCCATCGACCGCGAGACGCTGCGCCAGGCCAGCTCGGTCGTGATGATCTATCTGGCGCTCGCGCTGACCGCAATTCTGACGCTCTGCGCCATCGAACCGTTTTCGCTGAAGGAGATCACCTTTGAGGTCTGCTCCGCCGTCGGCACGGTCGGCCTGACGCTTGGCGTCACGCCGCAGCTCGGCGCGGTCAGCCGTCTGATCCTGATTCTGCTGATGTACGCCGGACGCCTCGGCGGCCTGACCTTCGTGCTGCTCTTCTCGGAGCGCCGGAGCGAACCGCCTATAGAGCGCCCCGCCGGGAAAATTCTGATCGGTTAAGGAGAAATATCATGAAATCTGTACTCATCATCGGCATGGGCCATATGGGCCGCCATCTGGCTGCGAAGCTGCAAGCCCTCGGCAACGAGGTCATGATCGTCGATAAAAATCCGGATGTCATCGGCGCGCTGTCCGACCGCTTCACGGATTCGAGCATCTGCGACTGCACGAACGAATCTGCCATCGAGGCGCTGGGTGTGGACAATTTTGACCTCTGCTTTGTGACGATCGGCGAGGATTTTCAGGCGTCTCTCGTCGTGACCTCTCTTTTGCAGCAGCACGGGGCGCGGATGATCGTCTCGAAGGCCAAGCAGAAAATTCAGGCCGACCTGCTGCGCAAGATCGGCGCGAATGAGATCGTCTGGCCGGAAAAGGAGATTGCGGAAAAGCTTGCCGTGCGCTACAACGCCGACAATATCTTCGATTACATCCCGCTGACAGCCGAATATTCCATCTATGAGCTGCCGGTGCCCGCCGCCTGGGTCGGACAGTCGCTGACGGAGCTGAATGTCCGCCGCAAGCACCAGGTGACGATCATCGCCGTGAAAAACGGCGTCACGCTGAACCCCAATGTCGGCCCGGACTACCGCTTCGCCAAGGACGATCACCTGATCCTCATCGGACAGTCCGACCGCGTGTTCAAGCTGGCTGCCAAGGCATAGCCGCAGAGCATACCGGCCAATTTTGTAAGCATCATCAAGATAACGTTTGCACTGCGTAGGGGCGTGGCTCTGCCGCGCCCCTACGCAATGGTTCAAATTCATGCTGCATCCCGGCACCTGCGTGTGCCGCCGTCGAAATCAAAAAAATCGCGCCCTCCGGTCAGCCCGGAGGGCGCATCGCATTTATTTCTTCTTCTTTTTCGCGGCGCGGCCATAGAAGGGCAGGGCGCAGAGCATCAGGACGGTAAAGACCGCCAGATACCACACGACGCCTGTGCCGTGGGCAAAAATCGCGGCCACGATCATAAACACGCAGCTTGCCAGCGACAAGGCGGGCATGACGAAGCGCTTGAAGGGGTGCAGCCCCTTTTCGCGGAACATCATCAGAAGGAAAATCGGCAGATAGAGCGCGTAGATCGTGATGATCGGCAGCTCGGAGGAGTCGAAAACGACCGGCCCAAACCAGGGCTTTTCCACGAGATTTGCACCGTAGAAGTAGACCAGCCACGCCGCGCACATCAAAAGACCGACGATGGCGGAATTGGTGGGCATATTCGTGTGGCGGCTGACCTCGCTGAAGACCTCCGGCCGCGGGCCGTGGCCGCGCACTGCGATGGAATACATACCGCGGGTGGAGGCCAGCATCAGGCCGTTGAGCGTGCCAAGGCAGGAGATGACCACCAGGACAAATAGCCCGACCCCGGCGGCCTTGCCGAAAACGTTCTCAAAGGCCAGCTTTGCCCCGGCCTCGCCGCTTTCCATCACGGCTGCGTTGCTTGCGCCGCCGGACAGGCCGATATAATAGAAAATGTAGACCAGCGCGATGATCAGCGTGCCGACCACGAGGGCGATGGGCAGATTGCGCTTGGCGTTTTTCAGCTCTGCATTGATGCTTGTGGCGATGATCCAGCCCTCATAGGCGAAAGCCGTTGCGACGACGGCGGTGAACAGCGCCATGCCCCTGCCGCCGGCGGTTTCGCGCACGACGGTGGTGAAGTTCTCCTCAATCGTGCCGTTGGCAAGGCCGATGATCGTGCCGACGACCGCCATCAGAAGCAGCGGAATCAGCTTGATGATGGTCGCTGTGACCTGAAAGCGCCCGGCGAGAATGGGAGAAAGGGCGTTGACGGTATAGCTGGCGATGAGGAAGAATCCGGCAATCACCATCACCGGGCCGCCGGTGATGTCGAAGCCGAGGATGACGCCGAGGTAGCGCGCCGAGACCCACGCCAGCACGGAGGTCATGGCGGGGTAATAGATGAAGGTGGAAAACCAGCCGGTGAAATAGGCGTAGCGCTCACCGAGCGTTGCCTCGGCGTAGTCCACCAGGCCGTTGACGTTGCGGTAGCGCGTGGCCATGACGGAAAAGGTGTAGGCGCAGATGATCATAATCACGCCGCCCAATGCCCATGCCAGGATGCCCAGCGGAAGGTCGCCGCCGGTCGCGGTGAGGACCTTCTCGGCCTTGAAGAAAACGCCGCTGCCGATTACAATGCCGACCACCATTGCGATTGCCGTAAGCAAGCCATACTTTTCCTTGAGCTGATTGTTCATTCTGCTCCCCCTTTTCTGTTTAAAATATAGATATATTTTACGGGAACGACAAAAATATTGCAAACATTTTTTGAAAATCTAAACATTTTTGTACGTTTCCGATGATTCTAAACAAATATTTAGGGGCGGAGTCGTACAATCTGCCGAGAAAATTTGTCTTTCAAGAAAAAACAGACGTCCGGCGGAGCAAAACAAAAAGCATAAAACAGCGCCTCCGGAGTAGTACCGGAGACGCTGCATTTTCTATTTCAGGGCCGCGAGGCAGCGGGCAAGATCGTCCGGTTCGGCCCAGTTTTCTCCGAGATAGAAGACGAGCCGCAGCACGGCCTGCGCGTCGCACTGCTCTGGGGGTCGGCTCTGTGCATAGCACAGAAGCGCCTGCCAGGCGCCGGCCTTCGCCGCGCGCTGCTCCGGCGTGTCCCCGGCCGCCTGCGCCTCGTCATAGTCGGCGCGGCGGCCGCAGGGGGCGGCGCAGGTGCGGCAGTCCGGGGAAATGCGGAATTTCTCCTCCCGCAGGCGGGTGGGAGCATCCGCCTGAGGCGCGTGCAGCGTTCTGCACAGCAGGGCCATGCCCTGCGGGTCGGGAAGGGCGTCCATCGTCCGTGCCAGACCGACGGCCGCACTCAGCAGCTCATCCATCGACCTGTGTCCCGTCCGGCGCAAGGACGGCCACCCGTACGGGAATGTCCCTGCCGCTCTTTTCCACGGCAAGCTGCACGGCGTGCGTCAGGCCGCCGCAGCAGGGCACCTGCATGCGCGTGACCAGGACGGAGCGCACGCGGTTGTGGCGAAAGATCTCCGCCAGCTTTTCACTGTAATCGACCATATCCAGCTTCGGGCAGCCGATGAGCACGGTGCGCCCGGCGATGTACTTCTGATGGAACTCCGGGCAGGCAAAGGCCGTGCAGTCGGCTGCAATCAGCAGCTCTGCGTCCTGAAAATACGGCGCGGTGTAGCCCAGCAGCTTGAGCTGCACGGGCCAGTTGCGCAGAGAGGAGCCTTCCTTCTGCATGGCGGCGCGGCTGCCCGGACAGACGGGCTTTTTTGCCGCAAGAACGGCCGCTTCGTCATAGGCGGGCGCCTCCCGCTCCTCAAAGCGGATCGCGCCCATGGGGCAGGCGGGCAGGCAGTCGCCCAGCCCGTCGCAGAAATGCTCGCGGGTGAGCTGCGCCTTGCCGTTCACGATGTCGATGGCGCCCTCGTGGCAGGCCTTGGCGCACAGGCCGCAGCCGTTGCACTTTTCCTGATCTATGAGAATGATCTTTCGAATCATGGCTTGGATTCCTTCCTTGTTTTTTTCTGATTGGCGGCGATTTTCATCATCTGCTCATACATTGCGTCGCCCACGCACTGCCGTGCATATTTGCACCACTGCACGCAGCTGAGCGCGTCGTTATAGACGATGAAGCCGCAGTTTTCGCAGGCGACCTCGGTGTCCGTGGAGAAGACCTCCACCGTGTGGCCGCACTGGGGGCAGATTTTTTCCTCTATCGTAGGCGTGCGGGGCTTGCCCTGACAGCCGTCCATAATCATTTTCATGCCCTCCTTTCGGGTAGCTCCATGATTATTGCACATTCCGCGAAAAATCGCAAGAGGTTTTCGTGGACAAGTTCTGGCAGCCGTGTTATAATATAACGGATTCTGGAAAGGAGTGTTTTTATGTCCATTCTTGAGGGGCTGCGTCCGGCTGCGGCGCTGCATTATTTTGAGGAGCTCTGCGCCATTCCGCACGGCTCGCGCGATACCAAGCGCATTTCCGATTACTGCGTCCGCTTCGCGCAGGAGCGCGGCCTGCGCTATGTGCAGGATGCGCATAACAACGTTGTGATTTATAAGGACGGCACGCCCGGCTATGAGACGCATCCGACGGTCATTTTGCAGGGCCATCTGGATATGGTCTGCGAAAAGGACCCCGGCTGTGATATCGATTTTTCCAGGGACGGCCTGCGCCTGCGCCAGGACGGCACCTACCTCTTTGCCGAGGGCACGACGCTCGGCGGCGACGACGGCATCGCCGTGGCCTATGCGCTGGCGGTGCTGGATTCCAAGGAGCTGGCGCATCCGCCGCTGGAGGCCGTGTTCACCGTGGACGAGGAGATCGGCATGCTGGGCGCGGACGCGATGGATATGTCCGTGCTGAAGGGCCGCGTGATGCTGAACATCGACTCGGAGGACGAGGGAATTCTGACGGCCGGCTGCGCCGGCGGCGCCACGGCGGCGCTGACGCTTCCCGTGCAGCGCAGGGCGGCGCAGGGACAGGGCTGGCGCGTCTGTGTGGACGGCCTGACGGGCGGCCACAGCGGCGTCGAAATCCACAAGGGCCGCGTCAATGCCAATAAGCTCATGGGAAAGATTCTGTCCCTGCTGCCTGCGGTGCGGATTGCCGCGCTGAACGGCGGCGCGAAGGACAACGCGATTCCGAGAAGCTGCGAGGCGCTGCTCGTCTCCGATGCGCCGGACTTTGCCGCTCGCTTTGCGGCGGCGAAGGCGGAGTGTCTCGCACAGCTGCCGGAAACGGAGCCGCATGCAGAAATCTCCTGCGTTCCGGCGGAGGTTTCGCAGACGCTGTGCGAGAGTGAAGCGGTGCTGGACCTTTTGAACGCGCTGCCCAACGGCGTGCAGGCGATGAGCGCGGATATCGCAGGGCTGGTGCAGACCTCCCTGAATCTCGGCATTCTGGCCACGTCGGAGCAGGCGGTCACGATGACCTTCTCCGTGCGCAGCTCGGTCGGTGCGGAAAAGCAGGCGCTGCTGGCAAAGCTTTCCGCGCTGGCGCAGCAGTACGGCGCGTCCCTCGGCTTAAGCGGAGAGTATCCCGCGTGGGAGTACCGGAGGGAGTCCCGTCTGCGCGAGACGATGGTCAAAACGTTTGAGGAGCTGTACGGCAGAGAGCCGGTTGTGGACGTGATTCACGCCGGACTGGAATGCGGCATTTTCTCCGACCGCCTGGCGGGGCTGGACGCGGTGTCCTTCGGCCCGCAGATGCACGATATCCACACCTCGCGCGAGCGCCTCGAGCTGGCGTCCGTAGCGAGAACCTGGGACTATCTCGCCGCCGTTCTGGCGAAGCTGTAAACAGGACAAACAAATCCGCAGGGCGTTGCCCTGCGGATTTCAGACTGTCAAAAAGTCCGCAACCGTCAAAATTGGTTTCTTTTTCATAAAATCTCATCTTCTGCATTTTGGTTTACAAAAGCAAAATATTTCAAACTTTACAACGAGAATTTTGCTTGCTTCGCAAGAATTTTGACTTACTGCGCAACGCACGCCCTACCGTACCTATGTACGCCGACGGGCGTGCGTTGCTTGTCTTCCGAACTTTTTCGCAGTCTGTCAGCGTGCCGAAAAGGTTTTTTTCGACACGCTGCAAATCCGCAGGGCGGCGATTCAAGCCGCCCTGCGGATTTGTTATATTATTGATTGAGAATTTCGGCCAGCGTCTGCTTCTGCGCCTCGGCGCTCAGCTCCCTGCCAAGGTAATACACGGCGTAGAGACCCGGCCCGGTGGACGCGCCGCAGCTCTGGCTGACCGAGGTGATGATGACCTCGCGCGGATGGAGGTTCTCCTCCAGCAGCGCCTTCATTGCCAGCGCCTGCTCCATGCGCACGGAGTGGGAGATGAAGAAAATCTGCTTTTCCGGCTCCTCCACCGTCCGGCGGACATATTCTATCGTGGCATTGAGCGCAGCCTTTGCGCCGCGGGCCTTGCCGACGGGAGCACTCAGACCGTCCTCGCCCAGGTCGGCGAGGGGGCGGATACCGACAAGTGTGCCCATCACGGCCGCCGTGCCGGAGACGCGGCCCATCCGTTTGCAGAAGAACAGATCCTCCAGAACGCCCATCTGGCGCACGCGCAGGCGGTTGGCCTCCAGCCAGTCGGCCGTCTCATCCAGCGTTTTGCCTGCCGCGCGCAGCTCGGACGCGCGGGAGAGCAGCAGCGCCTCTGCGCCGCAGTAGCGCCGGGAGTCCACGCAGCGAATTTTGCGCTGCGGGTATTTTTCCGTCAGCTCCTTTGCGACGATGCAGCAGGTGTGGTACGTGCCGCTCAGGCCGGACGACAGCGTCAGCAGCAGCACGTCGCGCCCCTCGCGCAGCGGCCGCTCCAGCAGGTCGATGACATCCTGCATGCCCGGCTGCGCCGTGGAATACAGCAGCTTTTTATTCTTCATGCCGCCGTAAAACTCCTCCGGTGTCATGGTTTTCCAGTCCAGATCCGCGCGTTCCTGATGCCCGTCCGGGAAGACCAGCATTCCGCGCAGATAGTCCTCCACGCCGAAGCGCTCCCGCAGGTCCTGCGTCAGATCGCAGGAGGAGTCCGTGATGATTGCAAAATTCGACATATCTCTCTTTCCTCCAAATCGTTGTGAATTCATTATAGTGCGATATCGGTGTATTTTCAAGTCGCTTTGAGAATATTTTTGTGAATTTCTTTTGCCGGTTTACTTTTTCACCCAAATCCGCTATAATAATCCGAGAAATTGACATCGGAGGGGATTCTATGCAGACTTGGGCGTGGATTCTGATCGGCGTGGCCGCCTTTTTGCTTTTGTCGCTGGCGGGCATGTTCTGCGCGACCTGGGGCATTGCGAAAAAGGTTTACCACAGCATTCTCGTGCGGACGAGCCCGGAGAAATGGGGCCGCGCCAACAGCTACCCCCAGGGCGAGGAGCACACGCGCATGTTCAACCTCGGCATGGACTGGGGCCGCGAAAACGCCGCGCACATGCGCCCGGTGCAGATCGAAAACGACGGGCTGAAGCTGGCGGGCCAGTACTTTGATTTTGGCGCGGACCGCTGCGCCATCATTCTTCCCGGCCGCTCGGAGTCCCTTTATTACAGCTATTTCTTCGCGCCGCCCTATGTAAAGGCGGGCTGCAACGTGCTCGTCATCGACGTGCGGGCGCACGGCCTGAGCGAGGGGAAATACAACTATTGCGGCACGCGGGAATATTCCGATGTGCTGGCCTGGACGCGCTTCGCCCACGACGCGCTCGGCAATCGCGAGATCATTCTGCACGGTATCTGCGTCGGCGGCGCATCGGCGGTTTTCGCTGCCTGCCGTCCGGAATTTCCGGACTATGTCGCCTGCCTTGTGGTCGAGGGCCTGTTTTCCACCTTCCGCGAGTCCTTTGCGCTGCACATGAAGGCGGAGCACAAGCCCGTCTTCCCCGTCATGAACGAGATTTTCTGGATCGCGCGGATGGAATCCGGCATGAAGGCTTCCGAAAGCGCGCCCATCCGCTGCATTGACCGGGTAAAAACGCCCATGCTCTTCCTGCACGGCAGGCAGGACGCCTTCTCCCTTCCGAAGCGCGCGCAGGAGCTTTATGACAAGTGCACCGCGCCGAAAAAGCTGGTCTGGATGGAAAAAGGCTCACATTCTCACCTGAGAATCAACAATACGGAGATTTACGACGCTGCGATCACGGATTTTCTTCGCGAACACGCCTGATTGGATTGACAGCCCGAAAAAGTCTGATATAATATAAGCATCATCCGAAAGAGGAGGAAAATCATCATGGCAGGATTCTGCACCAAATGCGGCAGACCCTTACCCGAGAGCGGCATCTGCCCCTGCACGCAGCAGGCAGCGCAGCCCGCGCCGCAGCAGCCTCAGTACCAGCAGCCGCAGTATCAGCAACCTCAATACCAGCAGCCGCAGTATCAGCAGTACTATCAGCAGCCGCAATATCAGCCCGCACCTCAGCAGCCCGCTGCACCCAAGGAGCCGAGTGCCTTCGGCCTGGCCTTCGCAGACCTTCCCAAGAAGTTTGTCCGTCTGGTCAAGGACCCCGCGGCGGAGCTTCGCAATTCTGTGGAAAAGAAGGATATGTTCGGCGGCATCATCGGCATGGCCATCGCCGTGACGATCTGCTTCTTTGTCACACTGTTCTGCGCTCTGCGCTGGAAGAATGAATACTTCGGCTTCCCGGCCGGAAAGTGGCTGCTTGCCGGTCTGCTTCTCCCGATTCTTGCCTGCGGCTTTACCTTCCTCGGCTACTTCGTCCTGTCGAAGGTCGGCAAGGTGCAGGCGGACATGAAGGGCCTGCTCGCCGTCACCGGCACGGGCGCGCTCATCCCCGCTGCACTGACCGCAGTCAGCCTGCTGTTCAGCATGGTCAGCCCCTGGTTCTTCAATGCCTTTGGCATTCTCATCGTTGCGGCATGGGCAATTCTCGCCTTTGTGACGGTGTTCCAGGCGCTGGAGATTCAGCCCAAGGCGCTCACGCTCCTCGTGCTGCTCGGCTTCTGCTTCGTCAGCTATTACTGCGTCGCCTGGATCCGCGATGTGTACGCCCTCGGCGTCGGCTTCCTGCCCACCATCGGCATCAGCGTTTCCAGCCTGCTTCAGTATTTCTTCTGAGTCTTACATCAAAAACAAAAACCTGCCTGAGCTTCAGGCAGGTTTTTGCTTTGTCAGGACACCTGCCGCAGCAGGTCACGGCGCAGGCGCTGCATGATGCGCTTTTCCAGCCGCGAGATATACGACTGGGAAATGCCCAGCAGGTCGGCCACCTCCTTCTGCGTCTTCTCCGGCCTTCCGTCCAGACCGAAGCGCAGGCTGACGATGTAGCGGTCGCGCTCCGGCAGGCGTGAGAGCGCCTCGCGCAGGAGTTGCTGCTCGACATCCTCCTCCATCGGGCGCATGACGGTGTCGCCGTCCGTGCCGAGGACGTCCGAAAGCAGCAGCTCGTTGCCGTCCCAATCCGTGTTGATCGGCTCGTCGAGGGAGACCTCCGTCTTCTGACCTGAGATCTTGCGGATGTGCATCAGAATCTCGTTTTCGATGCAGCGTGAGGAGTAGGTCGCCAGCTTGATGTTGCGGTCGGCGCGGAAGGTACCGATGGCCTTAATCAGGCCGATGGTGCCAATGGAGATCAAGTCCTCGATGTTGATGCCGGTGTTTTCAAAGCGGCGCGCGATGTAAACGACCAGCCGCAGATTGCGCTCGATCAGGCGCTGGCGCGCCGCCTCGTCCCCCGCCGCCGCGCGGGCGAGCAGCTGCTGCTCCTCGGCGGCGGGCAGGGGAGGCGGCAGAATGTCGCTCCCGCCGATGTACATGACCTTTGCGGGAAACAGACGGCGTAAAAGCTGGGTCAAAAAGTCAAGCATCTATCATTCCTCCTGTCAGTGCCTCGTAGGCGCCGCCGTCGGACAGCGGCGAGGGTGAAAACGCTACGAGACCGGTTTTGATTTGTCGTTCCGAGCGGATGACACAGGGCAGCGCCAGCAGCATTCCGCTGCCGGTGCCCACGGCGCGGTAGGGAATCAGCCGCGGACGGTAACGCCGCAGCCGCAGCGCCAGCTCTGCCGGGCGGGCGAACTCCTCCGCGCGAAGGGGCAGATTCACAAGCCGCTGCGCACAGCGCCATTCCGCAACCAGCACCGCCTCCCCGCTCACGGGGTCACAGAGCGTGTTGCCGGTGTCGCGCAGGGCGCTGATCCGCACGCGCCGGCCCTCCAGCTCCAGCGTGAGTGGGACAATGCTGTCCGGCGCGTGCGTCAGGCGCGGCAGAAGCAGGCGGCAGGCGCTGTAGACCGCGCCGGCCGTCAGCAGCACGCTGCCGAAGGTGACGGGATAGAGCAGCGCCTCGCCGTGAAAGCGCACGCGGCCGCGCTTGGCCAGCTCCACGGCGTAGACTGAGCCGCACAGCACCAGGCTCAGCGCCCCGAAGACTGCGGCAAGGCGCAGCGTGCGCCGCCCTGTGCCAAAGGAGGTCAGAAGCATCCCGGCGGCGCACAGCAGCTTCACGGGAAGCAGCCGCAGAAAGCCGCAGTCCGGCAGATACACCGCCACGGCATACACCGCGCCCAGCAGGGCGGCGAGGAGGAGCCGCCGCTGCCGGACACCTGCGGCGCCGAGGCGGGCGGTTCCCAGAAGCAGCAGGTAGTTCACGCAGAAATTCAGCGCGAACACCTCGTCGAGATACACCCGCATTTTGCCCCGCCCCCTTGTCCGTGGACAAATTATAGAGCCGGACGCAGAAAAAACAGGTCGCAATCCCGCAGAGGAATTGCAGCCTGTTTTGTTCAAAAGCCGTATGTTTCGATGGACTTTTCCGGGGGAATTGCATTTCCCGTCCGGTTTTTCGGAAGAATTTAACCCTCCGGTGTCGAACGGTTTTCCCGCTCGATCCGCTTGATGTTATGCTCGGCCTTGGTTCGCGGCAGCATGACCTCGCGGCCGCAGCTCTCGCAGCGCAGGCGAAAGTCCGCACCCACGCGCAGCACGCGCCAGCGGCTGCCGCCGCAGGGATGGGGCTTTTTTGTGATCAAAATGTCGTTCAGCCGGACGTCCATGCTATTCCCCCTTGACCTCGTCCCAGTAGCGCTTGGCGGCTTGCTCGATTTTGTTGTCGCCGTAGTGATAATACGTGGTGCCTAGCAGCTGGTCGGGCAGATACTGCTGCCGGACCCAGTGGTTCGGATAATTGTGCGGATAGAGATAGCCCTGCTCGCGCTCCTGCCCGGCGCTGTCGACGTGGACATTTTGCAGCTCCCGTGGGAAGGTGCCGATTTTTCCGGCGCGGATGTCCGCCAGCGCGGCGTCGATGGCCATGCAGCCGGAATTGGACTTCGGCGCGGTGGCGAGGAAGATTACGGCGTCTGCCAGCGGCAGCCGCGCCTCCGGCATGCCGAGCTGCAATGCGCTGTCCACGCAGGCCTTGACGATGGGAATCGCCATGGGATAGGCCAGGCCGATGTCCTCGCTGACGGAGCAGAGAATCCGGCGGCAGCAGGACGGCAGGTCGCCGACCTCCAGGAACCGTGCCAGATAGTGGATGGCGGCATCCGGGTCGGAGCCGCGGATGGACTTCATCAGCGCGGACAGGCAGTCATAATGGTTGTCGCCCTCGCGGTCGTAGCGCATGGCGGAGCGCTGTGTGACGGCCTTCGCGTCCTCAAGCGTGATGGAAAGCGCCTCGTCGCCGGGATGCGCCGCGATGAAGAGCGCCTCGACGGCGTTGATCGCCTTGCGCACGTCGCCGCCGCAGGAGGTGGCGATATAGCGGTAGGCGCCGTCCTCTGCCGTAACGGTCAGTCCGGTTTTATTTTTCATATATTCCACCGCGCGCAGAACGGCCTTTTCCACATCGTCCGGCGTGACGGCCTTGAACTCGAAAACGGTGCTGCGGCTGAGAATGGCGTTGAAAATATAGAAATAGGGATTCTCCGTTGTGGAGGCGATCAGGGTGATCTTGCCGTTTTCAATGTGCTCCAGCAGGGACTGCTGCTGCTTTTTGTTAAAGGACTGGATCTCGTCGAGATACAGCAGCACGCCGTTGGGTGCGAGGAAGGTGTCGAGCTGACCGACGATCTCCTTGATGTCCGCGGTGGAGGCGGTGGTGGCGTTGAGCTTATAGAGCGTGCGCTGCGTGGCGTTGGCAATGATGTTGGCGACGGTGGTTTTTCCCGTGCCGCTGGGGCCGTAGAAAATCAGGTTCGGCACGCGGCCGGACTCGATCATCCGCCGGAGCATCTTCCCCCTGCCGAGGATCTCCTCCTGCCCGACCACGTCGTCCAGTGTTTTCGGCCGCAGCTCGTCGGCCAGAGGCTGATACATGCTTTGCGCACCCCGTTTCCCAGTGATTTCTTCTTATTGTAGCGCATTTGTTTGCAAAAAGCAAGGATTTCCCGGCTTCTTTTTTGCCCGCAGCTGTGGTATAATGTCGAAAGGGAGGGATCGCCATGAAACCGGTCGAGCAGATCATTGAACTACTGAAGGAACGCTATCCGGAGGCGCTTTGCGCGCTTGGGTATGAAAAGGATTACGAGCTGATGATCGCCGTGCGGCTTTCGGCGCAGTGCACGGACGCACGGGTAAATCTGGTCACACCGGCACTCTTTGCCCGTTTCCCGACCCTGGAGAGCTTCGCCGCCGCCGAGCCGGAGGATGTGGAGCCTTACGTCCGCTCCTGCGGCTTTTACAAGCACAAGGCGCGCGATATCGTCCTTGCCTGCCGGATGCTGCTGAGCGACTATGGCGGCCGGGTGCCGGGCAGCATGGAGCAGCTTCTGCGCATTCCGGGCGTCGGCCGCAAGACGGCCAACCTGCTGCTGGGCGATCTTTACGGCAAGCCCGCCGTTGTCTGCGACACGCACTGCATCCGCATCGCCAACCGCCTCGGCCTGGCCAGCGGAAAGGACCCGGAGAAGGTAGAGCAGCAGCTGCGCGCGATTCTTCCGCCGGAGGAGAGCTCGGATTTCTGCCATCGCATCGTCCTTTTCGGCCGCGATGTGTGCACCGCGCGGAACCCCGCCTGCGGCGAATGTCCCCTGCGGCCCTTCTGCAGGGAATTCCACGGGTAAGCGGAAAAAGCGTCCGCTTTTCCGCGGGAAAACGGAAAATACGAAAAATTTTCTTGACAACGTTCCCGGAGTATGATAATATTTTATGGCTGATGCAGAACCTGATTGTGCGGGTGTAGTATAACGGCTAGTACAACAGCCTTCCAAGCTGTGGGCGTGGGTTCGATTCCCATCACTCGCTCCATATGCGCCAGTAGCTCATCCGGATAGAGCAACTGCCTTCTAAGCAGTAGGTGGGGGGTTCGAGTCCCTTCTGGCGTACCATAAGCCCCGAAGAGCATCGGCACAGAAGAATATGGTGGGTGTAGCGTAGTTGGTTAACGCGTCAGATTGTGGCTCTGAAGACCGAGGGTTCGAGTCCCTTCACTCACCCCATTTTTTCTTTTTTGCAGATGCTCCGCAGGAGCGGCTGATGTGGGCTTGACCGCATGCCGGACATTGGGATGTCGCCAAGTGGTAAGGCACCAGACTTTGACTCTGGCATTTCGTAGGTTCGAGTCCTGCCATCCCAGCCAACCGGAACTGCGCGAGCAGCTTTTTTTCGCGCAGTTCCCCCAATGATCCGCTAGCTCAGCAGGCAGAGCAATTGCCTTTTAAGCAATGGGTCTGGAGTTCGAATCTCCAGCGGATCACCAAAAACGGTAGTAAATCAGACGATTTACTACCGTTTTTCTTTGCAATTTCCGCATTTGCTGCAATCCCCGCGGCATCTGCCGCATCCGCGGGCTTTGCGGATGCGCAGCAGCGCGAAGACCAGCCAGCCTGCCAGCGGCAGGAGCAGCAAAAAATCAAGCCACTTCATAGAATGCGGGAGAGAATCTGATAGAGCAGCGCCGCAATGCCCCAGGCGACGAGACACTGCATCACCGCCACGAGCGCGCCGCGGAAACGGCCGCCCAGCTCCCGGCCGATGGCGGCGATTGCCGCGACGCAGGGCGTATAGAGCAGGGTGAAGGCCAGAAAGCTGATGGCGGAGGCGGTTGTGAAGAGTGCGGGCAGCGTCACGCTGAGCGCCTCGACGCCCTTGCCGGTCAGAATGCCCAGCGTGCTGACGACGGCCTCCTTGGCGGTAAAGCCGGTGATGAGCGCGGTGGCGATGCGCCAGTCCTCAAAGCCCAGCGGCCGGAACAGCGGCGCGAGGAAGCGGCCGATGACGGCCAGCAGGCTGCCGGCGCTGTCCGTGACGAAATTCAGCCGCGCGTCAAAGGATTCCAGGAACCAGATGACAAGCGTCGCGACGAAAATGACCGTGAACGCACGCTGCAAGAAGTCCTTTGCCTTGTCCCAGAGGAGCATGGCGACGCTCTTCGCCGAGGGCAGGCGGTAGTTCGGCAGCTCCATGACGAAGGGTACGGGGTTGCCGCGGAAGGCGGTTTTGTTGAACACCAGCGCGGCGAGAATGCCGACGACGATGCCGCCGAAATAGAGAAGAACCATCGTCAGGGCGGCGTATTTCGGGAAAAACGCGGCGGAAAAGACGGCGTAAATCGGGATTTTCGCCGAACAGCTCATGTAGGGCGTGAGCAGGATGGTCATGCGGCGGTCGCGGGCGGAGGGCAGCGTGCGCGTGGCCATGACGGCGGGCACGGTGCAGCCGAAGCCGATGAGCATGGGCACAAAGCTGCGGCCGGACAGGCCGAGCTTGCGCAGCAGCTTGTCCATCACAAAGGCGACGCGCGCCATGTAGCCGGTGTCCTCCAGAATGGACAGGAAAAAGAACATGACGACGATGATGGGAAGAAAGCTCACCACGCTGCCGACGCCGGCGAAAATGCCGTCGATGATCAGGCTATGTACCACGGGATTGATGCCGTACATGCGCAGCCCGGTGTCCACGAGATTGCCCAGCCTGCCGATGCCAAGCGCCAGCAGATCCTGAAGCGCTGCGCCGACGACGTCAAAGGTCAGCCAGAAGATCAGCAGCATGACGCCGATAAAAATGGGAATGGCGAGGTATTTGTGCGTCAGCACGCGGTCGATGCGCATGCTTCGCAGATGTTCCTTGCTTTCCCGACATTTTACGACCGTTTTCGCGCAGAGCCGTTCTATATAATCATAGCGCATGGAAGCGATTGCGGCGTTGCGGTCCAGCCCGCCCTCGTCCTCCATCTCCACGATGCTGTGCTCCAGCATTTCCAGCTCGTTCCGGTTCAGCTCCAGGCGGCGGATGATGTCCTCGTCGCCCTCGATGATCTTTGTCGCGGCGAAGCGCCGGGCGATGCCCGCGGCCTGCGCGTGATCCTCGATCAGGTGGGAGACGGCGTGGATGCAGCGGTGCACCGGGCCGTCGGAGCAGAAATCCACGCGCCGGGGCGCGCGGCGCTCCTTCACGGTCTGCACGGCGGTGTGGATCAGCTCGTCTATGCCCTCGTTTTTCGCGGCGGAAATGGGCACGACGGGGATGCCCAGCTCCTCGCTCATGGCGGCGACGTCGATGGTGCCGCCGTTGCCGCGCACCTCGTCCATCATATTCAGCGCCAGCACCATGGGAACCTGCATTTCCAGAAGCTGAAGCGTCAGATAGAGATTGCGCTCGATGTTCGTTGCATCGACGATGTTGATGATGCCGTCCGGCTTTTCATTCAGGATGAAATCCCGTGTGACGATTTCCTCGCCCGTATAGGGCCGCATGGAATAGATGCCGGGCAGATCGACCACGGAGCAGCCCTTCGCGCCACGCAGCTCGCCGGATTTGCTGTCCACCGTGACGCCGGGGAAATTGCCGACGTGCTGGTTTGAGCCGGTGAGCTGGTTGAAGAGCGTCGTTTTGCCGCAGTTCTGATTTCCGGCCAGTGCAAAGACCATCAGCCGCTCACCTCCGGAAGAATTTCGATTTTGGCCGCGTCGTCCAGACGCAGGGTCAGCTCATATCCGCGCAGGCGGATTTCCATCGGGTCGCCCATGGGCGCGATCTTCTGCACCGTGACCCTTGTTTTGGGGATCAGCCCCATATCCAGCAGGCGGCAGCGCAGTACGCCCTCGCCGCCTACGGCGGTGATGACGCCGCTTTTCCCGACGCCAAGTTCCCGTAACGTCATATTTGTACTCCTTAGTTAGGCGAGAATAACTTTCCGAAAAAATCATAGCATTTCTCTCCCGTGGAGTCAAGAAAAAACGGAGGAGAGAAAGAAAATAGTCAACAGGAGGCCGTGCGGGAGGGCGGCTTCCTGTTGACAGGTTAGGGAGATTTGCTATAATATTTTTATCAGTGCAGGAGGAGGAATCTCTATGGAAAAGGGCTATCTTCGCCGCGTGGACGAGCTGGGCAGAGTTGTGCTGCCGGTCGAGCTGCGCCGCTCGCTGGATATCTGTGAGCGCGACCGGGTAGAGGTCGGCATTGAAGGAGAGCGGATTTATATCCAAAAGGTGTCGGATAAATGCGTTTTCTGCGGCAGCGAGCGCGCTCTGGCGCCCTTCCGCGACCGCTGGGTCTGCCGGACCTGCCGGATGCAGCTCAGCGAGGAGCTTTGAGCTTTAGGTTAGCGCCTCAGCGCGCCCTGCAGGCGCGAGCCGAGCAGACAGGCCAGCGCAATTTTCAACGCGTCAAAGGGCAGGAAGATGACGCAGCCGGAGATCAGCGTCTTTTTGACGGACCATGCGCCGTTCAGCGCGACGTACATATACGGCAGGCCGATGGCATACAGCACCGCGAGGCCGGCGACGCAGGCCAGCACCATGCGCCAGAAGCCGCAGTTTTCGCGCCGCGTCATCAGGCCGATGATCAGCGCCATGGGGATCAGCCCCAGAAGGAAGCCGAAGGTCGGCATGGTGACGTACATCAGGCCGCCGCCCTCGGTGAAGATGGGCACACCCGCCAGCCCGAGCAGAACGTACACGGCCTGCGACGCCGCGCCGTACCACGGCCCGAGCAGCAGCCCGGCGATGCAGGTGAAGAGCACCTGAAGCGTGAAGGAGGTGTAGCCGACCGGAATGCGCAGAAATGCGCCGATGGCGGTCAGGGCAGCCAGAAGGGCGGCCAGAAGTAACGAGCGTGTGCGTTTGGCAGCTTTGGACATAACGGGGTTCTCCTTGGTTTACAATTAAATTTAATGGGTTTACAATCGAGGGAAAAGTTTCTGTTCTCCACAAAAATGGGTTTACAATTTGCGGAAAACAGTTTACAATGATTATACCGTATTTCACGAAAAAATGCAATAGCCTTTTTGGGGCTTTTTCTGGAGGTTTTTATGGGCCGAAACGAAGTGCTCGCCCTGCTGCGGGAGGGCGAATATATCTCCGGCGAGGAGATCAGCCGGGCGTTGGGCGTTTCCCGCGCCGCCGTCTGGAAGGCGGTCAGGGCGCTGCGCGCCGAGGGCGTCGAGATCAACTCCGTCCCGAACCGCGGCTATTGCCTGCATCGCAGCCCGCGGCTGAACGCCGCGCTGCTGCAAGCGCCGCCATGGAACGTGATCGTTCTGGAGCAGGCGGACTCGACGAACAACGTTGCAAAGCAGCTCGGTGCGCAGGGCGCGCCGGGGGGAACGGTCGTCGTCACGGAGCACCAGACCGGGGGCCGCGGACGGCTGGGGCGCAGCTTTGCCTCGCCGCCGGGCGGCGTGTATCTGTCCGTTCTGCTGCGGCCGGAGGCGGAGCTTTCCGAATTGATGCACCTGACGGCGATGACGGCCGTGGCCATGCGCCGCGCGATTTGCGACTGCTGCGGCTTCGCGCCGGACATCAAATGGACCAACGACCTGCTCTGGCAGGGCAAAAAGCTCTGCGGCATCCTGACGGAGCTTTCCTGCGAGGCCGAGAGCGGCCGGTTGGAATATGCCGTGATCGGCATCGGCGTCAACTGCAACACCCGCACGGCGGATCTGCCGCCGGAGGTGCAGCCCATCGCGGGCTCGCTTGCCGAAATCGCGGGCCGGGAGCTGAACCCGAACGAGCTGGCTGCGGCCATGATCCGCCGCCTGCGGGAGCTGTCGGAGCAGATGCTTTCCGGCCGCACCGCATGGATGCGGGAGTACCGCAGTGCCTGCGTCACGCTGGGGAAGCAGGTGCTGCTGGTGCGCGGCGAGGAAAAGCGCCCCGCGTTCGCGCTGGACGTGGACGAGGAGGGCGGCCTGGTCGTGCGCTACGAGGACGGGAGCATCGCAACGGTCAGCTCCGGCGAGGCCTCCGTCCGTGGACTGGATCAAAAATAAATATCAACAGGAGGATTTAATAATGAATGAAGTCATCAAATGCCTGACTGAGCGCAGAAGCTGCCGGAAATTTTTGAAAAGGCAGCTCGACGAAAAGGATCTGGAGCAGATTCTGCTGGCAGGAACCTACGCGCCCACCGGAAGGAACCGTCAGGCGCCGAAAATCCTTGTTCTGCAAAAGCCGGAGGACATCGCCGCGCTGGAGCGGATGAACGCCGCCATTCTCGGTGCGCCCGAGGCGACGCCCTTCTTCGGCGCGCCGACGGTGCTGGTGGTGCTGACGAATCCGGAGGTGAACACCTGCGTTGAGGACGGCGCGCTCGTCCTGGGCAACCTGATGAACGCCGCGCATTCTCTCGGCGTCGGCTCCTGCTGGATTCACCGCGCGCGCGAGGAGTTCGACAGCGAGGAAGGCAAGGCACTGCTGAAAAAGTGGGGCGTGACGGGCGAATGGCGCGGCGTCGGCCACTGCATTCTAGGCTATCCCGACGGACCGCTGCCCGAGGCAGCGCCGAGAAAGTCGGATTATGTCGTCCGCGTGTAAAAAAATTCACACAAAAGGGCTTGCGAAATTCCGAAAAAGCGGTATACTATAAGCACATTCTTGATTTAAGGAGGGACATCCCATGAAGAATAATACCCTGAAGCTGATCCTTGCGATCATCGGCGGCGTCGTCGTGGTCGGTGCGGCCGCGGTTGCCGTTCTGCATTTCTGGGACGATCTGAAGAAGTATCTGCCCTGCTGCAAGTGCAAACAGGAAGAGGAAGACTTCGCTGATATCGAAGCGTAAGGCATTTTTGAAAATACGGCATTTCGCTGGGCGAAATGCCGTATTTTTTAAGCATTTTGACCTCGAAAGACAGAAAATAACGGAGGTTCCCCTATGAAACGCGCAAAGTCTTCCCATATTTGGC
>CAKTVG010000008.1 GCA_934622035.1 uncultured Oscillospiraceae bacterium
GGAAGATGCAGGCAGAGCACAACCTCGGCGTCGATGGCCTGATCGGCTTTAACAGCTGGACGTTCCTCTTGAAGTAAGGTTCAAAAAAGCCCGCATTTCCAAAGAAATGCGGGCTTTGCGTTTATAAAAAAACGTCTGCATCGAACGATGCAGACGTTTTTTGGTGACCCGTACGGGAATCGAACCCATGTTACCGCCGTGAAAGGGCGGTGTCTTAACCGCTTGACCAACGGGCCTGGTAGCGGCAATCTGATTCGAACAGATGACAACACGGGTATGAACCGGGTGCTCTACCAGCTGAGCTATGCCGCCATATTTCGCCGTTCTTGCGGAACAGCAATAGTGATTATATAGAATGAACGCGGATTTGTCAAGCTTTTTCTGCATTTTTTCCGCACTTTTTTCTGCGGCGTTTGAAATGCCGGGGAATTGGGCATTCTCCCGGCAGAGGCCGCGGCAATCAGCTGCGAAAACGACGAAAGGAAGGAAAGAAATGCGAAATAAACTCTATACGCTCTGGCAGGAGAGCGTCATTTTCTATCTCGGAGGGATGTTTTACTGCGGCGTGGAGCTGCTCTGGCGAGGCTGGACGCACGGGAGCATGTTCCTGCTGGGCGCGGTCTGCTTCTACCTTGTGGGCAGCCTGGATCGCCGCTGGCATCTGCCGGTGCTGGCGCAGATGCTGCTTGGCGCGGTGATTGTCACCTTCTGCGAATTCTGGACGGGCGTGCTCGTCAACGAGGTGATGCAGCTCAACGTCTGGGATTATTCCGACGCGCCGATGAATCTGATGGGGCAGATCTGCCTGCCGTTCACGCTGTTCTGGTTCGCGCTCTCCGGCGTGGCGATTTTCCTGGAGGATGGCATGCGGCGGCTGCTGTTCAGCCAGCCGCTTCCTCGCTACCGGTGGGTGGTGTGACACCCGGCGTTTGCTCCGCCGCCGGACGGCGGCGCTTGCCGGTGGCGTAGAGCACCTGCACGGCGCTGAGCAGCATGGAAAGACACAGCGTCAGGCTGACAAGCAGCTCGCCCCAGTTTTTGGCGTGGGCGTAATCGACAAAGGCAATGGCGTTGAATACGACGGCGCACAGCGCCCAGAAGGCCGTCATGCGGCGGCGGCCGACGTCCAGGCAGAAGCCGGCGAGGTGGTAGGCCGCGAGCATGGTGCAGATGGCGGCAAGCAGGCGGTAGCAGTAGTCATGGATGGACGGGTCGGTGTTCCAGGACTGGAAATTCAGGATCAGACGAACAACGAGATACACGCTCACGACCATATACAGCAGGGGAGAGGGCTTCTTTTTCTGCACCCTCTGCACGCAGAACACGCCAATGCATGCGGCGGCGGCGAAGCCGAGCCATGGCAGCAGCCTGGAGGACACGCGGGTAAAGCTGGAGACGATCTGCTGCTGCGCCACGGCGGGGCCCTTTGCCAACACGCAGATGTTGCCGACGAACAGCAGAAGCGCACAGAGAAGCTGCGGATAATACAGGCTGCTTCCCGCGGGGAAGACCTCCTGCCAGCTCCGCTTTCTGCGCAGCGGCCGCAGCAGCACGATCAGCAGGGCAAGATAGAGCACGAGCACGACCATCAGAACAATATATCTGTGACTGCCGGACAGCAGTGTTCCGTCCGTTTGCAGCTCGTGAGAGAGCACGGCCAGGCGCAGCAGCGCGCCGGTCAGGGCTGCCAATATCGTGAGCAGGAGCACAATGCCCTGCGAATTCATGAGTTTTTTCATAGTGCCGCCTCCGATCAAGGAATGCTTCCAGCTTCCGATGTGCATTTCATTATACCATATCCGCCGGGAAAATAACATAGCGCCGCGAAAAAAATCTGGATTCCGCAGTTTTCTGCTTTTTTGCCGAAAAAGTTCTGCATTTTAAAGGAAAAAGTTCTGCAAAGCACTTGCATTCCTGGAATAACCGTGCTATAATAGCAGCAATCTATAGTAAGCTTTACTAAAGAGAGGGGAATTCCCCTCTCTTTCTTCTTGAATTTTTTGCGGCAAAGGAGATACTACATGAAGATCACCGATCAGGTCTGGCAATTTGCCGAGCCGCTCGTACAGGCGAACGGCTGCTCGCTCTGGGACGTGGAATACGTCCGCGAGGGCGGCGAATGGTTCCTGCGCCTCTACATCGATAAGGAAGGCGGCGTGGACATTGACGACTGCGAGGCGGTTTCCCGCGCGGTGGACCCCGTCCTGGACGAAAAGGATCCCATCCCGGAGAGCTACCGCTTCGAGGTTTGCTCGGCGGGGCTGGAGCGCGTGCTCAAGCGGCCGTCGGATTTTGAGCGCTTCCTCGGCGAAGCGGTGCTGGTCAAGCTCTACCGCCCGAAGGATGGCTGCAAGGAATTCCCCGGAACGCTGACTGGCTATCAGGACGGAAACATCACCATTTCAATGAACGGCAAAGAGATTACTTTTGAAAAAGCGGAGGTCGCTCTGGTGCGGCTTCGCGTAGAATTTTAAGGAGGATATCATGAACTCTAACGCTGAGATTTTTGCGGCGCTTCGCCAGCTGGAAAAAGAACGCGGCATTCCCGTGGATTACATGGTTGACCGGATCACGCAGGCGCTGGTCGCGGCCTATAAAAAGGATAAGGACGGCTACACGGACAATGTGTTCGTCGAGCTGACCGAGCAGAAAATGCAGATGTACGCCCAGAAGGAGGTCGTGGATGAGGTTATTACCCCCGCCACGGAGATCACGCTGGACGCCGCCCGCAAGATCGATCCCAATGCGCAGGAGGGCGACCTTGTGAACGTCGAGATCAAGACGCAGGCATTCGGCCGCATCGCGGCGCAGACGGCCAAGCAAGTCATCATTCAGGGCATCCGCGAGGCCGAGCGCGGCATGGTCTTCGAGAGCTTCTCCTCCAAGGAGCATGAGATCCTCACCGGTACGGTGCTGCGCATCGAGCCGGCCTCCGGCGATATGACCATCCGCATCGGCCAGGGCACCGACCGCACCGACGCGCTGCTTGCCGCGGGCGAGCAGGTCAAGACCGAGCATTTTGTCGAGGGCGACATGATCCGCGTCTTTGTCGTTGAGGTGCGCCGCAGCAACCGCGGCCCGCAGGTGCTTGTTTCCAGAACGCACCCGGCGCTGGTCAAGCGCCTGTTTGAGCTGGAGGTGCCGGAAATCGCCTCCGGCGCGGTGGAGATTCGCTCCATCGCCAGAGAGCCCGGCTCCCGCACGAAGATCGCCGTCCACGCCACGGAGGAGAATATCGATCCCGTCGGCGCCTGCGTCGGCGCACGCGGCGCACGCGTGGCCGCCGTCGTCGATGAGCTCCAGGGCGAAAAGATGGATATTGTGGTCTGGTCCGAGGACATCGGTCAGTTTGTCGCCTCTGCGCTGTCTCCGGCGGACGTGATTTCCGTTACGCAGTTGCCCGGCCAGAAGGCCTGCCGCGTCATCGTCCCGGACGATCAGCTCTCGCTTGCCATCGGCAAGGAGGGTCAGAACGCGCGGCTTGCCGCCCGCCTGACCGGCTGCAAGATCGACATCAAGCCCGCTTCTCAGGCGGAGCTGTTTGAGGAGCCTGCGCAGGAAGAAGCGGAGTAATTTACAAAAAGGAGGAATGCACCGTGCAGAAGAAAATACCGATGCGGCAATGCCTCGGCTGCCGCGAGATGAAGCCCAAGCGGGAGCTTGTGCGCGTGGTGCGCAGCCCGGAGGGCACGGTTTCGCTCGACCCGAAGGGAAAGGCAAACGGACGCGGCGCATACCTCTGCCCGAATATGGACTGCCTGAAGAAGGCAATCCGCAGCAAGGCGCTGGCGCGCGCGCTCGAGGCGGAGATTCCGCAGGAGATTTACGACGCGCTGCTGGCGCAGATGGAGGCGGAGACAAATGGAACATAACAGAAGCCTGGGTCTGCTTTCCATTTCCCGGAAGGGCGGAAATCTGACCGTCGGCGAGGAGCAGGTCGGCGCCGTCGCGCGGGCTGGAAGGGCAAGGCTGATGCTGTTGGCCTCGGATGCGTCGGATCACACCGTGCGCCGGGCGAAGAGCTTTGTCGCCGGGACGCCGCAGCCGCTGCTGCAGCTGGCCTTTACGAAGGATGAATTGGGGGAAGCCCTTGGCGTTTCGAGCTGTGCCATGGCCGCGATTACGGACGTGCGGCTGGCGCAGGCCTTTGTCAAGACGCTGGGGGAGCCGGAAAAGTACGCGGAGCTGCTGAAGAATCTGGATGTGCGCGTCCAGCGCGTGGAAAAGCGCCGCGAGGAGGAAAAAGCGCACAGGTACAATGTCCGGCATGGTAAGAAGTAATATGGAGGTGGCTTTATGAGCTTAGTGAAGTATCGAGTGAAGGAAGTCGCGGCCGACTTCGGCAAGACGCCGAAGGAGATCGCGGAGATCGTTGGAAAATATTTTGAGAAGCCCCGCAGCAACACACAGGTTCTGACGGACGAGCAGCTCAACGTGGTGTTTGACTATATCACCCAGCATAATCAGATCGGCTCTCTGGAGCAGGTGTTTGCCGTCGCCGCGCCGAAGAAGGCGGAAAAGCCCGCCGCGCCTGCGGCGGAGCCGGCAAAGAAGGCTGCCCCCGCGGGCGGTGCATCTGCGGCAAACGCTCCCGCGTCTAAGGCCGAAAAGCCGAAGGAGGAGCAGCGCAAGCGCGAGCGCCGCGTTGTCGATACCAAGGCCGTCACGGTCAATGCCGACCGCTTTGACGACCGCGTCGATGAGCTGATTTCCGAGCGTGCGCAGAATTTCTCCGGCGGAAAGCAGAGAATTGCCGGTAAGGGCAAGAATAAGAACAAGAATGCGAAGAAGCCTGCCTTCGGCACCAAGCAGCGCAACGAGGAGCAGGAGAAAATGCGCCGCCTGCGCCTGGAGGTCATCAAGAAGACCCCGCTGACCGTCAAGATTCCCGACGAGATCACCGTCGGCGAGCTGGCTTCCCGCATGAAGAAGACCGCGACTGAGGTCATCAAGGTTCTGATTAAGAACGGCGTCATGGCCGCCATCAACCAGACCATCGACTTCGATACCGCCGAATTCGTCGCCACGGAGCTCGGCTGCCGCGTGGAGCACGAGGTGGTCATGACCATCGAGGAGCGCCTGATCGACGACCATGTGGACACCGAGGACGAGCTGGTTCCGCGCAGCCCGGTCGTTGTGGTCATGGGCCACGTCGACCACGGCAAGACGAGCCTGCTCGACGCCGTGCGGAAGACGAACGTCGTCTCCGGCGAGGCCGGCGGCATCACCCAGCACATCGGTGCATACACCGTGCAGATCAACGGCAACCCCATCACCTTCCTGGACACGCCGGGCCACGCCGCCTTCACCTCCATGCGTGCCCGCGGCGCAATGTGCACGGATATCGCCATTCTGGTTGTTGCGGCGGACGACGGCATCATGCCGCAGACCATTGAGGCCATCAACCATGCCAAGGCCGCGAAGATTCCGATCATCGTCGCCGTCAACAAGATGGATAAGCACGGCGCGAACCCCGACCGCATCAAGCAGCAGCTGACGGAATACGATCTCGTTCCCGAGGAGTGGGGCGGCGATACCATCGTCTGCCCGATCTCCGCAAAGACCGGTCAGGGCATCGATCAGCTTCTGGAAATGGTCATTCTGACCGCGGAAATGCAGGAGCTGCGTGCCAACCCGAACCGCGCCGCCAAGGGCACGGTCATTGAAGCCCGCCTGGATAAGACGCGCGGCCCCATCGCCACGCTGCTCGTGCAGAACGGCACGCTGCATAAGGGTGACCTCATCATCGCCGGTACGGCCGTCGGCCGCGTCCGCGTGATGACGGACGATAAGGGCAGAACCATCAACGAGGCAGGCCCCTCCATTCCTGTGGAGATCACCGGCCTTGCCGAGACGCCCACGCCCGGCGACGAGTTTGACGCCGTCGCCGATGAGCGCATGGCCCGTCAGCTCGTCGAGCAGCGCAAGCAGGCCGAAAAGGATGCCGCTGCCAAGCTTAACAGCAAGGTCACGCTCGATAACCTCTTTGCCAAGATGCAGGAGGGCGAGATGAAGGAGCTGAACCTCATCGTCAAGGCCGACGTGCAGGGCTCTGCCGAGGCGGTCAAGGCCAGCCTTGAAAAGCTGTCGAACGAGGAGGTCCGCGTCCGCGTGATCCACGCCGGTGTCGGCGCGATCAACGAATCCGATATTCTGCTGGCCTCTACGGCTAACGCCATCGTCGTCGGCTTCAACGTCCGCCCGGATGCCGCTGCTGCCGCGTCTGCACAGCGCTCCAACGTCGATCTGCGGATGTACCGCGTCATTTACGATGCGATCGACGAGATCGAAGCGGCCATGAAGGGCATGCTCGCCCCGAAGTACCGCGAGGCGGTCATCGGCCACGCCGTTGTGCGTCAGACCTACAAGGTCTCCGCCATCGGCACCATCGCCGGCTGCTATGTCAAGGACGGCAAGGTCACGCGCGATGCACAGGTGCGCGTCCTGCGCGACAACATCGTCATCTATGACGGCGTCGTCGGCTCTTTGCAGCGCTTCAAGGACTCCGTCAAGGAGGTCGCGCAGAACTACGAGTGCGGCATGTCCATCGAGAAGTTCAACGACATCAAGGAAGGCGACGTCTTCGAGTGCTACGTCATGGAGGAAATCCCCCGCTGACACGTTTCTGGGGTTGTTGCGCCTGCAACAACCCCATTTTTTCCCAAAGGAGGAACTTTACTATGGCATCCAATCGTCTCGGACGAATCAATGAAGAAATTCAGCGCGAGCTGGCCGAGCTTCTTCGGGAGCTCAAGGACCCGCGCGTGCATAAAACCATGGTTTCCATCACCCACGTGGAAACGACGCCCGACCTGCGCTATGCGAAGGTGTATGTGTCCATGCTGGACAAGGACTGCGTCAAGGAAACCCTCGCCGGGCTGAAATCCTCGTCCGGCTACCTGCGCCGTGAGCTGGGCAGAAGCCTTCAGCTGCGCTACACGCCGGAGCTGCAATGGCAGGCGGACGACTCCATCACCCACGGCGCGCACATTCTGGACATCCTGTCCAAGCTTGATATTCCGGAGGACAGCGACGATGAAGCAGCTGACGGTCAGTGAAGCCGCTGCCTTTTTGCAGGCGCATGACAACTATGTGATCTTGACCCATCGCCGCCCGGACGGCGACACCGTCGGCTGTGCCGCGGCGCTCTGCGGCGGCCTGCGCGCGTTGGGAAAAACGGCGGCGATTCTGGAAAACCCGCAGTTTACGCCGAAGTTCCGGCCCTATCTGGAGGGCCTGACCTGCGAAGCTCTGCCGGAAAATGCCTGCATCGTTGCGGTGGACATCGCTTCGGAGCGCATTTTTGCCTACAACGCGGCGGAGCTAACCGAGCGCGTCGCGCTTTTGATCGATCACCACGGTAGAAATTCCGCCTATGCGGCGCAGGGACTGGTCGATGCCGGGGCGGCGGCCTGCGGCGAGATCGTGCTGGACGTGCTGAACGCCCTTGGCGTGCCGCTGACCAGGCGCATCGCGGAGGCGATCTACGTCGCCGTTTCAACGGACACCGGCTGCTTCCGCTACAGCAATACCACGGCCAACACCCTCCGCGCAGCGGCGGCCTGCAAGGACGCGGGCGCGGATACCTTCGCGGTCAACCGCGTGATGTTCCTGACGCGGCGGCTGGCGCGGCTGAAGCTCGACGCCTACCTGACGGAAACGACGGAGTTTTACGCGAACGGAATGGTTGCCATCAGCGCCATCCCCGCGGAGAAGATCACCGAGCTCGGACTGACGGAGGACGATATCGACGACATTTCCGGCTTTGGCCGTGATATTGAGGGCGTCGAGATCGGCGTCATGATCCGCCAGGCGCCGGAGGGCGGCAAGCTTTCCGTGCGCACCTCGCCGGAGTACAACGCCGCCGAATACTGCGCCAGGCTTGGCGGCGGCGGACACGCGGCGGCGGCCGGTGCGACCGTTCCCGGCGGCATCGCCGAGGCAAAGCAGGCCATTCTGCGCGTGCTGGAGGCGTCGGGGGTCAGGCTCTGATGGCGAACGGTATTCTGATTGTAGACAAGCCCGCCGGCTGGACCTCGCAGGACGTCGTGGCCAAGCTGCGCGGCGTGTTTCATGAAAAGCGCATCGGCCATGGCGGAACGCTCGACCCCATGGCGACGGGCGTCCTGCCGGTGTTTGTAGGGCGGGCGACGCGCGCCGTGGAGTTTTTTGAGCACGCGGACAAGACCTATCTTGCCGCGCTGCGCCCCGGCATCGTCACCGACACGCAGGACAGCACGGGAACCGTGCTGGAGCACCGTGAGGCACAGGTGACGGAGACGCAGCTTGCGGCGGTTCTGCCGCAGTTCCTCGGCCCGCAGGAGCAGCTCCCGCCGATGTATTCCGCCGTCAAGATCGGCGGGAAAAAGCTCTATGAGCTGGCGCGCGCGGGAAAAGAGGTCGAGCGCAGGCCGCGCGGTATCACGATTTTCTCTCTCGACCTGTGCGGCCGGGAGGAAGAAGACTTCCTCCTGCGGGTGCACTGCTCCAAGGGCACCTATGTGCGCACGCTCTGCCACGACATCGGCGCGGCGCTGGGCTGCGGCGCGTGCATGTCCGCGCTGCGGCGCGTGCAGGCGGGCGCGTATGAGATTACGCAGGCCGTCCCGCTGGAAGAGATTGTGTACGAGGCGGCGCCGGAGCGCCTGCTTCTGCCGGTGGATTCGCTCTTTGCCGGGCTGCCTGCGCTGACGCTCGCGCCCTGGCAGGAGAAGAAGTGCCGCAACGGCGCGGCCTTTGCCGCAGAGATTTCCGGCGGCAAATGGAGACTCTATGCGCCTTCGGGCGAATTTCTGGCGCTGGGCGAGGCAAGCGGCGGCACGGTTCGCACGGTCAAGAGCTTTTTTGAGGTGACAAAGGGATGAAAAAAGATGCTTGCACTCTTGCACTGGGCTTTTTCGACGGCGTCCATCTTGGCCACGGTGCACTGCTGAAGCGCACACGCTTACTTGCAGACCGCCTCGGCGTCCCGGCGGCGGCTCTGACCTTCGATACCCACCCGGATACGCTCGTGTCCGGCGCCGACGTTCCCCTGATTAATACGCCGGAGGACAGAGAGTGGCTCCTGCGTGAGCGCTACGGGATAGATAAAATATTTACATTGCATTTTGATTGGGAAACCATGCGTCAGCCCTGGCAGGAATTTGCCGAGCTGCGGCTGCTGGGCGAGTATCACGCGGCCCATCTGGTCTGCGGCGAGGACTTCCGCTTCGGCGACCGAGGCGAGGGAACACCGCGCTGTCTGGAGGCCTTCTGCGTGCCGCGCGGCGCGGGCTGTGACTGTATTGCCCAGGTCTGCATGGACGGCGCGCCGGTTTCCTCCACACGCATCCGCAGTCTGCTGACCGCTGGCGAAATGCGCGAGGCGGTGCGTCTGCTGGGCCATCCGCATATCCTTTCCGGAACGGTGGTTGGCGGCAGAAGGCTTGGACGGACGATCGGCATCCCGACGGCCAATCTGCATCTGCCGGACGGCGTCCTGCCGCCGCGCTTCGGCGTTTATGCGGCGCTGGCCTGCTTTGATGGTGCGGCGCATCCGGCGGTGGTGAACATCGGCACCCGCCCGACCGTGGACGGAAAGCACGTCACCGTGGAGCCGTGGCTTCTGGATTATGACGGCGATTTGTACGGCAGACGCCTGCGGCTGGAATTCTATGAATTCCTGCGCCCGGAGCAGAAGTTCTCCTCATTGGAGGATCTGCGGCAGGAGGTGCTGCACAACGCGGCGCAGACGCGCGAATACTTTGAAAAAACGGGAATCTCCGGAGAATTCCTGCGATAATGACACAACGGAAGGCAGCATGAAAGAGAAATACGCTGTATTTACAATGGATGTCGAGGAATTTGCAGACACGGAGTGCGTGGCAAATTCCGGACAAGCCATTTCTCAGACGATGTTGGATGGGCTGGATGAATATATCCGCCTGCTGGAAAAATACGATATCCGCGCGACGATGTTCACTCTGTGCAGCACGGCTGCCGCGGCGAAGGAGCAGCTCCTGCGCCATGTGGACAACGGTCACTGCATTGCCCTGCACGGCCTGGAGCATGTGCCGCCGCGCAGCATGAGCGACGAACGCTTCCTGCGCGAGACGCGGGAGGCAAAGCGCCGTCTTGAGGCGCTGCTTCAGATGCCGGTCACGGGCTACCGCGCTCCCTGCTTCAGTCTGGACGGGCGAAAGCTTGATATTCTGCGGCGGCTTGGCTTTCAATACGATTCCAGCCGCATGGACTTTTCTCCTGCGCGCCACACCGGACGCATGGACATGAGCGGCTTTCAGGAGCTGCGGCGCGGCGTGTTCCGGCGCGACGGCTTTTTTGAGTTTGGCCTTTCCTGCCAGAGGCTGGCGGGGAAAAACTATCCCATCTCCGGCGGCGGCTACGTCCGGCTGGCGCATTGGAGCTTTATCATGCCGCTGATCCACAGCTATCTGCGGGAAAGCGACTATTATGTGTTCTATCTGCACCCGTTCGAGCTGTCCCGGCAGAAGCTGCCTTCGATCCGGCACCTCAAGCCCTATGACCGCTATTACCTCAGCCATGGGCGGAATACCTACCGGATGAAAATCGAGACGATCATCCGCATGCTCAAGGCCTGCGGCTATCGCTTTGTGACCTTTGACGAATTGACGAGCCTCTTGACTGCACGAAAGGAGACGGAAAATGGACTGGCTGTTTAGCGTTTTTCCCGTGATGTTTGTTGTTGTTTTCTTGACCTTCTTTATCATCTTCGTGTCCACCCTGCTGACGGGCCTGGCGCGCAGAAAGAAGGACAACGAATCGCCGCGGCTGACGGTCCCGGCGGTGGTCGTTTCGCGCCGCACGGAGTACCACAGCAATGCAGCGCAGCAGTCCACGATGGGCCGGACAAGCTACTATGCCACCTTCCAGGTGGAGAGCGGCGACCGGATGGAGTTTTCCATGACCGGGCCGGAGTACGGCATGCTCGCCGAGGGCGACCGTGGCCGACTCAGCTTTCAGGGCACGCGCTATCTCGGCTTTGTCAGGGACTGAATATCAGACTCCGGTACGAACCGTACCGGGGCTGTTTGCTTATTTGGAGGAAAGAAAATGAATTTGACGGTACGATATGCAAAACAGGAGGAGCTGCCGCGCGTCAATGTGCTGCGGCAGCAGGTGAGCGAGCTGCACGCGCAGGGAAGACCGGACGTCTTCCGCCTTGGCTTTTGCGAGGAGCTGCGGCAGCGAATCAACGACTTCTTTGCCGCGCCGGAGTATGACGTGATCGTCGCCTGCCTGGATGGGACGGTCTGCGGCTTTGCCGTTGTGCAGTACGTTGAACGCCCGGAATCCGCTTATCAGTGCGCCCGGCGCTTTTATCACATTGAGGAATTCGGCGTGGACCCGGCCTTCCGCCGCCGCGGCGTGGGAACGGCGCTGCTTGATTTTTGCAGAGGCGAGGCGCGGCGTCGGGGCTTTGCGCGGCTGGAGCTGGATGTCTGGAGCTTCAATGAGGCGGCACAGCGGTTTTACGCGTCAGCTGGATTCCGCCCGTACCGCTGCCTTCTGGAATCGGACGTCTGATCGCGGTCTTAGAAGAGATTTCTGATTGTTTATGATTCGTTTTCCGGGACGTCACACTTTGGTAACATCCCGGCCTTAAGATGAAACCATCAAAAGCAAACAACCAAGGAGCTGAACGAAATGAACGAAGAGTATCAGAACTTTGAGAATAATCAGGAAAATCCTGAAAGCCAGCAGTACACCAACAATCCCGAACCGCAGTATACGCCAAATCCCGAACCGCAGTACGGCGCCGAACAGAACACCGCCTATTCCGGCGTGTGGCAGGCGCCCTCCTATCAGGCTCCGCAGCAGTCGGCTCCCAGAAAGCCGAAGAAAAAGCACTGGGGCGTACGCGTTGCAGTCGTCGCCCTGTGCTGTGCCCTCGTCGGCAGCGCGGCAGGCGGCGCGATCGTCGGAGGCGTGATGTACAATATGTACAATAACGATACCGCAAACGACGGCCATACCACCATCAGCCAGCCGCCAACGCCCACCGAGGCTCCGACCTCGCAGGTTGTGCATACGCGCAGCGATTCCTCGCAGTACACCCCCGCAGAGATCTATGAAAAGTACGTCGCAGCCGTGGTGAGCATCTCCAACGAATCGACGTCCACCAACGTCTTCGGCCAGACGACCTCCTCGGCCAGCTCCGGCACCGGCTTCGTCATCTCCTCCGACGGCGAGATCCTGACGAACTACCACGTAGTCAAGAACGCCACCAAGCTGACCGTCACGATGAACAGCGGCGAAAGCTATAACGCCACAGTCATCGGCTACGAGGAAGACAGCGATGTTGCACTCATCAAGATCGATGCACAGAATCTGACCACCGTGCAGCTGGGCAAATCCTCTGAGCTGCGCGTCGGCGACGAGGTTGCCGCCATCGGCAACCCGCTCGGTGAACTGACCAACACCATGACGGTCGGCTATGTCAGTGCCCTCGACCGTTATATCAATACCGACGGCAGCCCCATCAACATGATGCAGATCGATGCCGCCATCAACTCCGGTAACTCCGGCGGCCCGCTGTTTGACATGTACGGCAACGTTGTTGGCATTACCACCGCGAAGTACTCCGGCACGACCAATTCCGGCACGACCATCGAGGGTATCGGCTTCGCCATCCCGATCGACGACGTGACGAGCATCCTTGACGATCTGCGGACGAACGGCCGCGTGACGAACCGCGCCTACATCGGCATTACCGCACGCAGCGTCTCCCAGACCGACGCGGAGAAGTTCGGCTTCCCCCTTGGCGCACTGGTTGACTCCGTAGAGGACGGCGGCGCAGGCGCGCAGGCCGGTCTGAAGCGCTACGATATCATCACTGCCATCGACAGCAAGTCCATCACCTCTCTGGACGACCTTTCCGCGGCGCTGAAGTCCTATCGCGCAGGCGATCAGGCGACGCTGACGGTCTACCGTTCCGGCCAGAGCGTGAGCGTGACGCTGACCTTTGGCGAGAAGCCCGCTACCACGCAGACGGACACTACACAGCAGGAACAGCAGGGACAGCAGCCGTCCGAGAGCGACGACAGCCAGAGCGGCTGGAGCTTCCCGTGGAACATGCTTCCGTAAAACGGTGCTGCTGCCGGACTGACTCGAAAGGCAGTTTCCAAAAGCCAATTCCGTGATTTTTCATGTTTTTCTTCCTTTTTCCCCCTTCTCAGATCCGCGCACAGGCCAAAAACCTGTGCGCGGATTCCTTTTTCCGACGGCGTACGCCTGCCGGACTTTTTTTGTTTTGATGTAAATATTTTTCTGAGATACCTTGACAGGCGAGGTATCTCGTGCTATACTAGGCGCACGTTAGGGAGGCGCGGAAGAATCCAGCCTTCCTGAAAAATCAGGCAGGAGGTGTGCAGATGTTGATTGCAGCGGACCTGATACGCGGCCACACGGAGACCATCATCCTGGCGCAGCTGATGAAGCACGACAGCTATGGCTATGAGATCAATAAAACGATCCGGTCGCTCTCGCAGGAGCGGTATGAGCTGAAGGAAGCGACGCTCTACACCGCCTTCAAGCGCCTGGAGGAAACGGGACAGATCGTTTCCTACTGGGGCCAGGAGGCGACCGGCGCGCGGCGGCGCTATTACCGCATTACCGAGGCGGGCCGCGCGGCCTATTACCAGCAGGTTCAGACCTGGGAGGCCGCGAAGGTGATTATCGACAGGCTGATTGAATTGGAGGGAAAGGAACATGCGCAATAAACTGATATGCTATGTCGAGGGGCTGTTTGAGGGCATTCCGGAAACACCGGAGGTCGTCCAGCTCCGGGAGGAGATTTTACAGAATACGCTCGACCGATTCGACGAGGAGTGCGCCAAGGGCGCGTCCGAGGCGGTGGCCTACAATGTCGCCGTGCTCGGCATTGGCGACCCGGATGAGCTGCTTGCGGCCTACCGCAAGCCGAAAAAGGAGAAAAAGGTGTCCCGCCGCGTGATGGTGGCGATTGCAATCGCGCTGTACATTCTGTGCGTCGTGCCGCCGATCATCGCAGACGCGCTGGGCGCGCCGGGCGGCGTGGGCGCCTCCCTGATGTTCCTGTTTGTCGCTGCGGCGACGGCGCTGCTGATCATCAGCGGCGGCAGACAGCGCGAGGAGGCGAATACCGCGGCGCCTGCCGCGCAGCCGCAGGAAACCGTAAAGGCCGCCGAGCCCTGCACTGGCGAGGCGCAGCCGCGCGTCTGGCGCGTCCTGCGTGCGGTGTTTACGCCGATCTACTGGGTTGCGGCGTCGCTGTACTGCATTCACCTTGGCTTTGCGAGCTATTGGCACGTCTGCTGGATCGTGTTTGTGTTTGCGGCGGCCATCGGGGATGTAGTAACCGGCATCGTCTGGCTCTGCCGCGGGAAGCGCGGCCTGAAAAAGTGCATTTCGGGCGTGCTGCTGGTCACTGCCGCGATCGTCTATCTGAATCTGTCCTTCCTCACGCATGCATGGTGGATCACCTGGCTGGTTTTCCCGATCTACGCGGCGCTGATGGGAGTGGTTGACGGCGTTTTCACGCTGATAAGAGGAGAAAAGCTATGAGAGGAAAAGCAATTGCAAAAATCGTGATCTGCTCCGTCGTGGCGGTGGTGCTGTGCAGCATTCTGGCGGCCAGCCTGCTGACGCAGAGCGTTTTCCATCCAGTGCTGCATTTTATGGATGGATTCGACATCAGCACCGGCGGCTCAACCTATACGGGCAGCTACCAGGTCGGCAGCATAAGCTTTGTGGGCGAGGTCAAAAAGCTTGACCTGGACTGGATCAACGGCTCGGTGACGGTTTGCGCCTACGAGGGCGATGAGATCGTCATTCAGGAACCGGAGCAGGAAAAGGATGCCGATCGCCTGCGCTGGAAGCTGGAAAACGGCACCCTGACGGTGCACGAATTCCGCAGCGGGCATGTGAGTCTCACGCAGAAGAGCAAGACGCTGGAGCTTCTGCTGCCTGCGAGTCAGGCAGCGAGCCTGACCGAGGTGAAGCTGGACGGCGTTTCCGCCACATTGCGGCTGGAAGATTTGAGCGCGGAGCGCTTTGAGCTGGACACGACCTCCGGCAGCATCACGCTGAAAAACTGTACCGGCGGCAAGCTGGATGTGGATGCGGTCAGCGGCGGCTGCACCGTGGAGGATTCGGAGATCGGTCAGTGCAGCATTGACACGACCTCCGGCGAGGTTCGCCTGGCGGGCGTGTTTGAGAGCGTTGAAATCGACGGCGTCTCCGCCGGAATGCAGATCGAGGCGACGTCTGCGCTGAAGACGCTGGAGATCGACACCGTCAGCGGCGGCTGCAAGCTGCGCCTGCCCGCCGACGCCGGCTTTACCCTGAAGTGCGACAGCGCCAGCGGCTCGGCCAGAGTCAACGGCTTTGAGAATCTGCGCATCGACGGCAGCAGATATCTCTGCGGCGATGCCTCCGCAGAATACGAATTCAGCAGCATCAGCGGCAGTCTGACCGCCGAGGCGTATGTGAAGTAAGCGCGGTTTTACAGGAAAGGTGCGTGGGGACGGGCTTCCCGTCCCGCGTGTAGGCATTCACAAATCTGCGATTGCCTGCAATGATTTGCTGACGCGGCAGCGCCCCTGCCTCCTTCAGTCAGCTTTGCTGACAGCTCCCTCGTCAGAGGGAGCCAAGCGCCTGACCGCATATTTGCAACTGCCTGCACCGGGCACGGCACGCCGTGTCCCTACGGATATGCCGAAAATTAGAATTCGCCGTAGGGCCACGGCGTGCCGTGGCCGTGCGTTGGAACGCACAAATTCCATACACATCATCGAAATAACGTTTCCGTAGCGCAGGGGCGCGGCAGAGCCACGCCCCTGCGGTGGGTTCTGATTTTCAGCGTGCCAACTGCATAAAGCAACCGCCCCTGCGCCGGAACTCCGGCGCAGGGGCGGTGCTGCATTCATGAATTATTTTTCCGTCAGACGGAGGAACTCGTCGATGTCCTTCGCGATGGAAACCAGGCTGCTTTCCCAGAAGGCGTGGTCGGTCAGGTCGATGCCGGCAATTGCAGCGGCATCCTCGGCGCCCATGACAGTGGTGGCGTGGAGCATTGCCTTGTACTTCGGCACGAAGGCTTCTCCCTCTGCGCGGTACTTTGCATACAGGCCGCGGGCGAACAGGCCGCCGAAGGCATAGGGGAAGTTATAGAAGCTCAGAGAGCCGGAGTAGTAATGGCTCTTGCACAGCCACATGTAAGGATGCAGGACGCTGTGATCCAGCCCGTCGCCGTAGGCCTTCTTCTGCGCCTCGAGCATCAGCTCGCACAGGCGGTCGGCGGAGAGAAATTCCCTGCCGCGCAGCTCAAAGACGGACGTTTCAAAGAGATAGCGGCTATAAATGTCGCAGATGATCTGGCAGGCGTCCATAAGCTGGGATTCCAGAATGGCCAGACGTTCCTCATCTGACTGCGCTGCGGCATAGGCGGCGTTGTTGACGATGTTCTCATTGAAGGTGGAGGCCGTCTCCGCCACGGGCATGGAGTATTCCTTGTTGAGCGGGCGGTGGCTGTAGAGGTTCACGTTGTGGAAGGCGTGACCCAGCTCGTGGGCAAGCGTGACGATGTCGGAATAGGTGCCGTCGAAGTTTGTCAGGATGCGGCTCTGGCGGATCGGCTGGATCCCGGCGCAGAAGGCGCCGCCGACCTTGCCGTCGCGGGGCAGATAGTCGATCCAGTCGTTTGCGAAGGCCTCCGCCGCCATGTCGCGCAGATCGGAATCGAAGCTGCTGAAGAGCTGGAGCAGAACCTGCTGGGCCTCTTCCACGGTGTACTTGCGGTCGCTTTTGCCCATGGGGGCGAACATGTCGTACCACGGCATGCCGTTTTCATGGCCGAGCGCCTTCGCCTTGCCGCGCAGATAGGCCCAGAATTTGGGCAGATACTCGTCGATTGCGGAGAACATGGCGTCGAGCGTTTTGCGCTGCATGCGGGCGTTGTAGAGCGCACGCTGCAAGGGGGACTCGTAGCCGCGCAGGCGGCAGTCGTTGAGCATTTGCAGCTTGATGGAGTTCAGAGAGAAGGCGACGGAGTCGGCTATCTTCGGATAGCAGGCCAGCTCCGCCTCATAGGCCGCCTTGCGCGTGGCGGGGTCAGGGTCATAGGCGAGGTTGCGGATATCGGAGAGCGTCGTTGTGCCGCCGCGGAAATCCACCTTGACCGAGGAGGTAAGATAGCTTTGCAGATCCTCCCAGGCGCTTGCGCCGGAGAGATTCATGCGCGACATGATCTCCTCCTCCTTCTGGCTCAGAAGATAGCGGCTGTCCTTTTTGATGTTGGTCAGAAGATAGGCATAGTCCGTCAGCACGGGATCGGAGGCGATGATCTCGTCCAGATTTTCCTGTGCTGCCACAAACTGGCGGAAGGCCGTCTGCGCGCCGACGGTCTCGGCGAGCTTGTTCATCAGGCTGCCGGCGACGGAGGTGCTTTCGCTGTCCTTCGTGTTGGCGGAAGCGCGCAGGCTGGCATAGCTCAGCATGCGCTCAAGCAGGTCCGTGAGCTGCTCCTCCTGCTCCAGCATGCCGCGGATGGCGGCGGCTGGCGCACTGCCGTCGAGCCGGGCGGCGCTTTCCTGATAACGGGCGCTCAGCTCGTCCAGCTTTTTCAGGTCGTTCTGAAAGGCTTCGCTGTCGAAGCCGGTGTAGAGCGCGTCCAAAGACCATTTGTAATCCATAAAGTTACCCCTTTCCTGCGCCGCGTCAGACGGCGGCTTTCGTTTTTTTATGATGCAGGAGCCAGACCCAGGTCAGGATCCCGCAGATGGCGACGTTGCAATAGAAGGAGATGCCGCGCGAGAGCAGATTGAAGCTGACGGCATCGTCAAAATAGTTTCCGCAGATGTCCACAAACAGCCAGTCCGCCGCACCGACCGCGCCGGGCAGCGGCACTGCGTTCGAGCCGAGGTAGACGTGACTCTGGCCGATGAAAATATCCAGCCAATCCCTTTTCGCGCCCCCGAGCGCCAGAAAGACCAGCACCGGCACCAGCAGCATGCACACACGCTGGCCGAGGTTGAGCAGAAAGGAGCGCAGCAGCACGCCGCGGTTGCCGCGGACGCTGCGGGAGCAGTCGCCGTAGCTGTCGATCCAACGGATGAGCTTTTCGCGCTTTTTGGCCGGGTCGCGCAGCAGGTGCAGCTTTGCCAGCAGGCGAATGGTCCAGTCGCTGATGCGGTGCACCAGCTTCGGGCGGAACAGCAGCAGAATCAGCAGAGCCGCAAGCGCGGCCTGAATCGCCGCGCCCAGCAGCAGCAAAATGCGCGAGCCGGTGTGAAATTCCCGGAAGATCGCCGGGCGCAGGACAATGCATACGAGCGTGACCAGAAACAGCGCCGCCTTATATAAGATCAGGTTCAGCAGCAGCGCGACCGAGGCGACCTCCATGGGAATGCCGTCGGTATACATGCAGTAGGCTGCGATGGGCTGTCCGCCGGAGGCCGACGGCGTGATGGCAGAGAAGAAAAGATCCGCGGCGCAGAAGGTCACGCCGTGGTAGAGCGGGCGGCGATAGCCGAGGCTGGCGCAGATGCTGCGCAGGCTCAGCCCCTCGCAGAGAATGATGCCCAGCATGCACAGAAAAGCGCCGCTCAGCAGCAGGTGATCCGCACTCTGGTAGCATTCCCAGAAGCCGGAAAAAGAAAAATCCTGGCTTGTGACCTGCACCAGCACGGTGGCGACCGTCAGAAGAAGGAAAACGGCAAGCCAGAAGAATTTTTTACGCGTCATATATGTAACCTCAAACAGAAAAACAGGCGATGTATTTTCAAATATCTACTCTCCATTCGCGTAGTATACCACGAAGCGGGAAATGTTGCAATCCCTAAAAAATGCCGCCGCTTTTCAGCGGCGGCGACGGGTACCGTTTGCAATATCGAATCATTGCGCAGGAGCGCTGCTCTGCCGCGCCCGGTGCAGGCAATCACAAATTTGTAAATTCCATCCCGCGGGACGGGGAACCCGTCCCCTACGGGCGCATCGGTAAGCTGCGCTAAATCACATAATCTCCCGGCAGGTCGCTGCCCAGCAGATCGGCCAGCGTGATGCCGTCGAAATACTCCATGGTTCGGCGGTAAAATTCCTGCCACATGGGAAGCGTCCGGCAGGAGCCTGCGCGTTCGCAGGGCTTTGCGCCGCAGGAGAGGCAGAAAACCGGCGCGAGGTCTTCCTCTGCCGCGCTGAGAATTTCGCTGACGCGGTAGTCCGAAGGCTCGCGAACCAGCCGATAGCCGCCGCCCTTGCCGTGCTGCCCCTCCACGAGATTCTGCTTTGTCAGAAGCGGGAGAATGCGCTCGAGATACTTCAGGGAAATCTCCTGCCGCTGTGCGACCTCCTTCATGGGAAGATAGCCGCCGTTGCGGTGCTCCGCAAGGTCGAGCATGACGCGAAGGGCATAGCGTCCGCGGGTTGAAATCATATTGCATTCTCCTCTCGTTCGATCACACCGCCGCCGAGGACGGTGTCGCCGTCGTAGAGGACGGCGGCCTGGCCGGGTGTTACGGCGCGCTGCGGCTCGTCAAAGCGCAGCAGAAGGCGCCCGCCCGGCAGGGGCTCCGCCCAGGCGGGCTGCTCCGGCTGGCGGTAGCGCAGCTTGGCCTTGCAGCGCAGGGGAGCCTGCGGCGTTTCGCCGGAGATCCAGTGCATCTGCCCGACAGGAACGCTGCTGCGGTAAAGATCCTCCGCGCCGCCGAGGACGACGGTGTTGTCCTGCGGACAGATGCGGCAGACATAGCGCTTTTCCGGCAGTGACAGGCCGAGACCGCGGTGCTGTCCGATGGTGTAGCGGATGATGCCCTCATGACGGCCGAGAATTCTGCCGTCCCTGTCGATAAAGTCGCCCGGCTCCGCCTTTTTGCCGGTGTGCAGCTCGATCACGCGGGCATAGTCGCCGTCCGGCACAAAGCAGATGTCCTGACTGTCCGGCTTTTTCGCGTTCAGAAAGCCCGCCTCTTCCGCAATGCGGCGCGTTTCGGCCTTGCGCAGCTCGCCCAGCGGGAAGAGCGTGTGCGCGAGCTGCTCCTGCGTCATGTCATAGAGAACATAGCTCTGATCCTTCGAGGCGTCCAGCGCCTTTTTAAGGAAATAGCGGCCGTTTTCCTGCGTGATGCGGGCATAGTGGCCGGTGGCAATGTGGTCGCAGCCGAGCACCTGTGCACGGTCGAACAGCTTGCGGAATTTCATGTAACGGTTACAGTCGATGCAGGGATTCGGCGTGATGCCGTCCAGATAGCTGCAAATGAATTTCTCCATGACCTTTTCACGGAAATCGTCGGAGAAATTAAACACATAATATGGCATCTTGAGGCGGCAGGCGACGCTGCGCGCATCCTCGACATCGTCGAGGGAGCAGCAGGTGTGTGCGCGGGAAATCCCGGCGTCCTCGTTTGTGTAGAGCTTCATGGTGCAGCCGATGCAGTCGTTTCCGGCATCGGCGAGAAGCTTGGCGGCGACGCTGGAATCCACGCCGCCACTCATTGCAACCAGAATCCGCATCTCAATCCACCGCGGGGGTCGCGCGCATGGCGAGAATGGTGCGGGAAATCAGCTCGTCCAGGCTCCAGCCCAGCATCTCCGCGCCGCGGGTGATGACCTCGCGGGAGCAGCCGGCGGCAAAGCCCGCAGACTTGAACTTCTTTTTCACGGACTTCAGCTCCAGATCCTGCACGCTCTTTGACGGGCGCATCAGCGCCACCGCGCCGATCAGGCCGGTCAGCTCATCGACAGCGTAGAGCACCTTTTCCATTTCGTGCTCCGGCGCGATCTGTACGGTCAGACCGTAGCCATGGCTCGCCGTGGCGTGAATGATGGATTCGTCCAGCCCGGCCTCGCGCATCAGCTCCTGCTCCTTGATGCAGTGCTGCTCGGGAAACTGCTCAAAATCCAGATCGTGCAGCAGCCCGACGATGCCCCAGAATTCTGCCTCGCTGCCGTAGCCCAGCTCACGGGCAAAGTATTCCATGACGCCGGAGACGATCTCGGCGTGCTTTAGGTGGAAGGGCTCGGAATTGTACTTTCTCAGAAGCGCCTCGGCTTCCTGTCTTGTGGGGATCATTGCGGCCCCCTCAGGCGAACAGCGGGGTGGACAGATAGCGGTCGCCGGTGTCCGGCAGCAGGACGACGATGGTCTTCCCGGCGTTTTCCGGGCGCTTTGCCACCTCTACTGCGGCCCAGACCGCCGCGCCGGAGGAAATGCCGACGAGAATGCCCTCGCGATGGCCAATCTCGCGGCCCAGAGCAAAGGCGTCGTCGTTTTCCACGGCGATGATCTCGTCATAGATCTTCGTGTCGAGCACCTCGGGAACAAAGCCCGCGCCGATGCCCTGAATTTTGTGGGAGCCTGCCACGCCGGTGGAGAGCACGGCGGAGCTTTTCGGCTCGACCGCCACGACCTTTACGGCGGGGTTGCGGGATTTCAGATAGCGCCCGGTGCCGGTGATGGTGCCCCCGGTGCCGACGCCTGCGACGAAGTAATCGACCGCACCCTCGGTGTCCGCCCAGATTTCCGGGCCTGTGGTTTCAAAATGCGCCTTGGGGTTGGCCGGGTTGACGAACTGACCGGGAATGAAGCTGTTCGGAATTTCCTTTGCCAGCTCCTCGGCCTTGGCAATCGCGCCCTTCATGCCCTTGGCGCCCTCGGTGAGAACCAGCTCTGCGCCATAGGCCTTCATGAGCTGGCGGCGCTCGACGGACATGGTCTCCGGCATGACGATGATGATGCGGTAGCCGCGCGCCGCCGCGACGGAGGCCAGACCGATGCCGGTGTTGCCGGAGGTCGGCTCAATGAGGACGGAGCCTTCCTTGAGAAGGCCCCTTGCCTCGGCGTCGTCGATCATGGCCTTGGCGATGCGATCCTTGACGGACCCGGCGGGATTGAAATATTCGAGCTTGGCGAGAATTTTTGCATGCAGGCCATAGGCCTTTTCCAGATGGGTCAGCTCCAGCAGCGGGGTCTTGCCGATGAGCTGGTCAGCAGAGGTATAAATCATAAAGGATGCTCCTTTCTTACTTTACTGCGTCAAAGCCGCGGCGCAGGTCGTCGAGAATGTCGTCAATGTGTTCCGTGCCGATGGACAGACGGATGGTGTTGGGCCGGATGCCGCAGGCAAGCAGCTCTTCCTCGGAGAGCTGGGAGTGCGTCGTGGAGGCCGGGTGGATCACCAGAGATTTCACGTCCGCGACGTTTGCCAGCAGGGAGAAGAGGGACAGGCTCTCGGTGAATTTCTTTGCGGTCTCCGCGCCGCCCTTGATTTCAAAGGTAAAGATGGATGCCGCGCCCTGCGGGAAATAGCGGTCATACAGCTCCTTGGCCCGGCCGGTGGCAAGGCTGGGGTGGTTGACCCGCTCGACCTGCGGATGATGGCTCAGGAAGTCCACGACCTTCAGCGCGTTTTCCACATGCCGCTCGACGCGCAGGGAGAGCGTCTCCAGCCCTTGCAGCAGCAGGAAGGAGTTGAAGGGGGAGATGACTGCGCCCTGGTCGCGCATCAGAGTTGTGCGCAGCTTGATGATATAGGCAAGCCTGCCGGCCGCCTGCGTGAAGGTCACGCCGTGATAGGAGGGGTTCGGTGCGGAAAGACCGGGGAACTTGTCGTTCTGCGCCCAGTCAAAGTTACCGGAGTCCACGATTACGCCGCCCATGACCGTCCCGTGGCCGCCGATGAACTTTGTGGCGGAGTGGACGACGATGTCCGCGCCGTGCTCAATGGGTCGCAGCAGGTAGGGCGTGGCGAAGGTGCTGTCGACGATCAGCGGAATACCGTGGCGGTGCGCAATTTCCGCGACGGCTTCCAGATCGATGACGTCGGAATTCGGATTGCCGAGCGTTTCGGCATAGAGCAGCTTTGTGTTCGGCTGGATGGCGGCTTCAAAATTCGCGGGGTCGGCGGGATCGACGAAGCTGACGGACAGCCCCTGCTCGTGCAGGGTGTTGGCGAAGAGGTTGTGCGTGCCGCCGTAGAGGTTGGTCGAGGAGACAATGTGGTCGCCCGCGACGGCGATGTTCTGAATGGCGTAGGTGATGGCCGCAGAGCCGGAGGCGGTGGCCAGCGCGCCTGCGCCGCCCTCCAGCGCGGCAATGCGGCGCTCGAAGACATCGGAGGTGGGGTTCATCAGGCGGGTATAGATATTGCCCGGCTCGGTCAGGCCAAAGCGCCCGGCGGCCTGCGCGGAGTCCTTGAAGACATAGGAGGTCGTGGCGTAAATGGGGACGGCTCTGGCGTCGGTTGCGGGATCGGGCGTTTCCTGTCCGGCGTGGACCTGGATGGTTTCAAAACGATAAGACATGATAATTAGCACCTTTCTGTGATTGGATTATTTTACTTAATATGAGCGGGGACAGAACAGGTGCATTCGTCCAAAGTGATAATTGTGACGGGCAAGCTGCCGGATGCTGGTTTTCATATTGCCCTCCTGCGTTGATGATTTAACTACTTTCTTAGTAGGTTGGTATTATTTATAGCACCGGCGCGAGCGGTTGTCAAGAGGGGAATGCGTTTTTTTCTGGATTCTTACAATTTTGTCACCTTCCGGTCACGCCGCTGTCACCTGCCGGAGGTATACTGTCCGCAGAACAATCAGAAAGGACAGTTTGCACTATGGAAATTCTTCGGGTAGAGCATTTGAGTAAAATATACGGCAGCGGCGAGAACGCCGTGCACGCACTGGACGACGTCTCCTTCGGCGTGGAGAAGGGGCAGTTTCTTGCCATCATCGGCCCGTCCGGCTCCGGCAAATCCACCCTGCTTCACATTCTCGGCGGCGTGGATCGCCCGACCTCGGGCAATGTGTATCTCAACGGAGAGGACGTCTATTCCCACAGCGAGACGGAGCTTGCCATCTTCCGCCGCCGCGAGGTGGGCCTGATCTATCAGTTTTATAATCTGATCCCCGTTTTGAACGTTGTGGAGAACATCACGCTGCCGGTGCTGATGGACGGCAGGAAGGTAAACGAGGAGCGCCTGCAGGAGCTGCTGCACACGCTCGGTCTGGAGGGCAGAGAAAAGCATCTGCCCAATCAGCTCTCCGGCGGCCAGCAGCAGCGCGTCTCCATTGGCCGTGCGCTGATGAACGCGCCCTCGGTCGTCCTCGCCGACGAGCCGACCGGCAACCTCGACCGCAAAAATTCGCAGGAGATCGTGGATCTTCTGAAGTATTCCAACCGCCAGTTCGGCCAGACGCTCATTGTCATCACGCATGACGAGTCCATCGCCCTTCAGGCGGACCGCGTGATCGCCATCGAGGACGGCCGCATCACCCGCGACGAGGTGATCCGCAAATGAATATTTTCCGTACCGTCGCGTGGAAATCTCTGAGGAAAAACCGTACGCGGACAATCGTCACCATCATCGGCATCATTCTTTCCGTGGCGATGTTTACCGCGATCACAACGACCATTTCCACGTTTTATAACTACTTGGCCGCCGTCGAGGCCTATGAAAGCGGCAGCTACTACCTGGGCTTTTCCGCCGTGCAGCATGACACGCTGACCGAGATGCAGGCCGATTCGGACACGAAGAAGCTGACCTACGGCGAGTATCTCGGCTACGGCCTGCCGGAGGGCGTCGAGGTCAGACGCGGGCCCTACCTCTATGTGCTCTCCATGAGCGGGGGCTTTACGGACATGCTGCCCGTCCACCTGACGAGCGGCAGAATGCCGGAAAACGCCGGGGAGCTGCTCCTGCCGGATCATCTGCTGCGCTATGGCGGCATCGGACTGAAAAACGGCGACACCGTTGATATTGACCTCGGCGACCGCACGCTGGACGGCGTGCAGCTCTGCCAGGATAGCGCCTATGAGGGCGGCGAGATCTTCACCCCGCGGGAAACCAGAACCTATACCGTCGTCGGCACCTATGAGCGGCCGGGCTTTGAGCCGGGTTCGGCGCCGGGCTACACCGTCCTGACGGTGGGCGAGGGCTGCGGCACGGGGCTTTATGACACCTACGTTACCCTGAAGTCCTCCAAGACCGCCGCGCTTGAGGCATATCAGGCGCGCTACGCGGGCGGCGTCCTGGGGGGAACCACCACCAACTGGGGCTATCTGCGGATGATGGGCAACATGCGCTACGGCAATTATGACCGCGTGCTCACGAATTTCTGCATCATCCTGTTTGCCATGATCATGGTCGGCTCCGTTTCCCTGATTTACAGCGCCTTTTCCATCTCCGTCAGCGAGCGCACGCGGCAGTTTGGCCTGCTGGCCTCCATCGGTGCGACGAAAAAGCAGCTGCGCAAGACCGTGATCTGCGAGGCCTATACCGTCAGCCTCATCGGCATCCCGCTGGGTCTGCTTGCGGGCTGCGGCGGCATGTGGGTGACCTTCGCCCTGCTGGGCGACCGGATGGGCGCGCTCTTCGGCGGCTTCATCGCCATGAAGTTCAGCGTTTCCGTCCCGGCGCTGGTGATTGCCGCACTGGTCGGACTGCTTACCGTGCGCATTTCCGCAATGATCCCCGCGCGGCGCGCCATGCGCGTAAGCGCCATAGAGGCAATTCGTCAGAGCCGCGACGTAAGGCAGGAAAAGCGCAGCCTTTCCTCCGGCAAGCTTGCCTACCGGCTCTTCGGCCTGCCGGGCATGCTGTCAAAAAAGTATTTCCAGCGCAGCCGGAAGAAATACCGTGCGACGATCTTCTCCCTGGCGATGAGCGTACTGCTGTTCATCTCTGCCAGCACCTATGGCATGTATCTGACGAGCATGGCGGGAGACGTTGCGCTGGTCAGCAGCTATGATCTTTTCTATGCCGCGGAGAACCTTCCGCGCGGGGAGATGCAGACGCTGACTGAGGCGCTGCGCGGCTGCGCCGGGGTGAAGAAGGTCTGGAGCGCCGAGCAGGAGACGGGTATCGTCCTGTCGGAGCTGGTGGATTTCTCCCCGGAGTACCGGGAGTATCTGGAAAAGAGCCACCTGAATACGGAGGATACGCAGGAGCTGTATGTCTATCCGGACATTCTCCGCGTGGACGCGCAGACCTATGCCGCGATCTGCGCCGAGGCTGGCATCTCGCCGGAGAAGGGCGGAGCGATCCTGCTCAACCGCGTCAGCCGGACGTATTTTTCCGAAGACGGCCGCTACAGCTATGAGGGCACGATCCTTTCCGAAAAGACGAAAACGCTGCCGGTTTTCCGGAATCAAAGCGTGCCCGGCTACCACTTCTATCAGACGTATCGCCAGGATGCGCAGGGCAATTGGCTGGCACAATACGGCCTGTATGAGGAGGACGCCTACTGGGCGGAGCACGATGTCTCTCAGGCGCCGAAGGAGCAGTGGCTTCCGGTGGATCTCCTTTCCATCGACGTTGCGGCACAGCTGACCGATTCGGCCTACGCCACCGACGGCTTCAGCCCGCAGATTTTCCTGCCCATGGACGATACGGAGGGCACGGTACAGACCGCGGAGTTCTTCCTCGTTGCGGACGACCCGGAGCAGGCGAAGGAGACGGCGGCGAAGACGCTCAAGGAGCTGCTGCCGGACTATCGCGAGAGCGACCTCCTTGATGCGCACGAAGATGAGCGCAATACCAGAGATCTGCTCACGGTTATCCATGTGTTCTCCTATGGCTTCATCACGCTGATCTCCCTGATCTGCGTGGCGAATGTCTTCAACACGATTTCCACCAACGTGGCGCTGCGCCGCCGCGACTTTGCGATGCTGCGCTCCGTCGGCATGACGCGCGGCGGCATCTACCGCATGATGAGCTATGAATGCCTGCGTTACGGCGTGCGCGCGCTGCTCATCGGGCTGCCCTTGTCGGCCGGCGTCGCCGTTCTGCTGGCAGAGTCGGCACGGGAGATCAGCAGGGGAGAATTCCGGCTGCCGTGGAACAGCGTCCTTGTGGCGGTTGTGTGCGTATTTCTGGTTGTGTTCGTATCCATGCTCTATGCCGTCGGTAAAATTCGCGGGGACAATCCCGTGGAGGCGCTGAAGGACGAGAATGTGTAAATATAGATCCGCCGCCGTTTCTGACGAAACGGCGGCGGATCAGTTTTTATGAAATATCAGTGGCGGACCCAGGTAGACGGCCGCAGCAGGACGAGCATGGGGAACAGCTCCAGGCGGCCAAACAGCATATCAAAGATCATGACGATCTTTGCCAGCGGCGAGAAGCCGCCAAAGGTGCCTGCCGGGCCGATCAGGCGGCTCAGGCCGGGGCCAATATTGTTCAGCGTGGCAAGCACGGCGGTGAGGCTTGCTTCAATGCCGCTGCCGTCCAGCGAGATCAGCAGTGTGGACACCACGGCGAGCAGCACATAGACGATCAGATAATTCTGCGTGCCGCGCACAACGTCGCTGCTGACGCGCTTGCCGTCCATGCGGATGACCTCCACCGCATGCGGCTGCAAAAGATGCCGCACCTCGGCGCGGGCCGTCTTGCACAGCAGCAGCACGCGGCTGACCTTGATGCCGCCGCCGGTCGAGCCTGCGCAGGCGCCGACGACCATCAGGATGCCCAGAATCACCTTGGAAAACTCCGGCCAGAGGGAGAAATCCACCGTGCCGTAGCCCGTGGTCGTGATGACCGAGCCGACGGAGAAGGATACGTGATGCACCGCCTCGCGCACCGTGGCGAAGTAGCCGCCGGTGAGCATAAGGTTGCCGGTGATGAGGGCGATGGCTGCAAAAATGATGATGAAATACCAGCGCACCTCGGAATTGTTCCACGCCAGCTTGAATTTGCGGCAGAGCAGGAAGAAATAGACCGAAAAGTTGACGCCGAAGAGAATCATAAACACGGTCGTCACCGTCTGCACATAGGGCGAATAGCTCGCGCAGCCGTCGTTCAGGATGGAAAAGCCGCCCGTACCGGCAGAGCCAAAGGTAATGCAGAAGGTATCCAGCCAGGGCATCTTGCCCCAGCCGAAGAGATTGCCCAGCCGGAACAGGAGAATTTGCAGAACGGTCATGCCGAGATAGATTGCATAGAGAATCAGGGAGGAGGTGCGCATCTTCGGCACCATCTTGCTCACGGAGGGGCCGGGGGATTCGGCGCGGAGCAGGTAGATGCTCTCGCCGGACATCGGCACGATGGCCAGCATGAAGACCAGAACGCCCATGCCGCCCAGCCAATGAGTAAAGCTGCGCCAGAAGAGCAGGCAGCCGGACAGATCCTCGACCATGTGGCCGGGGGTGCCAAGGATGCTCGAGCCGGTGGTCGTGAAGCCGGAGACGGCCTCAAACACCGCGTCCAGATAGGAGGGAATCTCTCCGCTCAGATAGAAGGGCAGCGCGCCGACCAGGGAGATGACGATCCACGACAGCGCAACCATGACAAAGCCGTCCTTGGCGTGCATGGTGCGGTTGAGCTTCGGCTTCAGCAGACACAGCGGAACGCCCAGCGCGGCGCAGACGCCAATGGTATAAAGAATGGAAAGTGCGGCGCGTTCCCCGCGGATCAGACCCACCAGCAGCGGCAAAAACAGAACGGCGCCGATGATGAGCAGCACATAGCCCAAAAGGGAAAGGATCATCCGGCGGTTCATGCTTTCACGCTCCGTTTGTCCAGAATGTCGTCCAGATCGTCCAGCCCCGTGGCCGTGGTGACCACGACGACCGTGTCTCCCGGCTCAATGGTGTCGCGGCCGCCGGGGGTAAGGATTTTGCCGCCGCGGTTGATCGCGCCGATGAGCAGATCCGGCAGGGTGGAAAGCTCCGCCAGAGGCACGCCGCAGACGGCCGAGCGCTCCGTTGCGCGGAATTCCAGCGCCTCGGCCTTGCTGCCGACGATTTTATAGAGCGTTTCCACGTTTGAGCCGAGGGAATTCTGCATCGCGCGAACATAGCGCACGATGTTGTCGGCGGCGATGTAGCGCGGGTGGAAAACGCTGCCCAGGTCCATGGACTTGACGATATGCGTGAAGGTGGGGCGGTTGATCTTCGTGACGATCTTCGCCTTGGAGACGCTGCGGGCGTAGAGGCTCATCAGAACGTTTTCCTCGTCTATGCCCGTCAGGGTGGCGATGGCGTCCATTTTTGCAATGCCCTCTTCGTCGAGCAGCTGCTCGTTCGTGCCGTCGCCGTGGATGATGGTCGCGTCCGGCAGACGGTCGGCGAGACTTTCGCACACGGCGCGGTTGGACTCGATGATCTTCACGTCCGCACCGAGGTCAAGCATCTGCTTTGCAAGATAATATGTAATTCTGCCGCCGCCGATGAGCAGGACGCGCTTGACGGGGTCAGAGACGATACCGATCTTGTGGAAGAATTTCGCGGCGATGCGCGGCTTTGCGATGAAGCTGATGCGGTCGCCCGCCTGAAGGATGAAATTGCCGTCGGGGATGTGTACCTCGTGCGCGCCGCGCTCGACGACGCAGATCAGAACGCCGGCGTACATTCTGCCGAGGTCGGCAAGGCGCATGCCTGCAAGGGGAGAGCTTTGCGGGATATCCACCTTGTAAAGCTCGACGCGGCCGCCGGAGAAGGTATCGATCTTAATTGCCGAGGGCGTGCGCAGAATGCGCGCGATTTCGGACGCACTGGCCTGCTCCGGGTTGAGCGCCATGCTCAGACCAAGGTCCTCCTTGACGAGCTGGAGGGCGGAGGTGTATTCCGGATTGCGCACGCGGGCAATGGTGTTGCCGACGCCGAGTTTCTTGGCAATCAGGCAGGAGAGCAGGTTCTGCTCGTCCGTGGACATGACGGCGATGACCAGGTCTGCATCCGGCACGCCGGCCTCCATCTGCGTTTCTATGCTGATGCCGTTGCCCTCGACCGTCATGACGTCCAGACGGTTGCCGACGGCGGTCAGCGCCTCCGGGCGGATGTCGATGACGGTGATGTTGTGTCCCTCGTGCATGAGCTGCTCGGTCAGCGTGACGCCGATCTTGCCCGCGCCGATGATAACGATGTCCATGAAATATCCTTCCTTCAAGAAAAGACTGCATTTTCTTACCCATCATCATAGCACTTTGCAGGAAATAATGCAATAGAAAACGCGCCGAAGTTCTTCGTCTTCGGCGCGAAAGGATAGTTATACAGGTAAAATATCCGTGACCGTGAGCGTTTTTCCCTCGACACGGAAGCGGACGTCGAATTCCGCAAAGCGCATGCCGTACACGCGGCCGGGGTCGCCCTGATACGAGGGGCGCGGGTCGTGGGAAAGCACGCCGCGCAGTGCGGCGCGGCGCTCCTGCGGGATCCTTTCCTCCAGCTCCTGCGGGAGAACGACCTCCAGAAGGAAATCTCCTGCGTCTGCGGTGAAGCCGCCCGAGGCCTCGGGGTGGGCGTCGGCATAGGGCAGATAGGGCTTGATGTCAAAAATCGGCGTGCCGTCCATCAGATCTGCACCGGAGACGAGGAGAACCGTGCCCTCATGCTCGGTTTTGCGGACCGCCTTCAGCCGGACGCAGGAAAGCCCGATGGGATTCGGACGGAAGGGTGAGCGTGTGGCGAACACGCCGAGGCGGGTGTTGCCGCCCAGACGCGGCGGCCGCACCGTGGGCGACCAGTCCTTGCGGATGGCTTCGGAAAATTCCCAGATCAGCCACAGATGGGAAAAGCCCTCTATGCCGCGCAGTGCGTCGGCGCTGCGGTATTCCGGCTCAAAAACGATCGTTGCGCACGTCTCCGGGACAAGGCCGCTCTGCCGTGGAATGCCGAATTTTGTGGGAAATTCGCTGCGGATGCGCGCAATTACCTGCATGGTGTGCTCCATGTTACCCTCCTAGAGCCTGGAAAAGACGTCGCCCAGGGATTCGTGCAGCACAAGGTCCGCCTGCTCGTCATAGGGCGTTGCGTCGCGGTTGATGAGCGCGAGCCGGTGACCGCGGTAATAGCCCAGCAGCCCCGCGGCAGGGTAGACGGTCAGACTCGTGCCGCCGACGATCACGAGATCCGCCTGCCGCAGCACGGAGACGGCCCCGGCCAGCGTGGCTTCGTCCAGGCTTTCCTCATAGAGCACGACGTCCGGCTTGACAATGCCGCCGCAGGTGCAGCGGGGAATGCCCTGCGCGTCGCGCACAAATTCCGCGGGATAGAACCTTCCGCAGCGGGTGCAGTGGTTGCGCAGAACGCTGCCGTGCAGCTCGTAGACGCGCTTGCTCCCGGCCTTCTGGTGCAGACCGTCGATGTTCTGCGTCACGACGGCCAGCAGCTTACCCTCCTGCTCCCAGCGGGCGAGGACGCGGTGCGTTACGTTCGGCTCGAAGCCGAGCGGCAGCATCTTTTCTCGATAAAACCGGAAGAAATATTCCGGCTTTGCCTCATAAAAGCTGTGGCTGATGATCGTCTCCGGCGGGTAGTCGAATTTTTGGTGATACAGGCCGTCCACGCTGCGGAAGTCGGGGATGCCGCTCTCCGTGCTCACGCCTGCGCCGCCGAAAAAGACAATGCGGCTGCTCTCATTTACCCATTGCTTCAAGGTTTCCAGCTTCGTCATCGTCGGCAATCTCCCTCAGAATTTTTTTGTCCTCTTTTGTTTCAAAGCGGAGCTTTTCGTACATGTCCGACCGCCGCGCACGGGTGCGCAGGATGGCCTGCTTTCTGCGCCAGCGGGCGACCTTGGCGTGGTCGCCGGACAGAAGAATCGGAGGCACCTCGCGCCCGTGCCAGACGGCCGGGCGGCTGTACTGCGGATATTCCAGAAGCCCGTCCCAGTGGCTTTCGTCCTCAAAGCATTCCTTATCCGGCAGCACGCCGGGAACCAGGCGGCACACGGCGTCCGCCACGGCCATGGCCGGAATCTCGCCGCCGGTCAGGACGAAATCTCCGATGGAGATTTCCTCGTCCACGCACTCGTCGATGAAGCGCTGGTCAATGCCCTCGTAGTGTCCGCAGACCAGAACGATGTTTTCCAGCTGCGACAGGCGCTTGGCGTCCTCCTGCCGGAAGACATGCCCGCAGGGGGAGAGGAAAATCGTGTGCACCGGCGCGCCTGCCTCGTCGCAGACGTGGCACCAGCAGCGATACAGCGGGTCGGCCTGCATCAGTGCGCCCCGCCCGCCGCCGTAGGGGTAGTCGTCCACCTGGTTCTGCTTGTTGGCGGTGTAGTCGCGGATCTGGTGCGCCTCGATGCGGATGTAGCCGCGCTCCTGCGCGCGGCCGAGGATGGACTCGTTCATCATGTCCCCGACGGTGTCGGGAAACAGCGTCAAAATGTCAATTCTCATCCGTTGCCATTCCCTCAATCAGGTGCACATGCACCTCGCCGGCGGCGACGTCAATGCGCCGGACGAATTCCTTTACCGCCGGGATCATATAGCTGCGCTTGCCTTCGATGACATACACATCGCTCGAGGGCATGGTCAGAACATCCTTGATTTTGCCGATCTCCGCACCCTCATCGTCCAGCACGCGGCAGCCGATGAGGTCGGCGATGAAGACCGTGCCCTCCGGCAGGGTCACGCCGCTGCGGTCGATGGTGACGGTTTGCCCGCGCAGAAGCTGCGCCTGCTCGGGCGTGTCCACGCCGCGCAGCTTCGCCAACACGCAGGTCTTGTGCACCCGTGAGGAGACGACCTCATAGAGCTTGCCGTTTAAATAGAGCGTGTCAAAATCCAGCAGGAATTCCGGACCGTCCGCCCAGGGGAGAATCTTTACCTCTCCCTGCACGCCGTGCGTGCTGATGACCTGACCTGCCTGTAAAAACTGTTTTTCCAAGGTGCTGCTCCTTTCAAAGCTTCGCGTAGCATTTTTCCAAAAAGCGGTCGGCCTTGATGAGGACGCGCTCATGCACGGCGCGGCCGATCTCACCCGCCTCGTCATAGGCGACGATCTCAAAGGTGATCCTTCGGCCCTCAACCGCCGTGACGGTGGATTCCGCGCGAACCTCCATGCCGACGGGCGTGGCGGACGAATGCGTCAAATCCATGCGCGTTCCGACGGAGCTTTCTCCCTCGGCCAGAAACGGCGCGATGCTCTCGTAGGCGGCGCCCTCCATCAGCGCGGCGAGGCAGGGCGTGGCATAGACCAGCAGCCCGCCGGAGCCGACGGCCTGCGCGGTGTCTTCCTTTTCTACAAGCGTCTCGGCGTGACCCTGAAGCCCGATTTCAATGATCATTCGGCAAACCTCCATATCTGCTTTTCCCGGTCAAAGAAAAACCGGAAGCACAAAATTTCCATTATAATAATTATATAATAACAGATGCAAAAGGAAAGTCAATCAGAAAAAAAGATTGCCATTTCCGAAAAAAACGGCTATAATCAAAGAAAAATCCCTTCGAGGTGCAACATGAAAGTAAACGAAAAGCTGAACATGACAATGCTCTGTGATTTCTACGAGCTGACGATGGCCAACGGCTATTTTGCCAGCGGCATGAAGGACAAAATCTGCTACTTCGACGTTTTCTACCGCAATGTGCCGGACAACGGCGGCTTTGCCATTGCCGCCGGGCTGGAGCAGGTCATTGAGTATATTCAGGACCTGCATTTTTCCGCTGACGACATCGCATATCTGCGCGGCCGCAAGCTCTTCAATGAGGACTTCCTGCACTATCTGGAAACCTTCCGCTTCACGGGCGATATCTTCGCCGTGCCGGAGGGCACGCCCATCTTCCCGAAGGAGCCGATCCTGACGGTGCGTGCGCCCGCCATCGAGGCACAGCTTGTCGAGACGTATATCCTTCTGGTTCTGAACCACCAGAGCCTGATCGCGACAAAGGCCAACCGCGTCGTCCGCGCCGCGCAGGGCAGAACCGTTCTGGAGTTCGGCTCCCGCCGTGCGCAGGGCGCGCAGGGCGCGATTCTGGGTGCGAGAGCGGCCTATATCGGCGGTTGCAACGGCACGGCCTGCACCATCTCCGATCAGCTCTACGGCGTCTACGCCGGCGGCACCATGGCGCACTCCTGGGTGCAGATGTTCGACAGTGAATACGAGGCCTTCCGCACCTATTGCGAGCTGTACCCGACGAACGCGACCCTGCTGGTGGACACCTACAACACGCTCAAAAGCGGCATCCCGAATGCCATTCGCGCATTCAACGAGGTACTCAAGCCGAAGGGAATTACAAAGTGCGGCATCCGCCTGGACTCCGGCGACATGACCTATCTGACCAAGAAGGCCCGCAAAATGCTCGATGAGGCCGGCTGGACCGACTGCGCCATCTCCGTTTCCAACGCGCTGGATGAGTATCTGATCCAGGATCTGCTGCGTCAGGGCGCGCAGATCGACATGTTCGGCGTGGGCGAGCGCCTGATTACCGCACGCAGCGAGCCGGTCTTCGGCGGCGTTTACAAGCTGGTCGCCGTGGAGGATGAGAAGGGCGCCATTGAGCCGAAAATCAAAATTTCCGAGAACACGGGCAAAATCACCAATCCGCACTTCAAGAAGCTTTACCGCTTCTATGGCAACGACACCGGCAAGGCGATTGCCGACTATCTGTGCGTCTGGGACGAGACGGTGGACGACAGCAAGAATATCCGCATCTTCGACCCCGAGGCGACCTGGAAGGAAAAAGAGGTTTACAATTTCACGGCGCGCGTGCTCCAGGAGCCGATTTTTAAAAACGGCGAGTTGGTTTATAAAATGCCCACGCTGGAGGAAATCCGCACCTACTGCAAGCAGCAGGTGGACACGCTCTGGGACGAGGTCAAGCGCTTTGACAACCCGCACAATTATTATGTGGACCTGTCACAGCGGCTTTGGGATATCAAATACGACCTGCTGAAGCGGAACGCAGGCGGCGAGCACCATGAGAAAAAAGACTAACGTCATCGCGCTCTGCGGCGTGCTGGCGGCGCTGGCGGTGGCGTTGATGTTCCTCGGCGGGACGCTGGCCTTCGCGGCGATTGCCTGCCCGGTCATGGCCTCGCTCGTGCTGATCCCGGTGTACTATGAGTGCGGCTGGAAATGGGGGCTTGTGTGGTACGCGGCGGTGGGACTTTTGAGCCTGCTGCTGGCCCCGGAAAAGGAATCTGCGATTTTATTCATCGCGTTCGGCTATTATCCCATGCTGAAGCGGCCCATCGGGCATCTGCGCAGCCGTGTGATAAAATGGATCGTCAAGCTGGTGTACGTCAACGCCGTGCTCTGCGCGGCCTATGGGCTGATGATCTTCGTGTTCCGGATGGCGTCCGTCTCGGCGGAGTTCCGGGAATACACGAGCATCATGCTTGCCGTGCTGATTGCGCTGGCGAACCTGACCTTTGTGATCTATGATTTTTTGATCGACCGGTTGGAAATTCTCTATTGCGTCAAGCTCAGACCGAAACTGAAACTCTGAACCGCTGCGCCCTTGCGGGCGCAGCGGTTTTTCTGGTGCAGAGACAGTCCTTATGGGTGCGGTTGAGAAATAGAACCAATTCGTAGGGGCGAGGCTCTGCCTCGCCCGGTGCAGGCAGTCACAAGTTTGCAAATTCCTACACACAGGACGGGAAACCCGTCCCCCTGCGCACATTTTGCGGTATATTTAAAATTCCCCCGGCGGTTCAAATGGAACTGCCGGGGGCTTGCCGTTTTTCGCTATCTTCAGGGCTGCGTTCCGCCGGGGCCGCCGGAGAAGCCTCCGGGAGGGGTGCCTGGGAAGCCGCCTGAGCTGCCGTCGGGCGGCGTGGGAGCATCGCCGGAGCTTCCGTCAGGCGGAGTGGGCATGCTGCCGGAATTACCGTCCGGCGGGGTGCCGGGCTGGCCCCCCTGACCACCGGGAAAGCTGCCCATGCCGCCGCCGTAAATGAGACTGTCGAGCGTGACGGTGGTTTCCTGACCGCCTGCCGAGACGGTGTAGGTCTCGCTCTGCTTCAATTCGGGGCTGCTGACGACGACGCTGCGATAGTCCTTGGCGGGCGTGTAGGTCAGGATGACATTGCCGGAGGCGTCCTTGACCGTGACGGCCTGCCCGGCGCTGCCGGAGAGGTTCAGCAGAATGCTGCCCTGCGTAGAGGCGGAGCCGAAGTTCATGGCCATGCCGTTGGAGCCGGCGGCGACGACCGTGCCGCCCGTGATGGTGCCGGTGCCGTCGTAGTCCAGCGCACCGTCGCCGTCGCTTGTGGGGCCGTCGATATAGAGCTCGCCGCCGGTAACGAGCAGATCGCCGTTGGAGTCTACGCCGTCGCCGGAGGCGTCGATGTAGATCACGCCGCCGGAAATGGTAATGGTATACTCCGCGCTGCCGCCGAAGCTGTCCATCCGCGGGCCGAAGCCGCTCTGATCCTTGCCGCCTGCGGCGTTGATGCCGTCGTCGCTGGCGACGATATGAATTTCTCCGCCGGAAATGTCCACGACTGCGCCCTCGATGCCCTCGTAGCACTCGGTGATGCGGATGACGCCGCCGGAGACGCTCGTTGTCTCGTCGGCGTGCATACCGTCGTCGCCCGTGGCGATGGTGAACTCACCGCCGGAGACGGTCAGACTGCCGTTGGAGTGCAGCGCGTCGTCTGCGCAGTCGAGGGTGAAGCTGCCGCCCTCGATCGTGAGCTGCGTGCCTGCCTTGAGTCCCTTGGCGCTGGCATCGTCGGCAAGCGCCGTGCCGCTGCCGCCGCCGGTGGTGACGGTGAAGCTGCCGCTGTGGACGGTCAGGACGGTTTCTGCCTGAATGCCGTCCTCCCCGGCGATCAGATTCAGAGTGGAATCCGTGATGTCGATATAGCCGAGCGTGCTGTCGGAGTCATTCGTCGAGCGCAGGGCGTCGCCGCCTGCGGCGACGGTCAGAGAGGCATTTTCCAGCGTGCAGGAATCCTTGCCGTTGACGCCGTGGTTCTTCGCCGTCACAGTGAGGGACGCGTCCTGAATCAGGAGCGTGTCCTTGCTTGTGACGCCGTTTTTATAGTTGGCGTTGACGCTCAGGCTGCCGCTGCCCGAGATGACCAGATCGGCCTTGGAATAGAGACAGGCGTTCGGCTCCTCGTCCGCTTCGGAGGAGAGACTGTCCGCGAAGGTGTAGCTCTCGCCGTCGGTGAGCGTGCTCTGCGTGCCTTCCGGGAGGGAGAGCGTGACGGTTCTGGCCTTATAAATATAGAGGGGACTGCCGTAGGAGCAGGTAAGATCGAGATCTTGCAGGATCAGCGTGACCTCGGCGCCCGGCGCGTTGACCAGCACGCGGCCCTCGCCGCTGCCGCTGAGCACATAGCTTCCTGCGGCGGTGACGGTCACAACTCCGTCCTCGGCGGAAGCATCGGAGCCTGTGACGCTTGCACCGCTGCCGGAAAAGGCAATCTGTGCATTGGCATCCTCGGCGGACGGTTCCGTCTGTTCCGACTGCGCTGTCTGTGCCGCCTGCTCTGTTTTGCAGCCGCCCAGAAGCAGCAGAAGCAGTGCCGCACAGATTAGAATTACGATTTGCTTTTTCATGGGGATAACCTCCTTTTTTGAAGTTCTGGCCGCATTGTAACCCCGGAAGCTAAAGGAGAGTTAAAGAAAACGGTAGAATTTCTTTAGCTCCTCTTTAGCTTCCCGCTTTATGATGGGGACACAAAGGAGGTGGCGGCAATGACGCAGTTCAGCTTTGCACGCTATGAAAAGAAGTATTTCCTCACGCCATTGCAGCAGGCGGCCGTGCTGGAGGGCATCCGCGCGCACACCCGCCCGGACGAATACGGAAAGTACACCATCTGCAACCTTTATTATGATACGGACGATTGGCGCATCATTCGCGCATCCATCGAAAAGCCCGCCTATAAGGAAAAGCTGCGCGCGCGCAGCTACGGCGTTCCGGCGCAGGACGGCGACGTCTTCGTCGAGCTGAAAAAGAAGTGCTGCGGCGTTGTGTACAAGCGGCGCATCACGGCCCCGGCGGCGCTGGCGCAGAGGGACGTCCGTCTGGCGGCGCTGGCCGAGGGCGGACAGATCGGCAGGGAGATCGAGTGGTTCCAGCGGGTCAATCAGACAAAGCCGAGGGTGTTTCTGGCATACGACCGTCAGGCCTTTGCAGGCATTGGGGACCCGGAGCTGCGCATCACCTTCGATAAAAACATCCGCTGGCGCGAGGCGGCGCTCGACCTGCGCAGGGGAAGCGAGGGCACACCGCTGCTGTCCGAGGGCAAAATTCTGATGGAGCTGAAGCTCCCCGGCGCCTGCCCCCTCTGGCTGAGCGCGCTGCTGTCAGGGGTCGGGGTCTTCCCTACGTCGTTTTCCAAATACGGCGAGTATTACTGCAAGCAAGTTCTAAAAAATGCAAAGGAGGCGCGTTTCAGTGCTTGAATCCGTTATCTCTTCGACCATTACCGTCCCGGTGTTTCTTTTGTGCACCGCCGTCTCGCTCGTGCTTGGCGCGGGCGTGGCGCTGGTCAGCCGCTTCCGGGCAAAATGTACTTCCAGCTTTTCCGTTGCCCTGACGGTCCTTCCTGCGACCGTTCAGCTTGTAATCATGCTGGTCAACGGCAACATTGGCGCGGGCGTCGCCGTGGCGGGGGCCTTCAGTCTGGTGCGCTTCCGTTCCGCGCAGGGATCGGCACGGGAAATCGCAGCGATCTTCCTCGCCATGGCGATTGGCCTTGCCACCGGCATGGGCTATCTGACGCTGGCCGCGCTGGCCTTTGTGCTGCTGGGCGGCGTGATGCTGCTGGCATCCATGCTGCGGCTGGGCGAGAGCACGGAGCGTGTGCTGCGTGTGACCATTCCGGAGAATCTGGACTACGAGGGTCTGTTCGACGATCTGTTTGAAAAATATACGAAGACGCACAGTCTCGAACGCGTGAAGACAAGCAATATGGGGACGCTCTATGAGCTGCAATATCGCGTGCGCTTCCGCGATGCGCAGCCGCCGAAGGCCTTTTTCGATGCGCTGCGCTGCCGCAACGGCAATCTGAACATTTCCTGCGGCAGAGAGGAAAACCGCGAGACGCTCTAGTTGCGTTTTTTCAGGCCGTGCGGTATAATCAGAAAAAAGGTGGGTGAGAGGTATGCGTCTGCTGATTGCGGAGGACGAGCTTGATCTGGCGGAGGCGCTGACGGTGTTCTTTGAAAAGAACCAGTTCAGCGTGGATGCCGTGCACGACGGCTTTGACGCTTATGAATATGCAATGGCGGCGGAATACGACGCCATCATCCTGGATGTGATGATGCCAAAGCTCAACGGCGTCGAGGTGCTGCAAAAGCTGCGGGACGCGGGCGTGACCACGCCGGTGATGATGCTCACGGCAAAGGCGCAGACAGGCGACCGCATCACCGGCTTCAACGCCGGGGCGGACGACTACCTGCCCAAGCCCTTCGAGCCAGACGAGCTGATTTGCCGTGTGCGTGCGATGCTGCGCCGGGGCGGCAGCTATCACCCGGCGGTGCTGAGCTACGGCGGCGTCAGCCTGGACACCGGCACGGGCATGCTCTCCTGCGGCGAGCGCTCCGTGCGCCTGAGCGGCAGGGAGTTTCAGGTGATGGAGCTGTTTCTCCGCTCCCCGAAAATCGTGCTTTCCGCCGAGCGCATCATGGAGCGCGTCTGGGGCTGGGACAGCGATGCCGGAATCAACGTGGTCTGGGTGCACATCTCCAATCTGCGTAAGCGGCTCAAGGCCATCGGCGCGGGCGTGACCATTCAGGCCAACCGCGGCCTCGGCTACATTCTGGAGGCCGAACGATGATCCGGCGGCTGCGCAAGCGGTTTATCCGCATTGCAACGCTGGCTGTCACGGCGGTGCTGCTGGTGCTGTGCCTGAGCGTCAACATCGCAAATTATATTTCGGTGGATTCCGGGCTGACCAACGTGCTCGACGTCATTTCCGACAACCAGGGCACCATGCCGCCCATGCCGCACGGCCAGCCGCCGGAGGGACGCCCGGACGGACAGTTCACGAAGGAAACGCCCTTCTCCACGCGCTATTTCGTCCTGCGCTATGACGGAGACGGAGATCTCATCAAGGCGGATCTGGACAAGATCGCCGCCGTGACGGAGGACGACGTCGGAGAATACCTGTCGCTTGCGCTGGAGCACGGCGAGGGCTACGGCTACACGCGGGGCTACAAGTACCGCGTTGTGTACAACGGCGAGGACCGCTGGATGGCAATTTTCCTGGATGATTATCAGGAAATGCGCTCCGTGCGGGAGATCGCGCTGGTGTCGCTGGCCGCCATGGCCGGCTGCGTCGCGTTGGTGTATGTCATTGTGGTGCTTTGCTCGCGCCGCGCGATCGACCCGGTTGTGCAGGCCTCGGAACGCCAGAAACAGTTTATCACCGACGCCAGCCACGAGCTGAAAACACCCATCACCGTCATCGCCACCAGCCTGAAGGTCCTGGAAATGGAGACGGGTAAGCAGAAATGGATCGACAAGGCGCGGACGCAGACGGAAAAGCTGACGGAGCTGGTCAACTCCCTCGTGACGCTGTCGCGGATGGATGAGGAAAAGACGCCCCTGCGCTTTGCGCCCTTCGCCGTCAGCGACGCTGTCCGGGAAACGGCGGAGTCCTTCCGGGACTTTGCCGAATCGAACGGGCATGCGCTCCGGCTGGAAATCGCGCCGGAGCTGGCGTTTTCCGGCGACGAATATGCGATTCGGCAGCTGGTGTCGATTCTGCTGGACAATGCGGTGAAATACGCCGCCGAGGGTACGGAAATTGCCTTTTCTCTGGAGAAAACGAAAAAAGGCGTGCTGCTATCCTCCGCGAACGTCAGCCGGACGCCGGTTGCACCGGAGGAGCTGGACAAGCTCTTCGACCGTTTTTACCGCGCCGATCCGGCGCGCAGCGGTACAGGCAGCTTCGGCATCGGCCTTTCCATCGCCAGAAGCATCGCCGAGGGGCATAAGGGCGGTATCCGCGCCTCGTTGGAGGACGGAAAAATCTGCTTCCGCGCCGAGCTGCGCAATATGAAATAAATGAGCCGGGAAACGCTGCACACAACGTTTCCCGGCGTTTGCATTGACCGGGAAAAAACGATCGGGCGTTCCTGTGAAACAAATCGCAATAGAAAGCCATGTGCCGTGTTTCCCATAAAAAGATGTCAGAGAAACAACATTTCCGCGTTTCCGGTGCCGCTATAATAGATGCATCTTTTGTAAAAAAGGAGAAGCGCTATGAAATACGGATTTGGAATAGATGTCGGCGGGACTACAATTAAAATGGGCTTACTGGACGACACGGGAACTCTGATCGAAAAAAGAGAGATACCTACGCACGTACAAAACAATGGAGAAGCTATTCTGCCGGAAATTGCGGCGGAAATTTCTGCATGGATCCGGAGAAAAAACCTTGAAACGTCGGAAATTCTGGGAATCGGCATCGGCGTTCCGGGCCCTGTTGATGAAAACGGGCGCATCAACCGCTGCGTCAATCTGAACTGGGGAGTTTTCAACCTGCACGAGACGCTGGGCCGTATGACGGGCCTGCGCGTGCGGGCGGGAAACGACGCAAATGTAGCCGCGCTGGGCGAGGCATGGAAGGGCGGTGGTGAGGGCTGCCGTTCGGCGGTGTTCATCACGCTCGGAACCGGCGTTGGCGGCGGTGTGGTAATCAACGGGAAAGTTGTCAGCGGCGCACACGGCGCAGGCGGAGAAATTGGACATATTACAGTACCTGATCCGGAGAAAGCCCCGTGCACTTGCGGAAAATGTGGCTGCCTGGAGCAATATGCGTCCGCCAACGGAATCGTCCGGGTGACAAAGAAGCGCCTTCTGGAGATGGATACAGAGTCTCTCCTGCGGGGTGCCGACACCATCACATGCAAGGCTGTGTTTGATGCTGCACGGCAGCAGGATGCCTTTGCCGTTGAGACGCTGGAGTTGATTTTTGACTATCTGGGCGAGGCGATTGCCTCGATTTGCTGTGTTTGTGATCCGCAATATGTCATTTTCGGCGGCGGCGTGTCGCGCCAGGGCGAATTCTTGCTTGAAGGCGTCAAACGGCACTTTGAAAAGTACGCATTCCACGCCTGCAAAAGCGTGCAATTCCGGCAGGCTACACTCGGCAATGACGCAGGAATGTACGGTGCGTTCCGTCTGCTGCTTTCAAATTAGGCGGAATTCCGGCTTTCAAAACTTCTGAACTGAATTAGAGCTACAAAAGCATCTCTGTTTCTGATATAATGAAAGAAACGGAGATGCTTTTTCAACAAATTGGAAGAAAAAATCTGCTGTCTCGCTCTGTGAAAATGGAAAAGCAAAGCAGTAACAGAACTGCTGTTGCGGTGCACGGCTTATTTTTGCGCTTGTACAGGAGAAAGGTATGCACCATCGGCGAGGGAAAACAGGGAAATGGCGATGTAGGGGAAAGTCTTCAGCCAGATTGACCGCCAGCTCTGAAATTACTGAAACATCAGAAAAACAACAATTATGTGTCTGAAATGCGGCGGTTTTTGCCCCGAAATTTTGGTTATATATACATGGTAACTGTGCTGCAACACCAGCGCACTGAAGAAGAAAAAACAGTGTTGTTGCACAAAATAATTCAATACATATCGATTATACAGATATGTATTACTAAAATTGGAGGAAGAAAGTATGAAAAGGGCAATTTCCATTCTGTTGGCGCTTGTGATGATTTTGGCGCTTGCGGCATGCACAGGCAATCCACAGACCAGCGACAACTCCACCCCCAGTAACACGCAGGAACCGGCATCCACGGCAGAAAAGAAATTTACGGTCGGCTTTGCACTGAACGATCTGGACGAAACGCAGAGCGTGGTCTATCAGCATCTGGAAAGATTCTGCGAGGAAAAGAACATTGAGCTCATCCTGGCAAACGCCGCAGGCAACATCGACCAGCAGCTCACGGATATCGAGAACTTTACGACCAACAAGGTTGACATTATCATCGTCAGTTCGCTGGACTCCAACGCGGTTGTAGACGTCTGCAACGCGGCGAGAGCGGCGGGCATTTACGTGATCGACTACGTCATGGGCATCAGCGGCGAGGTCGATGTGCACTTCGGCTACAATTTCTATGACATGGCAGCAACGCAGGCGCAGGCGTGCATCAAATATCTGAACGAGAACCCCGACGCGACGCTGAAAATCGGTTACATCTGGGGCTCGAACAGCATGGAGCTGTGCCAGCAGCTCTACAAGGGCTTTACTGAGACGATGGCAAATTCCGAGGTCAAGGATCGCTATGAGATCGTCGTGGAAGGCACGGCGGACTGGGCGGCGGACAAGGCCATCACGATGGCGGAGGACTGGATGCAGTCCAATTCGGAGATTAACTGCTTCGTCACGCAGTCCGACACGCTGACCGTGGGTGTCTGCGAGGCACTGCGTGCTTCCGGCAAGAGCTTTGACGACTATGTCACGGTCGGCAAAGACGGCAGCGCCGATGGACTGAAGTCCATTGCAGCAGGCGAAATGACCTACACGGTCTATTCCCCGCTGGACGGTCTGGCCGCGTATCTGGCGCAGACCTGCGAGGATCTTTACGACGGCAAGATCAGCGGCCCGGATTACGAGGCGCGCATCAGCGATTACATCATCCTGGACAAGGGGAACGCCGCTGACTATCAATAACTGAACAAAACGCAGGAACCGGATTTGGCGGCGTTGCTGAACAGCGCCGCCAAATCATCCGTGCATGGCTGAGGACAATTATGGAAGATACATATATTCTTGAAATGTCCCATATCGTAAAGACTTTTCCCGGTGTCAGAGCGCTGGGGGACGGCTGCCTCCGGTTAAAAAAGGGCGAAATTCACGCTCTGATCGGGGAAAACGGTGCGGGAAAATCCACTCTGATGAAAATACTGCTGGGTGATTATCCGGCGGACTCCGGCGAAATCCTCTATAAGGGAAAGAGAGTCGCCTTTTCCAGTCCAAACCAGGCGAATCACGCCGGTATTTGCATGATTCCCCAGGAAGTCAATATGGTAGAGACCATGGACGCGGCGGAAAATGTGTGGCTGCACCGGGAGAAGCGCTTCTCGACCTGCGGCTTTATCAATAAAAAGAAGAGACTGCAGGAAACGCAGGCGCTCTTTGACCGGATGCACTTGAACCTTGACCCCAAAAAGCTTGTGGCGCAGTATTCCTCCGCCCAGAAGCAGATGCTTGCCATTGCCAAGGCGGTCTCTCAGGATTCGGAGGTTATCATTATGGACGAGCCTACCAGTTCTTTGTCTGAGTCCGAGGTACAGATGCTGTTTGCGGTGATGCGCGAGCTACAGTCCAAGGGTGTTTCTATTGTTTTTATTTCCCATAAAATTGAAGAAATCTTTACGATCTGCCAGACAATCACGGTTCTGCGCGACGGTATGTTTATTTCAGAGCATCCAGTCGGGGAAATCACACGCGAGGATCTGATCACGCAGATTGCCGGACGTAAAATCGGAGATATGTATCCGCCAAAACGGCAGAAATTCGGGGAAATCGCATTTGAGGTGAAGAATTTCAGCGAGCATGGCATCTACAGGGACATCAGCTTCTCTGTCCGCCGGGGCGAGATTCTGGGCCTGTACGGCCTGGTCGGCGCCGGACGCAGCGAGGTCATGCGTGCGGTCTACGGCGTGGACCGCCACGATAGCGGCGAGGTTTTGATCGGCAACAAAAAGGCTCGCATCCACCATCCGAAGGATTCCATCCGTCGGGGCGTCTCCATGGTGACGGAGGATCGCCTGATGACAGGAATCATCTCCATTCTCTCCGTGAGAGAGAATATGTCGCTGGCGAATCTGCCGTCCTACTGCAACAAGCTGAAATTTGTCCAGACGGCCCGCGAGGAGCGGGAAGTGGACAAAATGGTCGAGCGGATGAATGTGAAGCTCTCCACTCCGGCGCAACCCATCGGCTCTCTCAGCGGCGGCAATCAGCAGAAGGCGATTCTCGGTAAATGGCTTCTGACAAAGCCCAATGTTTTGATTCTGGACGAGCCGACGCGTGGCATTGATGTCGGCGCAAAGTATGAAATCTATTCCCTGATTGCCAAGCTGGCGGCCGAGGGAATGGCGGTCATCCTGATTTCCTCGGAGCTGCCGGAGATGATGGGTATGGCCGACCGTGTGATCACGTTCTGTGAGGGCAGGATCACGGCGGAATTCTCAAGCAATGAAATTGAACAGGAGCGGATTGTCAACGCTGCCTTTGGATTCCAGAACGCAGAGGAGTTATCATAAAATGAAAACGACAAAGACAAAAGATTTACGAAGCAGTACCATGAGATTTCTGATCGACAACAAGGCCATGCTGCTGGCTCTGCTGGCATTGATTGCGGCATCCGTTATTTCACCGACCTTCTTCTCCTTCCAGAATCTTCGTAATGTGATTCGGCAGAACACGACCTACTTTGTGCTTGCCTTCGGCTTTACCTGCGTTCTTTCATCCGGCAACATCGACCTTTCCGTGGGCCTTATGACGGGCATGCTCGGAATCTTTGTCGGAATCATGGATGTCAGAATGGGACTGCCGTTGGGCGTGATAATCGTTCTGATTCTTCTGATGGGCGCTTTCTGCGGCTTTATGAACGGCTTGATCGGCAAATTGATTAAAATGCCGATGTTCATTGTGACGCTTGCCACGGGGCAGCTTTATAAGGGTATCTGCTACATGATCAGCAAAAACACGCCGATCATCAATATCCGCGCGGGGATCAAGTTTATGGCGCAGGGCTATGTGTTCAAGGAGATCCCGGTGGCGATTTTGATCATGCTGTTTGTGATGCTTGTGGTTTTTATCATTCTGAACAAAACAATTTTTGGTCGTTGGGCGGTCGCCATGGGTGGCAACCCGGAGACGGCGCGTGTTTCCGGCATCAATACCTTCTGGGTTACGACCGGCGTGTATGCACTGATGGGCGTGTGCTGTGCCGTTGCGGCGCTGGTTCTGGCCGGACGTGCCGGCAGTGCACAGCCGACGGCCGGCGACGGCATGGAAATGGACGCGATTGCGGCGGTGGTCATCGGCGGTACCGCGATGAGCGGCGGCAAGGCGAAGGTCGGCGGAACGTTCTTCGGCGTGATGCTGATCGGTCTTTTGACCAATGTTTTCAATCTGCTCGGCATGGACACAAATTTCCAGTACCTGCTTAAGGGACTGCTGATTCTGCTTGCCGTCACGATCGACAGCGCCGCCTCCTCTTATTTCAACAATCAGCTCCGCAAGAGTGTGTAAGTACCGGCAGGATGACCGACTGATAACGGCACAAAGGAGAGCCTGATGAAAAGTATGGAAAACCGGGCGACGATCTATGACGTGGCAAAGCTGGCGAAGGTTTCGGCGGCGACGGTGTCCCGCGTTCTGAAGGGGGACAGCAGTGTCAATGCGTCCACCTACAGGCGCGTGGAGGATGCGGCGGCTGCGCTGAAATATGAGCGGCGTCTCAGGCAGCCTCCTCCGCAGAACCGCCTGATCGTCCTGAATGTGCCCACGCTGAACAATGCCTTTTACAGCAGGATCATCAGCGGGGCGCAGGACGCCGCCGCGACGGAGGGCTACCATGTGCTGGTCAACGCCCAGCAGATCAACGAGGTAAACGTCGAGGCTTTCTTGGCGATGCTCCGGAGCGTGAAGGCCGTTGGCCTGATCGAGCTGAACGCGTTGACGACGGATATCGCCAAGTATCTCAGCCAACAGATTCCGCTGGTTCGATGCTGCGAATACGACGATGGACTTCCGGAAATTGCGCATGTCAGCATTGACGATTTTGAAGCCACGCGGCGCGTGATGGAGCACATTCTTTCCTCCGGACGGAAAAAGATCGCAATGCTTTGCAGTCCGCTCCGCTACCGCTATGCGCGCCAGAGAAAGGCGGCGTTTCTGGCCTCGCTGGAAAATGCCGGGATCGAGGTGCGTCCGGAATGGATTGTGCAGGTCGCCGACATCGATTTCAATATGGCGCTGACGGCGGCGGCGCGGCTCTTGAGCCTGCCGGAGCGGCCGGACGCAGTTTATACCGTGTCCGATATTTTTGCAGCGGCAATCATCCGCGCTGCGACGCAGGCCGGCCTACGCGTGCCGCAGGACTTGATCGTAACGGGGTTTGATAACATTGACATTTCCGAGTCCATGGTGCCGTCGATCACGACGGTTCGACAGCCGAGGTACCAGCTGGGTTTTATCGCAATGGAAATGCTGGCCAACAAGCTGCGCGGGCATACGGAAAAAGAGGAACAGCTGCTGAATGTAGACCTGATTTTAAGAGAATCCACACAGGGATAACAGGAAAACGGAGCCGCCGTGCGCGGCTTCGCTTTCCTTGCATTTCCGGGAGAAAGGATCGTATTGTGTATGATGGTGAAGGCTCTGCTGTTTGACAACGCCGGGGAAATTGAAAAGCTGCTGGCCTTGCAGATCGACTGGGCGGGCTGCGGCGTATCGGAATTGTGCGTCACTTCCGATTATGCCGAGGCCTGCCGCCTGACGATGGAAAACAAGGTGCATATCATCTTCTGCAACTATGAAATGGAAAACAGCCAGGGACTCCGCCTGATCAAGCTGATGGAGGGAAATACGGATGTTTTCCTCGTGAACCTGATTCATCAGGATTCCACGGTGCAGCTGAAAAAGCCGCGGATCAAATTCGGCTCAAACTGGACCTATCTGTTTTTGCCGACCACGAAGCAGACCGCCGAAAAGCGGCTGAAAAAGATCACGTCAGAGCTTACCCGTCAGGCTGATGAGAAAACCGTGACGGAATGCGGCAGGACCTTCCTGCGATATCTGGATATTTATCAGGAGCTGTTCTGGAAGGATCTGTTCAATGGACTCATTCCGGTCACGCGGAACAATATCATGGAATTTGCCCGCCAGCGCAGGGTTGAGCTGGAATGGAGCGGCTATTACCTGCTGCGCATGAAGTGCCTTTCGGACACAGGCCTACTGAGTAAGTGGACAAAGCGGGAGAAAATGGGCGCGCTGCGCAATATGTATGTCAGCGTGTTCGACGAGTATCTGCTGTCAACGGTATTTTATGACGAGTACCGCGTTACTGCCGTTCTGCATGCGCAGGATGGAGAGAAAAAAGACATCGAGGAGATCTTTGCCCGCAGCGAGGAGCTGGTGCGGATCCTGGAGCGGGAGTTCGGCATTCAGTGCCTGATCTGCGTTTACCGCAGCTGCATCAGCATCGATCAGCTGTGCACCTGCGGCAGGCAGCTGGAGGAGATCACTGAGCGCTATATTGGCGGGCGGACACTGGTCGTTTACAGCGATGATACCACGCTTGGCACGCAGCTGCCCATCAGTCAGGCGCGGTTTTTCAAATGGACCATCTTGGCCGAAAGCAATGCCTTTCAGGCGCTGCGCGAGGATGTGGACGAGTTTTTCATTCGTCTGAAAAACAAAATATTGACGAAGGACGCCGCCTATGCGATCCTGTTTCGCTTCTGGGGGATCATCAGCCAGACGGCGAAAAGCCAGCTGCTGGATATGCAGGATTTTGGGTTGGAGGAGGCTGTCAGGATCGTGACCTCCACGCCCCTGATGACGATAGAGGATCTGCATCAGCTGTGCAACCGCCTGCTGCAAAAGGTGCAGGCGCTGAACGAGGGCGGACTGGAAACAAAGCAGCTCGTTGAGGCCATTAAGAACTATATCAGCGAGAACATCTATTATGATCTCAGTCGGGAAACGATTGCCGAGCAGCTCAAATACCATCCCGACCACCTTTCCCGTGTGTTTAAAAAGGCAACCGGGGAGACGCTGATTAACTATATTCAGAACGAGAAAATCAAAACGGCGATCTATCTTTTCAAGGAAACCAACCTTTCTGTAAGCCAGGTGGCCGACCGGTTGGGTTATACGAATTTTTCCTATTTCTCCCAGCTTTTCAAACAGAAGACAGGCTACACCGTGCGCGAATACAAGCGGAAGTACCTGAACAAAACGGACGGCGACAATGCAGCTGATCTTCTGAGATAATAATCTTGAGACCGGCGCTCTGCTCTTATGCAGAGCACCGGTTTTTTCGCGAATGTCAGGAAAACAACATTTATTCCGCGGTTCATTGGTGGAATCGGTACGGCACCGAAGGCTATAATGAAGATGAACTTAAGCCGCAGGAACAGCAAATAACGGGCGGCGGAAGTCATAAAAATCTTTGTAAGCCAAAGGCGATATACAGGAGGTAAACAAAATGAAAATTGCGCTGAACATGTTCTCTGTCCGAGAGTCTATGGAAAAGGATCCCGATAAGACAATTGAAGAAATTGCCAAAATGGGCTACAACTGGATCGAGATCTACCCCGGCTATGCCGAAGACGGTCTGACCCCGCTGACCAACGGCCTGCACAACCCCAACCGGGGTGCAAAGGAAGAGAAGGCATGGCTCGACTCTTACGGCATCAAGGTCTTCGGCACGCACTTCGACGACATCATCCTCGACGACCAGTTTATGTGCGACGCGATGCTACGCTACCATGCGGAGCTGGGCACAGAGAACGTCGGCTACCGCGGCGGCTATTTCTCCGGCCTTGAGCATCTGAAGCGCCGCTGCGATGTTTACAACAAGACGGCAAAGATGTGCCACGACCTCGGCATGCGCTTCCACTACCACAACCACTTCTGCGAGTTCCAGAAGTACGAAGGAAAGTACATCATGGACTGGATCATGGAATACACGGATCCCGATCTGGTTGACTTTGAGCTGGATACCTACTGGGCAATGCGCGGCGGCGCAGATTACGTCGAGATGATCAGCCGCTATCCCGGCAGACTGTGCATGATTCATCAGAAGGACTTCCCGAAGAACTACCCGGCCCCGGCCAACCTGTTCAACGGCATTTACGACCCGTCCGTCGTGTTCGTTACCCCCGGCATGAAGGAGCCGAACAGCTCTGCTTGCCTGACCGCAATCTGCTTCCTCGCCTATGATGCCTACACCGAGATCGGCAACGGCATTATGGACATCCAGAAGATCATCGACGAAGGCAACCGTGTCGGCTGTCCCGGTATCATGATCGAGCAGGACCGCTCCCAGCTGACGGAGCTGGAGAGCGCAAGAATCAGCATCGAGAACCTGAAGAAGTATAGAGGAATCGAAGCCTAATGACAACGAGGGGTAGGCGAGCGCCTGCCCCTCTCTTAGAAAAGGAGAAGCAACATGGCAAAAATCAAGATCGGCATTGTCGGCTGTGGCGGCATTGCAAACGGGAAGCATTTCCCGGCGCTGAAGAATTTTACCGACCGGATGGAGATCGTTGCGTTCTGCGATATTGTCCCCGAGCGCGCCGAGAAAGCCGCTGCGGAATTCGGTTCCACGGCTAAGGTTTATACGGATTACCGCGAGCTTATCGCGAATCCGGAGGTTGAAGTCGTCTATGTGCTGACGCCCAACGTCTCTCACTGTGAGATCACAGTCTGCGCCTTTGAGGCTGGCAAGCATGTGTTCTGCGAGAAGCCAATGGCCAGCACCTCGGCGGACGCACAGAAAATGCTTGACGCCTGGAAAAAATCGGGCAAGAAGTTTACCATAGGCTATCAGAACCGTTTCCGTCCGGAGGTGCGCTGCCTGAAGGCGGCCTGCGAGCGCGGTGAGCTGGGCGAAATCTATTTTGCAAAGGCGCACGCTGTCCGCAGACGCGCGGTTCCCACCTGGGGCGTGTTCCCCAATAAGGCGCTGCAGGGCGGCGGCCCGCTGATCGACATCGGCACGCATGCGCTGGACCTGACGCTCTGGATGATGCAGAACTATGACATCGAGAGCGTCAAGGGCTCTGTCTTCTACAAGCTGGGGCACCTGCCCGAAGCCACCGAGGGCAACATCTTCGGCAAGTGGGACCCCGAAACCTACGAGGTCGAGGACTCCGCGTTTGGCTTTATCACGATGAAAAATGGCGCGACCATCGAGCTGGAGGCATCCTGGGCGCTGAACATTCTGGAGTCCAGAGAGGCATCCACGACGCTCTGCGGAACGCTAGCGGGCGCGGAGATCCGTTCCGGCATGAGCTATCCCAAGGACGAGCTGATCATGAACCGCGGCGCCAACGGGCTGCTGCTTGAGGAGCATATTTCCGAGACTGCCGGCGTAGCCTATTTTGAGGGCGCGACGGAGGCTCCCGGCGTTCTGGAGGCAGATCAGTGGCTGCGTGCTATTGAGACGGATTCCGAGCCGCTGGTCAAGCCGGAGGAGGCCTTCCGCGTGACGAAGGTTCTGGAGGCAATCTACCGTTCGGCCGAAACCAGACAGGAAATCAGATTCTAAGGCGAGGGCTGGATTATGAAGATGGGTTTTATTACGGCGATTCTCGAAGACTACTCCTTTGAAGAGGTCATCGATTTCGCTTCAGCGCATGGATTTTCCTGTGTGGAGCTGGCCTGCTGGCCCAGCGGAAAAGCGGAACGGCGCTATGCCGGTGTCAGCCATCTGGATGTGGATGCGCTGGATGAGGCAAAGGTGCACTATGTGCAGGAGTACTGCAAAAAGCGCGGCGTGGAGATTTCGTCCCTGGCGTTTTATCCGAACACTATGGACCCGGATCTGGAAAAACGCGCGGCCAACATCGAGCACCTGAAAAAACTGATCGTGGCAAGCCGCAGACTCGGTGTCGGCATGGTGACAACCTTCATCGGTCGGGATCAGACGAAGAGCGTGGAAGAGAACTTTGAGCTGTTCGACCGGATCTGGCCGGAGATCATCCGCTTTGCGGAAGAAAATCAGGTGCGCATCGGCATTGAAAACTGCCCAATGCTGTTTGGCAGAGAGCAGTGGCCCGGCGGCCAGAATCTGGCCTGCACGCCGGAAATCTGGCGGGAGATGTTCCGCCGGATCCCCAGCCCCTATTTCGGCCTGAACTATGACCCCAGCCATTTCGTATGGCAGATGATGGATTATATCTCTCCAATCTATGAGTTCAAGGATCGGATCTTCCACGTGCATTTTAAGGATATCAAGCTCTATCCGGAGCGACTGAAGCAGACCGGTATTCTGGCGTATCCTTTGCAGTATATGCAGCCGAAGCTGCCAGGCCTTGGCGATGTGGATTGGGGCAGATATGTCTCCGCGCTGACTGACATCGGCTATGACGGCTATGCCTGCATTGAGGTCGAGGACCGGGCCTTCGAGGGCTCCAGAGAAAAGGTTGAGAATTCTCTCGTGCTGAGCAAGCGGTATTTGGACCAGTTTGTGATTTGAATCGCAGAACAGGAGGGCTTCTATGAAGACGATTGCAATTGCGGGCACATTTGACACAAAGGGTCGGGAATTGTCCTATATCAAAGAGAAAATCGAGGCGCAGGGCGTTCGGACGCTGTGCATTAATACCGGCGTGTTCACGCCCTCGATTACCCCGGATGTTTCCAATCGGGAAATTGCGGCCGCAGCCGGTGCGGATATGGATGAGATCATCGCACGCAAGGACCGGGCAATGGCAACTGCCGCTCTGGCGGAAGGGATGGAGAAGCTGCTTCCCCGGCTGTATGCACAGGGTAAGCTGGATGGCATTATTTCTATCGGCGGCTCCGGTGGAACCTCTATGGTAACGCCTGCCATGCGTGCACTGCCGCTCGGTGTGCCGAAGGTGATGGTTTCCACGATGGCTTCGGGTGACGTTTCCGCTTACGTTGGCACCAGCGATATTATGATGCTCCCGGCCATTGTGGACGTGGAGGGACTGAACCAGATATCCATGACAGTGTTCAACAATGCCGTCAACGCGATTGTCGGCATGGTGAAGAACCGAACCGAGATTGTCGCGGACGGGAAGCCCCTGCTGGCGGCGACGATGTTCGGTGTCACAACGCCGTGCATTAAAACGGCCAAGGCATATCTGGAGGCGCAGGGCTACGAGGTGCTCGTGTTCCACGCCACGGGCAGCGGCGGAAGGACGATGGAAGACCTCATCCGCGGCGGATTTATCAAGGGCGTGCTGGATATCACGACGACGGAATGGTGCGACGAGGTCGTCGGCGGCGTTCTGACTGCCGGACCGCACCGTCTGGAGGCGGCTGCCGCGATGGGAATCCCGCAGGTTGTATCCGTGGGTGCACTGGACATGGTCAATTTTGGCCCATATGAGACGGTGCCGGAGAAATTTAAGGGCAGAAAGCTCTACCGGCATAACCCGACCGTGACGCTGATGCGCACGACGGCGGAGGAAATGCGTCAGATCGGCAGTAAAATCGCCGAAAAACTCAACCTGGCGCGCGGGAAGACCGTGCTACTTCTGCCCCGGAAGGGCCTTTCCGGAATAGACGTGGAGGGTGCGCCCTTCTATGACGCGCAGGCGGACGAGGCGCTGTTTGAAACGCTTCGGGAGAAGATCAGCAGCCGGGTAGAGCTGATTGAAATGGAAAATGCGGTCAATGATGAGGCGTTTGCCATGGCGGCGGCGCAGAAGCTGATCGAACTGATGAAGAACAAAACCACAAATTGAATGGAGGAGCAAACATGTTATTCAAATCCCGTCAAGAAATTTTAGCGGACTTCCGAGCGCAGATTGCGCAGGGGAAGATCCTCGTCGGCGTCGGCGCCGGTACCGGCATTACGGCCAAGTGCTCGGAAAAAGCGGGCGTGGATATGCTGATCATCTATAATTCCGGTCGCTTCCGTATGGCTGGCCGCGGTTCCCTTTCCGGACTGCTTGCCTATGGCGATGCCAATAAGATCGTGGTGGAAATGGGCTATGAGGTTCTGCCGGTTGTCAAAAAGACGCCGGTGCTTGCCGGTGTGTGCGGCACGGACCCCTTCCGCGTGATGGATATCTATCTGAAGGAGCTGAAGGCGCAGGGCTTTAACGGCGTGCAGAATTTCCCGACTGTGGGCCTGATCGACGGTGTGTTCCGCCAGAATCTGGAGGAGACCGGAATGGGCTACGGCCTTGAGGTCGATATGATCCGCAAGGCGCATGAGCTGGACATGGTGACCTGCCCCTACGTTTTCGACGCAGAGCAGGCGCGTGCAATGGCCGAAGCGGGCGCAGACTGCCTCGTCGCGCACATGGGCCTGACGACAAAGGGCTCCATCGGCGCTGAGACTGCCAAGACGCTTGACGATTGCATTCCGCTGATTCGCGAAATCATTGCTGCCGGGCGCGAGGTGAATCCCGACATTATGGTTATCTGCCACGGCGGCCCGATCGCCGACCCGGAGGATGCGGCGTATATTATTCGAAATGTGCCGGAAATCGACGGCTTCTTCGGCGCTTCCTCCATTGAGCGTCTGGCCTCTGAGCGCGGCATGACTGCGCAGGCGGCAGCGTTCAAGGCAATCAGCAAATAAGGAGACCGGAATGGAACAGGGAACGGCGCTTCTCTGTTCCATTTTCTATATTATAAAGGAGAAATTGTGATTATGAAAACACCATTGAGAATTGCGCTTCTTGGCTGCGGCGGAATGGGAAGCGGGCACGCCCTTGCAATTTCTGGCGAGGATCAGAAAAAACCGGAGTTTCTAACATATGACGTATACTCGGAACGTCAGATCGAGATCAGCCCACTGGCGGACAAGCTGGTGCTGGCGGGAATCTACGACATTGACGAGGCGCGGATGCGCTGGGTCGCCGAAAAGGGCTGGCACTGCTACGGGAGCTACGAGGAGATTTTGAACGACGAGACGGTGGACGCGGTCCTGATCGCGACGCCGAACCACTTGCACAAGGCGCAGGCTATACAGGCGCTGCGCGCGGGAAAGCATGTGCTCTGCGAAAAGCCGGTCATGCTTAGCTCACAGGATCTGCTGGACGTCATGGCGGTCGCAAAGGAAGAGGGACTGGTGTTCTATCCCCGCCAGAACCGCCGCTGGGACTATGATTATCTGGTGGCAAAAAAGGTTTTTGACGACGGCATTCTGGGCGAGGTCTTCTCCGTGGAGACGACGCTGGTCGGCTCCAGAGGAATTCCGGGCGACTGGCGCAAGATCAAAGCCTGCGGCGGCGGAATGATGCTCGACTGGGGCGTGCACGTTCTCGACCGGCTCCTGATGATGATTCCCGGAAAGATCAGCTCCGTGTATTGCCGGTGCAGCCATGTCACAAGCGACGAATGCGACGACGGCTTCCGCGCGTGGCTGAATTTTGAAAGCGGTCTTACTGCGCAGGTCGTGGTGAGCACCTGCAACTTTATCGACACGCCGCACTGGTACATCGCCGGACGCGAGGGAACGGCAGTGATCAAGGGCTTCAACGCCGAAGGAAAGATCGTCCGCACGACCAACTGGTATGAGGGAGAGGTCAAGCCGATTCAGGCGGGCGAGGGACTGACCAAAACGATGGCGCCGCGCACATCTTCCTCCACAGAGGAGCTGCCGCTGCCGCAGGTTGTGGTGGACAGAAACGCGCTCTACGCCAACTTTGTTGACACGGTTAATAAAATCGCAGAGCAGATCGTGACGCCGGAGGAGGCGCTGCGCTGCCTGCGGCTGATGGAGACGCTGTTCCGCTCGGACGAGGAGAACGCCGTGCTCCCATTTGAAAGCTGATGCGCGAGGAAGAGAAGATCTTCGCAGGGCGGTTTTATACGCCCTCAAAGCCCGAACTCCGGCAATTAAAGCGGACCGCGCACAACCTGAATCAGGCGTACAATGCCTGCTATGAGGACGAGCAGGAAAAACGGGACGCAATTCTCCGGCAGCTGCTGGGGCAGATCGGCGACCGCTTTTTCCTGCAGGGGCCGATCTATTTCCACTATGGCTCGCACACGAAAATCGGCTGTGACTTCTTTGCAAACTTTAATTTCACGGTGCAGGACGACGCGGAGGTCACCATTGGCGACCGCTGCTGCTTTGGCCCGAATGTGACCATTGTCACGCCGCTGCATCCCATGCTGCCGGAGGAGCGGGCCGCCTTCCCGGACGAAAACGGGGAGATGCGGCACATGTGCTACGCAAAGCCGGTCCACATCGGTAGCGACTGCTGGTTCGGCGCGAACGTGGTCGTCTGCCCCGGCGTCCGGATCGGGGACGGCTGCGTCATCGGCGCGGGCAGCGTTGTCCTCAGAGACATTCCGGCCGGGAACTTTGCAGCGGGGAATCCGTGCAGGGTGATCCGCTCGCTGACGGAGAAGGACAGCCTGCGCGGACACAGGGAGCTGTACGGCGAATAACAAAAACCGGGGAATGCCGAAAGCTTCGGCATTCCCCGGTTTTCAGAGTTTCCTTAGAAAATCAAAACACGCCCTGGGCGAGCATGGCGTCGGCAACCTTTTTGAAGCCTGCGATGTTTGCACCGGAGACAAGGTCGCCTTTGCGGCCGTATTCCTCGGCGGCTGCCGAGATGCGGCGGTAAAGGTCCTCCATGATGCGCTTGAGGTGGGCGTCGACCTCTTCCTTTGTCCAGAACAGGCGCATGGAGTTCTGCGCCATCTCCAGCGCGGAGACGGCAACGCCGCCGGCGTTGGCCGCCTTGGCCGGTCCGAAGAGGATGCCCGCCTCCTGGAACAGCTCCACGGCCTCGGGCGTACTGGGCATGTTGGCGCCCTCGGCGACGGCGATGCAGCCGTTATGCAGCAGCGCACGTGCGGAAGCGGCGTCCAGCTCATTCTGCGTGGCGCAGGGCAGGGCGATTTGGCAGGGGATCTGCCAGATGCCGCGGCAGCCTTCCCGGTAGACGGCGTTCGGACGCAGAGCGGCATATTCGCGGATGCGCTTGCGCTCGACCTCCTTCAGGCGCTTCATGAGGGCGATGTCGATACCGTCGGGATCGTGGATGTACCCGGCGGAGTCGGACATGGCCACGACCTTTGCGCCAAGCTGCTGGGCCTTTTCGCAGGCGTAGAGTGCGACGTTGCCTGAGCCGGAGACGACGGCGACGCTGCTCTCAAAGCCCCTGCCGGCGCTTTCGAGCATCTTCTGCGTGAAGTAGCACAGACCGTAGCCTGTGGCCTCGGTGCGTTCCAGACTGCCGCCGTAGCTCAGACCCTTGCCGGTCAGCGCGCCGTTGAATTCGTCGTGCAGACGCTTGTACTGACCGAAGAGGTAGCCGATCTCTCGGCCGCCGACGCCGATGTCGCCCGCGGGGACGTCGGTGTTCGGGCCGATGTATTTGTTCAGCTCGATCATGAAGCTCTGGCAGAAGCGCATGACCTCCGCGTCGGATTTTCCCTTGGGGTCAAAATCGCTGCCGCCCTTTGCGCCGCCAATGGGAAGACCGGTCAGGCTGTTTTTGAAGATCTGTTCAAAGCCGAGGAATTTGATGATGCCCTCGTAGACCGAGGGGTGAAAGCGCAGGCCGCCTTTGTAGGGGCCGATGGCGTTATTGAACTGGACGCGGAAGCCGCGGTTGACATGCAGCCGGCCCTGATCGTCCGTCCAGGGAACCCGGAACTTGATCACGCGATCCGGCTCGACCAGACAGTCCAGAACGCCCGAGGTCAGGTAGATCGGATGCGCCTGCACGACCGGCTCCAGAGAGGCAAAGACCTCCCGCACCGCCTGATGAAATTCCGGCTCACCGGGATTTCGTTTTTCCACCTGCGCCAGCAGTGCCTGCAAATACTCGTTTTTCATGTCCGTTCCTCCGCGTTTCTCAAAAAATTCTGCATGATTTGATAAAAATAGATGCATTTTGCGGCCTATATTTGAAATATCATGCCTATTTGCAATTTGAATTATGCAGGAATGATAACACAGACTTGCATGATTCGTCAATAGCGAACGGTGCATTTCAGAGCATTGCACAAAGAATTGTGTTTTTCAAGAGAGCATTTGTCTGTTTTATGGAGACAAGAAATTGCCGCCGTTTCGATTGGAAACGGCGGCAATTTGATTCGTTTGGTCAGCCGACCTCGGCGATTTGGGGAGCGATGAGGTTCTCCAGGCAGAAGCGCATGATGGCGCGGCGGGTGACGATGCCGATGAAATCGCCCTTGTCGTCCACGACGGGGACGAAGTTCTGATCTGTCGCTTTGAGGAGCAGGCTCTGCATATCCGTCGAAACGGAGACGGGAAGATTGTCCCGGCGGTGGGAAATCTCCATGATGTTGTGGTTTTCCGTGTCGCGCAGATCCATGCAGCAGAGGTTTTTGACGGCCCAGAGGAGGTCGCCCTCCGTCAGCGTGCCGCAGTAGCCGCCGCCGCGGGTGAGAATGGGGAGAGCGGTGTAGCCGGAGTTTTCCATGCGCTCGAGCGCCTGGCGAAGGGTATAATCGTTATAGAGATAGGTGCAGGTAGCCTTTGGGGTCAGAAAGAACAGAAGGTTCAAGATATCGCCTCTCTTTCCCGAGGGAGCCTCGGGGTAATCCCGGCGCTTGCCGGCAAGTATATTATAGCATATCCGCCGGTCGATTTCTGTAAACAAATTATGAAGTTGCAAAATGGCACCGAGAAAAATCTCGGTGCCATTTGTGCATTTTGTACAAGGAATTAGGCGAGGGGCTGGTTCGCAGCTTCAATGATCTTCACGAACTTCTCGGGAACCAGGGAAGCGCCGCCGATGAGGCCGCCGTCGATGTCTGGCTGTGCCAGCAGCTCGAAGGCATTCTTGTCGTTCATGGAGCCGCCATAGAGAATGGTGGTCGCACGGGCGTTCTTGGAGCCGAACAGCTTGCGGATGGTGGAGCGGATGTGCTCGCAGACCTCTTCGGCCTGCTCGGGCGTTGCGGTGCGGCCGGTGCCGATGGCCCAGATGGGCTCATAGGCGATGACCACCTTGCGGCTCTTTTCCTCGGAAACACCGGCCAGAGCCAGCTTGATCTGCATGGCGATCCATTCCTCGGTAATGCCGGACTCGCGCTGCTCCAGCGTTTCGCCGCAGCAGACGATGGGGGTCAGACCCGCTTCCAGCGCGGCCAGGGTCTTGGCGTTGATCTCGGCGTCGGTTTCGCCCATGGCGCGGCGCTCGGAGTGACCAAGGATGACGTACTTGCAGCCTGCGTCGAGCAGCATGCCGGTGGAGATTTCACCGGTGTAGGCGCCGGAGGCGTTGGCGTTGCAGTTTTCGGCGCCGATGCCGACGCGCGTCTCGCGCATGGAGCGGACGGCGGCGGGGATGCAGACGGCGGGGACGCACAGGGCGATGTCGCACCAGCGGCCCTTCGGCAGAATGGCCTTGAATTCGGTCATGAACGTCTTGGTTTCGGAAGGCGTTTTGTTCATCTTCCAGTTACCGGCGATCAAAGTCTTGCGGTATTTACGGTTCATTGTTCTTGCTCCTTCTATTATTTGTCCTGCAGGCAGGCGATGCCGGGAAGCTCCAGACCCTCGAGGAATTCCAGAGAGGCGCCGCCGCCGGTGGAAATGTGCGTGATCTTATCTGCAAAGCCGAGCTGCTCGCAGGCAGCTGCGGAGTCGCCGCCGCCGACGATGGTCACGGCGTCGCTGTCAGCCAGCGCCTGGGCCACGGCGATGGTGCCCTTGGCAAGCGTGGGGTTCTCAAAAACGCCCATGGGGCCGTTCCAGACGACGGTCTTGGCGTTCTTCACGGCGTCGGCGAAGAGCTCGCGGGTCTTCTCGCCGATGTCCAGGCCTTCCTTGTCGGCGGGGATGGCGTCGGCTGCGACAGTCTCGACGTCGATCGGGCCGTCAATGGGGTTCGGGAAATCGGAGGCGACGACGGTATCGACCGGCAGAAGGAGCTTGACGCCCTTTTCCTCAGCCTTCTTCATCATGTCGCGGCAGTAGTCGATCTTTTCGTTGTCCAGCAGGGACTTGCCGACGGCGTAGCCCTTGGCGGCCAGGAAGGTATAAGCCATGCCGCCGCCGATGATGAGAGTATCGACCTTTTCCAGCAGGTTGTTGATGACGTTGAGCTTGTCGGAGACCTTTGCGCCGCCGAGGATGGCAACGAACGGACGGGTCGGATCGGCAAGCGCCTTGCCCATGATGGAAACCTCCTTCTCCACCAGGAAGCCGCAGACGGCGGGCAGATAGTCAGCCACGCCTGCGGTGGAGGAGTGGGCGCGGTGCGCGGTGCCGAAGGCGTCGTTGACAAAGATGTCGGCCATGGAGGCCAGCTCCTTGGACAGCTCCGGATCGTTCTTGGTTTCGCCCTTCATGTAGCGGACGTTCTCAAGCAGCATGACTTCGCCGTCCTTCAGAGCGGCGGCCTTTGCCTTGGCGTCCTCGCCGACAACATCGGCGGCCATGACGACGGGCTTGCCCAGAAGCTCACTCAGACGGTCGGCGACGACCTTCAGGGACAGCTCCGGCTTCCACTCGCCCTTGGGCTTGCCCATATGGGAGCAGAGAATGACGCGGGCGCCATGCTCAATCAGGTATTCGATGGTCGGCAGGGCGGCGACGATGCGCTTATCGCTGGTGATTTTGCCTTCCTTGGTGGGGACGTTGAAGTCGCAGCGGCACAGGACCTTCTTGCCGCGGACGTCGATGTCTCGGACGGACTTCTTGTTGTAATTCATATGTGTACCTCCTAGAAATGCTTCATTTTTCCGAATTCACATAAATGGGGAAATTCCAGCTGCCGCAGCGCTTCAAAGACGCCGACGGCGACGGAATTGCTGAGATTGAGGGAGCGGGCTTCCTCCCGCATGGGGATGCGGACGCAGTCGGCATAGTGCTGCTCCAGAAATTCCTCCGGCAGACCCTTCGTCTCCCGGCCGAAAAAGAGAAAGCAGCCGTCGGCATAGTCCGCCTCGGTGTAGCTCTTCGGAGCCTTGGTGGAAAACAGGCGCAGCTGCCGGATCTCGTTGCGGGCGAAGAGCTCGTCAAGGCTTTCGTAGACGCGCACATCCACCAGATGCCAGTAATCCAGCCCGGCGCGGCGCACGGCGCGCTCGGAAATGTCAAAGCCCAGGGGCTTGACCAGATGCAGCACCGAGCCGGTGGCGGCGCAGGTGCGGGCAATGTTGCCGGTGTTCTGCGGAATCTCCGGCGCGACGAGAACGACATTCAGCATGGGACGCTTCCTTGCTCAGAAGAATTTGACCGGGGTTGCCCCCCAAACGCCACTTGGAATATTCTATGATAAATCGCCACAAAATTCAACCGTTTTTCTCATTTTTTCAAAAAAATATCGTACATTTTTGCGCAATTAATTTAGCTTCCTCTCGTGCATTTTTCCCAAGAGGGCCGGAATGAGAAAAACCGCCGCAGCTGCCTGCGGCGGATGGATGACGGAATTACAGCTGGTCGAGGTTTTTGCCGAAGCTGGCAAGGCAATGCGCCATAAACCAGTCCAGCTCCGGCAGCTGCATGGCCTCCAGCGCGCGGCGGGTCTGCTCCGCAGCGGACTCGAATTCCTGATTGCCGGCCTTCAGCTCCTCGATGCACTTGATGTGCGCCGAGAGCTTATCGGCGGCCTTGACGATGTCGTGCACGCTTTCGTCGGATTCGTAGACGAGCGGGGCATAGCTTTCGCGCAGCTGCGGCGGCAGCATTTCCAGAAGGCGCGTCGCGCTGACGTGCTCGACCTGCTTGTAGGCCGTTTTGATCTCGGGGTTGTAGTATTTCACGGGCGTCGGCAGGTCGCCGGTGAGAATTTCGGACGCGTCGTGGAACAGCGCGGCGACGGCACAGCGGTCCGGGTCGGCGGGCAGGCCGAGAATATCCCGGCGGATGAGTGCCAGCGCATGCGCCAGCACGGCGACCATGTGGCTGTGCTCCTGTACGTTTTCGGAAAAGGTGTTGCGCATCAGACCCCAGCGCGTGATGTAGCGCATGCGGGAGACGAGCGCATAAAACTGGTAATCTTCCATTTAATACTCCTCGGAATCATATTCCGCCCGGCGGTGCGGGCGCTGGGCGCGCTGCGGTGCAGCGGCTGCGGCGGGCGGCTGCGGCGGACGGCGGACGGGCTTTCTGCGCTGCGGCACGGCAGCCGTGGGCCGGTAGCGTTCCCCGCGGACGACCGCAAGCATTTCGGAATAAAGTCGATAGAATTCCTCCGGCGTGCGGACGCTCTGACCGGCATCGACCAGCCAGCCGCAGCTCTCGGGTGCGAGGCGGCCGATGTGGCGCAGGAAGGAGGAAGCGACGCCCAGCTCCTCGGCAAAGGGCAGCATGCGGTAAAAATACTGCGGGTCCTGATAGATCAGACGCTGTAGCGTGCCGGAATCCGCGCGGCGAAGGAAGCGACGCAGACCGAGCAGACGGCGGGCACGCTCCTGTCCGGCAGTGGTGCGCTTGCCGCCGAAGAGGGTGGTCAGCGCGCAGAAAACTTGCAGCAGCAGGTCAAGAAGCAAAAGCGGCGCCTTTCCGGCCAGTCCGCCGAGAAGGCAAAGCGCTGCGGCGGCGCCTGCGGCAAGAAGCAGGGGAAGCCTGCGGCGGCGGGAAAGAATGCGGGAGATGCCGTTTTGCAGAAGGAAATGCAGTCCGCCGCCCAGAAGCGTCAGGAAAATCAGGAAGAAGGTGCGCGCGCCGAAGACGGGCAGCAGCGTGTCAAAGATCATCAGGCTGAAGGCCAGACCGGCTGCGAGGCCGAGACACTTTAAAAGACGGGGGCTGCCGCTTTGCGGCGAGAAGAGGCGGCGCTGCCAGCTTTTTTGCAGAGAAAGCTCCAGCTGCGCGGCGGCCGCGCGGAAGCGCTGACTGCCGGCGTCGCAGACCTCACCGGAGCGGAAGAGTGCGCGGAAGAATTTGCGCTCGGCGGCCTTGCGCTCGTTGCCCATTTCCATGCGCTTGCAGATGAGAATGCGCCCGCGCCTGCCGCGCTCTATGGTGATGTAGCCGAGGTTGCCCCAGTGGGCAAGCATGCCTCCGGCGTCTGCCGGACAGCCATAGAGCTGGCAGGGAACCTCTCCCGCGGTGGAATCCGTTCCGGCCGTTTGCTGCTGGCGCGGCAGAAGCAGACGGTAGCGCAGGAAGAAGAACCAGTAGAGCGGTGCGAGCAGGAAAAATGCGAAAAACGCGATGATATCTGCCGTGAAGGTCTTGCCCGGCTGGCCGCCGAGGGAAAAGGTCCCGGCGGGGAACTGCAGATCCATGCGCAGCGTCTCATGGTCCTTCAGCGCGGTGATGGAGGCCGCAGTGACGGTGGGCCCGTCTACGGTGATATTCAGATAGTTGTCGATGATGTCTTCAAAATAGCCGCTGTTCCATTCGGGCACGGCGGAAACGTCCGCAGGAAAGGCGACCTTGAGCGTCATGCTTTTGATGGCGTATTCCCAGCCGGTCTGCGGGGCATAGAGGCGGAAGCTCTGACCGGCGCTGTTCGTCGTCACGGCGCAGGGGAGAGTGTATGTACAGGCAAAGCTCTGTCTGCCTGTGAAGCCTGCTTCATTGGTGACGGTCAGGCAGGTGACGCCGCCGACATCCGTTTTCTGATAGGCCCAACCGGAGAGGACGATGTCCTTTGCGCCCGCACCGAGCGGAATCTGTATCGTCCGGACGGCGGCGGAGAATTCGATCTCCGCGTTCAGCGTGACCTGAACGGTGCCGTTCTGATTGACGACGGCATCGGTCGAGACGGAGGTGATCTCCGCGTCCGCGGCAAAAACAAAGCCTGCCAGTGCAAGCAGACAGAAAACAGTGATCCAGATGCGGCGCACGGCGCTCACCTCCTTTAAAAAAGTCGCACAATATGATACCATATTTTTAGGGAAAATGCAACGTTCTTCTGCAAATTCCTGCTGAAAAAGTTGGAAAACGCCTGAAAGCGGCGAAATTCTTCCCCTTGCGCGCTGGTTTGCGGCATGCTATAATAGTTTCATCCTGTTGACGGAGGCCTTCGCCATGGAGCATCCCAATGAAAACCTGTTCGACTATCTGCGCTGGCGCGGAGATCTGTCCTTTTCCGCCGATCCCCTGAACGAGGCGGATGCGCTGGCCTTTGCCGTATTTTCCTATCTGGATTATTCTCTCGTGCCGGACGGCTGTACGCTGCGGGAGGCCGCCGTATTGGTGCAGGAGGCCATGCCGGAGCCGCGCCCATCGCTGGTCGGACGGCTGGAGGCGCTGACTGCGGCGGCGAAGACTGCCCGCTTTGCGCCCGTGACCGCGTCCGATTACCGCACGGTGCATGACGAGGCGGCGGGGATGCAGTTTGCCGCCGTGTGCTTCCATCTGCCGCAGGGCGGAATCGTTCTGGCCTTCCGTGGTACGGACGACACTCTGCTCGGCTGGGAGGAGGACTGCCGCATGAGCTATGCGCCCGTGATCCCGGCGCAGAAGGAGGCGGCGCGCTACGCACGGGAGCTGTGCGAGCGCTATCCGCGCGTGCCGGTCTGGATCACCGGCCATTCCAAGGGCGGCAATCTTGCCGTGTTCGCCGGGGCTTACCTCTATGCGCGGCAGCAGAAGCGCCTGCTCACGGTGTTCAACAACGACGGCCCTGGCTTTTCCGCGCGCTTTCTGGCGGGCAGCGGCTATCGCGCCGTGGCGCACAAGGTGCGCAAATTTCTGCCGGAATCCTCTATCGTCGGCGGCTTCCTGGAAAGCGAGACAAAGTCCCGCATCATTGAAAGCAGCGGCGTCGCCGTCAGCCAGCACGATCCGCTGACTTGGCAGATCAGCGGCGCGCATCTCGTTGCTGCGCCGGAGCGTTCCTCCTTCGGGCGGCATTCCGATGCCGTGATTGACGCGTGGCTTGCCACGCTTTCGGATGAGGAGCGTAAAAAGCTGACCAATCTGGTCTTTACTGTTCTGCAATCCTCGGATAACCGCACCCTACAGGACATCAAGAATACGCCGCTCTGGGAAAACCTTTCCTCCATGGCACGGACCTATGCGGGACTTGGCAAGGAGCAGCGGCAGTTTTTTGACGATGTGGTCAAGCGCCTGATGTCGCAGGTAAAGCAGGAGGCGCTGCGCGGACGGAAAAAGAAGACGGTACATATTGTTGTGAAGAAATAACAGGGCAGGATCAGCCGGGCGGGTGCATCCGTAGGGCCTACCCGCAAGGGGCACGCCGCATCCGTAGCGCTCCTACGTCGCTGACCGCTGCGCAGACGGCGTGCCGTGGCCGCGGGAAGAAATTTGCAAATCTGTGACTGCCTGCACACGGTCACGGCAGAGCCACGTCCCTACGAATGATTCTCATGAATAAAAAACAGGGCCGCTCTTTTGAGCGGCCCTGCCGGTTTGTTCAGCTATTGTATTTCAGTGCGCGGATGGCGTTCAGAACCGCCAGCACCATCACGCCGACATCGGCGAAGATGGCCGCCCACATATTCGCGATGCCCGCGGCCGTGAGTGCCAGACAGGCGAACTTCACAATGAGGGAGAAGACGATGTTCTGCCGCACGATGCCGATGCACTTGCGGGAGATGCCGATGGCCTTGGCGATTTGCAGCGGGTCGTCGTCCATGAGAACCACGTCCGCCGCTTCGATTGCGGCATCGGAGCCCATGGCGCCCATGGCGATGCCGATGTCCGCGCGGGTCAGCACGGGGGCGTCGTTGATGCCGTCACCCACAAAGGCCAGCTTTGCTTTGGCAGGCTTCTCTTCCAGCAGCTTTTCCACCTCGGCGACCTTGTCGCCCGGCAGCAGCTCGCTGCGCACCTCGTCCACGCCCAGCTCCCCGGCAACCTGATCGGCCACGCGCTTGACATCGCCCGTCAGCATGACGGTCTTTTCTACGCCGGCCTTTTTCAGAGCGGCAATCGCGGCCTTGGAGTGCGGCTTGACGACGTCGGAGATGACGATATGACCGGCGTAGCTTCCGTCGATGGCCATATGGATGATGGTGCCGACGCTGTGGCAGTCGTGGTACTCCACGCCGAGCTGCGCCATCAGCTTGGCATTGCCCGCGGCGACGGTGTGGCCGTCTACCTTGGCGACGATGCCGTGACCGCTGATCTCTTCGATGTCCGTGGCGCGGCTGCGGTCAATGGGCTTGCCATATGCCTTTTGCAGGCTCCTGCTGATGGGGTGCGAGGAGGCGCATTCGGCCAGCGCCGCGTATTCCAGCAGCTGCCCCTCGGCGATGGTGCTGTGGTGCACGGCCGTGACCTCGAAAACGCCCTGCGTCAGGGTGCCGGTCTTGTCGAAGACCACATATTTTGCATCGGACAGCTCCTCCAGGTAGTTCGAACCCTTGATAAGAATGCCTTCGTGGCTCGCACCGCCGATCCCGGCGAAGAAGCTCAGCGGAATGCTGATGACCAGAGCGCAGGGGCAGCTGACGACCAGGAAGGAAAGCGCACGGTAGATCCAATCCGTCCACTGCGCATCCGCGCCGAAGGCCAGCCGCAGCAGAGGCACGCAGACTGCAAGCAGCAGCGCACCGGCACAAACGGCAGGCGTATAGATTTTGGCAAAGCGGGAGATGAAGGCCTCGGAACGGGACTTGCGGGAGCTGGCGTTCTCCACGAGATCAAGAATCTTGGAGACGGTGGACTCGCCGAATTCCTTCGTTGTGCGAATCTTCAGAACGCCGTTGAGATTAATGCAGCCGCTGATGATCTCGTCGCCTTCTTTGACGTCGCGCGGCAGGCTTTCGCCGGTCAGTGCGCTGGTGTTCAGGCTGGAGCTGCCTTCGAGTACTACGCCGTCAAGCGGGACCTTTTCGCCCGGCTGCACAACGATAATGCTGCCGGTGGCAACCTCTTCCGGGTCAACCTGCTCGAGCGTGCCATCCTTTTCAATGTTGGCGTAGTCCGGGCGGATATCCATCAGCGCGCTGATGTTGCGGCGGCTCTTGCCCACGGCGTAGCTCTGGAAAAGCTCGCCGATCTGATAAAACAGCATGACCGCGATGCCCTCGACATAGTCGCCGCTCTTCGTCCAGACGGCCAGGAAGAAGGCACCCAGCGTCGCCAGCGCCATCAGGAAGTTCTCGTCGAAGGCGCGGCCGTGGATCAGACCCAGCCCTGCCTTGCGCAGGATATCATAGCCGATGACGAGATAAACCACCAGATAGGCCGCAAGCTGCGGAATTCCGGTCAGCGGCAGGAATTTCAGCGCGACCAGCAGGACGGCGGCGGCCAGAATGCGGATCAGCATGATTTTTTGCTTTTTACTCATTGTGCTTCCCTCCCTTTTGGGGATGATTACAGTCTGTTACAGCTCGATTTCGCAGTCGGGCTCAACCTTTTTGCAGGCCTTCAGGACGGCTTTCATCGTCTTCTTTTCGTCTGCACCCTCGGCAAACTCGACGATCATCTTCTGCGTCATGAAATTCACGGTTGCGGATGCGATGCCCTCGGTCTTGCGGGCGGCTTCCTCCATCAGATTTGCGCAGTTGGCGCAGTCGACTTCGATGCGATAGGTCTTTTTCATTTTGATGTACCTCCAATTTCATTTACAATTAAATGCTTGCTTAATTGTTGTAACCGTAGTATACTATCCGCGAAGAGAAAAATCAACCCGCCGGAGCGACTTGCTTCCAAACGGGCGAAGGAGATTTCCAAAATGGAGAACGGGAGGCGGAGCCGTGGACGAGTTTCAGCTGCCGCATCGTCACGGCGAACACAGACATGCGGAAAATCTGTATCGTGAGCTGCAAAAAGTGGAGCATTTCAATGCGATTTCCGAAATATTCAAACAATTATCTGATCCGACGCGCGTGCGTATTTTCTGGCTGCTGAGCCACAGCGAGGAGTGTGTCATCAATCTGGCCGCGATGCTGGACATGTCCAGCCCCGCCGTTTCGCACCATCTGCGCGCCCTGACGGAGAGCGGTTTGCTTGAAAGCCGCCGCGAAGGACGGGAGGTATATTACCGCGCGGCGGATACGGCGCAGATTCGTTCACTGCACGAGATCGTTGAGCAGGTCATGGACATCACCTGCCCGGAAAAGACGGTGGATTTTCAGGCGTCACAGGAGGAGATCATCCGCAGTGTGCACAATTATCTGGTCGAGCACCTCTCCGAGCGCATTACGATCGAGGAGCTTTCCCACGAATTTCTGATGAATACCACCACACTCAAGCAGGCATTTAAAAAGGTGTACGGCGAGACGATCGCCATGCACATGAAACGCCACCGCCTGGAGGAGGCGGCATCCCTGCTGCTGCGTACGCAGAACGACATCGCGGCGATTGCACAGGCGGTCGGCTATGAGAGCCAGAGCCGATTTACAACGGCGTTTAAGGAGGCCTATGGGGTCCTGCCGACGGAATACCGCCGCAGCCGCGGCGGCACACAGCTGCCCTGAGAGAAAAAAGTTGTGTGCGGTCGAAAGAAATTTCTTGACAAATGGGACTGCGTGTGTTATTCTATATGAGCACTAAAGAAAAGCGTTCTATATCGCGGGGTAGAGCAGTTGGTAGCTCGTCGGGCTCATAACCCGGAGGTCGTTGGTTCAAGTCCTTCCCCCGCAACCAAAAAACCTCTTGAAATCTTCGGATTTCAAGAGGCTTTTCTTTGCATTTGGCTGGTTTTGGGGTGAAATAGTTGGGAGTGAATAAGGGAAAATCACTGTCAAAACTGTTTGACCCATATTTTGACACATAATGGAACATCATACGGTGGACAAAACAGCATTTTTCAGAATCCAGCGTCCACTAAATTGGAAAATCCCATAATAATTCAAAACTTTTGATAGATTTTCGTTGAGGAAAATTTGTGGAAAATCACATATGGGTCAACTGTTTTTGTTCACAAACTGGGGTATAAAGTACCCCCGCCTAAGCAAACATCCGAAAAAACCAACCTCCTGCGGACTATCGTAGCAACTGTCCGCAGGAGGTTTATTTGTTCTATTCGTTTTGTTAGTGCTTGCCTGGCGGGTATATGTATGCTTGTATGGTGGGGGTGTCTCCAACGCAGGATTCTAAATTTATCTTCTGTTTTTTAATCTTCAAAAATACTCTTGCAGAACTGTTTGCGCAATAGCTCCGCAGGAGGCTGTGCTTGTGTATTCCGTTTGGTTAGGTGCTATGACATTGTATGATTGGCGGAGCCATGTGCATGAAATGGCTGCAGTGTGAAATCCATCAGTATTCTTTGGGCGTAATCGTATTTTGAAATTCCTCAAAGAACAGCTTCGCTGCGCCATTGCCGGTTTCGTGGTAGTAGAGGTATTCATCGAAGCGGCAATTGCGGTCGGAGATGCTGAGGGAAAAGGATTCAGAAGGGAGCAGATTTTTTGCGTACCGGGGGGCAATGCAGATTCCTTTGCCCATGGTGACCAAAAACAGCGCGGTGGAGAGGTTGTCAACCTTAATGCTGGATACCTGCCCCCGGGTGGCTTTCTGAACCAGCATCCAATTCTGGGCGTAGGGGCCAAACAGCTCCTCCGCATAGGGAACAATGATGGTCTGCCCGGCGAGCTGGTGCAAGGTTACGGCAGGAAGGGCCATCAGAGGATGCCCTGGTGGGAGCAAAGCAAAGGTTCCATGCCGCTGGGAAAGAACATGACTGACAGTGGATGGCAGGTCGTGGTAAACGCAGGGGGTGAAGAACAGGTCATATTGGGTAGTGACTTGGCTGGGTGTGCTGCCCATGTGTACATCATATTTCAGCTCAATATCGGGATACCGCTGCAAAAAGCCCTGAAAGAATTGCCGGATATGATTCGAATAGGAGAATTCCAGACCCATGCCGATTCGGATGGAACCCTGAGCGGGAATATTCTTGCTGCGAAGCCGACGCAGAACACTGTCGCATTTACCGAGCAGTTCTGGTGCCTCCTTCGCAAGTAATTTTCCGGCTTCTGTCAGTGCTACACCGTGAGTGGTGCGCAGGAACAGAGGAACACCCACTTCTTTTTCCAGTGATTGAATATGCTTGGTCAAGACGCTCTGAGAAACATACAACGCCTCGGCTGCCTTGCTGAAGCTTAATAGCTTGGATAGAACCAAGAACTCATATAGTCTGCTTGTATTCACGCTTGGCAACCTCCTTTGCAAAGTTTGGAAAATCTCTGGCAAAGGCTTGAACATCGGCTTTCGGATTTGCTTTGTCAAAGAAAAAACACATGGTTGCCGGATGGGGCAGGCCCGTAATCGGCAGGCAGACGGCATTGGGCGGGACATCCATCATAGGAGTAGGACGGAGCAGCAATCCTTTGCCCACCGGAACCAAGAGCTTATAAAACAAAGTGGAGGTATCGCCGTCATAGAGGGTATAGTGGATCCCGGAATCCTGAAGATTGCGAAGCTGGAAATCACGAATTGCGCTCTCCGCGGTGGGGGGATATAAGATGAACTGTTCCCTGTCAAGTTCCCGGATCGAGACCATCGTGCGGTTAGCCAGACGGTGACCGCGCGGCATGATGACAAAAGCTGTGGATGAAGACACGAAATTTCTGGACAGTCCTTTTGGCGCGAAATCCTCCATAACCGGCGCAAAGTAGATATCTACCGCTCCGGATTGCAGCCCATCCATAATTCCAAAATGGGTGTCATCCAAAATCTCAATGCGGATGTCAGGATGGTTGATATTGAGCTGGTCGAGAAAAGGCCCGAGATACAGCGGCAGGTTGGAGCCTGTAATGGCAATGCGAAGCTGATGGTAGGTGTGTTCCTGAGCGGCGTGAATCTCCCGCTGCAATTTATGGCAACTGTCCAAAATCTCCAGCGCACTGGGAAGCAACTGCCGGCCGGCGGGCGTCAGAACCATGGCATCACGGGTGCGCGCAAACAATTGTGCTCCCAAATGTTCTTCAAATCCAATCAAACGCGCACTCAAAGCGGCACCGGAGACACCAAGCTCCTGTGCCGCTTTTTTTATACTGCCGTGTTTTGCGATGGCAGCAAATTCAGCAAGACGATCAAAATCCATAAGCACCTCATAATATCAAAGAAACAGAATAACAACATCACGGATATTTTGGCGAATCTGTTCTGTTTGAGATTATTATATTTGGTAAAAACTGCTATGTCAACAGCAAAAATAAATTAATAATCCCCAAAAACGCTCTACAAAAATCAAAATAACTGAATAGCAAGAAGGCAGGAAGCTGTTTCCTAATGCAAAAAGGGATGATAAAATAGGGGCGTAAACAAGCAGGACGAAAAGTGCCTGAAAGAAAAAACATAGGAGGAACAAAAAATGAAGAAGCTTATCAGTCTTTTGCTGGTTCTGGTGATGGTGGCTGGCTGCTTCGCCGGCTGCAGCGGAGGAAAAGAACAGTCGGAGGGCTCCAAGCTCATTGGCGTATGTATGCAGAACAAGTCCAGCTCCATCACCGTGCTGCAGGAAGAGGCGCTCAGGGCAAAGTTTGAACCGCTGGGGTATGAGGTTCAGGTTGCATCTGCTGACGATAGCGCGTCCAACCAGAAAGCGCAGTTGGAGAATTTCATCCTGATGGGTGCGGAGATGATCATTGTTCTGCCCTGTGAGATTGAAGCCCTGGAGGACAGTCTGCTTTCCGCCCGGGAGGCAGGCATCAAGGTCGTCATCTCCGGCGGGACCGGAACCATCAGTGAGGATGCCTACAATGCTGTTTCCAGCGATGATGAGTACATGATTGGTATGTATGTCGCTTCCATTACCAAGACTTGGGTTGAGGAACACATGGATCCCAATGGCGAATGGGAAGTTTGCTTCCTGACATCCACCATTTCTGAAGACTCAAAACTGCGCTGTCTGGGTGAAGCTCAAATCCTGGAGCCGTGGCTGAAGAACGCCAAAGGCGAATATGTCACTCTGATGGGTGAAGTCGTAGACGAAGCAAACCGTATTGAGAACCCTGTTTATTGCGAAATGATCGCATCCCGTGTGGAAAGCCTTGAGGCAAGCTCTACGGAAATGGACATCTCCGGCGATAACCGAAATGTGGTTTCCGGTGTGCTGACCGAGAACGAAAAGGTTCGTGTCCTGATCGCTTACAACTCCCTGGCATCCGTTGCTGGTTCTCAGTACATTATGGATACCTATCCCGCTGATGAGCAGAAGGAATTTGCCTTCTTCTCCGGTGGTGTTATGGGTAACGAGTATGACTACCTGATTGGCTCTGTTACGGATGCGGCCGGTACTACCAGTGTATTCCGTGGAGCCTGTCAGTTCGGCGGCGGTGACGCGGCTGCCACGCTGGCTAATCTGGCGGAGAAGGTCATGTTTGGGGAGGCCGGTGTTGATTATGGCAAGTCCAATTCCAATTCCATCGGCCTGTACTATCCCATTGATGCAGAACTGAACGGCGGCAACGCTGCGTTGGTTTGCTTCGACACCCCCTCCTATATTTCCGCTTATACCTACGAAGAGGTTCTGAACCATGACGGCCTGATGACCTATTGGGATGCAGCAAACGGCTACAATGAAAATATGCAGGAAAGCAGTCAGCCCGGCTCCGATGGCGGCGAGACGGTTGGCGGCGGTGCCATCCAGGGCGGTACGGCATACCTCTCCGTTCAGCCCGGTATCGGAGGCGATGAGACGCACGAGTTTGATTTGATGGAAGATGGCACCTGTCGATTCTTCCTGCCCGGCAGCACCATGATTACGGACGTCTATCAGGGAACATACACCATCGCCGGTGATGGTGTGACGGTTTCCGTCGAGGGCTTGGCCAACGTGGATCCCGCCTCTCCCTATACCACGCCCGGCCTGTGGCCCTATATTGATGGAACGACCGGCAACGCGACCATTATCATCGATCCCGCAACCTGCACATATACGGTGCCTGGCGGCGAGGAAAGCAGCGAAGCAGGTGGAGAGGATGCACCTTCCGCTCCTGCTGGAGATGGTGTTTACACTTACGATTACGAAGGCATGGGTGGCATGGAAACTGCGGAGATTGTCCTGAATGCGGATGGCACAGTGAACTTCCGACTGAAGGATCACCCCATTATCACGGATGCTTATGCTGGAACCTACACCCGTGAGGGCGATGTAATCACCATTACCGGCCTTACCAATGTGGATGCTTCCTCTGAGTATCAGATCCCCGGCCTGTGGGATTGGATTGTGGATGGCAACGCCACCATTACCATTGACGCAGCAGCCGGTACCTTTGCTCCCGCAGAATAACAAGACCTTGAGGGTCACTCCCCAGGGAGTGACCCTTACCTTTTCATAAAGGAGGCAGGTAAATGCTTGAATTAAAGAATATCAGAAAAACTTATCCGGGCGTTGTGGCGCTGGACGGAATTTCTGTTTCCTTCAAACAGGGTGAAGTTCATGCCGTTATGGGGGAGAACGGTGCGGGTAAATCTACCCTGATTAAAATTATCTCCGGTGCAATCAACCCCGATCCCGGCGCTGAGATCATCTTTGACGGGAAATCCTATCCGCAGATGACCCCTGCGTTGTCCGCTGAAAACGGCGTAGCCGTTATCTATCAGGATATCAATCTGGTCACCCCTATGACTGTGGCTGAGAATATGTTTATGGGCCGCAAGATGGGGAAAATCTACTCTAAGCGCCATTTGAATAAGCTGGCTCAGGAGATTTTTGACGAGTATGGCTTCCAGCTTGACCCGGCAATGCGTGTAGAACGGCTCAGTCCAGCCAACCAGCAGATGGTTGAAATCGCAAGAGCCATTTCGAACAACGCTAAGATCATGATTATGGACGAGCCTACCGCCCCTTTGGCGGCCGCCGAAGTGGATCTGCTGTTTTCTGTCATTGCCAAGCTGAAAGCCAAGGGCGTGACGGTCATCTACATCTCCCACCGTATGGACGAGGTGTTCCAGGTCACCGAGCGTATCACCGTTCTCCGTGACGGTCAGTATGTGACTACCATCAACACCGCCGACACAAACCGGCAGCAGTTGGTCAATCTGATGGTTGGTCGAGAGCTGAATGAAAACTTCCCCACTCGCAAAAGCCCTGTCGGTGAAGTGATGCTGGAGGCCAAAAATCTGACTGGAAACTCGGTCGAGAATATCAGTTTCCAGCTCCATAAGGGCGAAGTGCTTGGATTTGCCGGTCTGGTTGGCTCTGGTCGAAGTGAGACCATGGAGCTGATTTGCGGCGCCAAAAAGATGGATTCCGGCGAAGTTTGGATGAAAGGCAAGAAGATGCATATCACCTCCCCAGCTTCCGCCATTGCACATGGTATTGGTTTGATTCCCGAAGACCGTAAGGAGCAAGGGGTGATCCTCTTCAACACCGTGAAGTTCAATACCAGCCTGTCCGCTATGCGCAAGCTGACCAAGCTGGGATTTATTAGCGGCAGAAAGAATAAGGAACTGGCAGAGAAATACCGCAGTGATCTGCGAATCAAGGTGCCCAATATCAATCAGATGGTTATCAATCTTTCTGGTGGTAACCAGCAGAAGGTTGTCCTCGCCAAGACGCTGGCGGCTGACCCGGATGTGATTATCTTCGATGAACCCACCAAAGGTATTGATGTGGGTGCAAAGCAGGAAATCTACAACCTGATGAACGAATTGGTTGCGCAGGGAAAGGCCATTATCATGGTGTCCTCCGATATGGAGGAAATACTGGGAATGTCTGACCGGATCATCGTCCTGCACGAGGGAATGGTTTCCGGAGAACTGCAGCGCAGTGAATTTAGCCAGGAGCGGGTTCTTCAGCTTGCTTCTGGATTATAAGGGAGGATACATAGATGAACGAGAATAAATCCATCGGTGCCCGTTTAGGCGCTGCCGGCCGCCAGTTATATCAGGAAGGTACTGTCTATATTATTCTGGCAGTGCTGATTATCTTCTTCGGAATCATGAACCCTTTGTTCCTTACGGGACGAAACATTTATAATCTTGTGACACAGTCCACCTATATCATCATTGCAGGTATGGGTATTTGCTTTGTTATGATCTCTGGCGGTATCGATCTGTCCGTTGGTAATCAGATGGCAGTCTGCGGCTGCACCGCTGCTATCATTATGCTGGAAACAGACCTGCCCATTTGGACTATCTGGCCTATCTGTATTGCCGTTGGTTTTTTGATGGGAAGCCTGAACGGTATTATTGCTTCCAAGCTAAAGCTGTTCCCTCTGGTGGTTACGATTGCTACCTCTGAGGTATTTAAGGGCATCGTTTATACTATGACCAGCTCCAAATCTTATTCCGGTATGCCCAAAGAATTCCGGGCGCTGTATCTGCAGAAGTTTCTGGGTCTGCCGCTGGATGTTTACCTGGCGGTATTCATCGTGATCGCCACTTGGTTGCTGCTGAATAAGACCCACTTCGGCCGCGATATTTTGGCAATTGGCGGCAATAAGGAATGCGCAAGACTTTCCGGCATTCGCGCAGACCTGATCCAGACCCTGTGCTTTTCCATCACCGGCGCTATTTTTGCCGTTGCAACCATCGATATGCTGGCTCAGCAGAACCAGACTTCCGCTACTACCGGCCCCGGCACGGAGATTACATGCCTGACCGCCGCCATTATCGGCGGCATCAGCATGAAAGGTGGAAAGGGCAATGTGGTCGGCATGGTGGCGGGCATTTTCGTCATGCAGATCATCTCCAACGGCATGATGCTGGCCGGCTGGGGCACTTATACCCAGTATACCGTCAAGGGCCTGATTCTGATGGCGGCGATTGCTTTCGACGCGCTGAAGAGCCGTCCCAAGCCCATGGTACGCGTCCGCAAGGATGCTCCCGCTGCCACAAAGTAAGGAGGGAAATTCTATGGAAATAAAGAAACCTCCTTTTGGAGAGCCTGCGCTGAATGGAAAGCCGCCTTTTGGTGACAAGCCCCCTATGGGGGATCATGGATTTGGCCATGGCGGCCCTCCCCCGGAATGGAAGCCCCCGATGGCAGACATTAGCTGGGTGAAACGAAAATTCCTGGATATTCCCTATGGGAAAGAAAGCCCTCGTCAGTGCTTTGACCTGTATCTGCCCGATGAAGGCAATGGCCCTTTCCCGCTGTTCACCCACATTCACGGTGGCGGCTTTGCCTTCGGCGACAAACGGGATGATCACATGGATGCCTATCTGGATGGCATCCAGCGTGGTTATGCGGTGGCCTCCATTGAATACCGGGTAGCCGGCGAAGCGGTTTTCCCTGCGGCGGTTCTGGACTGCCGGGAAGCGGTTCGGTATATCAAGAGCCACGCTGATGAGTACCATGTGGACCCGAACCGCATCGCGGTTTTGGGCGGCTCCGCCGGCGGCAATCTGGCTGCCATGATCGGCATGAATGTGCCAAACGGTGCCTTCCCAGGCGAGGAGGGCAAAACCTACCCGGTGGAGCCCAATGTGCAGGTCTGTATCGACCAGTTTGGCCCAGTCCGCTTTGAGACCATGCGCTCTCAGGCCATCGCCAACGGTGTCAGCGAAGTCCATCCCAACACCGCCATGATGCCGGAGAGCAGATATCTGGGCGTTGATTTGAGCGCTGCGCCTGCAGAGCTTCTGAAAGCCGCTTATCCTGCTACTTACGCCGGTGAGGACATGGCACCGATGCTGGTGCAGCATGGCACTGCGGATCACTTGGTCCCTTGGGCACAGTCTGAGGAATTTGTGAAGGACTTGCAGGCAAAGGGCCTTGCTCACAAGGTTACCTATGTGCCGCTGGAAGGCGCTGACCACGAGGACAAGCGTTTCACTGCAAAGGAAAACATGGATCTGGTGTTTGCTTTCATTGAAAAGCATATCTAAGGGTACTCCGGCAGGCGGTGATGCTTCTGCCGGAGTGTCCTTTTTGGAGGTATTTATGGAATATGAAACAGAACTCGTCCGGCAGCTATTAGCACCGGGGCAAATGCTGGATGTAAACGGAGTAACCGTGGAGTGTAAAGCCGTGCCGGATGGAGAGCCCCACTCTCTGGACCCTCGACAGCTCCGGTCAGAGCTTGCCATGCAGGCGGAAAACGCCGGCAGAAAAGGCCCGCCGCCTCCTTTGGCGGTTATCCGGGAACATATGGGCGGCTTCAATTACAATCTTTGCCGCAAAGAGATTTATACCCGGTACATTGAGGTGCTTACCTCCGTGGGTACGGTGCCGGTCTGGGGCTACTATCCCCGTCACGGCCGGAAGGTTCGTCCCGGCCTGATCTATGTTCACGGCGGTGCCTTCTTCGGCGGAACACCGTTCACCACCGAGAATCCCTGCCGCCTGATCGCGGAAAAAGCGGATGCGGTGGTCTGGAATGTGGACTACGGTCTGGCTCCGGAGCACCCCTATCCCATTCCCTGTACTCAGATTTACGAGGTGATTTGCTGGCTCCATGACCACGCACAGGCGTTTGGCATGGATGCCGGGAGAATTGCCATTGCCGGGGACTCCGCAGGAGGCAACTTGTGCGCTGCCGCAGCCCAGATGGATCAGGACAGGGGGACAGGCTATGTGGCGGCCCAGGTGCTGCTGTACGCCAAGCTGACCTTTACCAATCAGGACTTGCCCGGCTATGCCAGAGACGAATCCGCCTTTGAAATTGTGGAGGAGCAGAAAGACCTACTGCCCGGTATGCTGCGCATCGGCTCCGACCGTTCCAATCAGGGGGATGCGGATGTGTATGTCCAAGGGAAATACGATCTGAAAACACCCTATATCAGCCCGGCCTTTGGTGATTGCAAAGGACTTCCCAGGACGCTTTTTATTCTGGCGGAATACGACGGCCTGCGCCTGGAGGGCGAGTTCTATGCCCAAAAGCTGCAGTCCGCTGGCGTTCCCGTCCGGGTTCTGCGGTACTGCGGCGTTTGCCATGGCTTCTTCGACGCGCTGGGAATCCTGCCCCAGTCTGAGGCGGCCGTCATCGAAATTTCTAACTATATCAATCAAATTTAAGGAGGAAAGAACATGAAAAAACTGTTATCTCTGATTCTCACAGCCTGTATGCTGCTGACCCTTGCTGCCTGTTCCGGCACTACCGGGGAGACTACTCCCTCTACCATCGGGACGGATGCGGCAACTTCCGACCCCGCAGGTACAACAGAAGCGTCCTTTACTTCCTATACCTATGTCTTTCAGGGCATGATGGGGGAAGAAACCGCCCAGATTGACCTGTATGATGACGGCACCTGCCGGTTCTTCCTACCCGGCAATCCGATGATTACCGATGTCTATGCCGGAACCTATACCCGGGAGGGAGATGTCGTTTCCATCCTGGGCCTGACCAATGTGGACACCAGCTCTTCCTACACCACTCCCGGCCTGTGGGACTGGATCGTGGATGGCAACGCTTCCATGACCGTAGATGACGCTGCCGGAACCTTCGTTCCTGCCGGCGGCGGTGACACCCCCGGAGAGACTGTGCCTTCCGAAACGGATGGCAATAAAAATATCTCCTATGCTTCCAATTCTGCCGCCCAGGTCTGCGATATCTATGTTCCTGAAGATGCAGATCACTGCCCGGTGATCGTTCTGGTTCACGGCGGTGGCTTTATGTTCGGTGATCAGGGTATGTCCATCATTCAGCCTGTGATCGCGAAAGCGCTGGAGAAGGGCTACGCCGTTGTCAGCGTTGACTACCGTAAGGCTACTGAAGCTGTATTCCCTGCTGCTCTAGCTGATGTGAAAGCGGCTGTCCGCTTTGTGAAAGCCCACGCAATGGACTATGGGTGGAATCCCGAGAAGATCACTGTGTGGGGAGAGTCCGCCGGAGCCTACCTGTCCTTAATGACTGCGCTGACCCCGGATGTGCCGGAACTGAACGGCGATGTAACAGATTGCATCGATATTCCCAATGATGTGCAGGCTCTGGTCAGTTTTTATGCTCCCGTGGAGTTCTACACGCTGTATGAGGAAGCAGGTAAGCCAGACAGCACTGCCGGTTCCTTTGAGAGCAAATTCCTGGGGCAGGATATCCTGGCTGATAGGGAAACTACCTATAAAACCTACTGGGAAACCTATGCAGACGAAATACCTACCGGCATTCAGGCATGGATTCAGGCAGGTGACGCTGATGCAAGAGTGCCTTGCACACAGTCTGTCCATTTTGCGGAGCGTTTGACCCGCTATATCGGTGAAGAAAATGTGGAGCACAGCCTGATTCCCGGCGCTGATCATGAGGATGCACTGTTTTACACTGATGAAAACCTGGACGCTGTTTTCGCATGGCTGGATGGCATTATGAAGGGATAACTATGGTGGATGTGAGAAAAATGCCGTTTCTCCTGAATGAGGAGCAAGCTGCCTGGGTGAAATCTACCCGGGACAGCCTCTCCCTTACGGAGAAGGTCGGACAGTTATTCTGTATTATGGGCGGCGACTATGCACCCGATGTTCTGAAAGAGATGGTTGCCGCAGGCAAGATTGGCGGTATTCTTTTCCGTCCGGTGAAGCCCTGTGACGATGTCAAGGCGGATTACGCACCGCTGGACGCAGTGGCAAAGGTGCCCTTGCTGAAAGCAGCCAATCTGGAAGAGGGCGGCTCCGGTGGTATGTCCGACGGCACGCTCTTTGGTTGGCCTATGCTGACTGCTGCCACTGATGAACCTGAAATGGCTGCGAAATTCGGTAAGGTTTGTGGTACCCAAGGTGCCCTCGCTGGCATCAACTGGACATTCTCTCCGGTGTGCGATCTGGATCTAAATTATCGGAACCCTATCACCAATGTCCGTACTTTCGGGTCTGATACCCAGCGGGTCAAGGCTATGACCGAAAGCTATGTCAAAGCGGTACAGAGCTGCGGTGTTGCCGCTTGTGCCAAGCACTTCCCGGGTGATGGCGTTGATTACCGGGATCAGCATTTGCACCCCACTTACAACTCCCTTCATGCTGACAAGTGGTATGATTCCTACGGCAAGGTCTATGAAAATCTGATTGCAAACGGCTTGATGAGTGTGATGGTGGGACATATTGCACAGCCTTGCGTTGCAATGGATGTAAATCCCACATTGTCTTTTGAGGAAGCCATGATGCCTGCGACGCTCAGCAAAACACTCCTAACAGATGTTCTGCGAGGGAAATATGGCTTCAATGGGGTCATCACCAGCGACGCCACCATTATGGGCGGCTACTGTCAGGCCATGGATCGGCGGAAAGCCATTCCGGCTTCCATCATGGCAGGCTGCGATATGCTGGTTTTCAACACGGACTTTGAAGAGGATTATGGCTATATGCTGGATGCGCTGAAGGATGGACGCCTGACTGAGGAGCGGCTGAATGAAGCTGTTACAAGAATCCTTGCTCTGAAAGCAAAATTCTGCCACAAGGTGGAAAACGATCCTGTTCCCGCTGCCAAGTGGCATGAAGAGGCCGCCGACAAGGCTATTACCCTGGTCAAGAACAAGCAGCCCGAGAAGCTGCCCATGACCCCTGAGCGCTATCCAAATATCCGTCTGGTAACCTTGGGCAAGGATGCTATGTTGGATGGCTCCGTTCAGACAATTACCAGAGAAATACTGGAGCAGAATGGATTCCAAGTGGAAATTTATGAGCCATATGCGGATGAGCTTCATGGCACTTCCAATTTATCAAAGGATCGCCTCACTTTGTACATTGCGAACTACGAACAGGCCAGCAACCAGACTGCGGTGCGCATCAATTGGTGCCAAAAACACGCGCTGGATATGCCTCGGTTTGTGAATGAAGAAGTCAGTATATTTGTGTCGCTGGCGAATCCTTACCATTTGCAGGATGTCCCCAGAATCCGCACCCTTGTAAATGCTTACACAGCCACCCAAACTACAATACGTCTGGTGATTGAGAAGCTGATGGGTAAGTCAAAATTCAAAGGCATCAGTCCTGTGGATGCCTTCTGTGGTTTGCCGGATACGATATTGTGAGGTAACATATGAATCATGTGAATGATTTGCGCAGCACCCTGGAGATTTTGCGCGAAATGCCGGGTCAACTGGTCGAAACCAATGTGGAGGTGAATCCGGCGGCGGAGCTGGCCGGAGTCTATCGCTATGTGGGGGCTGGGGGAACTGTCCAGCGTCCTACGAAGGTCAATGGCCCCGCCATGCTCTTCCATAACATCAATGGCCATCCTGATGCTTCCATTGCCATTGGCGTGCTGGGTAGCCGAAAACGGGTGGCTGCTCTGCTGGACTGCCCGCCTGAGGACTTGGGGAGGCTTTTGTGCCGATGCGCCGAAAATCCTATCGATCCTATCGTTGTGGAGGGAGAGGCGCCTTGCCAAGAAGTGGTGCATCTGGCGTCGGACGTGGATTTTGACTTGAATAAACTGATTCCCGCACCCACCAATACCCCAGTGGATGCAGGACCCTATATTACATTGGGAATGTGCTATGCCACGCATCCGGATACCGGAAAGTCCGACGTGACCATCCACCGAATGTGCATCCAAGGCAAGGACGAGCTGTCCATTTTTCTGCAGCCTGGCTCTCGGCACATCGGAGCTATGGCGGAGCGGGCCGCAGAGCTTGGAATTCCGCTGCCCATTTCTGTCTCCATCGGCGTTGATCCTGCTATTGAGGTGACATCCTGCTTTGAGCCGCCCACAACTCCCTTGGGCTTCGACGAGCTGTCCATTGCCGGGGCTTTGCGTGGAAAGCCTGTGGAATTGCACAGATGCGTCTCCATAAACGAAAACTGCATTGCCAATGCCGAATACGTGATTGAGGGCGAAATTCAGCCGGGCATTAAGGTGGTGGAGGATCAGAATAGCCACACAGGTTTTGCCATGCCGGAATTTCCCGGCTACAATGGCGTGGCCAGCCACGAGTGCTGGCTCATCAAGGTCAAGGCGGTCACCCACCGGGAGCATCCCATTATGCAGACCTGCATCGGTCCCTCGGCAGAACATGTGTCTATGGCCGGTATTCCCACGGAAGCAAGCATTTATGGAATGCTGGAAAAAGCCATGCCGGGAAAGGTTCTCAATGTCCATGCCCATCCATCCGGGGGCGGTAAGTACATGGCGGTGCTGCAGGTTAGAAAAACTGTCCCAACCGACGAGGGAAAGCAGCGACAGGCGGCGTTGCTGGCATTTGCTGCCTTCCAGGAGCTGAAACATGTGATTTTGGTAGATGAGGATGTGGATATTTTCGATACCGATGATGTTCTGTGGGCGATGAATACCCGGTTCCAGGGAGATCGGGACATTATCACGATTCCCGGCGCCAGATGTCATCCCCTGGATCCAAGCGCCGGACCGGAGTATTCCCCCAGCATTGAAAACCGTGGAATTTCCTGCAAGACGATTTTTGACTGCACAGTACCTTTCCACCTAAAGGAGAGATTCAAGCGCGCGCAATTTCTGGAGGTGAACCCAGAAAAATGGTTGAAAAACGACTAATCGTGGGTGTCAGCGGAGCTTCCGGTGCACCGCTGGCGGTGGCATTGCTAAAGATACTGAAAGAAACGGACGTTCAGACTCATGCGGTCATTACTCATGGCGGCGAGCTGACCCTGAAACAGGAGTGTGCCATGGAGAGCCTTACCGAATTTGCGGATGTGGTATATGACAACCGGGACATTGGTGCCGGCCCGGCTTCTGGCAGCTTCAAAACTATGGGTATGGTCGTGATTCCCTGCAGCATGAAAACCGTTGCCGGTATTCACAGCGGCTATTCTGACAATCTGCTGCTGCGGGCAGCGGATGTGACACTGAAGGAGCGGCGCAGGCTGGTGCTGGTAACAAGGGAGACTCCGTTCTCCACGATCCATCTTCGCAACCTCTATGAACTGAGTCAGATGGGGGCGGTGATCCTGCCGCCTATGCTCAGCTACTACCATCAACCGGAATCCATCGAGGAGATGACTCACCACATTGTGGGCAAGGTGCTGGATCAGTTTGATATTGAGATACCGAACTACCGCCGCTGGGAGGGAATGGCATGACTCTGGAGCGAACTGTGCTGGATTTTCCAATCCGGGTGGAAATCAAAAAGCTGAACGAAGGTTGGGATGTTGGCATTTTTGGCGGATGCACGACACATGTGGGAGCTGTAAGCTTGGCTGCATCTGACGGAACAGTGGAGACGTTAGAGAGGCCCGGACATAAGGATGGTGTAATCAGTGCCCAATGGGCTTCAGAGTTAGCGGTACAGCTGGATGACGTAGTCTGCGTTCGCTGCGGCATTCACTATGACAACGCAGAAAAAGCACAATTGACAGCCATTGTAGATGCCTGCGAGGATCTACTCCGGAAGGCAAAGGAGAAGCTATGATTACATTTGAACATGAAAAAATATCCCCAACTACCACCCGCATTCGGGCACCCGGCATGGAATTGATGTATTTGGTGGAGGGAACAGAAAGAGCCGCACTCATTGACACAGGCAGTGGCTTGGGCTTTTTGAGAGCCTATGTAGAGAAGCTGACAGACAAGCCAATCCTGGTCCTGCTGACCCATGGTCATGTAGATCATGCCATGGGAGCAGGAGAATTTGAAGAAGTTTATATGAACCATGCGGATGATTACATCTATATTCAGCACGCAGATATGGGCTTCCGCCGTGATGGCCTATTTTTGTGCTCGCAGAAGGTAGAGAAGTCGGAGATCATCCCGGCAAAGCCCTTGGCAACCATTCATCAAATGGCTGGGGGAGACAGCTTCGACCTGGGCGGTTTGCACATTGATATATACGATCTTCCTGGCCATACCCGAGGCAGCGTGGTGATGCTGATTCGGGAGGAACGGGCGCTTCTGCTGGGGGATGCGTGCAACTATTTGACGTTCCTCCACGAGCCCTATTCCACAACGGTCAAGGAATATAAGGAAAACCTGGAATTGCTGAGACCACAGCTGGAAGGAAAGTTCGATGCTGTATATCTTTCCCATGGCCCCGGAGATGGAAACATTGGACTCATTGACGGTGTGATCCAAGTCTGCGAGGATATTATGGCAGGTAAAACCGATGACGTGCCCTTTGGCTTTAAGGATTCTAAAGGCTTCTTGGCAAAGGCGGAGATTCGACGAGATGTTCGAGTTGATGGCGGAATTGGCAACGTAATCTACAATAAGGAACGGATATTTTGATGAAAGCAATTCTATTTGACTTGGACGGTGTCATTGTGTCCACAGATGAGCAGCATTATCTTGGCTGGCAGGCTCTGGCGGACAAACTGGGGATTCCCTTCAGCCGGGAAGACAACAACCGCTTCCGTGGGGTCAGCCGTATGGCATGCATGGATATTTTGGAACAGATTGGCGGCAAACACTATTCCCGGGAGGAAAAAGAAGCCTATGCGGGTTGGAAGAACAATTACTACCGAAATCTCTTAGGCCAGATGTCCCCTGCGGATTTGAACCCGGAGGTGAAAACCACACTGGACAAGCTTCGTGCCGATGGATTGAAACTGGCCATTGGTTCTTCCTCAAAAAACGCCAAATTCATTCTGGAACGCATCGGACTTGCAGATTTCTTTGACGCTGTCTCTGATGGAACCAACATTTTAAGATCCAAGCCGGACCCCGAAGTGTTCCTGAAAGCGGCGGAATTTCTATGCTTAAAACCGGAGGAATGTCTGGTGGTTGAGGATGCGGTCTCCGGTGTAGACGCGGCTCATGCAGGCGGCATGAAAGCCGCAGCTGTGGGCGACGCCGCAGAAAAGCAATACGGTGACTATATTCTGGATCATTTTTCGGATTTGCTGAATGTTTTATAGCTGTGTCCAAAGGAAGTTGATTCATAGAATACCAACATACAGTCCTTTGATGTGGTTGTAAAGACCTTTCTGCTGCTGAATCTGCGGAGAATTCCGTGCGCCTTTGAAATTCTGGACTGGCTACTCGGTTTCCTGTAGCCGCGCAAAAAACAGGTGATTATCCAGTTGACATTATTTTAAGTTCAACACATTGCCCATAGTTTGAGCGGCTTCTTTTTGCGCTGCTGTTGTAACATGGGCGTAGGTGTCCAAGGTGAAGCCTGCGGAGAAGTGGCCGAGCATGCCGGATACGGTCTTGATGTCTACACCGTTTTGCAGGGCCAGGGTGGCGAAGGTGTGCCCTTACGGTATAATTACGACAAACCGGAAAAGCCCCGTATATCAAGGGTTTTCGGTTATCTGGC